>CAIJNK010000001.1 GCA_903822075.1 uncultured bacterium
ACCTTGGACAATATCTTCACCACTATCGGTAACAAACGTGTCAGTGTCACTTTTGCTTCCACCAGCGCGGGAACCATTGGTAATCCTTGCACGGCTACCGAAAATATCTGGCCGGAGATTGGGAAGGGGGAGGAGAGGTAAAAAAACAAAAAACCAGCCGTATATCCGGCTGGTTTTTTGTTTTGCCCTAAATTATTATTTACTGTATAATATGGCAAATGATCGTTCAAGAAAAGCAATTAAAAGAATTCTTGCTAGACTCTGGTTTGATTACTGAGGCTGATTACGAGAGTGCTTCAGACGAAGCTTCGAGAAGTAAAAATAAACTGACAGCCGGACATGTTTTGATTAATAATGGCAAAATCAGTGAAAATGATTTTTGTCGGGCAGAAGCCTACGTTCTAGGTATTCCCTTTGTCAGTTTGAAGGATCAAAAGATTGATCCGGCAGTTTTGGCTCTCATTCCAGAGCCGGTGGCCCGAAAAAATAACGCCGTGGCTTTTCGAAAAACTGGCGATGCTCTTGAAGTTGCCATGCTTGATATCAAGGATCTTTCCTCCATTGAATTCATAAAAAAGAAAGTCGGTTTTAGAATTTTACCCCGTTT
Organism: uncultured bacterium; assembly: GCA_903822075.1. Taxonomy (GTDB): domain Bacteria; phylum Patescibacteriota; class Minisyncoccia; order Phycocordibacterales; family GWA1-40-21; genus CAIJXO01. The sequence goes on from CAIJNK010000001.1 coordinate 608, forward strand.
GACGGATAGTGACTCAATCAAGAACGCCTTACTTCAATACCAAAAGAGTCTGCGAGCCGAGTTTGGTGATATTATCCAAAAAGATGCCACCGCTTTGAAAAACTTGATTGAAGGTCGTGGTGGAGTAAACGTGGGGGAGGATTTAAAAAAGATGGCCGAAGATTTGCCGGTGATTCGGATTCTGGATACCTTGCTTAAGCACGCAATTTTACAAAACGCTTCCGATATACACATTGAAGTCTTGGAAAATGAACTGCTAGTGCGGTACCGCATCGACGGTATTCTTCATGATGCCATGGTTTTACCCAAGAGTGTGGCTACCAGCATCATCGCCAGAATAAAAGTATTGGCTAATCTTAAACTGGATGAAAAACGTCTGCCACAAGATGGCCGCTTTAAGATGGAAGTAAATGATGAGGGTGTGTCATTCCGTGTTTCAATTTTACCTACTTACTTTGGAGAAAAAGCCGTGATGCGTTTACTCCGAGAAAATGTTTCCGGTTTTACTCTGGAAGCTATGGGTTTTCATGGCGAAGCTTTAGAAGTTTTGCATGAAGCTATTAAGCAAACTACCGGTTTGATTCTCACCACCGGTCCGACCGGTTCCGGTAAAACCACCACACTCTACACTCTGCTCGATATTTTAAACACGTCGGATGTGAATATTTCCACAATTGAAGATCCGGTGGAATATCAGATGGATCGCATCAACCAAACTCAAGTCAAGCCGGAGATCGGTTTTACTTTTGCCAACGGCTTGCGTTCTTTAGTTCGTCAGGATCCGGACATTATCATGGTGGGAGAAATCCGCGATAATGAAACCGCTTCCCTCGCCATCAATGCCGCCCTGACCGGGCACTTGGTGCTGTCCACTTTGCATACTAATTCGGCCGCCGGGGCCATGCCACGGTTGATTGATATGAAGATTGAGCCGTTTCTGATTGTTTCCACTGTGAAAGTTATCATTGCCCAACGTTTGATCCGCCGTCTGGCCAGCAATAAGGAAAAATACCAGATGACCAAAGCGGAGGTTGAGGCTCTAGCCAAGATTGTCGACCTGGATCGTATTCTGGTCTTTTTGCGAAAAGAAAAAATAATCGGTGAACAGGATACTTTTGAGACCATTCCTCTTTACCGGCCAAAGGAGTCACCGGAAGCCAAGGATGGTTATCATGGCCGGGTTTGTATCAGTGAAGTGCTAAAAATGTCCCCGACCATCAAGGAACTGGTGGTCAAGGGTGAACCGGACATTGCGATTAATGAGCAGGCCAAGAAAGAGGGAATGCTCTCCATGATCGAAGACGGCATCTTCAAAGCAGTCCAAGGTGTGACTACCATTGAAGAAGTCTTGCGTGTAATTTCTGAATAATATGAAATTCAAATTTAAAGCCATAAAAGGTAACGGCGAGCGCTATGAAGGTACTATGGAAGCTCAAGGCAAATTTGATTTGTATAATGAGTTGAAGGCGGAAGGGAATATGCTCATCTCGGCCGAGGAGGTGGGTAAAGCCAGATTTCAAAATTTCTTATATAAAAATTTCGGTTTTTTAGGCGGAGTCTCCATGGCCCAGAAGATTGCTTTTGCCAAAAACTTGTCGGCCATGATCAAGTCTGGGTTGTCACTTTCTCGCGCCTTGTCCGTAATTGAGAAACAAAGTAAAGGCGGTCGTCTGAAAGGGGTGGTAGAGGGAATTAATTTGGAAATTAAAAAAGGACGAACTCTCTCTGAGGCCCTGAAAAATTATCCGAACATTTTTCCTAATCTATTTGTTTCCATGGCCAAGGCCGGGGAAGAAAGTGGCGGTCTGTCCGATGCTTTGGCCAATGTGGCTCTCCAGATGGACAAAACCTACCGTCTGCAGAAAAAAGTGAAAGGGGCCATGATTTATCCAGCGGTTATTATTTCCGTGATGATCATTGTGGGTATTTTGATGTTCATTTTTGTCGTTCCCGGGATCACTGCCACTTTCAAGGAATTGAACACCGAATTGCCGGCCACTACTAAGGTAATTATTTTTATCAGTGACTTTTTGACTGGGCAGTGGCTCTTGGCTATTTTACTTCTAGGTATTCTGATTTTCGGAACCTATTTCTCATCTAAGACCGCAATTGGCAAAAAAATCAGGGACGGTGTGGTCATTAGATTGCCTTTAGTCGGTGACTTGGTCAAAGAAGCCAATGCCGCAAGAGTAGCTAGAACTTTATCCTCTCTCCTTTTAGCAGGAGTGCCAGTGGCTCAGTCTATTTCTATTACTAAAGATATGGTTTCTAATCAATATTATCGGAAAGTGTTGGAAGAGGCCGGTAAGGTGGTGGAAAAAGGGGAGAATATTTCCACTGTTTTTATGCAAAATCCGAATCTGTACCCAACTTTTGTGGGGGAAATGATGGGGGTGGGCGAAGAGACCGGTAATATGGCCAACATGCTTTTGGAAGTGGCTATTTTTTATGAAAATGACGTGGAGGAAAGAACAAAGGACTTGTCCACGATTATTGAGCCGGTGCTCATGGTTATCATCGGTGCCGCCGTGGGCTTCTTTGCTCTCTCCATGGTTACCCCAATCTACTCCGTGATGGATAAGGTATAGAATCTTTCTATCTTTCTACCAATCCTGTTTTGACAAAGGGGTGGCCGGGCTATTTACGACGTCCACACCGGTGTCGCGATAGGGAGCCGGATTACTCTGGTAAATAATATACGGTTCGGGATTGACGATGCGGGGTCTTCTTGAGGTGGTCGTGGTGCCGTCACCGGTAGTTGAATCGGTAGTGGTTGCCGTTGTCGCCGCCGTGCTTGTGGCCACCATTACGGTCGAGGTGGCCTCCGCCTCGATTAATTTATTTTCCAAATTTGTAACTTCAGCACTGGCACCTTTTGCCGCTTCCGCCTGCCTTTCCTCCTCAGCCAAGTCAGCATTTGCTGCTGGATTATTAATTAAAATTTCAGTTTGTTTGATGATAGCAATAACTTTTTCCAGGTCGGCCGAGCTGTTTTTAACTATTTTTTGATACGAGCTTATTTCCGCTTTGGTTAAGCTGGGATTGGTCGTTGCCAGGTCCGCGGTAATTTTTCGTAATTGTTCAATGTAAGCTTGGATAAAAAGCAGGGCGGTCTTTATCTGGTTGATCAGAACCTGGTTGGTTTCCAGGGAATGGGCGTTGTTATCTGACCAAGTTTGCAACAACTCATTTATCTCTTGTCGGCGGCGGTTGATTTCCTGCGCGGCGACTTTATCCTTGATACTTATTCTGATTTCCGGGTGATTGGTATCGGCATTATTGAAAAAGACATCGGTCTCAGCCACCAAACTCTTGGTTTTCAGGTATTGATCCTGGAATACTTGATTAACGGAAGATTTTGAGCGAAGATCGACTAAGCGCTGATTCTCTATGTCCGCTTTTTGTTTGGCCGCTTCCAAATCAGAAGCGATCTTATCGATTTGTTCCTGGTTTGAGGCCAGTTTTTTAGCCTCCTTTAGGGAGTGGAGGATACTAAAAAGGCTAACAAAAGCCAAGATGATTATTACGATTAAGATGATTATTTTTTTTACCCTATTCATTTTTTTATTTTATTTCTTGCCAGGATATGGTGATATATTGGTCCGAAGTGAGCGGGAAACTTGGTGGCGGACCATAAAGCAGAGTGCCGTCATAGTTTAGGTTACGAGTCTGATAGCCTGTGCCATCCGTATAAGCAAAACCGTAACGCAAATTACTGGCGAGCATGCCCCAAAGGGTTAATGTCTGGCGTTTGTAATAAGTAGCCGAGCAACTAGAACTGTAATAATATCTACCCACCCTTCCGTTCTGGGCAATCAAGGCGGCGTCTATCCGTAAACTATCGGCACTTTGCAGACCGACATTGATATTGTTTTGGGCAATTAAACCAAGGATATCCGTATTATCATAGTTGGTGTAAAGAAGGTTGTTATTGATGGTGATGTTTTTTCTGGTGGCGGCGTTATCGGGCAAAAGAGCGGCAATAATGGTTAGGCGGGCGGTATTTATCTGACCATCCACAAAAATATCGTCACCTAAAAAGATGATTCCATTTGTCGGAAAGGAGTAATTGCCCAAAAGAGTTTGATTATTTATACTCCAAGTCCCCCAACCGTCCTGGCTAGAACTATTGGTGCAGTTGCTTGGTGGATTAACTAAACTAGTGACTTTATAGAGGTCAAAGGTATCATTTGTCTTTAAAATAAGGTGATAACCGAGACCGCCGGAGGCTGATCTGTAGAATCCACTTGTTTGAGCGCTAGTTTTCATCAAAGCCAAATCGGCGGTCATACCGGTAAAGTCAATATTAGGAACGGGGAATTGCCGGCCGGCGAGAAATACATCGGTTCGCGATGGAACAGTGCTTGGTGGAGCTTCAGCTGCCCGAAAAGTGTCGTCGGTTCCGCTTCCCGGCGGAGCGTTAACATGAGTGTGAACGCCAAACTCGTTTGTCCCGGAATGATCAGGATCGTCATAAGCGGCCACGCCACTCGAGACAATGTTGTGCGCCAGGCCGTCAAAACGAATGCCGGCGTTTGAATGGATTGGACCAAATATTTCGGTACCGGCGCCAAAACGCATGACGTCATTCCCGGCGACGGCATATTTGGCGATGGAGGGCTTGGCGACTTTGACTTGAATCGTCCGGGTAAGATTGGGCAGATCATTGGTCCGACCGGTCGATTTGATAATCACCAGGCTTGAACCCAAGGGCGGAGCTGTTATATTCAGAATAAATTGGCCGGTCACATTATCATCCTTGTCATAAAAGTCATGGGTGTAAGGTCCGTTATGTCCGGTACCGTCTTGGTAATCAGTCGGAGCGTGAGCCAAATGCCAACGGTAATAATCAATGCCCGCTTCGGCAATCTGAATCGCCGACTCTTTATCTCCGGCCTGTTTGGAAGATTTGATATCGATTACCGCCCAGCTTATAAGCGCCCCCAAGAGGTAAGCGGCAATGGCGCTAAAAACAATTACCTGAATCAAGATATAGCCCTTATTTTTTTTAATCATTATCTTAGGCATTTTACAAGTTATCTTTTAGATTTCGACAGGAAACCTGGGTAGTCAAAAAGAGCGGTGGTGGCGGATTCTTAGTGTCATGATCGATTGTGATATTTATTTTTACCAAACGAATTAGTATGGGGTCCACTGGTTGGGTCAATGCCGCTGATGTTCCGTCGTAACTGTCATCATAATAATTAAAGATCGAACTGGTGGCGTTGGCTACGTCATGAATAACTTCTTTAACGGTTTCATTAGACTGACTATAAGTCAGGGGGTTACCGGCGGCTTTGGTCACACCTTTTTTTAAAGTGGTGCCACTGAGAAAGTAGCGGACTTTTTCTGTAACCGAATCATTATTCGTATCCGAAAAGAATGTAAGGGTGGAAGTGCCAGCTTGGGCAATGGCGTAAGAGCCATCAGCACCTTGAGACAGAGAACGGATCTCACCCGTCATGCTTTTAAGAATGCTAAGGGCGTCTTCCTGCGCCACTAGATTACCACTGGAGATTTTATTTAGTGAAAAAATATTAATTTGAAAATTAATCAAAACAATTCCAACGACTGTCAGAATAAAAAGCGCAATCAGCGTCTCAACAGCTGAAAACCCTTTCTGTTTATTTTTTATTACATTATTCATTTGTTTCACTTATGGCGACATGACCATTTCTGTTTGCTGCCAAGACTGACTGACATCTAAGGCGGCTCCGAGTGTCTGGTAACCAGCTTTGGACAAACTGATATTGTAGTTTACTCTGGAGAGGCCGGTAAAAAAGACCTGGCCACCCGGTTGACAACCTGTGGCAGAAACAGTCGTCAAAGTCGTATTGTAGCCGTTTCCGGTCAGGTGAGCCTGGACATCAGAAAGCGGCAGACCGGTGGTGGCATCTTTTACTATGACGAGAAGACTACTGCTGGCTGTTTTGGGAGATAAGATCAGTTTCAGGTCCTGTGTCACGCCGGGGTTCAAGCTAAAAGTACTGGCGGGGATAATTCCGGCCAGATTATAGCTCCCGTCGAGGAATGTTGTGTTATAAGTATCCCAATCCAGTCCGCTGATTACTTTTTTCCCCGTGCTATCGGTGGTGCTTGTCGCTTGATATTTATAGACATTAGGACTGGTACCAATCAGTTTTTGTCCTTTTAGTGAGAAAACAATATTAGGGATTGCTTGGCAAGTTGTACTCATACTTTGGACATTGAGCGTGCTGGTCTTATCAATGATGAAACTGATTTGTGTCAGTTGTTGGACCAACACGGTGGCATTCGGCCGGCTAGGGGTAGGGTTCCCCGAATCACCTGGGGTGTAGGTTTTTTCCGTCGTATAACCATCTTTGGAAACGGTGATCTCATAAGCCACGGCACCTGGCGGGGCATCCACTATTTCAAGTATTCCGTCTTTATTGGTAGTGTCATCAATAGTAAAGTTTGGAATAGTTTGTCTGTTTACAATATGAACGTTAGCGTCGGCTATCGGCTGACCCAAAGCATCAAAAACCTTAACAAAAAGGGCGCCATTTGTTGTAGCACTTTCTAGATTTTTTGGGGCAATATAGGTAGTTAAGGAAAGCGGGGGAAAATTACGGCAGGCAGCGCAAGTGATTTCCAGCTCCGCAAGCTTATAATCAGCCGGTGAAATATCATTTGGTGTTCCGCCAATTGTACCGTCAAAGGGGTCATCAATACTTCTGATTGTGGTCTTGACGGTGAATTCTTTGCCGTCTCTGGTTAGGGTTTGCACTGCCGGAATTTTACCGTGTGGCAAGCCGTTGACGATCCCCACATCGGCATAAGGCAGATTCCTCATAATCTCAAACTGTTCATTACCGAGTGCGGTGGCGGTTATTTTTACGCGGGATAATCTAATGACGTCCATCGTGACGGAATAGGCTTGATAAACACTCATGGCCAAGAGTACAAAAATCGCGGCGCCCACCAGGGTTTCAACCAACGTAAAACCGCCATTATTGTATTTTAGTTTTTTAAAAACACAATTCATCTGTCTGTATTTTAGCACATGTCATGTTATAATTCACTTATGTTTGCTTTGAATAGAAAAGGGAATAGGGCGTTTACTCTAATAGAACTTTTAGTGGTTATTGCCATTATCGCTCTGCTTACGGGTATCGTCTTGGCCTTCTTAAACCAAGCCAGAGTAAAAGGGCGCGACGCTTCTAAAATTCGAACTTTTCAAGAAGTCAAAAATGCCCTTAATCTTTTCTATTCCGATAACGGTTATTATCCGGACAGCTTCTCGCTCTCAACTTTGGTCCCTAAGTATGTTTCTATCCTGAGTTCGGACATTAAATACGCCGGTTTGAGTTGTGCCGGCTCAAAATGCAGCTCCTACCATATCGGCATTATTTTGGAACTTACGAACAATCCAATTTTGAATACTGACGCTGATTCTACCGACGGTTTTGCCGGAGCCTCGGCCGACTGTGGCGCAACAGCTGGTTCAATTGATAATTGTTATGATTATTCAAGTCTTGATAGTGGCTCAGCTGCCGGTTTAACCTGGCAACGTTACGCACACGGTGCCTGGGCTACAGCCAATACTAACTGTAATAATCTTCCTCCAGCCGGAACATGGAAGCTACCGACCGTGAATCAACTCATAGCTGGTTTAAATGACCAATATATAAGTGGAAATAATCATGGTTTTACTCAAGCCTGGTTCTGGTCAAGCACACCTGATGCCGGCGATCCGTCAAAGGTAGTGCTTGTCATTTATAGCGCCGGAATAGCAACTTCGTCAGGCCTTATGACTTCTGGCTATGAATATTCTTGCGTCAAGTAGTTTTAAGCGAGGATTATTTTGTGCTATCATATCCAAATGAAAAAAGAGAAAATTTTAGTGGTGGGGAATTGGAAAATGAATCCAGAGACGGCGAACAAGGCCAAGGAAATATTCCGGGGCATAAAAGCCGAGACCAAAGACTTGAAAAATACCAAGATTGTCGTCTGCCCACCCTTTGTCTACCTGTCTGATTTAGAAAAAATGAATGACGGCTCAGTGATTTTAGGTGCTCAGGATATGTTTTGGGAGAAAAGCGGCCCTTTTACCGGGGAAATAAGCGCTCAGATGTTGGAGAAAGAAGGGTATGTCATTCTGGGTCATTCCGAAAGACGAGGTCTGGGTGAGACAGATGAGATGGTATCCAAGAAGGTGATTTCCGCCATTAAGGCGCACTTACACCCTATTCTTTGTCTTGGGGAAAAAATTAGGGATGAGCATGGCGAATATCTGCACTTCTTGCGTAATCAAATCATAAATTCCCTGGGTAAGTTGCCTAAAACCTATTTGTCAAAACTGGTCATTGCTTACGAGCCGATCTGGGCCATCGGCCAGGCCGAAGCTATGAAACCAGCTGATATTCACGAAACAAGTCTTTTTATTAAGAAAGTTTTGGCCGAGATATACAAACAGAAAACTATTTTATCCATACCGGTTCTTTATGGTGGATCGGTCAGTGCGGATAATGCCAAAGAGATAATTACCTTGGGTGAGGTCCAAGGTTTGCTCGTGGGTAGGGAAAGTCTAGCTCCTAAAAAATTCGGGGAGTTGCTGAAGGCAGTGGAAATTCTCTGAAACACCTTTAACTAAAAAGTTATCCACAGATTTTACGTAAAATTGCCATATTTTTGCTTTATAAGGCGTGACAGCTGGGGTATAATTGCAGTTAGTCGGAAACTTAATCCTAAGTTTTTATTAATTTTTTTTGTTTAACTCATTTCAATTCTGATGAAAAAATATTTCTCCAAGGTTTTACTCGCCACTTTCGCGGTCGTGACTGTTTTTACTTTTAGCTTTTTTATTAAGACAGTGCCAGCGAATGCGGCAACTCCAACATACACAATCACATATAACGCCAACGGTGCCACTGGCGGCATCGTCCCAGTGGATTCAATCGCTCACACAGCCAGTTCGTCGGTAATCGTTTTGGGTAACACCGGCAATCTGGTTAAAACCGGCTGGACTTTCAGCGGCTGGAATACTTTGGCTACCGGTTTGGGCACAAATTTTGTGACAGGCTCAATGCTGACTATTACAAATGGTAATGTGATTTTATATGCCAAATGGACAGCTCAAGTAACCTATAATGCCAACAGCGCCACTGGTGGGACTGTTCCGACTGATGCAAATTCTTATGTTGCTAATGCCTCAGTTACAGTCCTAAACAATACCGGTAATCTAGCCAAAACTGGCTGGACTTTTGCCCGGTGGAATACTAAAGCTGATGGTAGTGGTACCAGCCAGGCAACTAGTTCGGTTTTTTTGATGAGTTCTGGTAATGTGACATTATACGCTCAATGGACATGCTACACCGATAGTAAAACCGGTTTCTCTTATGGTGACGGTTCGGTAAATAATCCCTATCAGATTTGTAATTGGCCGCAATTAAATAATATCCGAAACAATTTATCCTCAAATTATATTTTAACGGCAAATCTTTCATCCTCTAACCCCGGTTATTCCGGCGTTGGTAACTCCTGGACTCCAATCGGCTCTCCCGCTTCTCCGTTTACGGGAAGTTTTGTTGGAAACGATCATGTTATATCTAATGTTATAATATCTCAAGTAGTAAGTCCTTCCGGTTTTTTTGGCAGTGTGAGCGGAAAAGTGTTTAACCTGATATTGAATAATATTACCGTTAATGGCGGTTCGAAAGTTGGTGGTTTGGCTGGGCTAAATTCCGGGTTAATTTTAGGTTCTTGTTCTACTGGAAATGTTTCCGGAAGCAGTCACGTCGGCGGTTTGGTCGGAACTAACACTAACACAATCAGTAAGTCTTGCTCTGGTGGAAATGTGACACAAGTTGGCTATTATGGTAATGGTAGCATTGAAGATGCCGGCGGACTTGTGGGAGAGAATGATGATTATAACATTAAAGATGGTGTTTTTAATGGCGGTCATGGCACAATTACAGATTCTTATTCAACAGCAAATGCCACTGCTGTGGCTACTGCCGGCGGACTTGTGGGAAATAATAGTCAGGGCACAATTAAAAATTCTTATTCAACAGGTGTGGTTGCAACCTCTAGGGTTGGGGATAGTGAGATGATGTGGTGGCCCGGTGGATTAGTCGGAGATTCTTTTGGGGGATATGGAGCCTCAAACTCATTTTGGGATACACAAACTTCCGGCCTAACAAAAAGCGGTACCGGTGTGGGGAAGACCACTGTCCAGATGAAAACACAATCAACCTATGTCGGCTGGGATTTTAATAATATTTGGAATATTTCAAGCGGAAACTATCCGACCTTGAGACAACCTGCAACGGATGATACAAACGCCACTAAGTATACAGTTGTCTATAATGGTAACGGTAATACGGGTGGTGTCGTTCCTTCAGATCCGGGAAAATATTTAAATGGACAAAATGTGACCATTCTAGGCGTTAATGAATCATTCAGAAAAGGTGCGTACAGCTTTGCCGGTTGGAATACAAAAGCCGATGGCAGTGGCAACAACTTATCCGTTAATTCTACATTTACTGTTAGTGGAAATGTCACTCTGTATGCTCAATGGGTGACCATTCCTTCTTACTCCGTCGTCTATAATGGAAATGGAAATAGCGACACATTGCCAACGGATCCTAAATATTATTTGTCAGGAGATAAAGTCACTGTTCTTGGTTTTTCCGTTAATGGTTTTGTCGGTTGGAATACCCAGGCGGATGGGAAGGGTACTAATATGGCGTCTTCCTCCACGTTTGTAATGGGCGGGAAAGACATTGTCTTGTATGCAATGTGGAACTCAGCTTATTTTGGCGGTGGGGACGGTTCAGTAAGTAATCCCTATCAAATAAATAATTGGTCTCAGTTAAACAGCGTCAGAATTTTACCAACCAAAAATTTTATTTTGACCGCTAACCTGTCTTCCGCCACTCCAGGCTACTCCGGCATCGGCTCTGCTTGGACCCCAATAGCCTCATTTTCTGGTAACTTTGACGGGAATGGGCGTACTATATCTGATTTGACGATTAACTTACCAACGACTTCTAGTGTCGGTTTTGTCAGTAGTCTGGGAGGTACCATCTCTAATTTAGGTTTAGTTAACGTTAATATCACCGGTGAAACACGTGCTGGTGCCTTTGCTGGGTCGGGCGGAACGGTCAGTAAGTCATATTCTACCGGAAAAGTTTCCGTTTCGGCTCAGGAATATTTTGCCGCCGGTATCATCGGTTACGGCGGAACAGTTTCCAATTCCTACTCCACTGTCAACGTATCCGGCATTTGGAGTGGTGGTTTGATAGGTGCGAGCGGGGGGGTAACTAATTCATATTTTGCTGGTAAAGTTTCTGGTTCAGCCGATGGTGGTTTGGTCGGATATGGCGGATATGGCTCCAATTCCTACTGGGATACACAAACTTCCGGCCAAACAATAAGCGGTACTGGCGTGGGAAAGACAACAGCCGAAATGAAAACGCAGGCTACTTTTGCTGGTTGGGATTTTGTTAATACTTGGAAAATGTCAGCTGGCGGTTATCCGACCTTGAATTTTATTCCGATTTCCGCAACTACTACAACCTATACGGTTACCTATAATGGTAATGGCAATACTGGTGGTACAGTTCCGGTGGATTCAATCGCTCATATTGCTAGCTCGTCGGTAACCGTTCTCGGTAACACTGGTAATTTGGTGAAAACTGGTTACACCTTTGCTGGTTGGAATACTTCTGCGAATGGTAGTGGTGTCAGTCGGCCGGCTTCTTCCACTTTTCTTGTTACTGGGGGACAAAATATCACCCTATACGCCAAGTGGGGGAATTCAACGGTCATTACCTCCACCTCCACCTGCACCTCCTTCGTCTACTCCCCTTGGAGCACCTGTACCAACGGCACCCAAACCCGCGCCATCACCACGCGCGTACCCACCCCAACCTGTACCGGCGGTAATCCGCTAACCAGTCGCAGTTGCGTGAATAACACATATACCGTCACTTACAACGGTAACGGCAATTATGGCGGCGAGGTTGACGATGTAAACGCCTACGCACCCGGCGCTTCCGTGACGGTCTTGGGCAAAGGCCCATTATCCAAATCGGGCTCCACCTTTGCCGGTTGGAATACCAAGGCTGACGGCAGTGGTACTAGCCAAGCGGTCGGTTCCACCTTCGCTATGCCTTCAAGTAATGTCACTATGTACGCTCAGTGGACCGTTAATCCGGCTTGCACTTCTTACACCTATTCTGACTTTACACCAACCACCTGTCCGTCGTCAGGTTTCCAGACTCGAACCGTTACTGCCGCTTCTCCAGCTGGTTGTGTCCGTAACGCTGTCTTAACCCAAAGCTGTACCCCGGCAACCACCACCTCATATGTCCTCAAAACCATTGCAGGTAACGATTCCAACGGTGATCCGATGGGTGTAATCCAAAAAAGTCCGGACAAAGATACTTACGGCGCCGGTGAAGTTGTCACCCTGACTGCCGTTCCCAGCGTCAATTACAAGTTCTTGTCTTGGAAAGGCGGTGTCACTGGCAGTGTCAATCCGCAAACCATTACCATGACTTCGGACAAGACCGTAGCGGCTAATTTCGGCAAGACGAATAATATCTTAACCGTCGTGTCTGACAATGGAACGGTTACCAAGAGTCCGGACCAGACCGGCTATGATTACGGCACCGCTGTGACCCTGACCGCTGTCCCTAATTCCGGCTATTCTCTTAATGCCTGGACCGGGGGAGTGATCGGCAATGACAACTATTCTCTAGGAAATACTAATTCGATAACCGTTTATATGAATGGTGACCGGAAGGTCTGGGCCAACTTTATGCTGACTCCTACCACAGCTACCACTACCTCCTCTCTTTCCGGAAATCAAAACTACGCCACGGCGGCCGTGGGTTGGGACACTTTCCTGAAGTTATTGCAGGCGTTGAGGTAGGTGTCACAGTCAAGGTTTTCTTAGTTTATTTAAAGCGGGATTTTGCTTCGAGCAAAATCCCGCTTTATGTTATACTTATTTCAATATGAAAATGAAGCCGGATTTTCTTTTAATGCATTGGTGGGGAATAGTTGCTCAAAGAAGTGGATGGAGTATAATGTTAGTTATTATTAATTAATAGCTAATATTTTCATGATTAAAAAAAATCTCGTCTCCTTCTTTTTTATTTTTACTTTTTTAATCACCGTTTTCTTTGTTTCTACCCCGACTTTCGCCGCCACTTCTGTCTGTACAAACCTAAATTCCAACATCGCCCTCGGCTCTCTTGACCGGCACTACGCTACCCCGGATGTTACCAGATTGCAAAACTTCCTTGTCTCACAAAACTTGTTATCATCTGCACCTAATGGCACCTTTGGCTTGCAAACCCAGACGGCGGTTAAAGCTTTTCAGACTAAATATGGCTTGGAAAGCACTGGTTTTGTGGGTACTCTGACCAGAAACAAGATCAAAGAGACATCTTGTGGTTCGGTAACACCGATTGTCCCTCAAACCGTAACTCCAGCAATAGTGGCCACCACTACGTCCAGCATGTCCGTCTGCCAATTTGTTGAACTTCTTATTACCATCGGTGTCATTACTCCGGACAAAGTTACGCCAGCTCGGGTAGCTTTGAAATGTTCGGCTGGAGCAGGTGTTACTTCGAGAACCAATGCCGCTACTTCGACCTGTACCTCCTTCACTTATTCCAGTTGGTCATCTTGTTCAAGTAGTGTCCAGACTCGCACTGTTTCTTCTTCGGTTCCAGCCACTTGTTCTGGTGGCGTCACTCCGGTTCTTTCTCAATCATGCAGCTCAGGTGGTGGCGGAGGAGGGGGAGGAGGGGGCTCAGCGCCGGTTACTTATATTGTGACTTATAATGCCAATGGTGCCGCCACTGGTACTGTTCCGACTGATTCCGCTCATTATTCATCCGGCAGTTCTGTTATTGTCCCGGGCAATACCGGCTCATTAACCAAAGGTGCCTGCTATGCTTTCTCCGGTTGGAATACCGCAACCGATGGCAGTGGATCTGGCCGCTTAGCTTCTTCGACCTTTGCTATTAATTCTAATGTCACTCTGTATGCTCAGTTTGAAGGATCCGGTGATGGTTCGGTTGGCAATCCTTGTCAAATCAGCAGTTGGAATTTGTTGGATAATGTCCGAAACAATTTATCTTCTAGCTATATTTTAACCGCGAATCTTTCTTCTACGACACCTCGATATGCCGGCCTCGGTTCCGCCTGGACTCCGATTGGTTCTTCTACTGCTGTCTTCTCTGGTAATTTTAACGGTAATCGTCATACTATTTCGGATTTAACGATTAATTTACCATCAACTAGTCAGGTCGGTTTATTTGGTTGGACAAACTCTGGAAATTTTTCTAATATCGGGCTTATTAACATAAATGTTACTGGTTCCGGTAATGGAGTCGGGGGGTTAGTGGGGCTATTAGGAAGCGGAGGAATTGTTTCTAACTCATATTCAACTGGAAGTATTACTGGTTCCGGTAATGGAGTCGGAGGTCTAATAGGAGAATCATTTGGAGGAGGAGCAAGCGGCGGAACTATCTCAAGTTCTTATTCAACAGCAAACGTAACCGGCTCTGCATTCACTGGAGGTTTAGTCGGTGATTTTTCGACGGGAGGATCAATTTCTAACTCATATTCAACTGGAAATGTGGTTGGTCGCACGTGGGTCGGAGGTTTAGTTGGAAACTTTAGTGGAACCGTTTCTAACTCGTATTCAACGGGCCGAGTTTCCTCTTCTGATGGCTACGTAGGAGGATTAATCGGAGTCAAACAAAGTGCTCGTGATACAACATCAAATTCTTTTTGGGACACTCAGACTTCAGGTCAATCGGCAAGTTCTGGCGGAACAGGAACAACTACCACCGCGATGAAAATCCAAGCCACCTATGCCAGCTGGGATATGGCTTTGAGCAAAGCAGACTTAAATAATAGTTATCCATATTTGGGAATGCAAGTTGGTACCACTTCTCACGCTTGGTTTATCAAGGGCCGCACCGTCACCTATGATGGCAATGGCAGTGATGGCGGTTCGGTCCCGGTTGATCCTTTGGCTTATAACAATAATGCTACCACTACTGTTTTGGATGCCGGCTCGATGACCAGAACTAACTTAACCTTTGCTGGTTGGAATACTTTAGCTAATGGTCTAGGCACCAACTATGCCACGTCTTCCGTTTTGACTTTTGGGAGCTCGGATATTACTTTGTATGCCGTTTGGAAAGCCAAAGTCACTTACAATGCCAATGACGCCACTTCCGGTACTGTTCCTGTTGATTCCAGTCTGTATTCAGTCGGAGCCACCACCACTGTCCTGGACGCTGGTTCTATGGCTAGAGCAAATTGTACTTTTACCAGTTGGAATACTCAGGCCGATGGTCTAGGCATCAACTATGCAACTTCCTCCGTCCTGACTTTTGGGAGTTCGAATATTATTTTGTATGCGATGTGGACGTCAAATTTTGGCGGAACCTACATTCTTAGTTATGACGTTAATGGTGGCAATGGTCAATATGTACAACAAATTATAGCTGCCGGTGCAACTACCAGCCTAATTCATGTGACTTTTACTAAACCCTGTAATACTCGGACAGGTTGGAACACTTCTGCTGATGGTTCAGGTACCACTTATACAGATAATTCTATCATTACTATTACACGTAATCTGACTTTATACGCACAATGGGAAGGAGGTCTTGGAGATGGTTCTGTTGGCAATCCTTGCCAAATCGCCAGTTGGAATTTATTAAACAACGTTCGAGATAATCTAGCCTCAAATTACATATTGACCACTAATCTTTCCTCGATAACTTCTGGTTATGCGGGCATTGGAAATACTTGGGTATCAATCGGAGATATATCAGTGCCTTTCTCAGGTAGTTTTAATGGTGGAAATAAAACCATCTCTAATTTGGTTGCCGATGCGGGTTTATTTAATGCTGTGTCGGGGAATATTTCCAATATAGGTTTGGTTAATGTCACTAGTTCTATCGGTGGCTTAGTGGGGACATTATTGCAAAGCGGAACAATTACTAATTCATATTCAATAGGAAACGTTAGTGGGGGTGCGTCGGTTGGCGGATTGGTTGGAAACTCTTTGGGAAGTATCTCTAAATCTTATTCGGCGGGGAGCGTGTCCGGCGATTCTGGAGTCGGTGGTCTAGTTGGTGATCTTCATGGTAATGCAACAGTTTCTAATTCCTACTCAACCAGCAATGTTTCTGGTTCTAACTATGTCGGTGGCCTGATTGGAATGGAATTTGTTAGTAGTGCGACAACCTCTAATTCTTTTTCGACTGGAAACGTTACTAGTAGTGGTTCAGCTGGTGGCTTGGTTGGTTGGGCTTATATATTTACTGGTACCACCACCTCCTCTTACTGGGACACTACCACTTCCGGCACTACCACAAGTGCTGGCGGAGCAGGAACAACTACCGCCGCCATGAAAACACAATCCACCTATGCCGGTTGGGATTTCTCCACAATCTGGAATTGGGTGGACGGACAGTATCCGACCTTGAAATAAGGGCTAGGAAAGAAAAAGTAAACGGAAAGCAGGATTTTGCCGAAAGCAAAATCCTGCTTTCGTGTCCGGTTATTTTTTTATGTTATACTTATTTCAATATGAAAATGAAGCCGGATTTTCTGTTGCTAGAGGAGGACGGGGAAAAGCCAAAAAAATTTTTTAGCTGGCAATTTTTATGCGCCTTGGGGGTGTTTGCTTTGATTTTTTTGTGGGCTAACGTTTTCTGTGATTATAGTGGAACAGCCGTGAATAAGATTGGGATTCTAAAATTTGCCACAGTTTCCGAGCCGGCCATGGCGGAAGTTAAGGATCCACCCTCCAAGGCTAAGGAAACACCTCCACCGCTTCTTTTGCCAAATATCAAGCTTGCTTTTGTGGGGGACGTGATGCTTGACCGGGGTGTTAAAAAATCCGTCTACGATAATTTTGGCGGAGACTATGCGCAACTGTTTACCAAGGTCAAAAGTCAGCTTCAGAGTTATGATCTTTTATTTGCTAATTTAGAAGGGCCAGTTTCCGATGTGGGAGTGGATGGTGGCGCGCTGTATTCTTTCCGGTTTGAGCCTAAAGTAATTCCCGTCTTGAAAGATGTCGGTTTTGATATTTTTTCTGTCGCCAATAATCATATTTTTAATTGGGGGCGAGCCGCCTTTGAGGACACTTTGAATCACTTGACGGCCGCGGGAATCAGCTATGCGGGCGGCGGGCAGACCGGAACGGAGGCTTATCAGGAAAAGATTATTGACGTTTCCGGTGTAAAGGTGGCTTTTCTGGCCTTTAGTGAGTTTAAGGATGGTGCGGTCTCAAGTACGAGTACCAAATCTGGCATTGCCCTGATCAATGAACAAGAGGTGCAAAAAAGCGTTTCCCGGGCCAAAAGTCAGGCGGATTTAGTGGTAGTTTCTTACCATTTTGGCGACGAATACGAGCTGGCGCACAATGATTTTCAGCAGAAATACGCGGAACTGGCCGTGAACGCCGGTGCCGATCTGGTGGTGGGGGCGCATCCGCACGTGGTGGAGAACCCGTTACGCTATAAGAACGCCTGGGTTGCCTACAGCTTGGGCAATTTCATCTTTGATCAGCCTTTTTCCAGAGAAACCATGCAGGGTGGTTTACTTGAAGCGGAAGTGAATCCGAATACTAAATTGATCGAGAAGGTGACCCTTAAAAAAGTTTTTCTGAATAAAACTTACCAAGTGGAGAATATTGAGTAATTATAAATTATTCCTAATTTTCCCGGCATCTTTTGCAAAGTCTTTTAAGAAGAGTATAATTATTTGGTATTGGTATATATAAGTTTTATTAATTTTCCTAAATAATAATTAAATGCATAAAAAGTTTATTGTTTCCTCCTTGCTCGCTCTAGCTGTTTTGGCCGGAGTCTTTTTTGTTTCCACTTCCGTCTACGCCTCTGCTTGTGTAAACTTAACCTCTAACATCGCCCTAAGTTCTTTGGACAGTAATTATCCCACACCGGATGTTACTACTCTGCAGACCTTTTTGGTTTCAAAGAGTTTATTAACAGCTACTCCAAACGGTATTTTTGGTCCTAAAACTCAGACTGCAGTCAAGGCTTTTCAGGGGGCTAATGGCTTGGAGGCTACCGGTTACGTCGGCACTTCAACCAGGGGTAAAATCAAGGATATTTCTTGCGGCACAAGTTCTGCTTCTACTGTCGTCACTCCCGATTCTAACGTGTCGATTAGGGATTTTGTTTCTCTTCTGGTCACTATTGGCGTTATTCCACCAGAAAAAATTCCCGCCATAAATATTTTCTTGGCTAATCTGAAACTTGCTCCCCTGACGCTCTCGGCTACAAGCACTATTCCAGTAGCCACAACTACCGCTACTACCACCGTTCCGGCCGTCGTTCACGTTAGTTCTGGTGGCGGTGGAGGGGGAGGTGGTGGCTCGGCGCCAGTTACTTATACTGTGACCTATAATGCTAATGGTGCCGCTACGGGTACTGTTCCTGTTGATTCCGGCAACTATTCAAGCGGTAGTACGGTGACAGCAAAAGAAAATTCCGGTGCTCTTACTAGGACTAGCTATGGTTTTATTGGCTGGAATACTGCGGCGGATGGTAGTGGCTCAAATTGGGTTCCTGATTCCCCTTATTCTATTGGCTCAGCCAGTGTTACTTTGTATGCTCAGTGGGCAACCGTCTTTCATGGTGGTGATGGTTCGGTCGGAAATCCTTTTCAGATCAGCAGTTGGTCAGAATTAAGTCAGATACGAGACAATATGTCTGCTAACTATATTTTAATTGCCAATCTTTCTTCAACAACTCCTGGTTATACAGGTTTGGGAAGTAGTGACTGGCTGCCCTTTACTCCTGGTCCTATAGGTTTGGGAAGTAACTGGATGCCCTTAGGTGCTACTTATTATGATAATGATCCGGTAATTTTTACCGGTAATTTTGATGGGAATAATAAAACCATATCTGATCTGGTGATCGATCTCCAAAATGAGCATGTCGGTCTTTTTGCGATTGTGACGGGAAATATCTCCAATCTCGGCGTACTTAACATCAGTGCTCTTGACGATTCGGACAGCACTGGTGCTATTGTTGGAATGCAAGCTGGAGGAACAATTTCTAATTGCTATTCAACTGGAAATATAGGCGGTCTTGCCTATTTAGGAGGTTTAGTTGGGAAACAAGCTACCGGGACAATTTCTCGTTCGTATTCAAAGGTCAATGTAACCCAGAATGCGGGGAGTCGAAGCCCATACTTTGGCGGGTTAGTTGGAGCACAGTCTGGTCCGGCGACTTTAATTTCAGATTCTTACTCAATGGGAAGTGTATATGGTCCGCTCGCCGAAGCCGGAGGTTTCATTGGCAGTGCAAAAGGATTAATTTCTAATTCTTATTCTGTTGGTACTGTGCCGCACAGCTTAGGGAGTTGTTTCACTGGAGATTATAAGCCGACGTTGATCTCCAACTCTTATTGCGATATTGAAACTTCTGGTGTGTCAGTTGAGAATGGTGGAACGGGGACCACCACGGCGGCGATGAAAAAGATAGCCACTTATCAGGGTTGGGATATTGCCCCAACCGGAGTGGATTTGAACAACGGTTATCCGTATTTGGCCTGGCAAGCAGGTAATAATTCCCCAACTTGGAATATATACGTTCCAACTTATACGGTTACCTATGATGCCAATAGCGCTACCGGTACCGTGCCGGTTGACACTACCCGTTATGCGGCTGATACGGCGGTGAATATCTTAGACGCAAATACGCTCTCAAAACCCGGATATGCCTTTACCGGCTGGAATACCGCAGCGGATGGCAACGGTTACGCTTATGCCACCTCCACCCCCGCCACGATCTTTGTTTATGAGACAAATGTGACTTTGTATGCCCAATGGTCTCCAACCTATGCGGTCACTTTTGTTTCCGGCGCTTTTACTCCTGAAATAACTGGTGCGCAAAACCCAGCTGACGGAACTATTAGTTTGAAATTCAAATTGGTAAACTCTGGTAGCGAGAATATACACATAAACGAGACAGGAAGCAATCTCGGCTATTCTCTGATGGGTGCCAGTACAACCGCGGCCATTGTTACTTCTTTGGATAGCGAGAAAGTGGGCGGGGTGTTTACCACTCTAGCTGGTGACGAGTCTGACTATACACTGACCTTAAAATTCAGAGGTACAAGTGGTTTCGTTAGGCTTGCTTTGAATGAAGTTGACGGTCTACCCGTTACCGGTGTTCAAACAAGCGCCTATTAAAATTAGAGATTATTTTTAATCTTCTGGGAATTACCCTCAAAGTCGGTTTTTTCTCCAATGGTTGCGGGGTCCGGGTAAACCCAAAAATGGGCATGCATCACATCCTTACCCTCGATTCGCCCATGGATCACCTCCTGGCCGAAAGCTTTTTTCTGAGCTAGGGCGATTTTTCTGACCACTTTAAAATATTCTCCAGCCAGATCTTCCGGTAAATCCCAAACCCAACGAGAGTGGCTTTTGGGAATGACCTGGACATGGCCGGGCGCGCGGGGATTGATATCCAAAAAAGCCATAAAATCCTTATCTTCGTAAACAATGTTAGCTGGTATTTCCTGCCTGGCTATTTTACAAAATATACAATTTTCCATAAACGCATTTTATCATAAAATTTTGCTATAATCACCTTATGCTAAGTTACCCGCCGCTTTTACGAAAATTATTGGAAAATAGGGGAATCAAAACGGCTGAAGAAGCGGAGAAGTTTTTGCAGCCCGATTATGAGTGGGATATTCATGACCCGTTTCTATTGCCGGATATGGACAAGGCGGTAAGGCGAATTTTAGAGGCAATTGAAAAAAAAGAAAAAATAGTGATCTACAGCGATTATGATGCGGATGGAATCCCAGGCGGGGTTGTTCTCCATGATTTTTTTCAAAAGATCGGTCATGATAATTTTGCCAATTATATTCCGCACCGGCATTTGGAGGGTTTTGGCTTGAATGACGAGGCGATTGAAAAATTTAAGGAAGACAAGGTAAGTTTGATCATTACCGTGGATTGCGGGGTGGCGGATGTGGCCGAAGTGGCAAAAGCAAAAAAGCAGGGCATAGATGTGATAATCACGGATCATCATGAGCCTGGTAAAAAGTTGCCCACTTGCATTGCCGTAATTGACGCCAAGAGAGAGGATTCCAAGTATCCGTTCAAAGACTTATGCGGGGCAGGAGTGGCCTATAAGTTAGTGCAGGGTATTTTAAAGAAAAAAGATTTTGGATTAAAAGAAGGCGCTGAAAAGTGGTTTTTGGACATGGTGGGGATTGCCACACTTTCCGATATGGTGCCTTTGGTGGGGGAAAATAGAGCCTTGGCCTTTTACGGTTTAAAAGTTTTACGTAAGTCACCAAGGGTGGGTCTGATGAAGCTTTTATCTTTACTCAAGATTAACCAGAAAGATATTACAGAAGATGATATTGGCTTTTCTATTTCACCGCGGATCAATGCCGCTTCGCGGATGGGTAATCCGGAGGATGCTTTTAAACTTTTTGTGGCCAACACCGACGAAGAAGCGGACATTTGCGCTCGGCATTTGGATCATATTAACAACGAGAGAAAAGGAACGGTGGCTGGGATTGTGAAAGAGGTACGGAAGATAATGAAGGAGCGGTACGGAAACCCTCTCGGAGTACCTCAGGACAAAGGGGCTTTGGATATGCAAAAGAAAGTAATTGTAATTGGCAATCCGGAATGGAAACCCTCTCTCCTCGGTCTAGTGGCTAATTCTCTGGTGGACGATCATCATCGACCGGTTTTTTTGTGGGGTCGGGATGGTGGAAATATCCTGAAGGGCTCTTGCCGAGGTGACGGCTGTGTCAGTGTTTTGGATTTAATGAGTGAGATGGAGGAGGGAATATTTGAGGAATTTGGCGGCCATTCTATGTCGGGCGGTTTTTCTGTTGTCCAAGAAAAGGCTTATTTACTCGAAGAAAAATTGCAGCTGGCTTATGAAAAGGTGATTCTCAAAGGGGTAATTATAAAAGAAGAGGTAGTGGCTGATGCTAAGATAACTTTTGACGAGGCGAATAGTGAAAATTATCGGCTGATAGAAAAACTCTCGCCGTTTGGTGTCGGCAACTCCAAGCCGTTGTTTCTGTTTGAAAAAGCCACAATAGAAAATGTGAAGATGTTCGGCAAGGAAGCTAATCATCTGGAACTGACCTTTAAAAATTCCCATGGGAAAAATATCAAGGCCGTCGGTTTCTTTACCAAAGCCACGGATTTTGGATCTGAATTAAAGACCGGGAATAAAATCAATCTTTTGGCTAATTTCGAAAAGTCCACTTTCCGCGGTTTTACGGAATTACGGTTGAGGATTGTGGATGTGGAAATTATGCTATAATCTTCAAATAATGGCCGAAAAAGATAATAGAATAATCATTTTTTCTGATGGAGCGTCAAAAGGAAACCCTGGACCGGGCGGCTATGGGGCGGTTGTTGTCTTACCGGAAGGGAAAGTGATTGAGCTTGGTGAAGGAGAGGGGTACACTACAAATAATCGGATGGAATTAGCCGGGGCTATTGCTGGCTTGACGGAAGCTAAGGGAGAGGAAGAAATCGTATTTTATACTGATTCCAAATATGTGATAAACGGCATGACCGGCTGGATTTATGGCTGGCAGAAAAATAATTGGCAAACCAAGGAAAAGAAGGAAGTGTTAAATCGGGATTTGTGGGAGAAATTAGTTGAGGCGGCAAAAAATAAAAAAATCAAGTGGCAATATGTGGGCGGACATGTGGGCGTGGCGGGGAATGAACGGTGTGATGAGATAGCTGATGCTTTGGCGACTAGCAAAGAGGTTAAATTATACAGAGGTTTACTTTCCGATTACAAAATTGATGTTTTGAATCTCGGACACAATGAAGAGAAAAAGACGGTAAAAAGTAATAAAAACGCCAAGGCCTACAGTTACCTTAGTTTAGTAGGTGGAGTTTTACATAAAGATAAAACTTGGGCCGAGTGCGAGAGGAGGGTCAAGGGACAGCCAGGCGCCAAATATCAAAAAGCGGTGTCCGAATATCATGAAGCGGAAATCCTGAGAGGTTGGGGCCGAAATGAGTAATAAGGTATTTTATTGTCTGACGGGCGGGTTTGTCCTCGGCATTTTTTTAAGCTCATTTTTCAAGTTAGGCTTTTATTTTGCTATTTTCTTATTGCTCCTGTCTTTGCCGGTCTACTTTTTCGCCAAATTTTTTACGGAAAGAAAAGCGCTGTTCATCTTGCTTGCCCTTTTCATCTTTTCTTTTGGTTTGGGAATATTACGCTATGAGATTAAGGATTCGCGAGTCGGAAATAATGTGCTAGAGAACCTGGTGGGGGAGAAAGTAATCTTCAGAGGGGTGATAGACGATGAACCAAGTGTGAAGGATCAAAGTGTAGAACTAATTACTTCGGGAGATATGATTTTGACTGGTGGAAGAGAATACAAAAGTTCGGAAAAAATACTGGTTAGCACCGGACTTTTTCCGGAATTTAAATACGGGGATCTGATTCAAGTGGAAGGGAAATTAGCGCAGCCAGAAAATTTTGAGACGGCGACGGGGAAAGATTTTGATTATGTCAGTTATTTAGCCAAAGAAGATATCTTTTATCAGATGAATTTTGCCCAGGTCCGAGTGGTTTCTTCTGGTCACGGTTCCTGGCTGAAAGAAAAATTGTTTGCTTTTAAAAATAGTTTCATAAACAAGATAAATCTTTTGATTAAAGAACCGGAATCTGCCTTGTTAAACGGACTTATACTGGGTGCCAAAAATTCTTTAGGTAAGGATTTGCAAACTGATTTTCGAGTTGCGGGCGTATCACATATTGTGGCTTTGTCCGGGTACAATATAACTATTGTGGCTGTTGGTATTATGGCTGTCCTATCATTCTTACCAAGAGCCGCCTCTCTGTCTTTTGGCGCTTTGGGGATTATTTTATTTGCCCTTATGACTGGCGGTACAGCCACGGTCATGCGCGCCTCCATCATGGCCCTGTTGGTAATCTTAGCCAAACAAACGAATCGTAAGTACGACATCACCCGAGCTTTGCTCTTAGCCGGTATGATAATGCTTATTCAAAATCCTAAGATATTAGTTTTTGATATTTCCTTCCAACTCTCTTTTATTTCAACTGTGGCCTTAATTTTTATTTCGCCGATTGTCGAAAGGAAGATGATTTTTATCACAGGGAAGTATCATTTGCGAGAGCTCATAGTGGCCACTGTTTCCACTCAGATATTTGTCCTACCTTTTTTGATATACAAAATGGGCTTAGTCTCTATTTTTGGTTTGTTTGCGAATGTCTTGATTTTACCCGCCATACCCTTAATTATGCTTTTGGGTTTTTTGACCGGCATGACCGCTTTTGTTTTTTTCCCGTTAGCTATCCCACTTGCTTTTGCTTGCTCAATCTTCCTGTCTTATGTCCTAGGGGTTATTCATCTCTTTTCTCACCTACCTTTTTCTTCGATCACTTTTAGTAACTTCCCGATAATTTTAATGCTGACTATTTATGCCGTTCTTTTTATTGTGATCTGGCGGTCACCGGACTTTTCTAAAAAAACCAATGAAACATATTAAGCGAAATTTAACAGTATATTTTCTGCTATTTCTGATTACCTTAAACATTGTTATTTACTCTTCCATCTCTTATACGGATAGTTCGAAAATGACCGTGACCTTCCTAGACGTGGGGCAGGGAGATGCTATTTTCGTCAAATCTCCCGACGGTCGGCAACTGCTTGTGGATGGCGGGCCGGATGGGAGCGTCCTTCGAGCCTTGGGTCAGGTGATGCCCTTTTACGATCGCTCTATTGACGTGGTCTTGGCTACTCATGCGGATCAAGACCATATCGGTGGTTTAGTGGAAGTTTTAAAACGATTCAAGGTTGACCTGCTTATCAGAAGTAATACCACTTCGACTTCGGCGGTGTACGTGGAACTCCAAAATCTGGTCAAAGAGAAAAATATCAAAGAGGAAATAATTACCACACCTGAGGTCTTGGATCTGGGGGAAGGGGTGGAATTCGATATTCTTTTTCCAACCCAAAATACCGCCAACTGGGAAACAAATGATGCCTCGATTGTCGGTAAGTTAGTCTACGGTAAAAATTCTTTTTTACTGACCGGAGATTCGCCACAGAAGATAGAAAAATATCTGGTCGATAGATACGGCTCGTTTCTTAAGAGTGATGTTTTGAAAGCTGGGCATCATGGGTCAAAGAATTCCAGTTCAAAGATTTTTGTCGGCACCGTTTTGCCGACTTATACCGTCATTTCGGCCGGCCTGAATAATCGTTATGGTCACCCTAGTCCGGAAGCGATGGCTATCTTTAAAAACCTTAAAGAAATAATCCTCCAAACTCTAGGCGGAGGATCAATTCAATTTGAGTCTGACGGAGAAATATTGAAAGTTATTTGATGATACCCGCTTTCTTCAGAGTGGCGTAGGCGCCGTTCTTTTGGATGGTCTTGATGGCTTTGGTCGATATGACAAGATTGAAAGACTTTTTTAATTCGGGAACATAAACCTTCTTCTTCTGGAGGTTAGGGTACTTACGGGTTTTACCAGTAGGGTTGAATTTAGTAGCACGAGTGGCGTTTGAATAGCCACCTGCCATAATTGATCCTTTTTTTGTTATTGCACAAACTCTAGCCATGTTTTTATAATTTAACTCAGTTGTGCTATGCTATCACAGTACGGAAAAAGTTTCAAGTTTTAATTCATATGCAAACAGATTTCATTTTTAAAATTGTCATTTTGATAATCTCTATCATGGCTCATGAAGTGGCTCATGGCGCCGTCGCTTATGCTTTTGGTGACCCAACCGCCAAGAACCAAGGTCGGCTTACGCTGAATCCAATCAAGCATATTGATTTATTTGGTTCCATTATTTTGCCATTATTGTTGTATCTTACGCATGCTAATTTTCTTTTTGGCTGGGCAAAGCCGGTACCGTATAATCCCTATAATCTGAAGAATCGACGAGTGGGGGAGTTTTGTGTGGCCATTGCCGGTATCCTGACCAACTTTTTGATTGCTATTGTTTTTGCCTTCATCATCCGTTTTGCCGCCGTGTGGGGTTTATCAGTAGCGGTTATTGATTTGCTAAAGTTTATTATTTACTTGAATATCACTCTAGGTGTGTTTAACCTCGTTCCTGTCCCACCGCTCGACGGTTCCAAAATATTGTTCACTTTGGTGCCCTATCGCTATGAACGGGAGCTCTTGGTTTTGGAAAGATACGGTTTTTTTATCCTGATCGTTTTAATTTTAATTTTTGGCTATTTGATTGGCGACATTGTCAGTTTCCTGTTTAATCTGATCGTTTAATCTCGGTTAATATAATGCTATACTTGTTCTATGCTAAGAAAATCTAGAACCGTGTTGCTGAGTCTTGGCACCTCCTTTTTGATTTTGGGTGGAGTTATTTTTGCCGGCACCATTTCCAATAATTCCGTTCCCAGTCCGACAGACAGCCCTTATTCTTTGGAAAATATTTACGACAAACTTACCGATCCAAATTACGATACTAACCCCGTTCATGATCTGTTTCCTTCTGTCACGACCGATACAGCCACCATGCATTCCTTGAAGGATATTTTCACAGCTATTCCTGACCATAAGCAGTTAGACAATTCAACCACCACCCTGGTAGCCGGTATTTATGCCACCACCACCCTGACCGACGTTGAAGGTAATCTGAAGCCGGAAAACATCGCTTCCGGCACCGTCATGTTCGGCGTCACCGGCACTTATGATTGCGCCCCGTAATTACCATCTTATGTTCAGACAAATTTACAAAATAATCATCCTGGGAATTTTCTTTGTTGCAACCGGTGTTTTGGCTGGCACTTTTACACCAGCGCCGGCCGAACCCGGAGCCGGTCTTTATACTCTATCGGATATTTATAATACTATCACCGATAGTAATTATTCTCATGCTACGCACGATTTTTCTCCGGCCAGTTCCACAGACTTTGGTGGGACATTTGTCACGCTTGCTCAAATTTGGAACGCCATTCCACCTTTTAGAACCTTAAGTGAAGGCGGGCTTGACTCCGGTGTTTTGGAAGGAGGCATCTATGCCACGACCACGGATTTGACAGCGGTGGAGCCGAATCTGCTGGCGGCAAATATTGCAACCGGGACGACGATGTTTGGAATTACCGGGACTTGTAAGCCTAAACCCGCCGGTACGTTCAGCTTATCCTTTGATGGGACTGATAGTTCTGTGGAAATTCCTAATAGTGACGCTCTGAATTTGGTCGACACGGATTTTACAATTACTGGTTGGATTTATCCGCGTCGAACCAGTGCGGACGGAGCATGGGGTCATGGCCCGGGTGACCGGTACGGCGGGGATGGGCTTGTAGACCACGCCACCGGCGGGTCGGGTGATCCGGGCTGGGGTGTTTGGTGGAATCAGAATGCTATCAGGTTTTGGTTTGGTGACGGGACTGATATCAACTCGGCTGACACCTTACCATTGAATCAATGGGGGTCTTTCGCCGTTGTTTATGACCACCTTTCTAAGGATTTATCCTTCTACATAAATGGCAGTTTCAGCAATACTTGGCATAATATCGGCCCAATTACCGCCAGGAATGCTAGTCTTTATCTGGGTCAAATGAGAAATATGGCTTATTTTGATGGAAAACTTGATCAAATTCTGATCTTTAATAGAATGCTGACCCCTTCGGAAATAGGTGATCTTCATAATGGCGGTGATGGATTAACTTCTAATATCAATTACCCTCCTTTTAATAATGGTTTGGTTGCCGGCTGGGCGATAAAAGAAGGGATTGGAAGCGTGATAAATAATCTTGTTCCGACCGGTGATAGCGGCCAAATAAATGGGGCAGACTGGGAAAGTGGCAAAGTCGATTAGTTCGCAGTGATTCGCATTGTTTATGTTATACTCTACAAATATGAAGTCTAATCGCAAATTAATTCTCAGCCTAATTTTTTCCGTCTTGGTCGTATCTACCCTCGCCTTTGCCGCCCCCCTCTCAAACCCCTCTTCTCCCGTTCCCACCGGACACACCCTCACCGACATCTATAACCTAATCAACAACACCACCAGTAA
>CAIJNK010000002.1 GCA_903822075.1 uncultured bacterium
TCTGGCTTTCACCAACCCAAGTAAAAATAATTCCGGTCAGAGAGAATCATAACGAGTATGCCAAAAAAATAGCCGAGGAATTGAAAGCGCTTGATATCCGGGTTGATCTGGATGACAGTGATGAAGGCATGGGCAAGAAAATCCGCGCCGGCAAGGTAAATAAAGTGCCTTATATGCTGGTTATTGGCGATAAAGAAATGGAATCAGGTGAGTTATCTTTAGAGATTCGTAGTATAACCACCGAACCAGGTAAAAAAGAAATGATTAGTTTAGAAAACCTAAAAGCAAAACTCTCAAAAGAAATCAAAGAGCGATTGTCTTAAAGATTTCAGAGTAACGCCTCTTGTAATTCACCCACGCCGATTTTGGTAACCGAGGAAAACGGTATCAGGACGTGGCCATTGAAAGTTTCCCGAAGCTTTTTTATCTGATTTTGATATTGGGATTTCTTGATCTTGTCAGCCTTATTGGCCACTACTACCACCTCACGGCCTTTTTCTTCCAGCGCTTCGAGCATCCCCAAATCAGACTTGGTCATCCCCACTTCCGCATCAATGATCAAAACCACTTTTGGATTATGCTGCGAGTTAAATAAATACCAATAAACCAGATCATTAATCTGCTTAAAAGTATCCGCATTGGCCCGGGCGTAGCCGTAACCGGGCAAGTCCACAAAATACACTGAATTATTTATTTTAAAAATATTCAGTTCCCGCGTTCGGCCCGGCATGCTGCTGCTTCTGGCCAAATCCTTCATATTCACCAAGGAATTAATCACGCTAGACTTTCCGGCATTGGAACGGCCAATAAAAGCCACTTGCGGCACGCCATCATCAAGCATGTCATTATCCCCCTTCACTCCTCTCATAAACACGGCCGAATTTATTTTCATAGTTTTATACTAGCAGGAAAGTACCAATAAGCAAAATAACAATTGCGGCAAATCTCTGAATTAGATGTCTCTTTGTTATTTCTTCCTTTCCAACAAAAGGCAAAAATATAGTGATAAACAAACCAATTAGAAATACGAACATTGGTTGTAAACCATTTGCGAGATTAACGAGCACAACTGGAACAAGTAGACTTGAATAATTTGCACAAAGCTTTCCTCCAATATTTATTATTTCATTAACAGCATTTACTAAGATCACATAAAAGGAATTATCTTTTATAACTAAGATAAATTGTTCTCGGTATTTTTTAATAAATATCAAAAGAAATATCGCTACCGCTACCGATCCTAAATATTCCCAAAATACCGTTCGCCAAAAAGTCCCCTCAATGGCAATAAATTTAAACAATAAAAAATGAATTGAAATCAGGACTGATGACAAGAGCATGAGCAAAAGGGGTTTTAGTTTTATAGAAAACTTTGGCTGATTAAGATCAACAGACATTAAAATAGCACCAAGAATAATTATAATACCAGCTAATATTTGTACTGGTGATATTGTCTCCTTTAACAAAAAATACCCTAAAATAAAAGTAAAAATTGGTATTGTTTGATATAGAGGAGAAACTACCGAAGCGTCATCATCTTTTAAAGCAAAATAATAAGGGATAAATGAAACAATTAATAAAGCACCATTTAGAACAATTAATATTCCGTTAACAAGACCAATACCTAAAATATCCCCACGGTAAAACAATAAAACCGCGAGTGAAAAGAATAGCCCCACAATACCTGCAAAGATAGACATTATAGCTGGGCTGGCTCCTTTTAAATATCTACCCAAAATATACTTGTCCATATGAGTACTTATAGCCCATAATAATGGAGAAAGGAATGCTAAAAAATACCAGTGCATAAATTTATCTTACTATTTATTCCCAAAATACTCAAACAAGGCTTTGATACCGGCCAGATTTTTATCCCACTCAATGCTTTCATGGGTTTTTAGCTCCACGGAAACGGCCGGGATATTTATGGAAGAAAGCCAATCATCCGCGGCGCCAGTAATGGCATAGGCGTCAAAAGAAACCTGGGCGGGATAACCGGAAGCCTTGGAATAGGCGTTCGTAATAGCCGTGGTACCAGGCAAAATGCCATTATTGCATTGCGAGGCATAAACGCCATTTGACTGGCTGTGCCAAAAAACAACGGCAGATAAATTATTCTTCAAAACAAAATTCTTGAAGGCTAAGGCTTCCGGCTCAGAAAAAGCTTTTGACCCGGCACTCACAATATTTCCTTGCCAAGTGCTGGTGGCTTGAAAGCGGCAATCAAAGTTCCTGTTTAGATCAACCTTGTCAGCGTTAAACCGGCCGGATTTTAACAAATCAGAATTGATCGGCACCTCCGCCACGGTAAACCTCCCTTCCTTGCCAATCACTTTATACACACCATCCGGATTCAAGGACGGAATGACTATTACGCTCAGATTTTTGGGAATAATATCCGGATTGGCCTGCAAATAATCCATAAAATTATACGCCAAAAGCACGCTGTTCCACTCGTAACCGCCGTGAATGCCGCCAACAAAGACCAATTTCTTTTCTCCGACACCATAACCATAAGCCGTGATATTGCGTCCATTCACGGACTGACCGATAATATTTTCCACCGGATAAGCTTTCTTTTCCATGACCGGCGCAGGTAAAGGCTGGGAAATATTTTTAAGCGCCATAAAGAGACCGGCAAAAATCAACATCAAAATGACTGACCCGATAATGGCCCATCTGGGGAAATTAGAACGCATTATTTGGTGTAATACTTAAGCAAAGTCTTGATACCGGCCAAATTTTTTGTCCACTCCACGCTGTCATGATTTGTCAGAAGGACGGCAATGGCGGGAATATTTATCTTGGCCAGCCAGTTTGTCATGTCACCGGTAGTGGCATAAAAATCAAAATTCTCATTGGCTGAATAACCGGAAGCCTTGGCATAATCATTCGTCAAAACCTTAGTCTCAGGCAGGATGCCATTGTGACAGTTTGAAGCATAAACGCCGCCCGCCGCGCTAAAGAAGGCCACGACTGCTTTTGGTGTATTTGCTTCGACATAACCCTTTACCGCCTGGCTTTCTGGTTCGGAAAAGGCCGAAGTCCCGCCGCTCACAGTTTTATTCTGCCATGTGCCGGCCTGCTGCCAGTCACAATCAAAGTTTCTGTTCAGATCCACGGTATTGCCATTAAAGCGTCCGGACACGGCTACGGTTTGTGAGGAAGAAACGAGAGCTGCGGTAAAACGGCCAGTGGTACCAACCACTTTATTTAAACCATCAGGATTTAAAACTGGGATGACAGTCACTTTTACATTTGCGGGAATGACACTTGGGTTGGCTTTCAAGTAATCCATCAATTGGTAGGCCAGAAGAACGGTATTCCACTCGTAACCGCCGTGAATGCCGGCGACTAATAATATTTCATCCGTACCGGTACCATAATGATAAGCGGTAATATCATTACCGCTGACGGACTTGCCAATAACAGTTTGTTCTTTGTATATCGGTTTTGTAGTAGTAGAATTATCTCCCACCTTAGCGGTAGAAGTCCCGACAGTTTGATCATTAACCACCGTCACAGAATTAGAAGACTTGATAAAATAATAAACGCCAAGAGCTAATAAAACCACAATCACGATTGCAATTATTGTTTTTTTCATAATACCCATTATAGCACGTTTTGAGAAGCGCAAGTAGCAACGGTCTATTTATAAAAATCGTCAATAATCAGATCAATGTTGATTTTCAAAATCTTGGCCATTTTATGCATATTGGCGGTGGTTGGCTTGCTTTTGCCTGACTTCCAGCTATAAATGGTTTGCGTGGTTACGCCCACATCCTTGGCAAATGTTTTTACGTCTTTTTCCTGTTTTATTATCTCGCGGTAAAATGTTTTCATAAGTATTTAAAATAAAAGTGTAAGTCAAACCCGTGTCGATCACGGCACGGGTTATGAGTTGGCATTGGTATCAGAAGATTGGATAGTTCAAAACTTTCAACAACCTATAATACCAAGCAAAAAAGGCAGACAGTTTGTGATCCACATACCAAAAGAAACTTTCGTTTTCATCTGGCTTATGTCCCAAACTTTTCTCTATGACCCACTGCATGAATGGGCTCATTACCAGGCTTATTTGCATGGCATTTTTCCCTCTCAACGTGTTCATAAATTCCTCCTTTTAAAAGATCTGGGTTGTTGCAATTGTTATTAACTGCAACAACCTTTTACCAGTATATACCCACTTGCGAATAAATGCAAGCACTTTTCATTTACCTGTGGATAACTTAAAACACCTTAAAATAGCCTTGTTTTAGGCGGTAGAATCACCACCCTCCGCACAACTAGCTGCCTAGTATGAATTTTGAACCTTTTTTGCTAAGTATTCCTGAATAAGTTTAATATCCTTTAAATCCTTCTCGCGCCCCAATTGGGTTTTGGCGTCAACAAGCAACTCCAGACTTCCAAATGGGATCCCATCATGTAAATAAGCCA
The DNA here is from genome assembly GCA_903822075.1 of uncultured bacterium. GTDB lineage: Bacteria > Patescibacteriota > Minisyncoccia > Phycocordibacterales > GWA1-40-21 > CAIJXO01. Next base: position 4,438 of record CAIJNK010000002.1, read on the forward strand.
GAGGTAGAGCTTCTTTCAGAGTATAATTCTGCCTCATAAAATCCAGGCTTTGTTTTGCACCTGCCGTCTGATCATCATTATCAATACTGGTTGGATATTTGGGGTGTATATGCCAACCTCGCTTTTCTTGTAATTCTTTGAATAATTCTGGAGAAACCAATAAATCGATATCCTGTGCCGGTCGAATTCCAAGTAGTTCCAAAATAGCGCTACCGGTTACCATATACTGGCCTTCTGGTAAGTCTAACTTTCTTATTCTTGAAATTATAGAAATATCGTTATTCATGATTATTTTTTACTTTCATACACAGGGCTGGGGGACTTGGAATCGAACCAAAATTGATGGCTTCAAAGGCCACTGTCCTACCGTTAGACGATCCCCCAATGAATAGCTTTTGGCTATTAGGCTACATTTTGCCCCAAAATCTTGCTTAAAGCAAGCTCTAGCACCATCTCCGGTAGATAGGCTTTGTTGACCAAATCATAGAAATTTAGGAGAGTGAGCAGGGTGTCAGAATTGATTTTGGAAGGCTTCTTTTCAGCCAGAGACTTAAGAAGACTAAAATCCGTATCAGTCATCTCTTCTTTGATATTTTCCTCGGAGGATTTCAAATTTCGCAGAAGCAGGATGGCGCGCATTTTATGCAAGACTAGTTTGAAATATAAGGTGAGGTCAATGCTGGATTCAACCGCCTGAGAAATGGATTTCAAACCAAGCTCTAAATCACCTTCATCTATGGCCCTTATGAAATCATTGATCATCTCCCCTTTTGGCGCCCCGGTGACCAGCACCACTTCAGCCAAAGATATCTTCTTATCTTTTGACGAGCCCATCACCTTTTGCAGGATGCTTTGCGCGTCACGAAAAGAACCGTCACCGAGCAAGGCAATCAGGTCAGCCGATGCCGGCTCCAGGCCAAAACCTTCTTTCTTGGTAATGGACGTTACTACATCTTTTAAAACTTTCTGCGTCGGTTTTTTAAAAGAAAAATTCTGACAGCGGGAAATAACAGTCTCTGGAATTTTTTCCGTCTCCGTGGTAGCCATGATAAAAATAACGTGAGCGGGCGGTTCTTCCAGGGTCTTTAGCAAAGCATTCCAAGCGCCTTTGGACAGCATGTGGGCTTCATCTAAAATATAAACCTTGTATTTGGAATCAAAAGGCAAAGTATTCACGCTTTCATTCAAAGAGCGGATATTATCCACGCCGGTATTGGAAGCGGCATCTATTTCCAGAATATCATTTGCGCTGGTGCCTATTTCCCTGGCAAAAATGCGCGCCACACTGGTCTTGCCGGTTCCTCGGCTGCCGGAAAAAATATAAGCATGGGCAATTTTGTCCTGCTCAATCTGAGCCTCTAGCACCTTTACAATATGATCCTGGCCCAGGACATCGCTGAATTTCTGTGGTCGGTATTTCCTATATAAAGCGGTTTCTGACATAGGAGCAGTATAACATATAAAATAAAAAGTAAAAAAACGCAGTTTAAAGGGCCGGCTGCATACGCAACCGGCCCTGACAACACTGTAGCCCGTTCACTCGGAGAGATTTTTTAACCAAGAATTTCTTATCTCGCCCTATGCACTACAGCTGTCTGTTTTTGCCTGAGCTCGGCAAATCTCCTGCTCCTGACTAGCGGTATTTGCTTATCGGTCGGAATCTCTAGCACCACCCTTTCCGGAGAACCCAATGGGTCAAATAACGAAAGAACAAATCACTGAAAAATAACATAACATTTACTTTTTCAAAATACAAGGGAAAATTTAGATAAAAAAAGAGCGAGTGTCTTTTCCCTTCATTTTTTTTGGAAGGCAGTCAAAATTGAGATAGCCTGCTTGGGAGTGTCAGTTTCCATTAATTTCACCCGCAGTTCTTTGGCCCCATCAAAGCCGTTCATATAGGCCTTAAAATGCTTTTTCATCACCGCAAAAGTTTTATCTTTCTTTTTTAAAAGTTCTTTATCAAATATTTTTATATGCTCTATCAAAGCTTTTGCTCTTTCCCCCGCCTTTCTCAGGAGAGGATTCTCGGTGGTCTCAGAAAAAAACCACGGATTGCCAAACACTCCCCGCCCTATCATTACGCCATCACAGCCAAATATATTTATTTTCTCATTTGCTTCAGCCAAGCTTCTCACATCACCATTCCCAATTACCGGAATATTTTTGCCGGTCTTTTTTACAAGTTCAACCACTCTTTTTATATAAAGCCAATTCGCCGGAACAGCAGACATTTCTTTTTTTGTACGAGTGTGAATTGTTATAGCCCTGATATCTTCCTTTAATAACTCCGGAATCCAAGTGTCTATTTCTTCTTTATTAAAACCCACTCTAGTTTTTACTGAGATCGGCAAGCCATCGGCCCCCTTTATTGCCGCCCTGATTATCTCCCTGGCTAATTCTGGCGTCCTGATCAAAGCGGAACCAGCACCTTGCTTCACCACACTTTTATCCGGACAGCCCATATTGATATCAATACCATCAAAACCAAGTTTAGAAATTAGCTGACAGGCTTTTTTCATAGTCACTGGATTTGCTCCAAACACCTGGGCGACTATTGGCTTTTCTATTTTAGAAAATTTCAAAATATGCGCCAAATGTTTTCTCCCTTCTTTGTGGCACAAGCCATCAGCAGAGACAAACTCCGTCCAAAAAACTACCTGACTTTTATTTTTGTCAGTCTTGCCGTATTTTGCGAGCATCCGCCGGAAAGCGACATCCGTCACATCCGCCATGGGGGCCAGGCAATAAAA
>CAIJNK010000003.1 GCA_903822075.1 uncultured bacterium
ATAGAAAACATCAAACCACAAGGCCTCGGATGTGTTCTGCATAATCCGAACCTCATACGGCCCGCCGCTTTTCTGCCCTCGATAGTACCCACCATCCGTTGACCACCATATGAACTCCCAGGTTTCAACGAGTTGTATCTCATGGCTGCCTAAAGGTGTTGTCGGAATTACCACACTGCAAGTAACCGCGTTCCCCTTCGGACTTTTCCAGTAATTCAGATAAAGACCCCAGAGTGTGAGTTTGAGTAGAAGAAAACCAATAAGCCAAAGCAAGATCCAACCGATTTTTCTCCAATTGGGAATTCTATCGATTTTGGTAACAATCAATCCAACCAACCCAATCAGAATAATTAGGACTGTAAGTCCAGCAATAATCCAAATTATCCTTTCCATTATATTTATCCTCCTTTCTTCTTATCAGCCGATATGGCCAGAAGAGATCCGCTTCCATTGACAAGGGTTGTCAGGTTACCCATAACGCTCTGTTTCTCGGCAGTAATAACTTTGGCGGTAGCCTCTGAATTTTTACCAATACTTCCATGCTTTTTAGCATAGACTTCGGCCTCGGCATCGCCTCTTAGAGTTATGGCCTGTGCTTCCTGTTCGGCGATAAACACAGAAGCAAAAGCTCTCTCTGTTTCTTTATCCACAAAACTTATCTCAGCCAGATTTACAGCGTCTATATGTTGTCCGCAGACTTCTCCTAGTGAAATATTGCCGGGCCTCGGTACATTCAGGTCAAGTATTTGCTCGGCATAGCCAGAATTCCTAATCCCATTCTGAACGGCAGAGACTTGACTACTGTCGTTATTGGATGAAACCAGAGTGCGTATACTTCTGGTACCAAAAAAGTCGCGGCTGGCTCCCAGAACCGCCATAAAGACCGGTATGGTCCAACTAATGGGCAAACTGAGACCTTTGGAAGCATCAAGGGTAGATAACTTCAGCTGAAGTCTTATCTTTAACCTGACTCCGTCTTTGGTCATAAAATGTGCCGTCAAAGGATATGAACCTTCGACAAATATTGAGGAGGCTTCTTTTTCGATATATCTAAATTCCGGGTCTTTACCCTCCGTTATCTCTTCAATGGCTTCAACGGCGATTTTGTATTTATAGACGTCATCTAAGCCGATGAAATAGGCGCCAAAGCGTCTCCAATAGAAGTTTCTTGAAATGAATTCTCCTATCTCGACTCTACCTGTTTGCTGATTTACGTGTCTGTCTTTACCAACAATATTCCCAAAAAAACTAACAATCCGACCACCCCGTTTTCTGGCCTTGATTCGGCCTAATTTGGGACTGGAAAAGAAAGTATCTTTTTCTGCCAGAACGGGGATAAAAACACGACCGCAAAGATATAAGCCCGTCGGCAGAAATACAAAAAGTATTACAAAAATGATCATTAAAAATAGTGGTACAGTCATATGCAAACCTTTCTGCGTGTTAACGCAATTTACTTTTTGTTTCCTTAACTTGTCAAAGAACTTTTTCCAGTCTGTTGTAAGTTTAACACCGCTAGTGGTTAATAGATAGCAAGGATTTGTTTCCCTGTGCATAAGAAAACCTCACAAGCAACCGCGCGGGTTTTGCTTGTGAGGTCACGTTTAGGTTGTTACCTTGGGCACGAGCTTGAACCCCCGTCGAAAAATAAAAAGCCAGCGTTGGGGTGTAAACTCGGTGCCGCATTTCTGGCACTCTGGGTCAACCGCATAGGGTAGCATACCGCCAAATTGCCTTTGCTTGACGGCTCCGCCGCACGCAGGGCAGGAGCGGAAACTACCGTCACGGTTAACTAGTTTGCGTTTCGGTATCCATCTAATTTTCTTCGGCACTTTGACCCTCCTTCTTCCTCCTTTAAGCTTGTCTGTTTACAAGGTACCACCTAACAAAAGTATCGTCAAATAATTAGCAAAAGAAAACCGCCCAGTGGACCTGAGTGGTCACTTTGGGCGGGTATGGCTCGGCTACCAGTAATATTCCATTTGATCATTCTCAACTTGGCGCCACCCCGGATAGTCACCGTTCGGGATACAGTGATCCCAAGTAACGATGCTGAATCCCTTGCAGGTTTGAGAGGTGTGAACCGTCCCACAATGGATCTCACTGTCTTGTGCCTGAGGAAAGGTCTCCTTGAGTTTGGCGGCCATTTCCTGAAAAGCGGTAATGGTTCCCTTATTATAACCGACAAGCAGATGGACGTGGGCAAAGGTCATTCCATCTTTTTGTGGCATATCTTTCCGCCAGTAAATAAAACGTCTTTCACTCATTTTCCCTCCTGGTGTTCGTGGTTAACTCTATATTGGAGTGTAGCACCTTTTAGATTTTCTGTCAAGTGACCCTATGGAGAGTCGAACTCCACTTCTAGCCTTGAGAAGGCTATGTCCTAACCGATAGACGATAGGGCCAATATTTACTAACCAAAAGAATATAACACTTTTTTGTAAAAAATCAAAGCAAAAAAAGATGCTCGACCGGAACGGGCGAGCATCACAAGCGAGGGAAGTGAATAGAGTTTAACCGAAGATGTCCTTTCTGTTTCGGAATCCTTCAGTCACTTCCGGTAGCGGCAGTGAGATCATTGGTCGCGGCCGATTTACCGGAACAATGACCGTTGTACCTTTCTTTTGCCGGACAACAGTCGGCAGGTCCTTTTTCAACTCATTCACAACCTCAGTCTCATTGGTGAGAGGGATTCGGTAAAAATCAAATACCAATCTCACGGCTTTTTCAGCGGATTTGACTGGTTTTTCCCTTCGGACCATAAAGTTCTTGGCTAGACGGACCAGACGGGGAACGTCCTGGCATAGTGGGATCTCCATGTAATCCTCCTTCTTGGGGTTAAAGCGATTGTATCCCTAAAGACCAACTCCTCCAACTATACAGGTAAATATAGTTAATGTCAAGCGTATCTTTAGGGCGAAAAATATAAAAAGACACCTTGGCAAAACAGATTGCTTTGGGTGTCTCTGTGTGAGGATGACTTTTGGCGTCACTATTCGTGAGGTTTCTTTTGCGTTTTTTCCTTGATTCGTCTAGCCATTTCCTGGCAGACTATATGAAGATCTTTCATGTTCCCGCCAAGCGTTATGCGGGCTGCCTCAGCGCTGATAGTGATGCTTGCCCCACTGTTTTCTCGAAGCCTTTCGGCCTCAACAACAATTCTCTCAATCATCTGCGTTTTACCAGCCGGGATCACACCATTCATAAAAAGCACATCCTTTTCTAGACGCCAAACTTGTATAGAACAATCTGCATCAATTAATAGCAAAACAGCATTAATTGGCTATGACAGAGATGTATGAAATTAGCAATCTAATTAAAAAGACTTTCCACTACTTCTTTGACGTCAGTACCATCAGCCATTCCTTTGAATTCTTTCATCAGGGCACCCATAAATTTACCCAGACCGGCTTTGTCGGTCACATTGAGCTCGGTTTTTTTGGCCAAGGCAATTTTTTTTATTTCCTCCTTGCTCATCATTTTCGGCAGGAAAGTTTCCAGGATTTTCAATTCGGCATTTTCGGTTTCCACCAAGTCCATCCGGTTACCTTTGGTAAATTGGTCAATGGAATCTTTTCTTTGTTTGACGGCTCGCTTGATAACAGCAATCGCTTCGTCATCAGTGAGTTCGGATTGAGGCGTCTTGCCTTTGGCTACGAGCTCATTGGTAAAGCTGGTTACCAAACCGCGGAGCACGGTCAGCCGGACCGCATCATGGGCAATCATCGCTCCTTTTATACTATCGCGCATTTCTTGTTGTATGGACATGTTATTTTGTATTTAAGACAATGAAGATTGTTTGATTTTAAAATGTCTGGTTGAGCCGTTCTATGGGCGACCCGAGGACTTTTAAAATTAAATAATCTTTATCTTCTGGTTATTAACTCTATGATACTATCACATTTTGGCTTTAATTGGTATAATGTGACATATGGAAATTATTTTAATTATCGTTTTAGTCCTGGTTTTATTGGCTTTGGCCGTTTTGATTTGGCAGAATATCAATCGGAACAAAATGCCGGACGAGGTAAAAAAAGACGATACCGGTTTGAATTTGATTTTACAGCAAATAAACGAGTTGAACCGGACGGTGGACAGCAAGATCAGTGAGAACAGCCGGCATATGAACGATTCTATTCGTAATCAGTTCAGCGAATCAGCTAAGTTGATAAAAGACGTAACCCAGGGTTTAACCAAACTTGATGAGACGAACCGGCAGGTGGTCAGTTTTGCGGATCAGCTTCAGTCCCTTCAAGATATTTTGAAGAACCCAAAGCACCGCGGAATTTTAGGTGAATATTATCTGGAAACTTTATTGCAAAATGTGTTGGCGCCGACGCAATATAAGATGCAATATGCTTTTGCCAATGGGGAGATAGTGGATGCGGCGGTGTTTGTGAGAGATAAGATCATTCCGGTGGACTCCAAGTTTTCTCTGGAAAATTATAACAAGCTTTCCGTGGAGCAAAATCCACAAGAAAAAGAAAAGTTGGAAAAAGCCTTTGTGAACGATTTGAAACTGCGCATCCAGGAAACGTCCAAATATATTCGGCCAAAAGAGGGGACGATGGACTTTGCTTTTATGTTTATTCCGCACGAGGCTATTTATTATGATTTGCTGGTCAATAAGATTGGCGCCATCACGGAAGAAACGGACAATCTGATTCAGCGCGCTGCCAATAAATACAAGGTGATTATCGTTTCGCCTACTTCTTTCCTGGCGTATTTGCAAACGGTCCTGCAAGGTTTGAAAGCGATGCAGATTGAAGAGTCCGCCAAGGAAATTAGAAAAAATGTGGAAGGTTTGCAGAAGCACTTGAAAACTTTTGAGGAATATCAGGGCAAGCTCGGTAATGCCTTGGCCACCACAGTGAATCATTTCAATGCGTCAAATAAGGAGTTTAAAAAGATTGATAAAGATGTTGTGCGTATTACCGGTACCGAATCAGATATTGAGCTTTTGGAAGTGTCCCGGCCGGAGACGGAAGAGTAGATTTTATTTATGAAAATATATCAATTTAGTTGTCGGGAGGTAAATGGTATTGATTTAAGGCAGGCGAATGCGGTTCTTAGACATGGGCCGGATTTAATAATAAGGGAGGCACCAGGCACAGATAAAGGGCCTGTCCTGGTCATAAACCCCAATGATTCAGTCAAAATACAGCAAGCTAAATTAAAGGAAATAATCGTAGGGCTCAGGAAGACGGCAAAGAAATACCCGTGGGTAATGTCTGATGTTAAAATCTATGAAAATGCCATTGAGCTTTTACTTGGAGGTCATAAATTGAAAATGTATGATGTGGATGCTCCAAGCGAATTACTGAGGGAAACCATTATTAATAAATGGAACCTTATAGATAAGCCAAGACGCCGGGGTATTCATTTGCTGTGGTGGGTCTACATATATCTTAGGGAAAAGATAATGTCTAAAAATATTCAGCCGTTATTAAAAAATGAAAACCAGATGGTGCTTATGTTCATGCAAAAATTTCATTGGCTGAATGTTAAATTTTTACTTACTAAACCCAAAAGAGATGATATTTGGCAGTATTATTTTGGAAAATTTAAGGGTGTTGATGAGAAAAATATTTCCGATTTTATTAAGGCAAAGAATATGGTACTGTACAAATACTGGTTGAAACATTCTGATTTTGTCTAACATCTTTTTTTGGATGTGAATGGTATTATTAACGTTTATTAGAATTAATTTAATAAAAATATGAGTTTTGAATCATACAGTGGAGATATTCAAGAGAATCAGGGAGAAAGACTGAATAAAGATGAGGCGGTTGAAAAAGAAACGACTATTCTCGAACGATTTCGGAAAGGTTCACATGCCGCCAAATTATTTTTTGCCATGATGACTTTGAGCACAAATATGGCATTTGGACAGGCAGATGGGACAGCGAGAAGTAGTGAAGTTGGAACAAACACTGTAAATGTTGAACAGACTCAAAATGTAAAGAGACAGTGGGAAGATTTGGCCAAAGAGCAAGAAAAAGCGAAAGAAATCCAAAAAGAAAACGAGAGAATCTCGAAAATGGTTGAGAGTATTTCTACCGCAAATAAAGATTCAGCAGCCAAAGTAAAAAAAGTCACGGAAGACCTGCAAGAAGATCTGAAAAAAAGAGCAGAAGATGCTAAACGAAATCCGCAACCTTCTCCGAGTAATTCATCTCAAAATAAAATAGATGAAATGATGAAAAAAGTTAAGGATCAAGAGAAAGCCGCTTATGGTGATTTTAAGGCAAAAACGGGGGTTGACGTAAACGACATTTTAAAAGTTTTTGGAGGTAAGGCTGATTTAAAATAATATCCTATGAATATATTTGATAATACAAATCTGACGACTGAGGAACGACGAGAAATTCAAGGAATAATTGATATCGTTTGTGGCGGTAATCAAGAGACCGAGGGCGTGGTAATTAAAGCTTTTCAGGACGATCCAAATTTGCTATATAAGATGAGAGATATTTTAGTAGCCAAAAAACTAGCCGTTCAGTCTGGTAGCAAGAAGGATTTTGACCGGATTATTAAAGAAGAAGAGATACTTCTAGACTCATTGGTGGCTTAATAAATAAGGGCTATTGCATAATTTTTATTTTCGTGTAATATACACCCTATGGAATTTGCCGTGATAAAAACCGGAGGAAAACAGTATAAAGTCGCCGTGGGCGATTCTGTTAAGATTGAGAAAATCACCGGTGAATACAAGGAAGGTGATAAGCTCACTTTTGATCAGGTTTTGCTTGTGGACAACGGTAAGGATACCACTATTGGTACCCCCGTCATCAAAGGCGCTGAGGTTAAAGCCACTTTGGAAAAAATTGGCCGAGCTCAGAAGATCACCGTCATTCATTACAAGCAGAAGAGCCGATACTTCAAGAAAAACGGACACCGACAGCCTTTCTTTCAAGTTAAAATAGACGCCATCAAGTAAAACCGCCCCCGAAAAGGCGGTTTTCTTATTTTTGCAAAATTAATGTATAATGCTTTAGTAATTATTAATTAAATATGAAAATCATAGATATTTAATTTTAAAAGTCCTCGGGTCGCCCACAGAAAGGCTCAACCAGACATTTTAAAATCAAACATTTATAATTTTCAAATACAAAATGAAAAATCATAAATACATTTTCGTGACGGGTGGGGTGATGTCAGGGGTGGGCAAGGGAATCGCGGCGTCATCCATTGGCGCTATTTTTAAGGCTAGGGGTTTTGCGGTGACGATGATAAAGATTGATCCTTATGTGAACGTGGATGCCGGAACTATGAACCCCACGGAGCATGGCGAAGTATTCGTATTGGAGGATGGTGATGAGTGTGATCAGGATATGGGAAATTATGAAAGATTTTTGAATATTTCCTTGACTCGGACCAATTATATGACCACCGGCCGGGTGTATCAGGAGGTGATTCGCAAGGAAAGAAATTTGGAATATAAAGGGAAATGCGTTTCCGTTATACCAGACATAACAGACGAAGTAATCAGGCGGATTGAATTAGCTTCAGATAAGGCCGACTCGGACATTACTATTATTGAAGTGGGGGGGACGATTGGTGAATATCAAAATATGCTTTTCTTGGAGGCAGCTCGTATTATGAAGGGCAGGGCACATGACGATGTGGCATTTGTAATGGTGAGTTATTTACCAATTCCATCAAAAGTTGGCGAGATGAAAACCAAGCCAACCCAATTTGCCTCGAGCACCCTAAATAGTGCCGGTATTCAGACGGATGTGATTATTGCCAGGGCGTCTGTTCCGATTGATCAGAAACGTAAGGACAAGATTGCCATGTATTGTAATATTCGACCCGAAGGCGTGATTTCCGCACCTGATATTGAAAGCATATATGATGTACCGCTGAATTTTGAAAAAGATAATATCAGCAGTGTTTTGGGTAGCGTTTTAAAATTGGATATGACCGATAAACCGCTTAATTTTGGCCCATGGCAGGCTTTTGTGAAGAAATCTAAGGCGGTGAAAAAAGAAGTGAATATTGCCGTCGTGGGAAAGTATTTTAGCTCCGGGGATTTTATCCTGTCCGATGTGTATATCACTGTTTTGGAAGCCTTAAAATATTCCGCATATAAATTGGATCATAAAGTCAAACTGCATTATCTCGGCTCGCAACAGTTTGAGAAAGACCCGAAGAAGTTGAAAGATTTGAAAAAGTATGACGGTATTTTGGTGCCGGGTGGTTTTGGCTCCACCGGCATTGAAGGGATTATTTCTGTCATCAAATATGCCAGAGAGAATAAAATCCCATATTTTGGCTTATGTTACGGCATGCAACTTTTGGTGATTGAATTTGCCCGGAATGTTTTGAAATTGAAAGATGCCAATACGGCAGAGATAGACAAGAACTCTAAAAACTTGGTGATAGATATTATGCCGGATCAAAAACAAAAATTAGCGGAAGGAAATTATGGTGGCAGTATGCGCTTGGGAGCCTATGAAGCAGTTCTGGGACGTGGAACCATTGCTCATGATGCTTATAAGCAAGATGCCATTCAGGAAAGACATCGTCACCGTTATGAAGTGAGTCCGGATTATATTCAAAAACTGACGGATGCCGGTCTGGTCTTTTCCGGTAAGTCACCGGACGGCACTTTGATGGAAATCGCCGAGCTCCCTAAAAAGGTTCATCCATTTTTCCTTGGTACCCAGTTTCATCCAGAGTTTCTGGCTCGTCCGCTCGTTCCACACCCGCTATTTACTGCTTTCATTAAAGCCTCAATTAAAAATATGAAATAAAAAAATTCCCCACTCAGGTGAGCGGGGAATTCGGTACACGGCAGTTTTATGTCGTTACCGGTTGATGGTCACGAAGTAACCAAGGACATCATTTCTTTGTCCAATATCAAGGTTGGGGGCGATTGAAACGTTGGGCGAACCATGTTCCTTGCGCCAGGCGGCCAGGGTCTCTCCGAAGACCTTGCCATACATCGGACGGTCATAACCATTGCCTGGGTATTCGAAGTAATACACCCCGCAACCAAAGCTGTGGATTAGCATCTGGTATGATGCATTACCACATTGAACCGTCTTTCCAGGCTTGGTTCCGTTTGGTTCGGTCCAGTCAAGGTCGGCCAGGTTTTTCTCAGCCTTATTGACGGCGGCCACAACGGCATTGGAATTGTCATCCTCGAGTTGGACCTGCGAATCAAGGTTTTTCTTTTCGACCGGGGTCACGCTCTGGGTACCGTTGCTACCAACAGTGACCTGAACAATGTACCAGTGCGAATCGGCCGGTGCGGCCGTGACTTGGTTTGAACCAATCAGACTGAAAAACAGAACCGCAAACGCCATCATTTTCAATATGCTTTTCACTGTCTCTTCTCCTTTACTGTGGGGTTTCCACTTCTTTTTGGGTAACTTACCCGTTGCTATTCTGTTTTTAAGTATAGCATATTACATCACTAAAGTCAAGCACTGTTGTGTAATCAAAGCTCAGGGTTTTAACTTCTATTTTTAAGGGCATTTTTGATGGTATCCGTATCAGAGTATTCAAGTTCGGTGCCGGTGGAAAGGCCGCGGCCAAGATGGGAGATTTTTAAATTGTATTTGGTGATGAGCGGGTTCAAAGCTTGGATGATGAAGTCGGCTGTGTATTCACTTTCCGGATTTACACTAAAGCCGAGGATTATTTCTTTGAGTTCTTTCTCAGCTTTTTTTTCTACTGTTTTAAGTAATTCATTCAAATGGATTTTGGTTTCCGGATTTTTGTCTAGGATGGGAACCGTGCCACCGAGCACAAAATACTTGCCATTAAAATAATGGCTTTTTTCAATATTTTCCAAATCAATATCTCGGGCTACGATCATGAGTACGTTTTCGTCACGGTTTTTGCTACCACAAATATCACATAAAGGAGTAACCTGTTTGCCTTTGGTAAAGTACCGAAAACATTCCTGACAAATGATAATTTCGTTTTGTAATTCGTTTACTAAACTGGTAAATTCTCGTAAATAATTTCTATTCCTGGTTAATAGGAAATATACAAAACGCTTTGCTTGCCGTGGTCCAATCCCGGGAAAACTTTTGAATATTTCTGTCAGTTTATCAATCGAATCCATCGTATTAAAATTAGAATGCTACATTATCATTTTTGCCGGCACTGTCAAAGTCCCTAAACTCAGAATTATTTTTATCCAAATCCATAAAACTGGAGCGGCTTTGTTCGAAGTAAAGACTGGTCATGCCGGTCGGACCATTTCGGTGTTTTTCAATCAAAACTTCCACAATGTTGGTTTTTTCACTCTCTTCCTTGTATTTGTCTTCGCGGTGAAGGAACATAACAACATCGGCATCCTGCTCAATAGAACCAGAGTCACGCAAGTCAGACAAGCGAGGTCGTCCACCACGTTGTTCCACCGCACGGGAAAGCTGGGATAGGGCCAGCACCGGAACATCAAATTCACGCGCCAAGTGCTTGAGCGAGCGGGAAATTTCCGTCACTTGCTGAACCACATTATCGCTATTTTTGCTCGAAACCGGGGCCATGAGCTGCAAATAGTCCACTACCACCAAGCCGATCCCTCTTTCGTTTTTTAAGCGACGCACAACTCCGCGCATCTTCATGATATTATTGGCCGGCTGATCATCTACGAAAATCGGGGCTTTGGACAAGACATCTAAAGAATCACGAATTCGCTCAAAATCACTGTCGAGCTTTAAGCCACCCGTTCGTAATTTCCAGGCATCCACTTTAGCTTCGGCGGCCATCATTCTGTCGACTAATTGTTGGTTGGACATTTCCAGAGAGAAAATAACCACGGGAATATTATGTTTGACCGCGGCTTGTCTCGCGATATCGAGAGCAAAAGAGGTTTTACCCATGGACGGCCGAGCGGCCAAAATGATCAGGTCGGATTTTTGTAAACCAGACAGTTTGGAGTCTAAATCTTTAAAACCGGTCGGTACACCACGTAGCTCATCTTTGCTTTTATGCAACTTGTCCAATCTTTCCCAAGCCTCACCCAGAGCGTCTTTTATCTCAATAAATTTATTTGAGGTTTTTCCTTGGGTCACTTCATAGATTTTCTTCTCCGCCATATCGAGAAGAGTAGTGATGTCCTCCGCTTCTTCATAGCCAAGCATGGAAATATGCTCCGAGGCTTCAATCAGCTGGCGCATGATATATTTTTTCTGGACTATCTCCGCATAATGTTCGGCGTTGGCGGAGGATGGGACAAGGTTTACCAGTTCAGTCAAATAACCGGTACCACCGATTTGTTCTATTTGGCTTTTTTCTGTCAGTCTGGCTGATAAAGTCAGTAGGTCAATCGGTTCACTTTTTTGGAACAGTTCACCCATGGCCTGGAAAATAATTCGATGCTTTTCGGCATAGAAGGCCTCGGGTTTGATAATGTCCATAATCTCATGGATAGCTTCTGGCCGGAGCATCACGGAACCCAGTAAGGCACGTTCAGAGTCAATATTATTTGGTGGTATTCTGGTGACAGTTTTTTTTATGTTTTGAACCATCTGGCTATTCTAGCATGGCCTATTTAAAATCCACAAACGGCAAAAGAGCATATTCTGTGGGTACCTTGTGGAGAAAAACTTTTGTATGGTATACTTGGCATATTAATAACCGAGAAGTAAAAATATTTTACTTCTTTTAAAAAACAAATAAATGGAAAAAGAGACAAAATCAACATATTCAACGCCTATCGCCATTGTCATTGCTGGGGTAGTCATTGCCGGCGCCTTGTATTTTAGCGACAGTAAAAAAGCGGAAAGTCCCACCCCGCCGGTTGCCGCTGTAAAACAACAGTCTACCCTTGATCAAATCAGGCCTGTTTCGGCCGATGATCATATCCGCGGTAATCCCAACGCCGACATTATCATCGTTGAGTATTCGGACACGGAATGTCCTTTCTGTGGGCGATTTCACCAATCTTTGAAACAGGTCATGGATACTTACGGCAAGGATGGAAAAGTGGCTTGGGTATACAGGCATTCTCCTATTGATCAGCTCCATTCCAAATCCAGACATGAGGCGGCGGCATTAGAATGTGCCAATGAGCTTGGTGGTAATGACAAGTTTTGGGAATACACCGATACTATTTATTCCACCACACCGGCAAATAATGGTCTAGATCCTGCTGAATTACCTAAAATTGCCGCTTCCGTTGGTCTGGACGTTGCTAAATTCAACACCTGTCTGACCAGTGGTAAATATGATGCTAAAATACAGGCAGATGTTCTGAACGCCCAAGCCACTGGCGGTCAAGGAACCCCCTGGAGTGTGTTAGTTCTTAGGGAGGCCATAAGTCAGGACGTAAATGATAAGCTTGATCAGTATGTGGTAGCAAATAATATCGTCGATCAAAGTGGAAAACCAATGGTCTATGCTTCAGCTGATAAAAAACTCATAGCTATGAGTGGAGCTTTGCCTTATCCAATGATTAAGAGTATATTTGATACTATTCTAAATAAATAATTATATGCGAATAAATGAAAAAGGGACAAATATGCAGATTACGCCGGATATAAAGGATTATCTCTACAAGAAACTTGATCATATTACCAAGTATTTAGATCCAAAGGACGAGAGCGTGTTGTGCGAGGTTGAACTTGGCAAGACCACCAATCATCACAAAGCTGGTGAAGTATTCAGGACGGAAATAAACTTACACATTGCCGGTAAAAATCTGCGAGCGGTATCCGAGATGGATGAACTTTTTGCGTCCATTGACATAGCTAAGGACGAAATGGCGCGGGAACTACAGTCCAATAAAGATAAACAAATTGGGCTGATGCGCCGGGGTGGAGCTAAAATCAAGAATTTAATCAAAGGAATCTTTAATTCCGAAAAATAACATAGCATTTATTATGAAGAAATTTATAAATCCTTCGGCTATTTTATATATAGTCATAATCATAATTATTACTATACTGATTGGCGTTGCCTCTGGCGGTAAAACGGTAAAATCAACTGAAGTAAAAGATTTAACTCAAAATAACATGACGCAAACAAAGACACAGATGGTGACTATGGAAACTAATTTGGGAGACATAAAGCTTGAGCTTTACCCTGACAAGGCACCAAAGACCGTGGAAAACTTCATTAAATTGGCCCAAAGTGGTCTATACGATGGTACTAAATTTCACCGAGTCATAAAGGGTTTTATGATCCAAGGTGGCGATCCGTATACCAAAGGTGAAGATACCTCTGTCTATGGTACTGGCGGCCCTGGCTATAAGTTTGCCGATGAGCCAAATGATCTACCTATGGTGGCCGGAATGCTCGCAATGGCTAATAGCGGTCCAAATACCAATGGCAGTCAGTTCTTCATTATTACCGCTTCTTCTACACCTTGGCTTGTTGGCAAGCACACCGTTTTTGGTAAAGTAATTTCTGGTATGGAGGTGGTAACAAAAATTGAGAATTCAAAAGTTAATGAAAATAGTCTACCGACCACTCCTGTTGTGGTAAATAAGGTGACCGTGAATTAATTTCATAAAAAGAAGACCACCGGCAATTTCTCACCGGTGGTTTTTTTCTACGCTTTCTTCTCAGGCGCCTTTGATGTTGATTCAACCGGAACACAAATGGCTCCGGGATGCCTAGAACAAGCGAGCGCGCATGTACCGTCCTCTGGCCAGTGAGCATTGCGATGGTGGCAGTGGTGGTCACACTTTTTGGACAGGCTGCAAGTATTTTGGACCCTCTTCTTGCTTAATGCAGGTCCTGAACCAAAAATTGCTTGCATCAAGCCGAGTTTTATCGGTCCTGGTGGCATGTTAGTTTCCTCCTGTTTAGAACCTAGCTACTCTCTAGGTATTAGATTACTCCAAAATCAGTCTTTGTCAATTATTGTTTTAAACCTCGTAAAAAATCTTCGTAGCTCATTTCTTTTTTTCCTTCCGGGAGGACTTTCAGGATTTCAAATTTTCCATCAACATAATTGGCGTCTTTGATTATCACACGGACTTTTTTATTGTCTTTTATTGTGAAGAAAAAAGTGCCAGGCCAAGGCCAAAAGGCTTTGGTTTTTAAATAACATTTGTATGGGTTATCCGTCTCCAAATCCAACAGACCATCATTCTTTTCTACTTTTTTTGTGAAAGTGGCATCGGTGTGTTTTTGTTCGATTGATTTTGCTTTTCCTTGCACCCAGTCCGGTATAATTTCAATTAAGATTCTGACCCCTTCCTTGGCCAGGATTTGCTTTAGTAGCGGCAAATTAACCGGCCAATTGGGAATTTCGATCTTGGATTGAGCGATGATTGGCCCATGATCAATCTGCTCATCCATTTGCATAATGGTGACACCGACATTTTTTTCGTCATTCAAGATTTGTTCTTGAAGCGGGGAAGGACCGCGGTATTTTGGCAAAAGCGATGGGTGAATGTTTATTACACCAAATTTTGGCATATCTAAGATAATTTTAGGTACGATTTTGCCGTAAGAGGCCACAATAAACAAATCATAACCTTTGAGTTTTTCCAAAAAAACCACATCTTTTAATTTTTCTTGTTCTAGGAATAACACCTTATTTTCTTCCGCCCAAACTTTAGTTTCAGATTTTGTGAGCTGCATTTTTCTTCCGCTTGGCCGATCAGGTGTGGTAATAATAATATTTGGAGTTTGTCCGAGTTTTTTCATCTCTTCCAGACAAAAAACCGAAAACCTTGAATTGCCAAAAAAAGCTATTTTAAAATCATTCATAATATTTTTATTACTCTGGATTTGTTGAAGCAAGAGGAACCTCTTTTAAATCGGTAGCTTTATCTATAAATAGCACACCGTTCAGGTGGTCAGTTTCGTGTTGAAATATCTGCGCCAATAGGCCGGTGGCCCCTCTGGTAAATTTCTTACCGTGTTCATCGTAAGCGGTGACTGTAGCCTTTTCCGCCCGTTCCACTTTACCAAAAAAGGGTCGGACAGATAAACAGCCTTCGTCCATAATCTGTTTCTTCTTGGAAACCTTGCTGATTTCCGGGTTGATGTAAACGGCATCTTTAATCGCTGCTCGTTCTGCTTCCGGCGCTTCCTCCAAACCCTTAAGCATTATTTCCACCTTTCTCGAGACGACAAATATCCGGAGCGACAGACCTATCTGTGGGGCGGCAATAGCCACACCGTCATCCTGGGTCGCCAAGGCGGCACTCATATCCTTAAGTATCTTCTGAATCTTTTCGGTTTTGATTTCACCCACCGGTACCTTCAGAGCTGTCTCTCGCAAAACCACTTCGCCCTTTTGGACTATGTCGGGAATTTTGTTTGTTAATTTCTTCATTCCTAATAATGTATTATAAAAGGCTCTCCGGGTCAACGTTTATAGTAAAAGAAGGCGGAAGGGAATTGAGTTTATGGAGTAGGACAGAGTCTACCCACTCCCCACGTTTTATTTTGATCAGGCCGTGCATGCTAAATTTGCCTTTTTGGATGGGAATAAAAGCGGGAAAAATATCCACTTCATACGGTGCCATATCTTTTTGCAGTTGTTCCATGCCAGCCAGGACGGTTTTCTTATCACCTTGCAAGGTAACTTTAATAGGGATAGAGAAGGGTGGATAGGATAATACTTCCCGTTCTTTGATTTCGTCCCGGTAAAAGTCTGCTAAGTTGCCAGCGGTGGCGTATTTGAGAATCTTCTGCTCAATATCTCTAGTTTGGACCAAAAAATTTCGAGAAGTGTAGGCGCGAATTTTCAATAAAATGTTCATCACTTTTTCGTTCACCCGAAAATCCGGAATGGAGAAAAAGGAATCAATAGACACCACGGCCGAATTAGCCACCGGATCCTTTAGGTATAGCAACGCCATCTCAGTGCCCAGGAGGACACTACCGGGCGAGGCATAAAATTTCGCCATAATGTCCAAAGCTTTTTTGTGGGTACTGGCGCTGTCGGAATCAATCTTGAATATTTTAACGTTTGGAAATTTATTTTTAATTTCTTCTTCAACACCTTCTATGCCAATGCCAAAAGTAGATAATCTCCAGCTCTGACAGTTAACGCATTTTTCCATCGCACTACGATGTTCACCGCAACGGTGGCAGAGGAAAAAGTTTTCATTCGTGGCTTTATGTAAAACGGTGGGAGCACCGCAGGAATTGCATTTTACCAAGGTACCGCAGTCTGCGCAGACAGTTGAAGGAAAAAGACCTCGCCGAGCCACAAAAATAAATAAGTTTTCATCATTATCCTGATTCCTTTGGATCAAATCTAACAGTTCGGCGCTAAACAACCTAAATTTCGGTTCTTTACCCTCTTGTCCCGTCTTGATATTTTCCGGTAAGGTTTCCCTCATATTGATAAGCTTCAGACTGGCCGTCGTAAGGGAGCGGAATTTTAACGGTGCCACTTCGAAAATCTCCGCTTCATTGTGGCGCCAGACCGTTTCTGTCCGTAAGAGTAAGTCGCCAAAAATAATCTTAGCCTTAATTTTCTTGGCCAAAGTTTCCGCAAATATGCGAATATCGGTAAAAGGCCGCCCTTGACTTTTATATGCGCGGGCGTTTTCCTTGTCGACAATGATAGTACCGATATCGTTCCGAGGCACACCTAGGAAAGTGCCAGTCGCAATAATTAGCGTCGGATGTTCCTCATTGGCGGCCATATTCCAAGTCTCCAACTGTTCTTTTTTATCCAGTAGGCCATGGAGTACAAACGTGTACTGTTCAATGCCTTTCGATAATTTTTCATATGCTTTCTTGATATCCTGGACGGTTGGCAGACAAAAGAAAACGGAATAGCCTTTGGCAAATTCTTCTCGAATCAAACTTTTATAGGTGGCGTATCTCTCCTCATCATCGCTTTGGATGACGAGTTTTTCATGCGCCCGCGGGTTCTTTAGCGGTTTAATTTCTACCTTGATTTTTTCCGCTTCTTCAATGATGGTTTTAGGCACGATTGAATGTAAAATACTGCCAGAGGTGGTGGCAAAGTAAATGGCCGAATCGGTCACTGCGGTCATAAACTCAGTCGAGAGCAAAGAAGATGACTTGATCTTTTCCACCTTTCTAGTTTCATAAGAGGCATTTTTGATTTCTGATTTAACATCGGCCACATCCTCCACGGAGATTACTATCGCCGGTATGGTTTTTTTGCGTAACGGTACTTTAACGACAGAACCAATGGCTATTTCCGAACCGGTAAAATAGGATAAGCTTTCCTTGCTTATGCCTTTAGCGATTGGAATAACGGACAGCAGTTTCATTTGAGCTATATAGTGGCACAAAACGGCTAATCTTTCAAGATTTTGATTTTAGCACCGAGGGTGTTCAAACGCTCGGCAATTTCTTCATAACCACGATTAATGCTGTAGACATTTCTAAGCATGGAAACTCCTTTAGCTCCGAGCATCCCGATAAGGAGGATGGCAGCCGGGCGGAGGGCAGGCGGACAGATAACTTCTGCGGACTTAAGTTTTGTTTTTCCGGTAATATACAATCGGTGAATATCGACTAGATTTGTATTGGCACCAAGCTTGTCTAAATCTTTATAATAAATTGCTCGTTTTTCATATGCCCAATCATGAATCAATGTGGTACCTTCTGCCTGAGTGGCAATGATGGCAAAAAAGGGAAGATTATCCATATTTAAGCCGGGGTAGGGACGACACTCGATTTTTTCTTCCAAAGCTTTCAGCTTGGAGGGGAAAATGGTTAGATCGGACAGATTGGTCAGTCCGTTCAGTGATTTATAAAGCTTAGACTTTTTATATTTCAAGCCCATTTTTTCCAACTTAAGCATCTCTAATTCCAAGAAATCCATCGGGCAACGTTTAACCGTCAGACGTGAATTGGTAACAACAGCACTCGAAATAAAAAACATCGATTCAATCGGATCTTCGGACAAATAATAGGTCACATCTTTATTGATATTCTTCACGCCATGCACGGTAAGAGTGGTAGAACCAATACCGTCGATTTTTACTCCGCATTTCTCCAAATAAAAACACACTTCCTGGCCCATATAATTAGCCGAAGCATATTTGATGGTAGTTTTGCCGGGGATGCCCGCCGCCGCTATGACGGTATTTTCTGTCACCGTATCTCCGCTTTCATAGAGGATTATTTCGTTCGGTTGTAATTTGGCCGCTTTTACTGCATAACTTTTTGCTTTTGTCTTAATCTCTACACCTAATTTTTCTAGAGCGAACAGGTGTGGCTTTATGGTTCTTGAGCCCAGGTTGCAGCCTCCCGGCTGAGGTAGTGAAAAGGTTTTGAAATGGTGGATTAGCGGGCCAATGAGCATTATGATACTTCTGGTTTTTTCCGCCGATTCTTTGTTTATTTTTTTTAAATCTATTTTCTCCGGTTTTATTTCTAAATCGTTGTTATTCCAAACTATAGATACGCCAATACTTGATAACACTTCCACCATCCTAAAAACCTCCTCAATTTTGGGTACGTTTTTAATAGTGGTCTTTCCTTTGTTTAAAAGTGAGGCACAAATCACCCCCATTGCCCCATTCTTTGAAGTTTTGGTGACTATGCTGCCTTTTAATTTATATCCGCCTTCAATTTGAAAATTCATGTGCCGAGTATAGCATAATTCGTCAATTATAGGCAAAAAAAGAGCTGACTTTTGTCGTCGGCTCTCATCTGGCTATCTTCTGGTCTGTTATCATGATTACACCGTTATTGAGTGTGGTAGTCCATTTCTTTCCTCGGTGCCGTCTATACCTGGTACCTCGGGGTTAGATAATTGGATTGTTACCCCAATCAACACTTTGATGGTGGCGCTTTGGGGAACCATACCGCTGGCCTTCAGAGTGGCCAAACGAGTCGCTAAGTGTTCACCAGCTCGATCATCGAATCCTCTTAGATCAGTCTGCACGATATCGGCGAAGTCACTGAACGCTCTGTCCAGAGTATTTTTTTTCTCCATTATTCCGCACATTTTATAAACTCCATGTTTTTCCTGTATCCTCATTGATATTGAAAGCAGACGGCAGTCTAATACAAAAGAGATATAATGTCAAGCTATTGTAAAAGTCTGAAAAAAAGATAAGATAAGCCTATGTCATTCTTTGCCAAGAAAATCGGGATTGATTTAGGTACAGCTAATACTTTAGTGTTTCTACCGGGCAAAGGTGTGGTCCTTTTTGAGCCATCTGTGGTGGCTGTATCCGAGCAGGATAATCGAATTTTAGCCGTGGGCATTGAAGCTAAAAAAATGCTTGGGAAAACTCCTGACAGCATCATTGCTTATCGGCCCATGAAAGACGGTGTGATTGCTGATTACCGCGTGACAGAAGCGATGTTGCGCTATTTCATCGATAAAGCACTAGGTAAATGGAATTTGTTCAAACCGGAAGTGATGGTTTCTGTGCCGGCCGGCGTAACCTCCACCGAACGCCGTGCGGTGATTGAAGCGGCCATGAAAGCCGGGGCTAAAAATGCTTATGTGGTGAAGGAACCAATTTTGGCCGCCATTGGCGCGGGGATTCCGATTCAGGAACCGATGGGGCATATGGTGGTGGATATTGGCGGCGGAACGACGGATGTGGCCGTGATTTCTTTGGGTGGTATTGTGTCATCCACTTCCGTGAAATGCGCCGGCAATAAAATCGATTATGCGATTGCCGATTATATCAAGAAAACTTTTAACTTGGCGATTGGGGATAAAACCGCGGAAGATATAAAGATCACCGTGGGTTCCGCCGTGCCGATGGAAGAGGAGCTCACGATGACCATCAAAGGCCGAGATTTTTTGTCCGGTTTGCCCAGAACGGCTGAAATAAAAACCAATGAGATTGTAAAAGCTATTGGCAAAGAACTTCGCGATATGGTGAAAGCCATCAAGGATGTGCTCCAGGAAACGCCACCCGAGCTCGCGGCGGATATCATTGATCAAGGTATCATTATGACCGGCGGTTCGTCTCAACTTCGAAACCTTGCCGAGCTTGTTTTTCGTCGAACTGGTGTGAAGGCAGTGGTCGCCAAGGATCCTATGTATTGCGTGGCCAAAGGCACCGGTATTGCTCTTGAACACCTTGATGTCTACAAAAAAGCGGTGATTGCGAAGAGGTAGGGTTTGTGATATATTTTTTGTAGACAAAATCAAGGAGATAATACAATGTGGCTCTTTATTTCAGGGGTTGTGGTCGGGGTTATTCTTTCAATTATCGTAGCTTTTGCAGTGCTTGAGTGTTCTCTGAGACGAAGTTTTTTTCATAAAATAATAATGAGCGGAGGAGAGAACAAACAATAGGTCCCGATAAAGTAGTGGCTGGCTCCTAGATCAATAGTAAGGTATGGAGGGAAGCTTCATGAATAATCGGAATCACTTTTTCGTCTATCTGTTTCTGACCCTGCTCATCATTCTTTTTGTGAAGTTCTTCTGGTTCTGTCTTGGTGTGACATGCACCCTCGCAATTATCGGTGTCATTGTCTGCATTGTTAAGCGGATTAATAACGAACGGATAATGAGACCATATCTAGCTCACCAGGAAAGGAGACAACAGCAAGAGTGGCTGCGTCGGTGGTTGTGAGTCCTAACGGGAGGGTTTCCAAGCTCTCAAGTTGGGGCTCTTTTGTTATATTGATAAAAGATCGTGTTTGCGAGAAAATAAATTTTGTGATATTTTTATGTGAGAAAGGACAAAAAAGGAGGAGCTTGTTATGTGGTGTTTGGAATATACTGAACAGACGAGCCGTAAGAGCATCGCTATGCCTGTGAGCTACCCCTTGAAGGGTGTGACTACTTTGCGTGATCACAAGAAAGCCTTATCGTTGGCTACCGACTTGCTTTCAAGGCAAAAGGGAGGGAAGTGGGATAGATTTGCACAGGACCCACATTTGGTCTGGAAGGAGAGCCTTCCTTAAGAACAAGAACATGGGTGGACGAGTCCCAATCAAGGGTGTCAACCTTTCAGGTTGGGACTCTTTTGCTGTTTACGTGGTATAATGGCTCTATGAGGCAAATACGCGATACCTACAAAAAGACAGGGAGACTTCATCATGCCTATGCTATCTTGGGTGAAAAAGAAAGGGTGAGAGAAGAACTTTTTGCATTTTTAACAAAAGATTTGAAATTTCCAGTGACAGGCAATCAGGATTTTTGGCACGGAGAGTTTAACGTTTTTAAAATTGCGGATAGCCGGGCTTTGAATGTGGCACATTTGAATTTACCGGTAAAATATGACAAGAAAGTCTTTGTTGTTTTTGCGAATTTCATGACCAAGGATGCTCAGAATTCCTTACTGAAGATTTTTGAGGAACCGCGGGCGGACACTGTTTTCTTTTTAGTTCTTCCCACCGCTTCTGGTCTTCTTCCAACTTTGAAATCCAGACTTATTTTTGGAGAAATCAGTGACGAGGAGAATAGTCTGTTAAAAGCAGAAGAATTTTTAAAAGCCAAGATTGGCAAGAGGTTAGAAATAGTCAGTAAGATCACCAAAGATATCAAGGATGAAAAGCTGACTAAGAATGATGCTATCAATTTCATGAAAAATTTAGAGAAGGTGATTAAGAATAATCACAAGACAAAAAAAACCAATGGTAGTCGGGATGAAAGTCTGTTGGTCATTGAAGATATTGAAAAAGCCATCAGTTATGCCGGAGACGAATCACCTTCCATTAAAGTCATTTTGGAACATTTGGCGCTTGTGCTATAATAGGTATATTAGTTTATTAATTTGAAAAAAGTAAATATTTAATTTTAAAAGTCCTCGGGTCGCCCACAGAACGGCTCAACCAGACATTTTAAAATCAAACACTTTCTTTTTTCTAAGCAACAAACATATGCAATACGACTTCACAAAATTAAAGAATAAGGTTAAGGAGACTGAAGAATGGATGAAAAAGGAATACACCGGAATAAGGACCGGTATGGCTTCTCCACAGCTTTTAGACAGCGTAGTGGTGGAAAGTTATGGCCAACGAATGCCTTTGAATCAAGTGGGTTCTGTGAGTATTGCGGACCCAAAATCTTTACTGGTTACCCCATGGGATGCGTCACAGGTAAAGGCGGTAGAAAAAGCTATCACGGTGGCAAACCTCGGTGTATCTTTAAAGACAGATGAAAAAGGTGTACGGGTATTTTTTCCTGAATTGACCAGCGAACGCCGAGAAATGCTTATGAAAGTGGCCAAGGAGAAGATGGAACAAGCCAAAATCACTTTGCGAACAGCTAGAGATGAAGCGGTCAAAGATATTGAGACCAAAGAAAAAGAAGGTGGTATGGGTGAGGATGATAAGTTTCGTTTCAAAGCCGAGATGCAAAAACTGGTGGATAGTGGTAATAAAACCTTGGAAGAAATTTTTGTCAAGAAAGAAAAAGAGATAACCGCTTAATAATGATCATTGTAATATTCTTAGTAGTACTGGCAGTCTTGATTTTTGTCCACGAGCTGGGGCATTTTTTGGTGGCAAAAAGAAGTGGAATCAGAGTGGATGAATTTGCCATCGGCTTTCCGCCAAAAATTTTCAGTTGGACGAGAGGCGAGACCAAATATGTTTTGAATCTCATCCCCTTTGGCGGTTACGTAAAAATATTTGGGGAGAATCCGGATGATGAAAGTATGACCGGCGCGGACAGCAAGCGCAGTTTTGTGAATGCCAAGAAATGGAAACAGGTTTGTGTTTTAGTGGCAGGCATCGGCATGAATATTATTTTTGCCTGGATTTTGATCTCCATTTCTTTTATGGTTGGTTCAAATGGAAACCAAATTGTCCTGACTTCCGTGGCAGAAAAGTCACCAGCTCAGCAAGCCGGTTTGATGCAAGGTGATAAAATAATTTCCGTAGATTCTATTACAGGTAAGGATTTAAGTACCGATGTCATCATTAAGGATATAAGTAATAATACTACCGGGGCAGTCAGTGTTACTTTTGAGCGCAAGGGGGTTGTAAAACAAGTAAACGTCACACCAGAATTCAATAAGGTTGAAAATAAAAAAATTGTCGGCATATACATGGAGAATATCAATATCGAAAAGGTTAATCCATTTCTTGCCATGTGGGATGGCTTAAAATTAACTGCTAGCACCTTTGGACAAGTTACGCTTGGTTTAATCCTATTTATTTTTCACGCCGTAAGTGGGCATGCGGATTATTCACAAGTTTCCGGACCGGTAGGAATTGTCGGTATGGTCGGTGATGCGGTGAATTTTGGTTTTGCTTATCTTTTAGTCTTTGTAGCGTTTATCTCTTTAAGCCTCGCCGCCATAAATCTGGTGCCTTTTCCGGCCTTAGATGGCGGAAGAGTTTTGTTTGTGGCCATTGAAGCGGTCATCCGTAGGCCTATCAAGCCGGCCATTGCCAATACTGTAAATACGGTCGGTTTCTTTATCTTAATTGGCCTGATGCTGATTGTTACTTATCGGGATATAGTGAAATTATTCTAGCTTATTAAGGTTTAAAACAACAAAAAGTCAACTATTTTGTTTTTGAAGAAAATAGGCTATCATACGCATATGTATCAATCAAAACTTTTTACCAAAACGCGCAAAGAAGCCCCAAAAGATGAGGTTTCCAAGAACGCTCAGCTTCTAATCAAGGCTGGTTTTATCAATAAGGAAATGGCCGGAGTCTATTCTTTTCTACCTTTGGGTCTACGAGTCCTGAATAAGGTAAATAATGTCATTCGAGACGAGATGAACAAGCTTGGCGGGCAGGAGGTTTTTTTGACCTCTCTTCAGGAAAAAGCTAATTGGGAAAAGACTGACCGCTGGAGCGATGAAAAAGTAGACATCTGGTTCAAAACCAAATTAAAAAATGATACCGAGTTGGGTCTGGCTTTTACACATGAAGAAGCGTTGACAGCTTTGATGAAGAATCATATCCGTTCCTATAAAGATTTACCCGCCTATCCGTATCAGATTCAGACCAAGTTTCGAAACGAAACCCGGGCCAAAAGCGGTATTATGCGTTGCCGGGAATTTCCGATGAAAGACATGTATTCCTTTTCAAAGGACACAGCTGAACATGAAGCATTCTATGAAAAATCTAAAGCGGCTTATCAGAACATTTTTAACCGGATGGGTTTGGGGGATAAGACCTATATTACTTTTGCCTCCGGCGGAACCTTTAGTAAATATTCCCATGAGTTTCAAACTGTTTCTTCGGCTGGTGAGGATTTGATCTATATTTGTGATAAATGTAAAATTGCTGTCAACAAAGAAATAATCCAGGAACAGAATAAATGCCCTGCCTGCAGCGGTGAAAATTTAAGGGAGGAAAAGGCGGTGGAGGTAGGAAACATTTTCAATTTGGGCACTAAGTTTTCTGATGCTCTAGATTTAACATATCTGGATGAAAAGGGTGTGCCCCAGAAAGTGATTATGGGTTCATACGGTATCGGTCCGGGTCGTCTAATGGGAACGGTGGTGGAGACCTTATCTGATGATAACGGTCTGGTTTGGCCCGTTGAAATTTCGCCATTTAGGGTGCATTTGGTGCAAGTGGGAGATAAAGATGATGTCAAGAAAGCAGCCGAAAATTTATACGAGGAGCTTTGCAAGGCTAGCATCGAAGTCCTATTTGATGATCGTGATTTGCGTCCGGGTGAGAAGTTTGCCGATTCGGATTTACTTGGTTTACCGCTCCGCATTATTGTCAGTGAGAAAACCCTGATGAGCAGCGAGTATGAGGTAAAAGAAAGAAAAACCGGCAAAGTTAGTATGGTGAAGGAAGTTGATATTTGTGATTTTGTTAAAAAATATAAGTAAATGGATTTTTTTGCTAAAATAAAAGAAAAGATAAACCGTCGCTTTTCCAATGATATTGGAATTGATTTGGGTACCGCTAATACTTTGGTTTATCTGGCTGGAAAAGGAATCGTCGTTAACGAACCATCAGTGGTGGCCCTAAATCAAAAAACCGGCCGGGTGGTGGCTGTGGGCACTCAGGCTAAATCCATGCTTGGCCGAACACCGCCGCACATTGTGGCTGTGCGACCATTGGTGGATGGTGTGATTTCAGACTTTGAAGTGACTGAGGAAATGATTGCCTACCTGGTTAAAAAGGCTGAGGAACTTTCGCCTAAGCCGCTAGGTCCACGTATTGTGGTAGGTGTACCTTCCGGTGTTACAAATGTGGAAATTCGAGCGGTGCGCGATGCCACTAGAAATGCCGGCGCGAGAGAAGTTTACATTGTAGAAGAGCCAATGGCTGGAGCAATTGGTATCAGATTACCAATTAAAAGTCCGGTTGGGAGCATGGTGATAGATATTGGTGGTGGTACTTCGGATATCGCAGTCATTTCTTTGGGCGGTATCGTTAAATCAAAGAATCTGCGTATTGCCGGTGATAAACTGAACAGTGATATTATTGCGTATATTCGTGGGGAATTTAAGATATTAATTGGTGAAAAAACGGCCGAGGAAATAAAAATAAATGTCGGCTCGGTTTTACCGGAGCAGTCCATGGAAGTACCGGTTAAGGGTCGTGACTTGGTAACTGGTTTACCGCGTGAAGTGATAATTACCGATGGTGACGTGAGGGAGGCCATGGCCCAAAGTATTGCCACTTTAGTGGAAACAGTAAAGGAGGTGTTGGAGACAACGCCGCCCGAAATCGTCTCGGATATTATGCAACGAGGAATTTATTTGGTGGGTGGAGGCGCACTGATTCGTGGTCTCGATGTTTTGTTGAATGATGAATTAAAAATCCCGGTTTATATTGCGAGCGATCCTTTGACCGCCATTGCTCGTGGCACAGGAATTATTTTGGAAAATCTGGAAGATTTTCGCGAGGTTCTAATTGAAAATGAAGATGAATTACCTCCTAAAAAGCAGTAATTTTGAGGATAGACAAAAGAATGCCCGCAAAAAGGTTGCCGTTACAGCCGGCATCCTGATTTTAGCTGGTTCTATTATAGCCTTTACTCCGGTCCGAAATATTTTTTTCCTGTTTTCTGAGCCGCTTTGGAAGCTGGAAAGTTCTATCGCCGGTTCCAGTTTTTTTGAATATTTTAAGGCAAAACAAACTCTAATTAATGAGAGACAAGCTATGGAGCAGAAACTTTTCTTAGCTGGCGATTTGTTGGCAGTAAATGAAAATCTAAAGACAGAGAATGATAACTTAAAAGATTTGCTTGGTCGAAAGGACCCAAAAGATAAAACAGTTTTAGCTACTATCCTGGTCAAGCCGCCGCAGACACCTTATGATATGCTTACATTGGACATTGGCACGGATCATAATGTGAAGGTGGGTGATAAAGTTATCGCCAACGGCAACGTTTATATTGGAGAAATAAGTGAAGTCTTACCTAAAATGTCAAAAGCTTTTCTATACTCCTCGCCAGGTCGTAAATTGTCCGTGGTGCTTGGCGCCGGTTCTGTGACGGCTGAGGCTGTAGGTATTGGCGGTGGAAACTTTAATATTTTATTACCGCGAGAAGTGGAAGTGAAAGAAGGAGATGTAATTGTAATACCGGCTATCAATTCCAATGTATTTGGTATTGTGGAGCAAGTCAACTTTAAGGATAAGGATTCCTTCCAAACTGTCCTTTTCAAAAGCCCTGTCAACGTTTCAGAGCTGAGTTTTGTGGAAGTTATAATTTAGAAATGCTAAAACATATAATTTTAGATGCTTTACTTTTTATTTCCGTAATTATTTGCCCATGGTGGGTGACAGTAATTCTAGCCGTTGGTATTTTGTATCATCTTAGGTTTTTTAATGAGCTCGTTCTTTTTGGTCTAATGATGGATATTTTGTATGGTAACTTTACTTCCAATCTCCATCCTTTGGATTATAAATTCACTATATTTTTTATTGTTCTCCTCCTATCTTCCTTTTTAATAAAAAAGAGATTGAAGTTCTACTCCAAATAATATCAGTTTGATCGTAATTAACACCCTGTTAATCTCAGTCTACATATAATCGAGACAGAAAGGAGGAGGGAGTTCTTTGTTGTTCTTTGTCTCTTGGTTATAACCGTTGAAGTTGGGGGAGAAAAGGAAAATGTATGCATATCCAAATCACGTCCCCTAGTAAGGGGTGGCCCAGTACGAAGGTGGAAGAAGTAAAGAGAAAGCTCGAGCCCTTATTCAGTAGGGTTGAAACCGAGCTCAAATATTTGGTTCGTCGTCGTGATGGATTTCGCTGGACGATCATAATTAACGTTAATCCACCCGCGGACGAAGTAACATACCAAGTAAACGTGACTTGGGTCAAAAAAGATTACAAAAGCCACACTAACTTGCCATTTGATTTGGGTCGGCTCTCCTCTTCTGAAAGTCGACCACTTGTCTTTTATTTGGCTACCAAGACGTGTGGTCTAGTGACTGCAGACATTAGTGATCAGGTGGCCGTCAAACGTCTTGCCCGGTGCGTCATGGATGACATCAGAATCAAGTGATATCTGTATCATGCGATCAAAGAGCCGAGATAAAAGTAATTTTACCTCGGCTTCTCTTTTCGCGCGGATTTGCCTTTTTACAAAAGAAGTGTAAGATAACTCTATGGTAACCCCTAGGCGTAACGCCCAGGGACATTTAGGTTATATAAAGAAATGAAGAAAATAGAAGAGGAAAAAATTGTAATAAAGGGGGCCAGAACTCACAATTTAAAGAACGTGAGTGTGGAGATGCCACGCAACAAGATGATTGCCTTTACCGGATTATCTGGATCAGGGAAGAGCTCCCTAGCTTTTGATACTATTTTTGCGGAGGGGCAGAGGCGTTATATTGAATCGCTTTCTTCTTACGCTCGGCAATTCTTGCGCCAAATGCAAAAACCAGATGTGGATGAAATCACCGGTTTATCACCGGCCATTTCAATCGATCAAAAATCCCGGTCAAACAACCCTCGGTCAACCGTAGCTACTATCACGGAAATTTATGATTATTTGCGTATTTTATATGCCAGAATTGGCCGGCCGCATTGTCTAATTTGCAATCGAGAAATAAAAAAACTATCCAACGAGGAAATTCTGGAAACGATCATTAAGACTGTCACTTCCACCGATGTTTCAAAAAAAGAAAAAGTGGTTTTAGGCGTGTCCTATGACGACGTAAAAGTAAAAATATTCTCGCCGGTAGTAGTGGGTCGAAAAGGTGAATACTATCAGTTATTGTATGATTTACTCTCTAAGGGTTTTGAATGGGTGAAGATTGACGGAGAAATGAAAAAACTTCGCGGTCAAATTATTCTATCCAAGACCAAGAAACACAATATTGATGTTTTGGTGGACGAGTTTTACGTGAGTGAGTTCAAACATAAAGATAAGAAAGGTCCAACTCGCGAGCGCTTAAGCGAGGCGATTGAGAAAGCTATTGACGAAAGCAAGGGTCTGTTAAAAATCGAGACAAATAACGAGGAGAAGATGATGTCGGTGAAATTCATGTGCCCATATGATGGGTATTCGTATCCGGAAATTGAGCCTCGCTTATTTTCTTTCAATTCTCCTTATGGTGCGTGTCCGGAATGTAATGGTTTGGGCACCAAGCACTTTTTTGGTGAGGAGTCATGTGATGTTTGTAATGGTGCGCGGTTGCGTGAAGAGGCACTTCACGTGCTTTTAAATGACAAGAGTATCGTAGCGCTGACGGCACTCTCCATCACAGACGCCAAGACATTTTTTGACAATATCAAACTGACGGAATTGGAGAAAGAAATATCCACCGTGATTGTAAAAGAAATTGATGACCGGTTACGTTTTATGATGGATGTAGGCATTGAGTATCTGCAGCTTGATCGCCGCGCGCATACTTTGTCTGGTGGTGAAGCACAGCGTATTCGCTTGGCTTCTCAACTTGGTTCTGGTTTGGTGGGGGCGCTCTACGTTTTGGACGAACCAACGATCGGTCTGCACTCGCGAGATAATGACCGTTTGATAAAAACATTGGTTGATTTGCGTGATTTGGGTAACACGATTATTGTGGTGGAGCATGATGAAGACACTATTTATTCCTCGGATTATTTGGTGGATATTGGTCCGGGAGCGGGCGTCCATGGTGGGGAAATAGTGGTGGCTGGTTACTTGGACAAGTTATTGACGGAAAAGACGAATTCTTCCGGTTCAGTAACTCTGGATTATTTGCGTGGTGATAAAAAAATACCGGTACCAGAAAAAAGACGAGACTCTGACCGTGGCTCCTTGAAGATAAGGGGCGGAAATATTTTCAACATTAAGAATTTGAATGTGGATGTGCCTTTGGGTAAAATAGTTTGTGTTACTGGTGTCTCCGGTTCCGGTAAATCCTCGTTTGTTTACGAAATTATCAATAAAAATCTGGATGCCCGATTTACCAAGCGTCATCGTACAAATCAAGTCTATAATTGCAAAAGTTTTACCGGTACGGAATACGTGAGTCGGGTGATTTTAATTGATCAATCACCAATCGGCCGGACACCGCGGTCAAACCCGGCCACCTATACCGGCGCTTGGACACATATTCGTGATATGTTTGCGATGAGTATTGAAGCCAAGGCCCGCGGTTGGAAAGCCAATCGTTTCTCCTTTAATGTGGCTGGTGGACGTTGTGAAG
Organism: uncultured bacterium; assembly: GCA_903822075.1. GTDB lineage: Bacteria > Patescibacteriota > Minisyncoccia > Phycocordibacterales > GWA1-40-21 > CAIJXO01. Next base: position 29,406 of record CAIJNK010000003.1, read on the forward strand.
CATGTGAGGGGAATGGCATGATCGAAGTGGAGATGCATTTTTTGCCGACCGTCTATGTGCCGTGCGATGTTTGCGGTGGAAAGAGATTTACTAAGGAAACCTTGGAGGTAAAATATAATAAGAGGAATATTTGGGAAGTCCTGGATATGACGGTGGAGGAGGCCCTAGAGTTCTTTAAGGATCTGCCGGCGGTCTACGATCGTCTAAACGCCCTTCATGATGTGGGGCTAGGTTATTTGAAACTTGGCCAAAGCGCTACCACTCTTTCAGGCGGGGAAGCACAACGGGTGAAAATTGCCTCCGAACTCTACAAACCGCATTTGCAAAAAACTATTTACATTTTAGATGAGCCGACGATTGGTTTGCATTATGAGGATGTGAAAAAATTAATTGAAATCCTAAACCGACTGGTGGATAATGGGAATTCTGTGCTTATCATTGAGCATAATATGGATGTTATAAAAAGTTCGGACTATGTGATTGATATTGGGCCGGAAGGTGGGGACAAAGGTGGGGAACTGGTAGCCAAAGGTACGCCCGAAGATGTTGCTAATAATTCTAAATCATATACTGGGAAATATTTGAAGCGTCATTTAAAAAGGTAAAAGTTTAGCCCCGACGTTCTTGCGTCGGGGCTAGGTCTAGGTATGTAGCCACAAAAGGATGGCTAACAAAGCAATTACGATAATGTAACCCAGACAACGAGCTGCTGACCTTCCAGAATATGTATCGTTGTGTCGATCCACAATCTGGGAGATAGAGATTTCACTGTCTTCAGACATACTGGTCATAGTGATCCTCTCGTGAATGGTTCTTGACGAAATGAACTTCTTCTATTATAATAGCAAAATAATGTTAAAAAGTCAAGACTTAAAAAAGTTTAAGTTACCGGATGCGCCGGGAGTATATCTCTTCAAGAATAAGGGTAATATCTTATATATTGGCAAAGCTACCTCCTTGAAGGATAGGGTCAAAAGCTATTTTAGTAATGATCTGATTCAAACTAGAGGGCCGTTCTTGGCAGACTTGATTTACAAGGCTGATAGTATTGATTTTATAAAAACTGACTCGGTTCTAGAGGCTTTGATTATGGAGTCAAATCTGATTAAGAAATATCAACCAAAATATAACACCAAGGAAAAAGACAATAAGAGTTTTAACTACATCATTATCACAAAAGAAGCTTTTCCCAGAGTCTTGATCGTGCGTGGTCGGGAGATTGAGAAAGGTCTTAATTATAAAGTCAGGGCAAAGTATGGCCCATACGTAAATGGGGAATCTTTAAAAAATGCCTTAAAAATAATTCGGAAGATCTTTCCATTTCGAGATAAATGTGTGCCGCTGTCCGGTAAACCTTGTTTTAACAAACAGCTTGGGCTTTGCCCCGGCGTTTGTGACGGGACAATAGGTAAAAATGATTACTTAAAAATTGTGAGCAAAATTAGTTTGCTTTTAGCTGGAAAAATCAGAAATTTAAGAAATAGTCTGAAAAAAGAGATGGACTCACTGTCCAAGGAAGGCAAATATGAAAAAGCGAATGAAGTTAAGAAACGCATTTTTTCGCTGGAACATATTCAGGATGTGGCCTTGATTAAGGAAGATGACCTCACACCAGCCACCTCGTCCTCAGAAGGCCACCCCTCCTTAGAAAAGGCGGGGAAAGGGGAGTTTCGCATTGAGGCTTATGACGCCTCTCATTTATCCGGCACAAATAATGTGGGGGTACTGGTGGTGATGGAAGATGGGGAACTTAAAAAAAGTGACTATCGAAAATTTATAATAAGGAACAGTAAAGGTGATGACACTAGTGCGCTGAAAGAAATGCTATCAAGAAGATTGAAACATAAAGAATGGCGTATACCTGATTTTGTGGTGGTGGACGGGGGACTGACGCAACTGAATGCCGCTAAACAAATTTTAGAAAAATTTCAAAGTCTAAACTTGTTGAAAATTGTGGCGGTAACTAAGGACGACATGCATAAAGCCAAGGCAATAATCGGCGAAGAAAATGTTATAAAAAAATATAAAAGAGAAATTTTATTCATAAACAGTGAAGCGCACCGCTTTGCTATCAGGTATCATAGACAAAAGAGAAAATTGTGGTAGTCTTAAGCTAGATAGGGAATCTAGGTGGACTTTGAAAGGGAAGCACAATGAAAAATCGAAAAGAGAAGATTTTTGCTTATGTTGGGGTCTTGGCCGGATTTGTCAGTCTGTTTGTGGGCATCATGGCCGAATACTATTTGTTTTTGGGCCATTATGGCTTCTGGTTCGAGCGTGGATATATCTTTCTCGCTGGCCTGTTTGCAAGCATTTTCGGACCGCGTTTGGTTTACGCTGGCCTGCAGAAACTGTTATCCGAGACCAGGTATAAGGATTGGCCAGCCGACCTTCGCCGTTGGTTCCGGAGAGATCATGAGAACATCTATGCGCTCGTTATGGCAGTCTTCGGTATTTTGTTCATTTTGCTTGGTTGGCGTGATGTGGCTTTCTTTTGGACAAAACTGCCGCAGTCAGTTGATGGTCTGACTAAGTTCTGTCTTTATGCGACGAGCGGAATTATTGTTGCTCTTGGTGGCGCCTTGGTTATTGCTGTTATTTATATTTGGAAAGAAAGCCGTCGAAAAAGATACTGAGTAAGTTTGTTATTTAGGTGCCGCCGTTAACCATACGACGGCCCTTTTTGCATTTCAACATTCATGATATTATTATTAAATGTCTAAGAAAAAAGTCGGGGTATTAAGAGGTGGACCGTCAGCGGAATATGAGGTGTCATTGAAAACTGGGAAGTCTGTGATTGATAACCTGTCAGCTCGAGCGGATCTGGCCGATAAGTATGAAGTCCTGGATATTTTTATTGATAAGGAATGTGTCTGGCACTATCAGGGCGCGCCAATAAAGCCAGAAAAACTTTTTAAAAAAGTGGATGTTGTTTTTAATGCCTTGCATGGTGCCTATGGTGAAGACGGAACCGTTCAAAAACTACTGGATTATTTTAATATGCCTTATACCGGTTCTACCGCTTTAGCCTCGGCTGTTGGGATGAATAAAGTTTTATCAAAGAAAGTTTTTAAGAATTATAATTTAAAAACGCCATTGCATACAACTGTTTCCAAGAAAGATGATTTACTAACAGAAATAACTAAACTATTTAAAACCTTCCCAATGCCGGCAGTTGTTAAACCGGTAAACGGCGGCTCGTCCGTAGGGACAGCTATTGCCAGAACCATGACCGATCTGGAAACGGCCGTGGCCGATGCCTTGAAATATTCCAATCAGGCTTTAGTCGAAGAATTTATTGCTGGTAAGGAGGCGACTTGCGGGGTAGTCGATAATTTTCGTGGAGAAGAAGTATATTCTCTCCTGCCAGTTGAGATACAAAAACCAGCCGACTCGACCTTTTTTGATTTTCACGCCAAATACAGTGGGCAATCTTTGGAAATATGTCCAGGAAATTTTACGGCGGATGAAAAGAAAATTATTCAGGATATGGCCAGGGAGGCACACAAAGCGCTTGGTCTACGTCATTATTCCCGTTCAGATTTTATCATTCACCCTCGTCGTGGCATCTATATCTTAGAGACAAATACTTTACCTGGTTTGACAGGTGAATCGCTCTTGCCGAAATCTCTTAAGGCTGTGGGCTGTTCCTTGCCGGACTTTTTGGATCATTTGTTGAAGTTGGCTTTAAACGAAAAATAGAGCAAATATTATTATTAAAAAAAGCGACTCAACTCGTGAGTCGCTTTTCCTGTCCGAAATAGTCGGCAGGATTTTACCGAACGTCCCAGTCTGGATGGCCTGGAGAGCCGGCGCTTTCAAAGATGGTGACGGTGTAATCCTTGTCACCGGTGAAGTGCATGTAGATGGGATCACCCAGTACACTCGTCGCTAAGGTCAGGATATCACCCCGGTACGAAAAAATATGCTTACCGACATCTGCCTGGATATTCCTTGTTCCGTTGTCATCTGTGATGGAGAAAGGGACACTACCGGACCAATTGTTCTGGAAAATGATCTGATGAACCTGCGGAGTGTCCGTATTCCCACCGTTACCACTTCCTGGAACCGGGTTTTGGTTAGTCTGTTGTCCCGGATTCGTATTCGGTTGATTTGCCTGGCTATTGCCATTATCCGGTTGATTTTGACGTTCAAGGTCCGCCCTATTTTGACCGGGGTCCTTTTCTTTATCACCGCCACTTTTCTCGCAACCAGTGATTACCAACGCCAAAGGAATCACTACCAAACCTAGCCACGTTTTCAATGTGCTCATATGTTGTTACCTCTCTTTGTTTTTCTATCTAGTCTCTAATTTGATTATACGCCTATATAATTTAATTGTCAAGGGAAAGTGGGCGATATATGATAAGTGTCCATAATAAATCGAATTTGTCTGGCAGAGCTTACTAAACAGAAAAACCATTTTCATATATTATTCTAAGTTTTTGGAGTCCTCGGTGTAGCTGTACCGCAATAGAATTTTTTGTTTGGCCAGTTAGCAAAGAAATCTCTTGGAGCGATAAATCTTGTACGTGGCGCATACGCATAACCTGATGGTATGTTTCTGGTAAGCGCTGAATTAAGAGAATAGCTTTTTTGCCATCCAAGAAATCAATCAAAGGGTCAGAATTCCCAGTGCTTGGCTCAAACCCTTTCTCAAGCAGAATATCAAGTGAGCTGGTTTTGTTTTTGCGATACTCGTCAACGATCAGATTATTAAGTACGTGATAAAGAAAGGCTCTCATTAAGTCGATCTTACCGCCTTTGACGAGGTATAGCCATGTTTTCATAAAAGTATCTTGTACCATGCCTTCCCCCAATTCATGATCGTGAAGTTTAAAAAAGCTCGGGCATTCAAGCCCTTTTCAAAATCGTGATGAGCGGCGGTTAGTATTTCCTGGCTCTCTCTATTTTCTTTTGTAATCATTGTATATTAAGCCGTTTGACGGCGGGTTATATTACCAAGTTATTACCCAGATGAAGCAAATGTCAGTAACTTGACCATATCATACTGTATGGACATTACAATAACATTACAGGATGTGTTGGCGACCAAGGTATCGTGTAATAGTTTGGTGCTCAATACGACATCGTATACATGAAAGCAATAAAAAATGAAATTGGACCGGAGTTGATAGAGCATATCTGGGAAAAAAGTTGGACTTACATCAAAACAGTGGTTGATATCGTGCGTGAACCAGTCTTGATTCTGGATAAAGACTTACGTGTCATGGCGGCCAATGAATCCTTTTATCGGACTTTTCAGGTAGAAAGAATTGACACCGAAAAAAAGATAGTTTATCAGTTGGGAAACGGCCAATGGAATATTCCGGCCTTGAGGAAGCTTTTAGAAGATATTTTGCCTAAGAATAGTTTTTTTAAGGGTTTTGAGGTGACACATGAGTTCCCGGTGATTGGGCGAAAGATAATCATTTTGAATGCCCGGCAAATTCATTTTAAGGAGGACAGCACTTCCGAGAAATTTCCACCAATTATACTTTTGGCAATGGAGGACGTAACCGATATGATGGTGGTGGCTGAAACCTTGGCTGATCACGCCAATCATCTGGAAGTAAAGGTACTGGCAAAGACCCATAAGTTGGAAAGTTATATCTTGAAGTTGGAGAAAGAAATGAACCTGCTCAAAAAGAATTCAAAGTCGTCAAATAAATAAATCGTTGTGTAATATTCATACTTTTCACACGTCTGTAATATTGTAAGATAATTGGGTGGTCGACAGTTGAACCCACAGCATTAACAGAAAATCTTAATCAAATAATAATATGAAAAAATTAAATTCATTTCTTGGAACCGGTTTCGCACTCTCACTCGCTCTGGTATTTTTGGTTTCTGCGTCAAGTGCTAGCGCCGCTGTGGAGAATATCACTATTGGCGAGAACATGACCGTTGGTTCCACTGGCTCAGATGTGGTGGTTCTTCAAGGATTATTGTCTGAGCTCGGTTACTTGAATGTCCCGATCAATGTTCCGCTAGGATATTTCGGAGCTTTGACTCAGAAAGCCGTTTCTACTTATCAGGCCGCTCAGGGGGTTACGCCAACCGCGGGATACTTCGGCCCAGTCACTAAGTTGGCTATGCATCAGGAATTTGCCACTCACAACTGGCTTGGACTACTCAACTGGTAGCGAATCGTAAACCGCGCAATGTCCAATCTGACAAAAACACCGACAATAAAATGTCGGTGTTTTTAGTTGAAATATCCTAGCTAATTTCAATCACATGATAAAACGGGTCAACCTTAATTTCACTATCATTTAGGTTAAGCATAATAAATTGGTGGATGTAAATATGTTTTAGCCATTCAATTTTAATTTGTATGTCATCACCCTTAAACATGCCGGTATTAACCAAGATTGATTTGAGTAATCTGTTTTGACTGTGGCAGAACAAGAATTGATGATTATTTAGAATCTTATCTGTGTTAAAGTCACTAACACGGAAAAGTGTTGCAAGATTTTTAAATTTATATACCTTTCCACAACCAGAATAAGTCTTAGTCATATAGTCATAAACATTTTTAGCTGTCGTTAGTCTGTCTTGGCCTTTTAAAGACAGAGCTAGAATTTTCAATTGAGAATAATCTTCAGTTTTTGCTTTTCTAAAATAATTTGGATATAAAAAGTACGGTAAAAGTTTAAAAACAAATATGTATGTCAGAAAGATGTATAGAAAAGTAAGAAGTATGGCACTGAGCATAAATCTTATGCAGTTATCAGAATATTTTGTCCATTAATATCCTCGGCTTCATCGGAGGCTAGGAATAATATTTTTTCAGCCACTTTTTCTGGTTTGATCAGTTTGCCCTGAGCCTTCAATTCCTCTTTGGGCGCTCTTAACCAATATCCAGCCCTGACGGCGCTTGGTGATATGGCATTGGCTCGGCCAAAAGGAGCTAACAATTTGGTGTACGCTTGCGTGATATTTACTATGGCAGCTTTGGCGGCGGCATAGGAAAGAGATTCAAATTGGCCATCAGTAGAATAGCGGGAAGAAAGATTAATCATCACTCCGCTTTTTTGTCTTTGAAATACTTCAATCACATATTTTGAAACGTTCATTACGGAAACCAGGTTCTGTTGCAGAGATTTTACCCAGACTTCAGACGGTCCATTCCACTCATCACCATCAATATATCGTCCAGCGTTATTAACTAATATATCTATTCTTCCAAATTTTCTAATAGTTTCGTTTACGGCATTTTTAGCCTCAACTTCGTTAATCAAATCAGCCTGGATGGTTAAAGCTTTTTGGCCTAACTTTTCAATCTCAGCAGCCACTCTTTCAGCACCTTCTTTATTATCTTTATAAGTTATGGCTACGTTTGCGCCGTTTTTGGCAAACATTATGGCGGTAGCTGCTCCAATGCCGCTTGAACCGCCAGTGATTAATACAGTTTTGTCTTTGAACATGAGAACAATATAGCATTGTTATCTTAACAAAAAAAGAGCGCACATCCCGAAGGTTTGCGCGCTCTATACCTACTACTGCTGTGTCGCTAGTTCAGAATCCCGCAACTTCCTTCGTTGGGGATCCAGAGTACGGCTGTTGGCCATTTGAGACTGGACTGACTCACATCCTGTGGAAAGTGTACCACTATCCCGCTTGAGAAAAACGAGATTTTTGTCATCCACCCGATCAGGACATCCCAACGACCAGTCATTCGATACGGGATGGATATTCGCTTACCTTCATGATTAGCCTCAAGCAAGGAGGTAACTGAGGGTAAGTTTATCCGCTTAATGTTGATGAATGTTTTCCTTGGATTAATCGGGTAGCCATTGGCATCTAGGAAATATAACTCGTTCATATCTTAGCTCTCCTTGTTTATCTGTAAGGTTTATCCAGACAGATGTACCGACTACAGTCTTACTTTGATGCCTTGTTTTTTGAAATCGTCAGCTAGCTCCACCCATGTCTGCCAGACAACGAAAACTGTCTGTAGAAGAGGTCTATCCGTCTTGTCCTCCACACAGAAACTGCAATGAATACCTTTCAGTTTTTGATTACAGTCAATCGTTGTTACGAAGGGAGACTGCCCTCGCCAATCCGCCTTCCTCTTAATGTCGGCAATTGTGATACCCCCTTGCTTCAGAGCGTCAGCAAGCGAGTTGACCCTGACTGACTTCCTGAACCACTCGCTTTCATTAGAGGGTTGAAAGATTTCACACTCCTTGAAAGCTCCGGTTATAGAACCGTGGGTCGTTAATGTACTGCGGATGTCATCCGTATATGGGTCACCAAATTGGTCAAACAACTCAACCGTTTCAAGAGGCTTAATGTTAATGACCAGGAAGGTCTCCTTGCCGTTTATTCGAGCGTATGCGTCATTGTCACCTACGTAAACACAATTGTAGACGTGACCCGTTCGCAATTCCGTAGGACTACATAATTTCTTCACTGCTACCTCCGTTTATTTTGGGTGTAAATTGATTGAAACACCTTCATCAAAACCAGTCTAGCGTGGAGCATATACCAAAATATATATTTTGTCAAGTTAACACACTGCTACGGCACATAAAACACTCTTTGAAATATCGTGGTTAAAACGTAGCGGGCATCATCGGACTCTATTGGGACCAGATTATGGCGGAATTGTGGCAGTGGAGCAAGGTGATGGGGTTGTATGAAATAAAATTCGTGTAAAAGAAAAAGCCCACTCGTGTGAAAGCGGAAACTTTTTCCGCCCACCAAGTGAGCTTGCTATACCCTTTCTTCGGTCATACTCTTGACCGATATAGGCAGTTACCATCGAAACAGACTGGGTCGTGTCCAGGAAACTGGTCGAGAATCATTTGGTGAAGTTCACGAACTGAAGAGTCTTGAACCATACCAATGATGGTCTCATTCCCAGGGCAAGGACTCACTCGTCCATCACCATAAATCTGAATTCTTTCGACACACGGCATGGTGGCGAAGTTATTCCAGATTATGTGATTGAAACCGAATTGATCCCTATCGATAGAGAGAACCGATTTCCTCATTTCTTGTCTTGCTCTCACGGTCGGCTCAAGTTCTCGATCAAAACCAATACTGGCACTTCTACCAGCAGGCAGATAGAACGAGAACACTATCCAGAGGTTGTTTTTGCGACAGAAACGCAGTGTCTCTGCAACCTCACCAATGTTTCGGCTGGAAATGACCATATCGAATCCTAGGCGTGTAGTGCCATCGGGTTCAACTTGGTTAAAACCAGCTTCCATCAGAAGTTGCAAAGCCTCGTTTCGTTGGTCGAAGTATCTACCCGTCTTGTCGCCGACGACCCAATTCTGGTAATCGCCGTTGAACAAACTGTCACACTTCGGGCAAACGCTCGCACCAGTGTCCTTCACTCGCTGAACAAAATCACGGTCTCGCATTTTTGTAGCGACATCCGTGAAGATGACAGGAATGACTCCCTTGGCCGATGTGTAATCGACTATCTCAAAAAAACACGGGTCGATAGTCGGCTCACCTTCGCCTAAGAAATCAATGGCCCTTGCCCCCATCTCTGCGACCCCATCGATAACACGCTTAATTTGTTCGAGAGTAAGCGTGCGACGATTTTTGTTGGTGAAGCAGTGGAAACAATTGTGCGGACACGCTTCTGTCATTGCCCGAAAGTCTACCACAGGCAATTTTCCCTTGAATTCCTGCTCAGTAATATCCCATCCGCGCAAAACTGCGCCTATACCAACAGGAACTTTTCCCAGTCCAACGTATGCTTTTTCGGAGAACATAGTCCTCCTCCTTTCTTATTCGATGATGCTTAAATTTCGATGTCCAGATCTATTAATAAACTACCACGATAAGGATATATGTGTCAAATTTCATAATAATTTGGAACCTTCAAACTAGGTTATATCTTCGAGCTAAATAAAAAAACTCGAGGCTAAAATGCCCCAAGTTTTTCACGATGTGGACC
>CAIJNK010000004.1 GCA_903822075.1 uncultured bacterium
GGCGGGTAAGGACGTGGTGGGAATTGCCAATACCGGTACCGGTAAAACCGGCGCATTTTTGGTGCCTTTGATTCAGAAAGTTATTTTAAATAAATTTGAAAAAATATTGGTGGTGGTGCCGACCAGGGAACTTGCTGTGCAAATCAATCAGGAACTCCGCAGCTTTGTTCCGAATCTTGGTATATTTTCTTCCTGTTGCGTGGGTGGAGCATCCATAAGTGGGCAGATTGCCGAACTCCGCCGTCAGAATAATTTTGTTATCGGTACACCTGGCCGTTTGAAGGATTTGATAAATAGGGGATTCATAAAACCGGGTCAATTTAATACTATCGTCCTCGATGAAGCAGACCGCATGCTTGATATGGGTTTTATTGCTGATATGAAATTCATTATGGCCAAGATGCCAATCAAACATCATACCTTGTTTTTCTCGGCCACCATGTCCAAGGAAATTGAAGTTTTGATTAAACAATTTCTGCATGAGCCGGTGGTGGTTTCCGTGCGTACCGGTGATACTTCCAAAAATGTGGATCAAGATATTGTCCGCGTAACCGGTGACAAGCTAGCCACTTTGGAAAACTTATTGAAAGGCTCAGAATTTTATAAAGTGCTCGTTTTTGGACGAACAAAACACGGCGTGGAAAAATTGTCCCAGAAATTGATTGAACGTGGCTTCAAAGCCGATTCCATTCATGGTAACAAGCCTCACAGTAAACGCCAACGCGCTTTGAATGCTTTTAAGGATAATTCTGTGGCTATTCTGGTGGCAACCGACGTGGCCGCTCGCGGTTTGGATATTCCAAATGTTTCCCATGTGATCAACTATGATGTGCCCGCCACTTATGACGACTATGTGCACCGCATTGGCCGAACCGGCCGGGGTGATAAAAAAGGTAAAGCCCTGACTTTTGTGGAGGGGAATCACTAATTATACAATATCTTGACTATTTCTGTATACGTGATACTATCTCGATAGGTGTTTTTTGTATTTCCACAACTTGACATTGGAGGCTATTGTGAATGAATTGATGGATGGTAGCGATAAGAAGCTGGTTATTAGCAAACTCCAGCAGATTGAGAGTTTGGTTGAGGATATTAGGCAGATCATTTCCAGGATAACTATCCTGTCCACTCTTCCGGTGATTGCTGAGGAAGCAAAGAAGTGTGTGTTGGAGATGGACCCCGCCATTTTTCTGCGGCAATTTCCTAAAAGTCAGTTCACAGCCAGGGCTAGCAACTTTTGTTCGAAAAACGGTATTGGGACAGTAGACGTTCTGATTCGTATGTCAACAAAAGTCGATCTTCTTAGGACTCGTCATGTTGGTCGGAAAACGGTTGCTTACATTGAAGAATGCCTTCGTCCGTTTGGGCTTTGGTTGGGGATGAAGTAGTGTTTAACCGCTGCAAATAACAAAACCCATTGTTATTTGCAGCGGTTTTTTTGTTTATTTATCCTTAACTTCAAAACCTAAAGCAATAATTTTATCTCGGAGTTCATCCGCCTTTTTCCAATCTTTATTTTCCCGGGCGGTTTTTCTCTCAGCTAGTAATTTCTGGACATTTTCTGGTATTGTCATATTAAGATTGAACCTCGATGCTAGAGTGGCTTTTTCAAAATCCAAACCTAATACTTTATCAAAATCCAAAACGGTAGCCAGTTTGTCCTCATTTGATATGTCGGATTTCAGTAGTTCTTGAACGGTGGCGAGAGCTTTCGGCATATTCATATCGTCATTGATATCGGCAGTAAATTTATTCTTAAATTCTAGATCTACTTTTCCCGTTGCGGTACCCAAATTGCTAATTTTCTTAAGCAGATTCTGGTAGCCATTACTAGCGGAAACGGCAATGTCATCACTCCACTCCATTGGCTTACGGTAATGAACAGAAAGGTTGTTGTAACGGTAGGCGAGGGGATTAAGCCCTTTTTCAATAAAGGTGTTTGAAACGGTAATAAAGTTACCGGCGCTCTTTGCCATTTTCTTGCCTCCAACTATATTCATAAATGCCGCATGCAACCAGTAATTGACCCACGGTTTTATTCCGGTGGCTGATTCGGTTTGAGCAATTTCATTGGTGTGATGAATATTTACATGATCAGCTCCACCACAATGAATGTCAAAATGATTGCCCAGATATTTTACGCTCATGGCCGAACATTCAATATGCCAACCCGGAAAACCCACACCCCACGGTGAAGCCCATTCCATCTGTCTTTTTGTATCTACAGGTGAAAATTTCCATAACGCAAAATCGGTCGAATTTTTCTTTTCCGGATTTGATTCTACTCTGGCTCCTTCTTTCAGGTCTTCAAGTTTTAAATGAGAAAGCTTGTTATAGTCAGCCACCTTGGATGTATCAAAATAAATTCCATCACTTGTTTTATAGGTATAGCCTTTTTGTTCAAGGGTCTCTACCATCTCAATTTGCTCCTTAATATTATCAGTGGCCTTGCAAAAAATGTCAGGAAAAAGAATATTTAATCTAATTAAATCTTTTTTGAATTCCTCAGTGTAATAATCGGCTATTTCCCAAGCTGTCTTGCCGGCCTTTTTGGATTCATTCTCCACTTTATCTTCACCCATATCACGGTCGCCCGTCAGATGGCCAACATCAGTGATGTTCATCACGTGATTAACCCTATAACCATTATAGGTCAAAACTCGCTTCAAAATATCTTCAAATACATAGGTACGTAAGTTACCAAGATGAGGAAGACCGTAAACAGTTGGTCCGCAGGCATACATACCAACCTCACCGTCTTTTATTGGCTTAAACTCTTCCTTTTTTCGACTCAGGGTATTATAAAGTTCCATACAGTCAGTTTAGAACCATTTCTTCCTTTTGGCAATGATATAGACCACTATCAGGACCAAGACCTCTACCCCGACGATAAGAAACCAAGCATCGTGCCGGTCGACGAGTGGAGTAAAAGTGGTATTCATTTGGAACAGGCCGGTAATGATGGAGAACGGCAGGGCAAAGAAAGTAAAAACGGTCAGAACCTTCATGGTTTCGTTTTGCTTGGTGGAGAGCAGGGAATCGTTCGTATCGCGAAGCTCACGCAGAAGCTCGGTGACATTTTCCAGGATTTTGGTAATTTTATAATATTCATTCAATATTTCATCAAGCTCGAGATTGAAATTCCTGCCTAGAATTTTTTCTGAGTCTTTCTTTAGGGCCTCCAGAATATCACCATGTGGAGTCACGATGTGGTTAAAGTTTATTATTTCCCGGCCAATGCGTGATAGTTCAAAAACCATCTCCTTTTCCTTGCCGGCAAAAATATTTTTTTCTGCTTCGCGCAAGAGATAATTTATTGAGTCAAGTTCGTCTGACATTGACTGGTAAATGGTTTTCATCATGGCTAGAAAGAATTCCCCAGAGCCAAGCTCCCCTTTGTCTTTATCCAAGATCGAGTTTACCTCAAAAATCTTAGCGTATTTTTCCATGGCGTCAATGCTCTCATAATGGTTCGTGATAATAAAATTCCTACCAATGACAAAATCTATCTCTTGGCGATGGCTCTTGTTGTGGGTGTGTTTGAAAGCGGGAAAGTGGAGAACTAGGTAGAAAAAATCTTTGTAAGAAAGTATCTTATCCTTGAAAGTCGGTAATAAAATATCCTGAGCGACTTCCGGACTAAGTTCAAACTCTTCCAAGAGACCTCTAGCCTCATCTTTGGTGGGCATATCAGCATCTACCCAGGTCACGGCTTTGTAGTTTTGTTTTTTAAGCATGGATTAATTATTAATTGATAACTGCCCGATATTATATCATTCTGCTCAATAAAATACTACGCGAAGCACACCACTTGTAACGTGAAGTTAACATATTCTTAGAAATTAACTAAGCGGTGTGCTATAATAGCCGGATGTTTGATTTTTTAAAAAAATGGAGGTTAGTTATTGTTGCGGTTTTGTTTATCAGTGCATCATTTTTATTGGGAATTTCTTTTGGTCAGAATCATTTAAGTTTTGGCTTGGCGCAGGGGAATGATCTGAATATTATTAATAATGACGTCGCTTCCAGCAGTGAAGTTATCGATATGGCGCCGTTCTGGACTGTTTGGAAACTTTTGGATAAGAATTATGTGCCTACCGGCATAGCTGCCACTACTACCGTAACCGCCCAAGAACGGGTTTGGGGGGCAATACAAGGGATGACGGCGGCGATGGGGGACCCTTACACCGTCTTTATGCCTCCAACTGATGCTCAAGATTTTGAGACAAATATCAGTGGTAACTTTGAAGGCGTGGGTATGGAGATTGGTATCAAGGATAAAACATTGACGGTTATTTCCCCGCTCAAAGGTTCACCTGCGGAGAAAGCCGGCATTAAAGCGGGTGACAAAATAATTACCATTGATGGACAACCAGCCGTAGATTTAGCCACGGACAAGGCGGTCAAGCTTATACGTGGTCCAAAAGGCACAACGGTTAAGGTTAGCGTAATGAGAGAGGGTGGGGTCAAGCCGCTTACTTTTGAGATTACAAGGGCGGTGATAGATATTCCCACCGTTGACACAAAAATAACCGGCGATGCGTTTATCCTCAGTCTCTATAATTTTAACGCACAATCTGAAACCCAGTTTGACAACGCTTTGAAAGATTTTGTCGCTTCTAAAAAAACCAAACTGATTCTGGATTTGCGTGACAACCCCGGTGGATATTTGGACGCAGCGGTGGATATGGCTAGCTGGTTCTTACCTTTGGGTAAGGCTGTGGTACGGGAGGACTTTGGTGCCGGTAAGCCCGAGAATGTTTACCGCAGTAAAGGATACGATATTTTTAATAGCAACTTAAAAATGGTCGTCTTGGTAGATGGTGGCTCTGCTTCCGCTTCGGAAATATTAGCCGGTGCTTTGCAAGAACAAGGCGTGGCCAAATTAGTGGGAAACAAGACCTATGGCAAGGGTTCAGTTCAGGAACTACTTCCTGTTACCCCGGATACTTCACTTAAAGTTACCATTGCCAAGTGGTTGACTCCTTCCGGTAAGAGTATTTCTGAGAATGGTTTAACACCGGATTATGAGGTAAAGATTTCTGAGGCGGACATTACCGCCGGCAAAGATCCACAGATGGATAAGGCGCTTGAATTATTAAAGTAGGCCTTGTTCCATATAATAAGATTGCCCCGCATACCAGGTGACTGGTCGCGGGGCAGACGAGGATGGGGGGATTATCCAATCACCCTCTTGGCCACCAGATATCCGGCACATTGCAAGATGTGAGACCGGTCAGAACCAGAACCACAATCACTATCTCGCAAAGTATGATGAGGTTTTTCTTCAATTACTCTCTCCTTTCTGAGCTGTTTCGACTTCAGGTTCTTTTTTCTTGTCCACTTTTTCAAATGCTTCGAGAACAGCAATTTGGAGCCGGTAGCGCTCCGACTGAATTAAGATATTCACGAGACAAGATGCGACGAAGGTTAGGATACCCGCAAGTATTCCTAGTGTAATGGATTTTGTACACAAACCAACCAAGGTGCCCGCAAGCAGAACCGCTATGATTAGGATACACAGGAAGCCCGTGTATAATTCGTCCAGGTTCTTCTCAGCTTCTTCTTTTGTCATTTCTTCTCTCCTCGTAGGAACTGTTTCAACGCAAAATATAACTTAAACTAGTATATCAACTTCGGCGTTTTTGTCAAGCTATATTTCGTTCATGTTTAAGGCTATATTTATAATATTAACAGCTAACCAAATAACTACATGAAAATAATTTTACTTAAAGATGTGAAGAAAATCGGCAAGAAATACGAGATAAAAGAGGTGGCTGACGGCTATGCTTTGAATATGCTGATTCCAGGTAAACTGGCCATTCCGGCGACTTCAGGTAACGTGAATATGGTAGAAGTTAAGAAGAAAGGTGACCTGTTGGAGACAGCCAAGACTGAAGCTGAAATCCAAAAAGCTTTAAATGAGATAAAAGGTATTAGTATTGAAATGGTTGGAAAAGTAAACGACAAAGGACATTTATTTGCCGGAATTCATAAGCCGGAAATAATTGAAGCGCTTAAAAAACAAAAAGGCGTGAATATTGCCATTGATCACGTCTTGCTCGAAAAACCGATTAAGGAAGTGGGGGAGCACTCCATAACTGTAAAAGTTGGCGACAGGGAAGTGGCGTTTAGATTAAACATTAAACCGGAAATTATTTAATTTTAAAAATCCTCGGGTCGCCCATGGAACGGCTCAACCAGGTGATACGCCATCATACTGTCGAGTGCATTTTAAAATCAAACAATTCTCGGCTAAATTTAGATCACACTCACAATCCCTTTCTTCTCAATTCTGTTATCAAAAGACACTTTGCGCTTGGAAGCAAATTTCACCTTACCTTCTTTGACGGCATAGACGGTATAGTCCTTGCCAATTTTTGTATTTTGACCAGGCATGATGCTAACACCCTTTTGGCGCACGATAATAGAACCAACTTTAGCGACGTCACCGTCAGCTAATTTGATCCCTAAGAACCGTGGGTTAGAATCTCTGCCGTTTTTTGTTGTACCAGCTGCTTTTTTATGTGCCATTTTGTTTAAATGTTATGTTATAATTGCCAAGTGAGTATAAAGGATTTTCCTAAAAAAATCAAGCCCTATTGGGAAATGAAGGTAACTCCTTTGATTTCCAAGGTAAAAGATTGTTTTGAAATAAAGGAAGACACTTTTATTATTTTAGTGATTATTTTGATTGGTTTGGCTGGCTTTGGTTTGGGTAAGCTTTCTTCTTTGGAAAAAGGACGAGAGCCGGTCACAATAAAACCGGCTAATTTTAACGCCATAACCGTTGACGCCACATCTTCTGATTTAGTGAATGCTGTAAAGATTACCGATGGGGCCAAAGGTCTATTGGTAGCTTCCAAAACCGGTACAAAATATTATTTCCCATGGTGTTCAGGCGTTTCCAGGATAAGCGAGAAAAATAAAATCTGGTTTGATTCCTATGATCAAGCTAAGGCAGCCGGACTCACTGCGGCCACAAACTGCCCCAACCTGAAATAGAGCATTGCAATTAATATTAAGGGGTATATGCTTTGTTTAGATGCATGGTTATTTCATAAGGGGGCAATATGAAAAAATGTGAAGAAAAAACATTATTAAACGCGGTCCTTACTTTCTTGATTAGAGGCGGGAAGATTTGCTTGGCAATGAAAAAGAAAAAAATTGGCCAAGGTAAATTGAACGGTTACGGTGGTGGTATTGAAGTCGGTGAAACTACCAGGTATGCCGCGGTCCGTGAGCTCAATGAGGAGGGTCAGATTGTGGTCATTGAAGATGATCTGGAAAAAGTTGCCATTGTCAATTTCAGGAACCATAAAGAGGACGGCTTGGTTTTTGTTTGCCGGGTTCACATTTTTTTTGTCACCAAATGGTCAGGCGAACCAAAAGAAACAGAAGAAATGGGGAAACCACTTTGGTTTGATTTTGATGCTATACCGGTTGGCCAGTTGCTGCCGGCTGATGCTGATTGGTTATCGCGTGCCTTGGATATCCTGGACGATGGGCAGCCCTTCGAGGCTTGGTATGAGTATGGTCCTCATCAAGAGTTCTTGATCGGAGAAGGTCATATTGAGGAAGTCGATGTGCTTCCAGAGGAGTAACACTCCTCTTTTTTATAATAAAAAAACCGTCACATGACCGTGACGGTAGGTGGAAAGCTCGAAGTGTTTAGTCCGAGGTGTTTATGTTTATAAATCACCTAGCATCCAGATCACGAGGAGATCCGGACAAGGAACAGTTAAGAGTGGTTTACGCCTACTCTTTTGACCAATTTCTGTCCTTCAACCCCAATTCCGCGTGTAAACGGAATGGCGACGGTCCTTCGCCTAGACACGCGTGGTTTTAGACTCTTCCCATATGCACTTCTCCGTCAGAATGTACCGCAGAAGTTAGCTTTTTCGGGAATCGATATTTCTTTCTTCAACAACGAGCTTTCCGCTGAGAATACTACTACAGTTAAATTTATTCTGCAAGTTTGTGTTATACTTACCACATGATAATTGTCGATGTGGAAACAACCGGCGTGGACGAAGTTAAACACAGTATCCTTTCAGTGGGGGCAATTGATTTTGAATACCCAGAACGCCAGTTTTACGAAGAATGCCGGGCCTTTGACGGTGCTCATATTGATGATGAGGGTTTGGCCATCAATGGTTTTACGCGTGAGCAAGTCGGTGATAAAAACAAGCAAACAGACGAAGATTTAATCAAGCATTTCATTGCCTGGGCTAAAGAAGTCGCTGAACAAACATTTTCTGGACAGAACCCTTCTTTCGACCGGGATTTTTTGCACCGCGCCGCCGATCGCTATCATTTGGAGTGGCCGTTTGCTTTTCGGACTATTGATCAGCACTCCGTTTGTTTTACGCACATGATCAAAAGGGGAGTTGTACCACCGGTTATTAAAAAGCATTCCGGTTTAAATAGCAATAATATTATGGAATATGTAGGAATTCCAACCGAACCACACCCACACAATGCTCTAAATGGGGCAAAGGTGGCGGCCGAAGCCCTCTCTCGGCTGCTCTATGATCGTAACTTGCTCTCAGAGTATAAAGAATATCCCATTCCCTGGCGTAAGGTATAAATATCACACCATAAATAGAAGATCATTTCAAGGAAAAAATGGCTCAACAGGGCCATTTTTGGGTGTTTGACGGGGGTCGTTTTGTGTGTTAAACGCTTGACAAAAAAGATGAAAGGTGCTAGTATATAAGACAAATCAGGCGTAAGCTTGATTTTTAAATTTATGATTGAAATAACAACAGCAATAGTATATCTAGTCGCTTCATTATATGGCCCAGGCAATGTGGCGGTGGCGCAGGATATGGATAATAGCGCGAATACCCAGAGTAAGACGGCGGTAGATAATCCGATTACTCTTGAGTCATATGTTCGAGCATATTTTGCGGAAACACCTATCTTGGCGGAAATATCAGGCTGTGAGTCTGGATTTAGGCAATCAGATCAGGCCGGTAATGTCTTACGCGGTAAGGTAAACAAGTCTGATGTTGGTCTCATGCAAGTAAATGAATACTATCATGGGCAGAAAGCTTTAGACTTAGGATTCAACCTTGATACCGTAGATGGAAACTTGGCTTATGCCAAGTACCTGTATGAGAAGGAAGGAACCGCACCTTGGAGCGCTTCGGAAAAGTGCTGGGGGAAGAAATAAGTAATCGAATAAATTGCCAATTTTTATAACTAGAGCAAATTAGCCGAGTCCAGATAGACCGGCTTTTTTGCTCTATAGTGTAGTTGGGGAAGATATATTGTGCAACATGGTATCTCCTGGGCGAGAGCCCTTCCCCGTGAATTAGGTAGTCGATGTTAAGTTAAGAAGGGCAAGACAAAAAGACCAATGAGAATAATGATAAAAAATAAATCGAGTGGTTCGAAAATATCAAAAAAATCTAGCATGTAAATTATTTTTTAAATAGGTGTATGAACGGAACCCAAACGTGATCTATAAACATCTCCCAACCCTTTTGGGCCGGGGCCGCCAGATAGTTGAACCAAACATCCTTAATGAAACTCCAGATGTAACCCATATTCCGCTGGAATTGTTCGGAAGTCACAAAAGTTTTTATGTCTACGTTATAGTAACTAAGAATAGCAACAGCAATGATGATTATTATTATCAACTTAACGAGACCGGCGGTTTTATTTTTCAAAATCTTTATCATGCGAGATATTATACACCCGATGTAAGTAATTTTAAAGATATATCAGTGGATCCAAGTAGGCCTTAATGTCTGCCACCGGCATGGTGTAAGTGCCTTTGCAAACGGTGCTTTTCAGAGTGGTAATCTCGACCCCTTGACCAGCATAGACACCCATATGTAGGTGTGGGCCGGTGGCGTAGCCGGTACTGCCGGAGTAGCCAACAACGTCACCTGTTTTTACAACCTGTCCGGCCTTGGCGGTAATCAAGGATAAATGCCCGTAAATGCTGGCTAGGCCGTTGTCATAACGAATAAAAACCCACCTGCCGTAGGAGGCACCAGGACAAACAACATCAGTATCCCCCACACCGCCAACAACACCATTGCCGGCAGACATTACTCTGGTACCGATGGTGGCCCGGAAATCTACACCGTTGTGCGTACCGCTGGTGTATAACCTTACAGAATCAACTGTCTTGCCAAAGTATTGAGTAATGACAATATTGTCGAGCGGCCAGGCCAAAACTCCCTTGCCAGCAGGCGGAAAGCTCTTGGGATCAACAACTAGCTTTAATTGGGACTCAAACTGGTTAATTTCCTGGTCCAAAGCCTCCTTCAGCGCCAGCTTGTCTTTTAAGATCTTTTGGTAATTAGTTTCCGTATTCTTGGTAACCGTCAAAATATCAGTTTTCTCCTTTTTGGTTGATTGGAGGATATTTTTTCGATCGCTCAGTTCTTTATTGTAGCTTTCAAGCTCACTTTTCTTTTGTTCAAGCTCGGTCTTGGCTTCTTCAAGTTTTGTTTTAATATCCTTAACGGTGACAACTTGGTCACCGATTTTTGATTGTGCCAGGGAAATATTCTCCACGTCGTTCCAGAAAGAAGATAAATCCTGGTCTGAAAGAACCATTTCGATCACGGTTTTAGAATCCGATTCGCCAATTTGCTTTAGAGCTTCCTTGATTGCCCGGTTACCTTCCGCAATCCTCTTTTCCTTGTCTTGAATTTGGAGGCCGGTGTCTTGAATACTATAGGCTGTCTGGTCGATACTGTTTTCCGTAAGTTTTACCTCAGTAACAATCTTATTGGTAGAAACATCCAGTGACTTAATTGTGCTTTGCAGGGTGGATTTTTGATCACCAATTACCTTTAGTTGTGCCTGATATTTGGCAATTTCTGTCTCCAGTTGTTTACGATTACTGTTGGCGCTGTTAATTTTTGCTTGAATCTGTTCCACCGTATCGGCTCTTAAATTAGCAGCAAAAAAGAAAGTAAGAAGTATTATAAGACAAACACCGTAATTTCCGATCTTTTTACGCATTGTGAATATTATAGCAGATTTATGGCAGTTTTAATCCTACTGAGTGATTCAGTCTTACCTAGAATAGAGAGAAGAGTAAAAGGATCGGGAGATTTTTCCTTACCAGAAAGAGAAACACGAATTGGCCAGAGCATACTTCCCTTCCCGGCCGCTTCCGCCGCCGGCATTAAAATTGATTTCAATCTTTCTTCCGAAAAGTCAGCGTCGGGAATGTTTTCGATAATTTTTACTACGTTGAGTAGGTTATTTTTGGGGATAGAAAAATCTGTATCCTTTTTCCAAATGATCATTTCTTTGACTGGCACCGGAGCAAGGAAAAAATAGTCAAATTCTCCTTCAGCCACGTATTTTTCCAGTTCGCCAAAAGTATTTATTCTTTCGGTAATTATTGTGATAACTTTATTCAATAACTCGTCAGTATAAGAATATTTTTTAGATAATTTTTCCGCGATTTCTTTTTTGAGCGTATCTAACGGCAAACGCTTGATATATTCTTTGTTAAACCAGAGAAGTTTTTCTTTATTAAAAATAGCTCCGGATTTTTGAACCTTCATGATATCAAAATTTTCTATGAGCTCATCCATGGACATTATTTCTTGATCTGTACCCGGGTTCCAACCGCAGAAGGAAAGAAAATTTACCATCGCCTCTGGTAGATACCCCTGCTTTCTATAATAAGAAAGAGAAACCAGTTCACCTTGCTTTCTTTTAGACAATTTCGAACGGTCTTCGTTTAAAATAAAAGGCATGTGAGCGTATACCGGTCTTGGAGCGCTAATTGCTTCTTGGATGAGAATTTGCCTTGGAGTATTATAAATACCGTCCTCACCACGAATAATGTGCGTAACACCCATTTCAAAGTCATCTACCACTACCGCTAAATGGTAAATTGGTTCGGTGAGACTCTTGGCTATGATAAAATCACCAAGCTCCGTTGTATCGACTTCAATTTCTCCACGTATCATGTCCTGGTACTTTATTTTTTTACCAGGGTTTCTTAATCTGATCACCTCGGCTCGTTGTCCTTCCTCCTTGACTTCCTCTTTTGAAACGTATGCCGTGTTATTCTTGAGCATGATCTCTATATACTTTTTGTAGGTATCGCCGTGTTCGGATTGTTTGTAGGGACTGCTGTAGTCAATCTGTACGCCAAGCCATTTGAGGCCGTCGACAATATCATCAGCGTATTCCGACTTAGACCTTTCTTTATCTGTATCTTCCAGCCTAAATTTCAGAACTCCGCCATTTTTTTTAGTGAAAAAGTAATTAAAAAGAGCGGTTCGGGCATTGCCAATATGAAACCAACCGGTGGGGCTAGGTGGAAATCTGGCGACTATTTTTTGGGGGATATCTTCTGACATATTATTCTTCGTGGGTTAAAGCGATGTCGATGATTTCCTTCGCAATCTTATTGGCCGCTTCTGGGTGCGTAAAATTTTTAGCGGCCTGTGACATTTTATCTCTCAGGTTTTGGTCTTGAAGGATTCGGTCTATCTCCCCAATCATGACATTGGTAGTCAAATTGCTTTCTTCTATAACTGAAGCGGCCCCACTTCGCGCATAAGCATAAGCATTTAATCTCTGGTGGTTACCATTCGATTCGGTGATGGGAATAACGATACTAGGGACACCCCAGGCGGCGATTTCAAATATAGTGGAGCCAGCCCGGCTAATAATAAGATCAGCAGCCCCCGCGGCCATGGTCATGGTTAAGTCATTCAAGTAATCAAAAATTCGATAGCGATTTTTGTTCGGGTTACTTCCCAGAATAATGGCTGAAGTACCAGAAACTTCTTTGACGTTATTTTTACCGGTTTGGTGAATAATCTGGTATTTTTCGATCAGCTTAGGTAGGGCATCTAAAACTCGCTCGTTAATGATTTTTGCACCCAAGGAACCGCCGATAATCAGGATGGTTGGTAAGTTTTTTTCCAGGCCTAAGTACTCATGCCCACCAGTCTTGTTGGCAAGTAAAAGAGACTTTCTTATGGGGTTACCCGTATAGGCCACTTTGCTCTGATCGGTAAAATACTTTACAGTGTCCGGATAAGAGACGGCAATTTTTTTGGCAAATTTACTGGCCCAGAGATTTGTGCGGCCTGGCACACTGTCAGACTCGTGAATTATGACCGGAATACGCAGAATTCTCGCCGCAACTAAGACTGGAAAACTTGCGTATGCTCCCTTGCTAAAGACAACATCTGGATATAGGGCAAAAACTTTCCGGATAGCCAGTATTACGCCAAAAATAGTTTTAAAGAAATCCAAAAAATTTAAGGCGGAAACATAACCTCTGATTTTTCCTGCGGAAATTGGTATAAAAGTGATGTCATTGCCAATCAAAGCCTCCATGTCATAAGGGCTGTCCGACATAAAATATAATTGAGCTGAGACCAGGTTTTCTTTTTTTGCGGTATCGTTAATAGCTTCTGCTACGGCAATTAGAGGATAAAAATGTCCGCCTGTTCCACCGCCGGTTAGTAGTATTTTCATTTGATTTAAATTATCTTTTTATACTTGGAAATATTAATAATCATGCCAATCTCTGCTAAAGTAAAGAATAGAGCTGTTCCACCCTGACTAAAAAAAATCAACGGCGAGCCAGACAAAGGAATAACTCCAGTCATTGAAGCAATGTTCAAAAATGATTGGATAGTGATAAGTATAACAATTCCAATCACCAAAAGTCCACTAAAGGCGTCGGGTGCTTGACCGCCTATTTTTAGACCACGGGAAATAAAAAAAATAAACATTAAAATAATAGCTACACTGCCAATAAAACCGAATTCCTCGGCGGCAATTGGGAAAATGGCATCACCAATGGATTCCGGTAAAAATTTGAATTTTTGAATGCTTTGACCAAGCCCGCGGCCGAATACTTCACCCGAACCAACAGCGATCAGAGATTGTTGTATTTGGTAGCCGGAAGTCAGTGAGTTTGATGAGGGATCCAAGAAGGTGTTCAAGCGAGCAAGTAGATATGGCCGCATAAAAAACAAGGCTGAGACACCAATTATTCCGATAACAAGGAGTAAAAACATGTGACGCCACTTCCCACCGCCGATAATATACATGGCAAGGCCAACGATAAATATGATAATAAAAGAATCCGTATCTGGTTGTTTTAGCAAAAGTCCGCCTACAATACCGGTCAAAACCAAAAAGGGCAAAAGGCCGTATTTCACAGTCGAAATTTTTTCCTTCATCTCCCCTATCCAGGCGGCAAAGTAGATTATAAAACCAAGCTTGAGGAATTCCAAAGGCTGAAAAGAAAAATGAAAGACATAGATCCAGCGGCTGGCACCACCGTGACTGACACCTATTCCGGGAACAAAAACTAAAATGGAAAGTATAATTGATAAAGAAAAAATATAAAAAGAAAATCTTTTCCAGTACTTGTAGTTAATTTTGGAGACGATAAAACAGGTGATGCTACCAAGAAATAAACCGATAAATATCTGACTAAAAATAATCGAAGTGAATTTGGCGTTGTCTCGAGCGTATATTCCCAAAGAGGCAGAAATAAAGACGACCACTCCACTGACGAGTAGTGCCAAGAATGAAGTTAAAAATATTTTATCGACTTTCTTCGGCATGCATTTACCCAATTAAAGAGATAATAATCCCCAAGCTAGCGCAAATGATACCGAGGATCCAGTAACGCATGACTACTTTGGTGGCGGGCCAGCCTTTAGCTTGAAAATGGTGATGAAGCGGTGCTACCAAAAATACTTTTTTACCATTACGGTATTTTTTAGACAAAAGTTGAATGATACTGGAGGCGGAGGAGATAACCAAAGGGAAGGCAATGATCGGTAAAATCAAAACTTGTTTGGTGAGAAAGGCCACCACCACAAGAGTTATTGTGAGAGCCATTGTCCCCGTCTCGGACATATAAAATCTGGCCGGTGGGATATTAAACCAAAGGAAGGCCAGTAAGCCGCCCACTAGCACAAAACAGAACGCTGCTAGGTCGATTTGTTGCTGAAGTAGAGCGATTAAGCCATAAGAACTAAATATAATTCCAAATACGCCACCAGACAGACCATCCAAACCGTCAATGACACCGCCCGAGTAGGTACCAAGCATGACGACTACGAAAAAGACAATAAAAAGCCAGCCGGCATCCCAGACGCCAACAAACGGAATAATAATATCGGTCTTTCCTAATTTAAAAAAGAACCACCAAGCGCCAACAAGAGAAATTAGAAAAACAGCCAGTAATCTTTTTTTTGATGATAAGCCACCGGCCTTCTGGTCATAATTTTCGGTGACACTCATGTAGTCATCAACCAAACCCACCAAAGCACCAATAATCAGGGTAAATATTGGTAGCCAAGTCTGATTACGACTAAGAAAATTCAGCTTGGACATCACTGGACCGTCAATGAGTGCTCCCAGCCAAAAAATAATTATGGTGATAATAGCACTGGCCCAAATAACAATTCCACCCATGCGCGGTGTTTTCTTCTCTTCATCGTTATGCAGACTCTGAGTAATGGAAGCGACACCGCCATCGGTGGCCACGACAACGCTTTTCTTCTTCCACATCTTATTTTTGTAGAGAAAATTACTCACCAAAGGTGTGATTAATATTCCAACAATGAAAGCGATGGTCGTCGGTACGAATATTTTTACTATATCCATAATTTTATTTGTCCATTATAACATTATTTATTAAACTGGTGGTATCCACAAAGCTATCTCTGGCTCCTAAGACAACATTAATCAAGGTGACATTATTACCCATATCAGTGAGCAGAACCAAATTTTTTAAAGCCAGATCGGTACTCCCTGTCTTGCCACCAATTATGTCATATTTAAGACCCTTTTCTTGCAGTAGCTTGTCAGTATTTGTAACCACCTTGCAATAGTTGCTTATATCACAAAAATTGAAGACGCTGTTTGTGGTTATCCTAAAAATTTCTGGGTGGTGGTTTTTTATGTATAGCAACAGTTTGGCCAGATCTGTGGCTGTTGAGACGTTCACTCCAAGGGTTCCACCAGGCAGACCAGTTGGGTCTAAACCAGTAGGACTAAAAAAAGTGGTACTGGCCATACCAAGCGACTTGGCCTTGGAATTCATTTTGGCAATAAAGTTATTTTCACCCAACGTGCTACTAAGCAAACGGGCCGAATCATTATCGGAAGAGATAAGGGCGTTGGCAAGCAGGTCCTGCACTTTATAAACTTTGTTAGTCTCTAATACAAAAGCACTTTCTTCTCGACCGATATAATCGCGAGTGGCCGTTACGTCAGTATCCAAACGTAAATTTTCTAAAGTCACGACCGCCACCATCAATTTTGTGACACTGGCGATGGGTAAGCTAAGGTCAGCCTCCTTAACCGCAAGGATTTTTCCTTCCCCGTTGGAATTAAGGGCAAGTGTCAAGTAAGACTTAGCCGTCACTTCGGGTGAAGTGGTAGCTATTAGGTGGATTTTGTCTAGTTTCTCTTTTACTTCGCGGTCCAATTGAATTTTTTCTACAGCCTTTTTTAACGCCTCAGTCCGATTTTTGTTATTAAGACTGATAGAAAATAACAGAATACTGATAAAGAAAAATAAGAGGACAACAATGAGCAGAGCCAGGAGTTTTTCTTTTTTGCCGTTCTCAAAGGGCATTAGACGGTTGGTACATTAATTTCCTCAGCGTCATCCACTTGCTGCGGATTTATTAAATCAGCTGATTTCTCTGGAGCGGGCTCGGCGGGTTTCTCTTCAGTTAGGTTTTGCTCAAATTCTGCTTTTACTTTTTCGTATTCCGGTAATTCTTCTATTTTTGAGACACCTAAAAATTGGAGAAGTTCAAAGGTTGGACGATACAAGAAACTGCGCGCATCCTTTGGATTAGAAATTCTTTCTACTAGCCCCCTAATCTGTAAGTTGCGTAAAATAAAGTTTGATTGAACACCGCGAATATAATCGATCTCCGCTCTGGATATTGGCCCTTTATAGGCAATAACAGAGATGGTTTCCAGGCCGGCCTTGCCCAAGTCTCGGACCAGCTCTTCCTTGGTTAGCCTCTCAATAATATGGGATAGTTTGGCGGCGGTGCCAAGCATAACTTCATCATCTTTGTAAATCAACTCTACTCCCCTTTCCATTATTTTTTCCTTCAAAACTTCCAAGCCAGTCAAAATTTCCTCTTCTTTTTTTCCCAAACTGGCTGCCAATTTCTTGATGGATTGCGGCTCGCCTTTCCAGAAAAGCACGGCCTCCAACTGATTATCTAATGACAATTCTTCCATAATTTGGCAATTATAGAACATTTCTTGGATAAATGAAACCATTTGACTTTTGAATCATTTGATGTATAATCTGTACTAGATTAGTTTGGTGTTGACATTATCGTAAAGTCCCTAAAAGAGGGCATGGAGGCAAAATGAAGACAAACAAGACTGGTTTTACGTTGGTGGAATTATTGATCATCTCCGTGGTAATTGCGGTCCTGGCAGGGTTTGCTGTTCCCGCCCTTCGAGAGATGCGTGAAAAGGCTCGACTGGACCAAGAACAGGCGCTAACAAAACAGCTCACGCCGGAGCAAACAGAAGCCAAGCGTCTGGCGGACCTGGAACAGCAAAAGGTTGCTGCGGAGCAGGCCATGGAGGCTAAGGTGAATCAGGTTCAGAATTGTGGGCACGGGGCCTACTATTTCCCTTTTGCGGACATGGGCGAGTTTCTTAGCGTCCGTAACGCTTTCATGGATAAACATTCCGGCATGAAGTTCGTGGGTACGGAACCGAATATTGTCGAGCAAGGTTGGGGCGATGGGCGCTATGGCATTACCGTTGGTCATGTTGTTTTCTTTCAAGAAGAATAAACGGAGGACGAGATGAAGACGAAACAGGGTGGTTTTACGTTGGTGGAGATTATGATTGTGTTGGCGATCATCGGCTTGCTGGCGGCAATGGCTATTCCGGCTTTCGTTAAGGCGCGCGAAAAGTCACAGCAGTTGGTGGAGGAGAACAGGCTGGCGCATTTGACACCGCAACAGCGAGAGAATGAAAATCTGGTCAAACTGGAAGAGCAAAAGCTCGCCCAGCAAAAAACGACCGAGCAAAAATTGAGTCAGATTCGTCCGTTTGGCCACAACATCTACGAGTTTCCTTTTGTGGGGGACGAGTATCGGTTTATGTTGTCGGCGTTCCAAGATAAGCACCCCGAGCTGCGTTTCCATAGTGCCGAGGGTGAGGTTGTGGGAGTTCAGACTGGCAGCACAACTGCCTATGGGGCAACGGCGAGTTACACCGTCCATTTCGATGATGAGGTCAAGCAGTAGCTACAAAGACGGTGTCTTGAGTACAACCCGAACGTTTGCAGACGTTCGGGTTTTTTATTTCCCAATTTCTACACTTAAACAAACATTGACTTTTAGTAAATATATTAGTACAATAGGCAGAGATGTGTTTAGGGATATTTGAAACAAGGACAGGAGAAAAAGGGTAAAATGAAGACAAACAAGACTGGTTTTGGGTTGGTTGAGTTGTTGGTTGTTATCGGGATGCTCATGAGTCTCCTGGCTATTGTGATCGGAATTCACGAGTTCAGGTTACACCGCGCTGCCCAGCGAGAGAAGGAAACGGAAGCGAAAGCGGAACAGGTGCCACTAACACCAGAGCAATTGGAGAACCGGCGTTTGGTCGAACTTGAGGAGCAGCAAGTGGCCGAGCAACAAGCAAAGGCGGCGGCGGAACAAGCTGAAGCCAAGCGTCTGGCAGACCTGGAGCAGCAAAAGGTTGCTGCGGAGCAGGCTATGGAGGCTAAGGTGAATCAGGTTCAGAATTGTGGGCACGGTGCCTACTATTTCCCTTTTGCGGACATGGGCGAGTTTCTTAGTGTCCGCAACGCTTTCATGGATAAGTATCCTAGTATGAAGTTTCAAGCGACGGAACAGCATGTGATTACATACGAGGCTGGACGAACATATTCTTACAGCTATACCGTTGGTCACGTTATATATTTCAAGGAAGAGTGACGGGCATTGAAAGGTGCCGAAGGTCCACCCCGAACGTTTGCAGACGTTCGGGTTTTTATATTTCTCCATTTAAGCACCTAAACAACCAACTTCTCGGATTTTTTATTGAAAGTTAATTATAATGCGGTACGCCGGTTTGTTGAGTCTCAATTTCAATATCGGCAAATTGGTCATTCTGCCGGACATCCACAATCCCCTGTTTGACCAATTCCAACATTGCCAAAAAGCTGATGATCACATTCACCCTTTCTTCTTTGCCCACTTTGGCAAACTCTCTAAAAGAAAGTTTGATGCTACTTTGAATTCTTTTTGTTAAATTCCCGATCATCTCTTCCAAACTGATCACTTTTTTAACGGTTGCTTTGGGAATATTTTCCACCAGTTTTGGCAACGCTTTAATGACTGAAATAATAGCCGTCAGCAAGTTTTCTTTGGTCATTGTCTGATCCGGCGAGAAAACCGGCACGGCCTTTCTGGGTTCGGCGGCAAAAATAATATCTTTGCCGAATGAGTTTTTAATATGAACGCTTAATTCTTTAATTCGTTGGTATATTTTTAGCCTTCTTTCCAAATCACTGACATCATGCTGTTCTTCCTCGGATAGGTTTAGGTTTGGCAGCAAGGATTTGGATTTGATTAAAAGCAAAGTAGAGGCAATGACCAAAAAATCCGCGCTCTGGGCAATGGGAAATTTTTCCTGGCTTTGAATATAAGTTATATAATCATCGGCCACCCTTGATAAAGCAATGTCGTTAATGAATAATTTCCGCTTTTCAATCAGACTTAACAGCAGGTCCAGTGGACCCTCAAAAAATTCGGTTTTAATCTGAAAAGCGGTGTCAGACATAACAGTAATTATAACATAAATGCTAACGGGTCGCTCTCGCCATTTAACGCGGACTAATCATTCCGAGAGCAACCCGCTAGCTTTCATTAAAATTCACCCTCGGTTCCCTCCAATCTTTCATCAATCCGGTTCATATCGCGAGGGAAAATGACGGCCTGACGGACGTTTGGCAGGTTCAGAAATTGCATCACCAACCTTTCCGCGCCAAAAGCAAATCCGCCCTCCGGTGGCACGCCGTATTTAAAGGCCTGCAAAAACATAGTGATGGTTTTTGGATCAAGATTCCACTCCTTAACATGCTTCTCCAGTTGTTCAAAATTATTTATGCGCCGGCCACCGCTTGACAGTTCCCGTCCGCGACAAATCATGTCCAAGCCTTCATTGAATTCTGGTTCAGCTGGATTTGGATAAACGTAAAATGGTTTTTTCTTGGTAGGATAGCCGTAGACGAACACAAAATCCGAGCCGGTTTCTTTTTTCACTATTTCGCAAATTTCCACTTCATCTTGCGAAGAAAGATCCTTGTCACCCCGGTTATCACGCTTGTAGGCCTCAAATATTTTCTGCTGGGCCTCACGCAACGACATGGTGGGCGTCTTATCAAGCATGACAGGCAATTCCACCCCCAGTATTTTTAAATGCTCGGCATTATTCTTTTTTATCTGCTCCAAAATATATTTAATCGTTTTTTCTTCCATATCCCTTATATCAGTCCAGGAATCAATGAAGGCCATCTCGGCATCCAAAGAAATAATTTCCGTCAGGTGACGAGTAGTGGCGCTTGGTTCGGCGCGGAAAATTTTGTTGACAGAAAAACATCTTTCAAAGGCGCTCATCACAATCTGCTTGTAGAGCTGTGGTGACTGAGTCAGGTAAGCGGCCTTGTTGAAATAACCGATTTTAAACACTTCTGCTCCGCCTTCTGCGGTGGCAGGGACGATGCATGGTGCCTGGAACTCAAAAAAGCTTTCATTTTTCATGATCTCCCTAAAACTATCAATCACAGTCTCCAGAATTTTAAATACTGCCTGGTTTCTTGGGTGACGAAGGGTGAGGGCGCGATTATCAAGCTCCGTTATCAAGTCCAGATTAAAGCCATCAGCCGACATGTCAAAAGGTAATGGTGCCGCTTCGGCTAAGATGGTGATTTTTAAAATTTCGAGCTCAATATTGCCATTCAAAATCCCGGCCTTCTTGTTTCTTTCCGGACGCTCATTCACTTTTCCATTCACTTCCACCACAAATTCCTGGCGCAGTTTTTTTCCTTGCTCCAGCGCCTCGGTCTGATTTGGCAAAATAACACCCTGAACAATTCCGGTCATGTCCCGAAAATCCAGGAAAATCATTTTCCCCTGATCACGTCTGATATTCACCCAACCCTTGATCATAACCTCCTCCCCTACTTTTGTGCCCAATTCTTTTATATATGTTCTTTTCATATTATTATTTTTATTTAATCAAAAATCGCCCTTACAAAATTACCATAATTGATAATCTTGTAAGGACGATCTGTATCGTGGTGCCACCTTACTTGCTTCTTAATTTACCTTCGAAGACTCCACCTTATCATCGGTTTCAACGTCTATGTCTTGATAATATCACCTCCTCAATAAATATCAACCCCCACCGCCTTTCTTACCATATCCATCTTCTTTTCCGCTCGCATAGAAGCCCTTTGGCCGCCAGCTTTCAGGATATCAAAAACGGTGTCCAAATCATGTACCAGCATCTCTCTACGCTCTCTCATTGGCCTAATAAAGGCCTCCAAAGCCTCAATTAGCCCTTCCTTGGCCTCTTTATAGCCCAGGCCACCATTTGTGTATTTCAGGGCTAAAATTTGCCTATCCGCGTTGTTTAGAAGAAGCCTATGAATATTATAAATATGGTTGGTCTCGGTATCTTTAGGCTCGGCTACGCCCTTGGAATCGGTCGGGATACTCATGACCGCCTTCTTGATTTCTTCGTAAGTGGCAAAAAGCGGGATGACGTTGCCATAACTTTTGCTCATTTTTCGGCCATCGGTACCCGGCACGGTTTCCACATTTTTTAAAATCAGTGGTTCGGGTAATTTAAATATTTCAGAATTAAAAACGTTATTAAATTTCTGGGCGGTGTCGCGGGCATATTCCACGTGTTGTTTTTGATCCTGGCCTACGGGCACCACATCCGCATCTTGCAGTAAAATATCCGCCGCCATCAATAGCGGATAATCAAAAATCCCCACATTTATTTCTTTGTTTTTGGCCTCCGCGTCCTTGTAAGCATGGGCGCGCATCAGATATGGCATGGTGGTAATACAATTGAAAATCCAATTCAGTTCATGCACTTGTGGCAGATCAGACTGTTTGAAAAGTACTACTTTTTTAGGATCAAGACCGATAGCCAGATAATCCAAAGCCACATCGATTATTCCTTGGGACATTTGCTCTTTATTCTGAACGGTGGTCACGGCATGATAATCGGCAATAAATACGTAGCTTTCATACTCGTTTTGTAACTCGACAAATTGCTTCATGGCGCCAAAATAATTACCGATATGCACTCGGCCCGTCGGTTTTACTCCGGATAACAGAATTTTCTTTGAATTTGACATGGGTTTATAATAGCAGAATTACATTATCAAATCTAGCTCGACGTAAAACTGCGAACCTTTTCCTTCACCTTCGGATTCGGCCCAAACACGGCCATTTTGATCCTCCATCATTTTCTTGGCGACATACAAGCCCAGTCCGGTGCCATGAATGTTGGTTTTACCGGCGGCAATGCACCGACTGAATTTTTGAAAAAGCAAAGGCATGGTTTCGGGTCTTATGCCCACCCCACTGTCGCGGACGCAAAAGATCACCTTCCGGTCATTTTTTGCCAGACTGATTTCAATCCAACCTTTGTCTGTGTATTTGCAGGCATTATCTACCAGATTCAGCAACACATGTTTGATTTTTGCCTTGTCTCCATGAATAGTGAGCACTTCCGGCGAAATATGCAATCTTATTTCCAAGCCTTTACCTTCAATGATTTTTTTCATTTCATTGATGGCTTCGTTTGCGAGGTGCGTCAGGTCAAAATCTTTCCGGTAATACCGCATCTCACCTTGCTCGATACGTGACACGTCCAGAAAATCATTTACTGTTTTCCCCAAATTATCTGTGGACTTGAGCACTATATTCAGTGGCTCGGCAAAACCCGGTGGCACATCGCCAAAGTCACCTTCGAGCACCAGGGAAATGTAACCCTTAATTGCTCCAATCGGCCCCCGTATTTGATGGGCGGCGAAAGAAACAAATTCATTGGCCAGTGTGTTTGATGCCTTAAGACTCTCAATCAGATTATGGGCTTCTGCTAGCGCTTTTTCCAATTCCTGAATTCGGCTGTCCGTCTGGTGTTCAATATTAGTATGATGCTGTATATTTTCCATGTTTAATAATTATTTATAATTTAGTTGTAAAATCAAAAAAACCAAATTTTAATCTTCGCTCGTGGAAAGATTAAAATTTGGTTCTCCAGAATATAATCTATTCTGTTAATTTTAACTCCACATAGAACTGAGAGCCTTTACCCTCGCCATCGGATTCGGTCCAGATTCGGCCATCGTTTGCTTCCACCATTTTCTTGGCCAAATAGAGACCCAAACCAGTTCCTAAAATATTTGTTTCGTTGGCATTCTTAGCTCGAGAGAAGCGTTGGAAGAGTGAAGCAATAGTTTTGGCCGACATACCCACGCCGCTATCTTTGACCGCAAAAATGACTTTATTATCTTTTTTCTCCACTGACACCTGCAGCCAGCCTTGCTTGGTATATTTGACGGAATTATCCACCAGATTATTGAAGACTTGCTTGAGCTTGGTTCGATCGGCATTTATCAGACAGGGGTCGGTTGTAATATTCACTCTGAATTCCAAACCTTTAGCCTCGACGCTCGGTCTGAATTCTTTGACTGTCTCTTCTACCAACTCTCGTAAATCAAACTTTGTCAGGTCATATTTCATCTGTCCCAAGTCAATGCGGGAAACATCCAGAAAGTCCGTCACCATGTGGCTGAGGGAATCAGTAGACTTAAAAATGGTACTGAGGGGCTCATTAAACTCTTTTGGTACCGTTCCGTAATCCCCTTCAATCATGAGTGATAAGTAACCTTTGATGGCCGCTAACGGTCCGCGAATCTGGTGCGTGGCCAAGGAGACGAATTCTGATTTCATCAAATCCACTTCCTTCAACTTTTCATTTGTTCCCTCCAGCCGTTCATTGAACCTTTCCAGTTTCTTGTTTGAATCTTCCAAATTTTGCGCCAATTTCTCAATATGTTCCTTTTGCGCAATTTCGTTTTTGACACCTCGGACAATCATCAAACCCATAATGGCGGAGAACACCAAAGTGATAGCTGTCAGCACTTTATTGGTATTGCTTTGGATGAAGAAAAATTCCGATCCGATCAAAATCACCTGGGCCCAAATCAAAGCCTGAGCCCCCAAAAGCTTAATATCAAAAGCTTTGAATTTAACAATGAGAAAAGCTAGAAAAGCCATAAATATGACCATACCAATCTGGCCATAAATTAAAAATTGCCAGTTACCTAGATCGCTTGCTAAATATCCAGCAGAAAAAAAAGAAAACGCAAATAATGATACGCCTATGGTGGCTAAGAAAGATTGTCTTCTTATCTCTCCTTTACTTATTTTTTTATATTTAAAAATAAAATAACCAATTATAAATATAAAGGATAATATACCTACATAGTAATAATAATTTGTAAAAAGTGAACCCTCGGTTCCTTCACAGTTGGTAATGTCAAAATTTCTCAGGTTGTATATCGTAGGAGTAAAAAATATTACTGGTAATATTGGAACTACAAGAAGTCCTTTTTTAAAGGAAGACAGATCTTTTTTATTAATAAATACATAAATGAAATAGATAATAAGTACAGAAATTAGGGAGCTTAGTAGGCCCAACAGAGCCCATGAAAACATAGTGATACGGCTGTCAGTACTTATCCATGTTGCTAAGTCACTAATTGACCACAGAGAAAAACAAACAGATATCCAGAAAAGAATCTTTGGCAATAATTCGCTTTTATTTTTTATATAAACAAATATACCAATAAAAATAGCTGCAACTGATATTGGTATGTGAGAGTATAAGACCAAACTTACAGGTATTGATTGTTGGAGAAAATCAGAACATGTTTTTATGTGTGTAATAAAGTTAAAATCCATACTTTTATATATTAACAATTAATATCCTTTTTGTCATGTACATAGTCTTTTATTTTTTTATGATAATAGCACCAAAATGAGTCTTCTTCTGATTCCTTTGGTAAAAGTCTAACAATTAGAGGTTTAATTCCAAACTTTTCTTTTAGAAATGACATGGCGGGTACTATTATATCTAAAGTTATTTTTTCCTCCTCCTCATTTGCAAGAAAATTCTCAAATAATATGCCATTTCGTAAAAATAGAGATAGAAATCTGGGATAGTATAGATTTGGAGTTTTACCGTTTCTTTTAACCCAACTTGAAATATCCTTGATATTAAATTTAATCTGTGGAAACTCCTCGCAAAGAATGTCATGATGTAAATCAACAAGTTTTCTGCCGGCAACGGTTTCAACATCTTTGATTGTCTTTCTGTCATTTTTGTTGAAATCAATTACTTTTTTTGGAACACAAATCTTCCCTCCGTTTTTATCTGTACCGGTATGAAAAAACATCTTGCCCAAATGATGTTTTAGACTGTTAATTGAAATATACTTATCCTCCAAATATTCTGATAGAATAAACTCCAGGCCTACATCATTTGCTCGATCCTCAAATCTCAATAGTTCAAAATTTAAACTAGAAATATGACGTGCTAAATAAGCCTTCGGGCTATCTTGTAAGAAATCCGGTATATCCCCTCCTAAAAATTCTTCAACCCTCTTTTGTAATCCTTTATCTTCCCATCGCTTCTTGATTTCATCTTTTGCCTCCTCAAGCGGCGTGTATATGTCATCTAAATTCATGAAGGATATTATATATCTTTTTATGTTATTAGCAAAGCTAAATTGATCCCCACACAGCTTTTATGGCAATAATGACAAACTGCATTAGGACCGCCCAACCCAAGCAGCCTAGAATTGTACTGGTGACAAAAATAATGTAATCGCGCCTGTCCAGCTTATCAAATCGGCCATGGCGAAGGAAAATGGTGGTGATGAAGGAATCCTGCCAGAGTGATAAGGTTACGAAGGCAAAAACATCATTCTTGTTTAGTAGCCAAATCATGAACTGAAGCATCTTGGCTGGTATATAGAGGCTGAATCTTTTTATCAAGTTCTGGTGATTACTGACTTCATGGACCCACAGGTGACCTTTAGCTTTGATATTCTCCACTTCGTTCACCCCAAACCAATCGACTTTTTTATGCTGATACCAGAGCAGTATGATGAAATTATTAATAAGCGCCACAACAATCAGAGCCAACACTCCCACAAAGCCAAACAAACCCTGAACTATTGGCCAGATAATAAATTCCCAAATTGAATTGTAGGCTTCCAGTATCCCCCACCCGGACATTACCTGCACTGTTCGGCGCCAATTCTTGGAGATTAGAAAAATAATGATCCCCAATACGACTATCCCTCCGATTATCCATAGTATTTCGTTTGGCATTTAGTTATCTAGTATACTCTTTTTACACATCCTGGACAAATTAATCTAATGATACTTAAAGTTAATTATTATTGAGTATAAACTGACAGTATTCGTTAACATTGTTAAAAATTCTTTCTGCCCCAGCTTCGGTAAGTATACTTCCCCATCCCTCATCACTTTTTGGTGGGAGAATGCCAAAAGTATTTAATTTAAAATCTTTTTTGATGGCCTCTAATATTTTTAACGGGGATGGCCGGTCATCGCAAAAAAATATACGGTCCGGATTAAAAATGTTTCTGACTTTTGTCATGCCATCAAATTTATCACTGCAGTCATTCATACCTAAAATCAATTTAAAGTAATCTGCGGCGTTGTTCCGCTTAAGATTATAGAGAATCTCTTCTTTTGGTGCCCCGCTTATTATAACCAGATCATATATACGAGAAAGCTCTTTGAGTAACTTATTGTCAGCAAGCCATATTTCATCATTAATATAGCCGGTAAAATCCCTTTCTCTCCCCAAATATAAATCTTGAAAATATTCCTTTACTGCTGAAAAGTTTATTTTTATTCCACGATATTTTAAAATATTAAAAGTCCTTTCCCAGTCGTCATTACTTTCCTTCATAGATTCTATCATCTCTTTTCCTGTGGCTTCTTTCCCGCCGTCAAAAAAGGCTACAGTCTCAATAATACATCTTGAATAAGAGACTGATTCGTCTCTAAGCACCCCGTCATTATCAAACGCAATAACAGTCCTAGACATTTTATTGCTCATTCCTTCTAATATCAGCGGCATTTTTATGTCCAAATAGACCTTCAACTTCCGCTAGTATTGAGGCTATCTTAATAAGGTCTTTTGAGGCTTCTTTTGTAATTTTTTGATAGGTTAATACCTTTACGTATTCTTTGACCGATAGTCCGCCAGTATATCTGGCACAGCCATTAGTTGGCAGGGTGTGGTTTGGACCTGAACAATAATCTCCAAATACCTCCGCTGAGTATTCGCCAATAAATAAGGATCCGTAATTCTTTAACTTTGGTATAATTGTATCAGGATTTTTTATCTGAAGCTCTAAATGTTCCGGAGCTCTTTTGTTTGCAATTTCAATTGCCTCGTTGATGTTATCAGCCAGAATAATTGCACCATTTTTATCGATTGATTTTTTAGCAATATCTCTAGTCTTAAGGGCTAAGAGTTGTTTTTCTATACTCACAGAAATCTTCTCAGCTAATTCCTTGCTAAAGGTTATTACTTCTGCTCTCGAGCTTGGGTCATGCTCAGCTTGAGCTAATAAATCAGCGGCAATAAAATCTGGATTCCCAGAATCATCAGCAATAATTAAAACTTCGCTTGGACCAGCAATAAAATCGATTCCCACAATACCATATACTTCCTTCTTGGCGGCTGCGACATATTGATTTCCCGGACCAACTATTTTGTCTACCTTTGGAATAGACTCGGTTCCATATGCCATTGCGCCAATTGCCTGAACCCCTCCAACATTAAATATTTTATCGGCTCCGGCGACATCGGCAGCAACAATCGTTACGGGGCATATTTTAGGTGAGCAGACAATAACCTCACTTACGCCGGCAACTTTAGCGGGAATTACTGTCATCAACGCTGTCGATGGAAGAGGATATCTTCCTCCAGGCACATAACAACCAATTTTTTCAATCGGTACTATTCTCTGGCCACAGATTACACCGGCATTATTAATTTCAAAATCCTCTAAGCTTTTTAATTGATTTTTGGCAAAATTCCTTATATTTTTAGCGGCAAACTTTAAGGCGCTAACAGTTTTCTTATCTATCTGAGAATACGCCTTATTTATCTGATCTTTTGTCAGTTGAAAATTAGTAATTTCAAAATTATCAAATTTTTTCGTATATTCCTTTACGGCAATATCTTTTCTCTTTCTGATGTCATCAAGTATCTTTTTTACAGATTCAACATCTTTGACGACAGCGGATTCAAAGAATTCTGAATTTAAGTCTTTGGAATTTACAATTTTCATATACTTTATAATATGTATTATATGCTATCTATATTTTTTAACAAATAAAATGGGATGGATCCTTCGATCCACCCCATGCTCTAACACTCTACAACGACACAATCAATCCACCTCATTCAGTCGTGCATAATCATTATTCAACAGATCGATGACCCGATCGCCGAGACTGTAGAACTCGACGAGTTTCCGGCCATATGCCACCGGGACCGAGGTTATAGGCCTCGTGTCGATGAGATCCCCAACACAAACTGGCCTGCTGTTAAGCTCCTCCATTCTCTGAAAGATCTTAATCGTAGACATTATGCAATACTGGCTGAGCCACAAAAGCTCATCCTGCGACATTGGCAGACCCGCCCACTCCTTCAATTTGCCGTAAGGCAGAATGTAGGGTTTTGACAAGGTCGACCGATCGAAGAGATGAACCGGAATCAAGGACTCTCCCACCTTCACCCCAATTACCCTGCCGGCATTTGGAACGAAGGGAAAGA
This sequence comes from uncultured bacterium, assembly GCA_903822075.1. Classification (GTDB taxonomy): domain Bacteria; phylum Patescibacteriota; class Minisyncoccia; order Phycocordibacterales; family GWA1-40-21; genus CAIJXO01. The sequence goes on from CAIJNK010000004.1 coordinate 28,951, forward strand.
AATCATGGCTCGGCATCCAATCAACAGGTTTCTCGAAATGATAATGCCAGACCAGTTCCCCTGTAAAAGTCTTGGCCAATCTTTCTTTGGCGTCAGGGAAAAGTATTCCCATAACGATAGCCGCCACGTTTACCTTCCGCTTTGACAGTTGATCGATCATAAAGCAGAGGGTACTTCCGGTGAATGCACCATCCTCAAGGATGATTACTCTCTTACCGGCGAGCTCGCGGGAGACCAGTTCGATCTGACTTTCCACCGAACCAGAACCGGCCCTTGACCCGACAGAGATGATGTTTCCCTCAAAGTCGATCAGCCTTGAAAGACCAATGCAGGTACCACCCGCCTCGTATGAGATCATCGGTGTGGTGGTGATAATCGTTGCATCCGGCATTCGGACTTTAATTTCCTTTGCCGCTGACACAATTCCATCACAAAAATCACCAAACTGAATGATCTCAACAACGGATTTAGACCCAGCAAAGGTCTTTTTGATCTTCTGTATGAGTCCGCCTTCAACTTCGTCAATTTCTGCGCGGTCCGGTATCTTGAGTCCGACCCTCTTGAATGAGCACAAATGATCATAAAGAGTCAGCGTCAAGATGTACTGCGAGAAACCGTTACTGCCTACTACTATTTTACCCTTCATCTTCCTACCCCGTCCTCTCTGTTATTTTGTATGTACCACTAGTCTGGTAACTATGATATGAATATACAGCCACGTGTCAAGTTGACATAGTATATATTATATAAAATAAAATACCCCCGCATGGCAATCGCGGGAGTATTCCTTAGGTCAGTTTGATTTTATCCACTCCAGACAATCTAGCAATCCTTCGGTGTAAGTTCTACCGGAGATGTATGTTGATCTGTCTTTCAAGGCCTGTGAACCGTTACCGACAGAGCACATAATTACTTGAGCATCTCTAATTATATCGGAATCGCCATCTCCAACCATAAAGAACTTCGTATCCGTCGGGTACAATCCTTTCAGATATTGAAAACCCGATGTCTTATCGGCATTTGCCGCACCCATGATGACTATGCCATAGGATTCGTTATAATCCTTAGCCTCCAACCCTTTTGGGATCGGTATGGTTTCTACGAGGGTTTTACCCTCCGTAAACCAGGCGTTATCAATCCTAGGTATACCACTCGCATCCGTAGTTCTCAGATAGAAACCGACGGATTGCTTTCTAAGAGCATCAATAATCAACATCCTCCGATTTGGAGAAAAGACTTTTTTCTCCCTTATCCATGTGGCGGAATCGCCAATGACAACATCGCAATCAACTGTTGTAAAGACTTTCTTCAACCCAAGGATGAAATCATCAATATCGGTAACATTCGCAATAGGATAACTGATGCCATTAAACTTCACGAAGGCACCCTTTTCCGCAATAATTGCCCTGGGCTTAAAACCGAATGTTCCAAAATTGATTCTCTCAAGTCTCTCGACCGGAGTATCTGAGTTGGGAACGATCTCCACTTGAGTGCCTGAGTTTCGAAGAAATGCGGCCATGGCCGATAAATCCGTGGTGATCTGATATTCCTTATCCAACAGAACCCCATCCACATCAATCATGATAACTTTCATTGTATTTCCATATTTGTTGTGTGCTAATTTCTCTACGCAAACTAACACACTTTATTAGCATTTACAAATTGATTATCTTATAAAAGAAATCCATAAATTCCTGACTTTTGACTGCTTCAGCGTAGTTGATCATATTCCTTCCAGGAACCACCGAACCGGCCTTGTCACCTTCTGTTTCTATGGTAAAGTTTCCATTTTTAAAATTAAGAAAATCTCCGAGAATCGCCGATACCGCTAAGGGATCGTAAAGTTCAAACTGGCGATTATTTGGATTGCCAAAAAATGCGTACCAATTTTTTATCGCCTTAATAATAAATTTTCCGGAACAGGATTTGGACTTGATATTCGTCAAATCCTTGATGTCTATAAGGCATTTGTGAGTCACGTCCAAGGGTATTAGGTTAACTTCTCTAAAATTATCAAAAATCATTTTTACAGATAACGGATCTTGGAAAAAATTGAACTCGGCATATTTCGTGGAATTACCTGGGACGTTAATTGCTCCACCCATTAAGTATAATTGGGATATTTGTTTTGCTATTTCGGGGTATTTTATAAATGCCTTGGCTATGTTTGTCGGTGGAGCTACGGAAATGATAACCAGATTATCACCATATTTTTTTGATGATTCAACTATAAAATCTACTGCATCTTTCGCTTCCTGGCTTCTGGTGACTGGAAGATCAACGTTGCAAAGCCCATCGTTTCCGTGATAATCAAAAGCTTCAACAAATTGCTTTGACGATAAAGGTTTGGCAGAACCTTTGTATACTGAAACATCTGATCCTAATAATTCCAAGATAGCAAGGGTATTTTTAGTCGTTTGAGTCACTCCGACGTTCCCCCCACAAGTGGTAATTCCAATAATCTGCGACCCCAAGGTCTTTGATAGTAGAATGATCGCCAAAGCATCGTCAATGCCAGTGTCCACATCCAAAATAATCTTTTTGTCCTTACTAAACATGATGAATATTATATTATGATAATAAAAAAGCGGCAAGTCTAGGACTTGCCGCTGAGGAATGGTGGGTAAGACGGGACTTGAACCCGTAACCCTTGGTTCCACAAACCAATGCTCTAGCCAATTGAGCTACATACCCACAAAGGAACTCAAACCAATCTGGCTCGAATGCTAGCAATTGCCTCCTCGATTGTCAAGGAAACCTGACTTTTGTCCGAAGTATCCTTGAGACTTACCACGTTCCTCGACACCTCATCGGGACCAGCAATGATCACAAAGCGTATACCCCTTTTAACGGCGTATACAATCTGTGCCTTGAATGAAACCGGCTCCCCGACATAGACTTCTGTCTTTATGCCTTGATCGCGCAATTTTTCTCCAAGTGCCATGGCAGACCCTGACAACCCTTCGTTGAAAACGGTCACGAGAACATCTGCCGTAGCGGTCGTCTTTGCAACCAGACCCTTGCTTTCAAGAGCGATAAGGATGCGATCCACACCAACTGAGGCGCCGACCCCAGCGATGTTTGAACCAGGAACAAATCTGTTGGTTAGACCATCAAATCTGCCGCCAGAAAAAACACTGCCTAGGCCGTCGACATCAGTAATGTATGTCTCAAAAACCGGTCCCGTGTAGTAATCCAAACCCCTCGCCACAGACAGATCAAACGACCAGAATTCCCGTGGCACGCCTAGAAAATCCAGATTACTGATCATACCCTTCATTGTGGTCAAGCCCTTATCTCCACTTTCGCTTTTCCCTCCAATGATTTCAGTGACATCACTAAGGACTAGCTCCGGATCATTTTCTCGAATCGAAAGAAATCTTCTCAGAAGATCGATCTCTGTTGCGCCCAAAGGCTTACCTACGCCTTGGAACTCATACGGAGATGCGAGCTCAGAGACGACCCCGTCCAATCCAAGACGATCGATTTTATCAATCGTCCGGAACAGATTCTTGTCAGTGATGTTGTAACCCAGAAGCTCCGCAACAGTATTGAGAATCCTCCTGTCGTTGATCTTGATGTTGAAACGGTCAAAACCGAGAGCCTTGAGCGTCTTGTACATCACCAACACAATTTCGGTATCAGACCAGACTGATCGCGAACCGATAGTGTCAATATCGAATTGCAGAAATTCCCTGAAGCGGCCTTTCTGCGGTTTTTCACCGCGCCAGACCTTACCCACCTGATACCTCTTGAAAGGTTTCGGGATGTTTGGATATGCTGCAACGACTCGCGCTAAGGACACTGTGAGATCGAATCTTGAGGCAAAATCCTCCTCCATCAACGTTTCTCCAGCATCCTCAGCGCCAGTTTTGATGCGCGACGTAAAGATGCTCTTGGTGAATTGCTCGCCTCCAGTCAACACCTCCAACTTTTCCATTGCGGGGGTGTCCAATGGTAGGAAACCAAATGACTCGTAGATTGCCCGTATCTTATCAAGGGCAGCCTGGAGAATTATCATCCTTTCGGGAAGATAATCTTGGAATCCCGCCAACGTTACCGGTTTAATTGTCCTGTTTTCGTTCATTATTACCCTCTTCTGTTTAACGTACTTTTACACTTCTAAAATAGACACTACTAAAATATAGTAATTTGTCAACATTGATTTTATATAATTTAATGTTTAATTAAACTCGCCCACCATTGTCAAAATAAACACATTTGTCTTATTTCTTAATGTTTTGTTATCACAATACTTTTCTTTTTAGTATCCATACTTACCTCCCCGCCTATCGGAAAGGTAATAATCGGGCTGGTGTGGCCAAAATCAACGTTGGCGATAACCGGCATATTTTTTAATTCCGCTTTTGTCTTTATTATCTGAATCAATTTATCATTGGTCATCTTACTGACGTTCTGAAACCGGCCAATCACGATTCCTTTTACTCCCTTAAAGGAAGGTTGATGGATTATAGATTGCAAATCGCGATCAAAAAGTACTGGATTTGAGGTCTCATCGTCTTCCAGGAATAAAATAGAATCTTTCAAGGACGGCACATACTCCGTTCCTTGGAGTAGGTTAAACGTGCAAAGATTAGCGCCGAGAAGAGTGCCAGAAGCGTTGCCTTTGTTAATCACCAGCCAACCATCATTTTTAATTAGGTTTCTTTTGTCCTGATCCATATACCAGGCGTCATCCGTCCAATCTTCCGAAGGCTTTATGTCAATCAAATCATTGGCCATTAGGCACTTCTTGAAATAATCCATGGTGTAATCAAAGTGCAGCTTTTGGCCAAAGGTAGACCAGACCGGACCGGAATAAGTTACCAAACCGGTTTTAGCAAAAATGGCATTCTGCAAAGCGGTAGTATCTGAATAACCGATAAATATCTTGGGGTTTTTCCTGATAAGATTCCAATCAAGATATCTCAGAAGTTGATTGCAGCTAAAACCACCGATGACGGCAAAAACCGCTTTTACCTTTGGATCTTTAAAAGCCTGGTGCAAATCCGCCACTCTGGACTTGATGGATGATGACCGAAAGTCGTCAATCTCTTCCACATGTTTGCCAAAAGTGACTTTGAAACCCAACCCGTACAAGCGACTGTTGGCAATCTCCCTGGTCTCCTTTGAAATTATGGCCATTGAACTGGATGGCGCCACCACTCTTATCTCATCCCCCGCCTCTAGCTTTTTTGGATATATTTTTTTCATACGCAAATAGTAACATATTTCTCATTTAGAATCCTCTAAACCTAATTCCTGAGCAAAAAAAGATAATATCAACGCTTGATTTTCGACAATTTTTACCACCGGCTTTCCCGATCCATGTCCAGCATCCATTTCAGTAAAAAGATGGACCTCATTTTCTTTATTCACTCCTTGAAGCATAGCCGTCATTTTACGAGCATGAAGCGGATCAACTCTGGTATCCTTGTCGGCTGTAGTGAATAAAAAGTCCGGATATTTTATCCCTTCCTTCACATTATGATAAGGGCTCCAAGTTAAAATTCTCTCCAAATCTTCTTTGAGATTCGAATTACCGTATTCGTGAACCCAGCGGATAGCCATACCGAATTTAGGGAAACGGACCATATCAGTAAGTGGTACGCGCGAACAAATAGCTTTAAATAAGTCTGGCCTTTGCACTCCCACGACTGAAACCAGAAGTCCACCATTACTGCCCCCGATAATTCCCAGTTTTTCCCGGCTGGTATATTTTCTGGAAATCAAATACCCACCGGCAGAAATAAAATCGTCAAAAGAATTCTGTTTGTTTTTATAGATTCCGGCCTTATGCCACTTATCGCCAAACTCTCCCCCGCCGCGAATATTTGCAATAGCAAAGATACCGCCTCTTTCAATCCAAGGAACCCAATTTCTCATAAAGGACGGCGTCTCACAATGGTTAAAACCACCATAACCATAAAGGAGAGTTGGGTTTGAAGAATCAAGATTAAGGCCTTTCTTATGAAAAATAAACATCGGAACTTTTGTGCCGTCTTTTGACAAATACCATTCCTGCTTTACTTCATAATCTTCAGGCTTTATCGGGTTAGCAATTTTCCGATATTCGGAATATTGTTTTGTCTCCGGATCATAACGATAAATAATCTTCGGGAAGACAAAAGATTCAACACCGTAAAAGAACTCTTCTTCCTCCCTCTGTGATGAGGCTCCAGCCAGGCTTGAATACTTCGGCAAGGGCACCTTTTCAATTTCCTTGCCCTCATAATCAAAGATAATTGCTTCGGAACAGACATCTACCAAGTATTCAACTAGGATTCGGCTTTTAGTGAACCTGATTGCTTCAAGAAGATATTCTCTCTCCGGTATAAGGACGTTCCATTGATCAAGAGTATTGTATAAACAGTCATAAGTGGTCCAGAGCACCTTAAAATTATTTGCCTGATAATTCGTATCCATTACCACCTTGTCTTTTAAAAAGGATAAAGAAAAATGAGCCGGAATTCCCACAACAAGTGGTTTTGTTTTCTTGGTAAGACTCTCGTAGATGTAAATATCATTTTTTGTCCACTCTTGTGACACCTGAATGCCGAGATATTTATCGTCAAGAGAGAGCGTCAGACTAATCATATCATCCTTGGGACGATCTGCTCCAAAAATAAGTTCATCGTTATCGGGGTTACTCCCTAATTTATGAAAAAAAACTTTCGTATGCAGAGATTCCTCACCTTTCGTTACAGTTCCCGGACGAGGGTTTCTGGTGTAGTAAAAGCCTGAATCGTCCGCCAACCACTGAATTGAAGCGTAACGGCAATTCACAATATTTTCTGTGAGCTCTTTGTTTGTTTCCACGTCTTTGATGTAAATCACTGACATCTCATCACCGCCCATTGAAATACCATAGGCTATGTATTTACCTGTTCTGGATGGCGTCCAATAATCAATAGTGACCGTATTGCCGGCTCTTTTACCATTAGGATTAAATAGCACAACAGAATCACCGTCCAAGCCCTTTTTAACATACAAAACAGCCTGGTCATCATCCGGCTGACGTTCAGTGTAGAAATATCTGCCTCTCACTGGCACGGGGTTCGAAAAAGTAGTCACCTTGAAGTTCTTGACTAATTCAGCAGAGAAAATCTTAAAATGACCCTGCCTTAAATCGGCATCTGTCCGTTTATTTTGATTTTTTATCCAATCCTTAACTTCCACACTTTCGGAATCCTCAAGCCAGCGAAATGGATCAGGTACTTTAATACCGCATATTTCGTCAACGATATTTTCTTTTTTGGTCATATGTTTAATATTGTCCTAACGGCTACTCTGTATACTTCAGCCTTTACTGCTTCACGCTTTGTTTTCTCATTCTTATGACTTTCATCATGACAGGTCTGCCCTTTTATCAAATTATCTGAAATATAGACCAATGCTCCACAAGGAACTTTGAAATGATTTGATACAGCAAAAACCACTGCAGTCTCCATTTCCACACCAGAATAACCTGCCTCGGACCAGGACCTCACATCCTCCCAAGTTTCGCCCATCATCGCCTGACAGCCCATAATAGCCCCGGTATCAATCTTAAGATCTTTAGGCGTATTCTTAATCAGCTCCTGTGATATAGCCTCGGTTGAATAATGTTTATTATCTTTCACCTCGCGAGCGTAGATTCTGGTAGTGCTTTCGTCACCATAGGTATATTTTGGAACTATTAGATCCAAAGAATTTAGATTAGGATTTAAACCGCCGCAACTGCCAATGTGAATATTCTTCTTGGAACCAAACAAACAGGCCAGGTGTAAATATTCCGAGAGTGTTGCTCCCCCATATTCTATAGTAAACCAGTATTTCTTGCCGTTAATCTCTAATTCCCTGATATGCTGAAGAAACTTATACTCAAGCTTTTTAATTCTATACTTTATTCCCAAATCTTTTAAGGTATCCTCCAGATTTTTTATATGTTTTTCATCATCCCAACCACCATAAGACAAGAAACCAGATATTTTGTAATCAGGCGGAAGAGCACAGTGTTTTCTAAACTCATCGGCGGTAAATGATTTGTACATTGTTATACATTACTATACTTTTTCAATTACTTCCATACTTTTTTTAATGAACTCTGAAAAGTTTTTCTCTTTTATAGCGAAATCATCATATAGTTCTTGGATTAACTCTGTCAACAGTTGGCCGTCAATCTTAAGTTCTCTATGTTCTTTGTAAAAACCCTCAGGAGAACCTATGATTTTGATCATGCGCGGATCGTTCAGGATGATTGGTGTGACAATCTCGCTTAAAATCCATTCCTTGTGTGGAGATTCATAATTACCCTTTTTAATATTTGGCGAAACGTCCTTAAATTTCTTGAAATATAAAAAATGAGAAATTTCATGAGCAATGGTACGGCTAGAATCCTTCCGGTCATATGTCACAGAAAAACTTCACCGATTCAGGAAACGCGGGCAGATAGGGTTAATTGACACATATCCGACAATCTCCCTCTCTGGCTAATCTTCCTGGATTATCTCTGCTAGCGTCTCAAATACTTCTTTTTGTACTTTGTTCCATTCATCCTCCACAAACCTTAAACCGCTAGCCATTATATCTCCTAGCTCTTTTCTTATCTTGGCAATCTCCATCCTTATTGCCTTTTCTCTTTCGACCCGTGATTTAATGTCTTTAATTTTGATAAATTGAGGATACTTACTGGTTATTTTATCACTCCAGTTTCTGTCTAAAAAGTCAAAAAACATCTCTGTTTCCAGTTCTAGCGGCATTTGCTTAAAAGTAACTTTTGGTATTTTGCTCTTGTCTATTTTTTCCATTCTTTATCTTGTTTTGATAATACCACAAAATATAGTAGACTAGAACCATGACTGAAATAGAATTAGAGAAGACGTATTTAGCCAAGTATCTACCAGAGGGATTAAAAGACTGCCCTTCAAAAGAAATTAAGGATATTTATGTCCCAGAAACTGAAGCACATCCATCTCTACGTATCAGAAAACGTGGTGATAAATATGAAATAACAAAAAAAGTCCCCGTCCTCGGAAATGATTCTTCGGAACAGTATGAACACACTATAATTCTTACAAATGAGGAGTTTTCCGCTTTGGAGCAGGTAAAGGGTAAGGTAGTTCGGAAAATTAGACATTATTACAATTATAATGGGGCGCAGGCAGAAGTGGATATTTTTCAAGATGATTTAGCGGGCTTAGTTTTGGTAGACTTTGAATTTAAAAAAGCTGAAGATAAAAATAATTTTGAAATGCCAGATTTTTGCTTAGTCGATGTCACCCAAGATAAACATTTTGCCGGCGGTATGATTTGCGGCAAGGAATATACTGATCTGGTGCCGCATCTAGACGAATTAGGCTACAGAAAGATAGGCTAAATTTACAATTAAACACATGGAGAAAATACAAGTATTGATGATTCACGGTGGTATGACTTTCAAAAACAAAAAGGACTATTGGAAGTATTTGGGTGTCAAAAGACTTGGTTTTGAAAAGAAAATCAGCTGGACAGGGGACTATATTGATAAGGCTTTGGGTAATAGATTTGAAATGATCAAACCGCGCATGCCTCAACAAGATGATGCTAAGTATACTGAATGGAGGATCTATTTTGAACGACACCTTCCATATTTAAGAAATAACTATATTCTCATTGGTACCTCACTTGGCGGTATTTTCTTGGCCAAGTATCTGTCCGAACATAAACTACCTGAAAAGGCATTGGCGACATATTTAGTCTGTCCACCTTTTGACGACAGTCATTCGAATGAAGATTTAGCTGGCGGGTTCAAACTTAAGTCGGATATTTCAGCCCTTGAAAATAACTCAAAAAAACTTTGTCTGATGTTTTCTGCGGATGATGAATGTGTTCCGATTTACCATGCCGAAAAATATCGGGGGAAATTACCAAATGCCAAAATTATGATTTATAAAAACAAGAAAGGACACTTCAGGGTATCAAGGTTCCCTGAAATCGTACAACTGATCAAAGAAGACGCCAGGAAAGCCTTAAAAGCTTAGAAAGTAGACTTACAGAAACCTCACTGTATCCGAGAGCAACGCGCCATGATTCAAATCAATCTGCACTTGCTTTGGCAATATTATTCGCGAATCATTCGTTCCAATCCAACAAATCTCCACCAGTTCATCCCTATGTGTACCGCCAAGTTTGCTTATATCCAGAAAATCAGCCGAATTCAGGACTTCAAAGAAGAACTCGATAGATTGTTTTCCTTCCCCGTTTTCAATCGTAAGGTTGTTAACATATAAAAGTCTTCCAACTCTTGGTTCAATGCCCAATTCCTCAATAATCTCCCTCTTAAAACAGTCCATGACCCTTTCACCCCATTCTAGGTGTCCACCCGGTAAGGCATAAAAGTTCGCACCGACATAATGCTTTACGGCCAAAAGCTTGTTATCGTAAAGAATTATTCCCCGACAGCGGACAATTATTTCTTTATTTAATTTAATCATTATAATATTTTAATTGGTTTCGTGAATTCAGTTTTCAAAGCTTCGTCCGAAAATACTGCGCGGCCATTTTTTGCATGAAGCAGATCCCGTCTTAAAACTTCTGGTTCTATCCGTTCAAATATACTAACTAACCAGCGCAAAAATGCGGGGTAACCTTCTCTAGTGGGATTTTTTGCGAATTCTCTGCTGACATAATCAAAAATACTCATTACTTCCCCACTCACCTCAACCAGATACTTGATAGATTCGTCATTCCCACAGACATAATCCTTTTTTCGGTGTTTAATGATATCCGGGTGTTGCAAAAGCACGGGGGTTAGGACTTCTTTCAGGTGATGTATGCCTCTATCGGATAATACATTTGGAATATTGGCAATTTGCCTAAAAAATATGAAGTGCGATATCTCATGCAGGGCAATAGATACAAGTCTGTCAAATTCTGTTATACCGTCTTTAACCCCCGTAATGGTAAAATAAAAAAGATTCCTTTTTACATCAAACGGACAAATAGGATATACCGATGGCATAATTAAATATTTATAGTGTTCAGTTTCCCCCATTAAAATCTCAAGTGATTTAATTCCTTCTTCTATTTCTGGTAATTCAGCCGTAATGTTAGTTTCGGCAATTTTTATGCTATCGGTGTATCTTTCTCTAAAATTCAAAATTACACCCTTAATTTTAGCACGTAGTTCATCGTCAGATTGATTATCGGGATTAGTATGAATATTTGTTAGCTCCGGAAAATTCTTGTATATCATGTCCCTGAAAGCTTTAAAATCACGTTTAAATAGATTACTAAAAAAAAGATTGATCTCTGTATCCTGTTCAAAAATACAGGTCAATGATGATTCTTTTAGTATTTCTGTCGGTAGTTCTTCTCCCATTTATTATTTTTGTATAAAACCACCAGCCTGTAGCTCCCAAAGATCCTTGTAAAGGCCGCTCTCCTTGTTTGACAGCTCTTCATGAGTTCCCTCTTCAATTATTTTTCCGCCCTCCATCACTAGAATTCGATCCATTTTGCGAATGGTGGATAAACGATGAGCGATGGCAATAGTTGTTCGGCCCTTCATCAAGTTATCCAGCGCTTTCTGTATCAAGGCTTCGGAATTTGAATCTAGGCTCGACGTGGCTTCGTCTAAAATCAAAATAGGCGCGTTTTTCAGAATAGCGCGGGCAATGGCCACTCGTTGACGCTCCCCGCCGGATAATTTAACCCCGCGTTCACCGACAAAAGTTTCATATTTGAGCGGAAGCGCTTCTATAAACTCATCGCAGTGCGCCAGTTTTGAGGCGGCAATAACTTCCTCATCTGCAGCTTCCGGCCGACCATAGCGAATATTTTCCATCAAGGTACGATGAAAAAGAATTGGGTCCTGCGGTACCAAACTTATACTCTGTCGCAGGCTTTCTTGGGTAACCAGACTGATGTCCTGGCTGTCAATCAAGATCTGCCCGCTGGTCAAATTATACAGGCGTAAAATGAGACGGACAAAGGTTGTTTTGCCGGCGCCCGAGGGGCCTACTAAGGCTATTTTCTCACCGGCTTTGATTTGACAATTAATGTTTTCCAAAACATCTCGCGTGTCATTAAAGTTAAAAGTCACATTCTTAAATTCAATTTCACCTTGCCTTATTTTTAAGTCCAATGCGTTTGAGATATTTTGGATTTCATGCGGAGCTAGCATTATCTCGGTCATCTGTTTAGAGTCTGCCAAACTTTCAAAAATATTTCGCAAGACCATATTCACCGACCAGATTTGTTTGGCCAAGGAGACAACGTAGATTTGTACCATGACAATACCTCCCACCGTCAACTTGTCAATTGACCAGAATTTTATGGCATAATAGAAAATGACAAATTCCATCAAATAGACCAATAGTAGCTGAACCGAATCGTAAAGGCCGGCATAGTTCCAGGCTTTGACTTCGTATTTTGATTGTTTGACGGTGGCGGCGGCATATGAATCAGTCTCTCTTTTATAGCTATTAAACAGCGATATAGTCTGATTGTTGGAAATATTATCGGCAAGTAAGGCGGTAGTCTCGGAATCCAACCTAGCCATTTCCACGTTGTATTTCATACGCCAGAGGTAAAATAAGGTACTACAGGTGAAATATATAATAACCCATATCAAGATAATGAGTGACAAAATTTTAGAAGTAAAAAAAGTGACAACGATGGCTCCGACGACCGTAAGCATTAATGGCGCAAAATTAAAAATAAAAGTGTCGAATAATCTTTCAAAGGCTCTGGCTTGGCGGTTAATCTTCTGAACCAACCCCCCGGTAAAACTGTTTGTAAAAAAATTGTGCGAGTGTCTGATTAGATATTGAAAAGAATTCTGTTTAATCTGCGCCATGGTATAGGTTTCCGTTGGCAAATAGACAAAAAATGCGGCTCGATTCGTCAACCAGCTAAAGAAATGCATTATTGCCACAATAATAATGATCTGGATTAAACTGCCAACAACGACAGATTTTGGACCAGTGGTCCCCAGAATATTGAAGAAATTCTGATAGAAATAGGGTGTAACAACATCAATAATGTTGGCAGTGATAAAAAGAGTCAAAGTTAATATAAAAAAGGTTCGGTACCCCTTTAGTCCTTTCAAATACTCCTTAAATATCTGTCTTATTGTTACTTTGGACTCTTTTTCCATATGAAGCTTATCCTAACACAAAAAAGACCGGCTAGGAATAACCCTCGGCCGATCTTTTTTGTATCATTATTCTGAGGTAGTGCTTGCAATGGATGTAGAACACGACTCACCGTCTGGAATATTCGTGTCGTTGCACAGGGTGTAAGAGCATTTGGGTTCGTTTGGCGCACAAGACAGCTCTTCACCACAACCGATTTTTTCAATAGTCTGCTCACAGGCGTAGATACTGTAGGCGGCCTTACTGATAGTTTTGTAATCAGAGGCGTCAGCCGGTACACAGGTAGGATCGGTGCCGTCGCAAGTGACAACATCACGATGGAAGCAACTTTCTGTCTGAGGATCGCAAGACACTTCGGCCACAATCTGGTAATCTTTCACTATAACTATACGCCAAAAAGTAACACCGACGGAACCAAGGATAAGGAGGATCAAGATAGTGTAAAAGATTTTGTTAGCCATGACAATATTATATACTACAGTCCTTCGTTTTTCAAATCCTCTATTAGCTTTCTTGCTGTTCTGGATAGACGGTTTGGCATCTTAATCTTTACCTTTACAAGTAAGTCACCACGATGTTGAGCATCTATCGGCACGCCTTTTCCTCTAATGCGCAGGATTTCTTCAGAATTCGTACCTTCCGGTATAGATAGCTCAATATCACCATCAAGTGTTTTGAGCGGATACTTAACACCTAACAGCGCCTCGGACAGCTTGATGTTTATTTCTGTCACGATATTTTTTCTCTCTTTGTGAAAAAGAGGATCTGGCCGAACAGAGACATTTATATATAGGTCTCCCGCCACCCCGTCTTTTACCGGTTCTCCGGCTCCGGATAAACGAACAGTTTCACTATCGTTAATATCAGCCGGAATCTTTACTTTTATTCTTTCAGCTTTACTGGCCGAATTTCTAGTCAGTGAAAATTCCTTTTCCACTCCAAAAATTGATTCGGCGAAAGTAATTTCCAAATCGACACTGATATCCCGTCCTTTTCGAACTCGCTGCCTTCGTCCCATCGCTCCGCCAAAAAACTCTCCAAAAATATCATTGAGGTCAAACTCAAAGTTACCACCCTGACCGCCTTGAGTGAATTGAGAAAAATCAAAGCCACCAAAATCCTGACCCTGGTTAAACCCGCCAAAGCCGCCGTACCCACCGCCAGAGTGACCACCCATAGAATCGGCCGAACCAAAAGTGTCGTACTGTTTACGTTTGGCATCATCACTCAACACGCTGTAGGCCTCGCTGATTTCCTTGAATTTATTTGCATCTCCGCCCTTATCCGGATGATACAAATGAGCAAGCTTCCTGAAAGCCATCTTTATCTCATCCTTAGAGGCACTCTTATCTACTCCCAGCGTTTTGTAATAATCTTTGGCCATTTATTGTTTATTTTTTTCCTTCCGTAAAATCCGCATCCTTAACGTTATCATCTTTACCGCTTGGTCCTGAGTTCGTCGAAGGATTCTCACCAGCTTTTGGTTCCTCGGCTTTCTGATTCTTCATCATCGCCTCACCAATCTTTTGCATTTCACCAGACAAAGCCTCGGAGGCTTTTTTGATAGCATCAATATCTGTTCCTTCGCGCGCTTTTTTCAAATCAGCAATCTTGTCTTCCACGCCTTTTACGATTTCCGGTGTGACTTTTCCGCCATTATCCTTGATGGCTTTTTCAGCGGTGTAAATCATCTGCTCGGCGATATTTTTTACTTCCACTTCTTCTCTTTTCTTTTTATCTTCTTCCTCATGAGCGGCAGCATCGGCTTGCATCTTCTTGATTTCATCTTGAGTCAAACCAGAGCGAGCCTCAATCCTAATGCTTTGCTCTTTACCGGAAGCTTTATCCTTGGCTTTTACTGACAAAATACCATTGGCATCCACATCAAAGGAAACTTCAATTTGGGGCATACCGCGTGGAGCCGGTGGAATACCATCCAAAATAAATCGTCCCAAGCTCTTATTGTCATGGGCCAAAGTTCTTTCACCTTGGACAATGTGAATTTCCACCGAGGTTTGGCTATCAGCCGCGGTAGAAAATACCTGGCTCTTAGTGGTCGGAATGGTGGTATTTTTCTCTACTAATTTTGTCGCTACCCCACCCATAGTTTCAATACCAAGGGAAAGCGGAATAACATCAAGCAACAGAATATCTTTCACATCACCACGAAGGATTCCACCCTGAACGGCGGCGCCTAAGGCCACCACTTCATCCGGATTAACGGACAAGTTTGGTTCCTTGCCAAAAATTTCTTTCACCGCTTTGATGATAGCTGGCATTCTGGTTTGCCCACCCACCATCACCACCTCATCTATCTCACTCACCTTAAATGGTGAAGCTTTGATAGCGCGTTTGGTAATTTCTACCGAGCGGTCAATGAATTCCTTGGTCAGATTTTCCAAAGTAGCGCGTGTTAATTTTATGAGCAAGTGTTTTGGGCCATTGGCATCGGAAGTGATGAACGGAATATTCACTTCCGTTTCCATCGCGGTCGAAAGTTCGATTTTAGCTTTTTCAGCCGCTTCATCCAAACGCTGTAAGGCTAGAGGATCCTTTCGAACATCAATACCTTCCATTTTCTTGAATTCGTCGGCTACCCAGTCAATAATTTTGCGGTCAATATCGCGACCGCCAAGATGAGAGTCACCATCGGTCGATTTTACTTCCACAATATCCGCGCCCACTTCCAAAATGGAAATATCAAAAGTTCCACCGCCAAAGTCGTATACGGCAATCTTCTCATTTTTTTTCTTGTCAAAACCGTAAGCTAAGGCGGCGGCGGTTGGTTCGTTGATAATTCTCAAGACATTGAGTCCGGCAATTGTTCCCGCGTCCTTGGTGGCCTGACGCTGAGAGTCGTTGAAATAGGCCGGCACAGTGATGACCGCATCGGTAATTTTTTCACCAAGTTTAGCTTCCACATCATTCTTTAATTTCTGAAGAATCATGGCGGAAATTTCTTCTGGTTTGTAGCCCTTATTATTCATCTTGATCATCACACCACCGGTTGGCGCCTTCTCAATGTCAAAAGACACGCCCGCCTTGTCCTTTTGCACGCCGGCATCATCGTAGCTGTGACCCATAAAACGCTTCACCTGGAAAACGGTATTTTTAGGATTGGTTACCGCTTGCCTTCTAGCTAATTGCCCTACCAAGCGCTCACCGGTTTTTGAGGTAGCGACAATGGAAGGAGTAATTCTGGACCCCTCGATGTTTTCAATAATTTTAGGCTTGTCACCTTCCATCACCGCCGCGGCGGAGAAAGTGGTTCCTAAGTCGATTCCAATGATTTTGCTCATATGTTTTAGATTTAATTAATTTAATAAACACAACCTCACATCCTCACTAAACCACCCCCTGACCCTCTCCTAGGAAAGGCGGGGGAAGCCAACCTCACCCCTAACCCCTCCCCTTAGCTAATGGGAGGGGAACCGGATCCGCACCTCCCATCGGATGAGGGGAGGTCGCTATTCTGATAGCGGGAGAGGTTGAATATTAAAAAGTAGAAGGCGCGCGTGTTGGCTGACTCATTACAAAACTAAAATCTTTTGAAAAATTAGAAACAAAATTAGAAAAAATAGATTTGATTGGCAAAAATTCCACCGGACTTTTCACGCACGGCAAACATAACGTTTCTGCCTTCACCAGCTTTTCACCCAATATCTTTCCGGAAACCGCCTTAGCCACTATTTGCCCATTCCTTTCCACCAGCTCAAACACCAAAAGCGCCCAAGCCCCGTTTGGCAATTGTACGGCCTTTTCTATGTATTTTGGCTGTTTCTGGATGGCTAACATAACGGTATTATAACATATTTGACTTTTTCCTTAACTTGACAAAAAGCTATCATAAGCGTATACTTATCACCAGAAAGTAATCACCCCAGAAAGGTGAGTTTCGAAAGGAGGCCAATATGGCTAGGCAGATGCAGATGAGGAGACCGAATGTTGTGGCGGAATCGCAGTCGACGTGGAGAGATATAGAACCAGGACAGTTCTTCCGGCGGAAAAGTGGTGAGGAAGGACGAGTCTTCTGGGTAGGCAGTGCTGGACGTTACAAAGTCTACTTTCCAGTTCTGGAGGATAAGAAGGTTTCCAGAAAGGGTGGTGCCTTGGAGGAATTCTTTCCGGGTGAAGTCATCGACATCCTCAGCCCAACCAGTTTGAACATCTCCGAATGCGAATTCTCGGATGACGAAGCAGCCTAACAACGAACAACAAGAAAGCCTAAAGCGCCGAAGGAAATCCCTTCGGCGCTGAATTATTATATATTTTATTTCTTAAACTCCCCCACCACCACTTTTGGCGCAATAATGATTTTGCCGTTCATGGTGTAACCTTTCTTTTTTATTTCTTTGATCAAGCCATCTTCTTTTTCATCAGTCACCGGCACAACCTCCTCGGCCACATGCAATTTAACATCGAAACTGTCCCCTATTTTTGGCACAAATTCTTTTAGTCCATTTTCGTCAAGGATCTTGACAAGCTGCGAATGAATATATTCCACCCCCACCCGCCAATTTTGTGGCACGGCATTCCACTGCTCTTTATTCATAAAAGCCATATCAAAGCTCTCCAGCACGGTGAGCATTTCTTCCAACAAATTTTCATTGGCAAATTTTATATAATCTTTTTTTTCTTCATCCGCTCTTTTCTTATAATTCACAAAATCCGCCCGCTCTCTCTGCCAGCCGTTCATATATTCATCTTTCTCCGCTTGTAGTTTCTTTATCTTCTCTTTCAACTTGGCAATTTTCTCTTTCGGATCACTCATATTGTCGCTATCAATATCCGCATCATAAACCACCTCAGAGTTGTCTTCTTCTGGTTTGGTATCCTCCTTTTTTACTTCGTCATTATCATTATTCATAAGTGCATTATAGCAAAATTAGCAAAATAATCAAAAATCCAACTTGTGGCTGGATTTTTGTTTGTAATTTATCGTTTAGACCACTGAGGAGCCTTGCGAGCCTTTTTGAGACCGAACTTGCGTCGCTCCTTGGCTCGAGGATCACGTTTGAGGTAACCAGCCTTCTTTAAATCTTTGCGTAAGGTTAAGTCAAAAGTAATCAAAGCGCGGGCGATGGCATGGCGGATAGCCTCGGCTTGGGAATTTACTCCACCTCCGTTTACCATAACGGTAACAGTGAACTTCTGCTCCAGTTTTGAAGCGGTAATGGCATCCATAACAATCGCTCTTTGTTCAGCCACCGTAAAATAATTCTCAATTGATTTATCGTTTATAAGCATGCTGGCTTTGGCGCTTGGAGTAAGTCTGGCACGAGCCACGGAAGTCTTTCTTCGGCCAACAGTCTCGATGTATTTGTGGGTAGTTTCTGGCATATTATTCTTTGATGGTTAAATTCTTTAAAATCCCTGGCTTAAGCTTATTCTTGTGAATCATTCCGGCCACCGCTCTTTCTAGGACACCGGCATAACCTTTCTCAATGGAAAGCTCGCCGAGGCTTCTCTTTCTCAAACCACCTGGATAACCGGAGTAATTGGTATAAACTTTAGTCCTGGCTTTCTTCTCGGTAATATCCATTTTGGATGAATTCACAACCTCAACCTTCACATCAGCAATCTGGTTCTTTTGAAAATTGGCATCATTTTTACCAATCAGTGTTGCAGCCACCTCGGAAGCTATGCGCCCCAATTTTTTCCCCTCAGCATCTATTTTAATATTTTTTGTCATATTTTTTTCAGGATTACACAAACTCTATCTGGGCCATCTTGGCGCCATCATTCTTGCGATCGTTTAATTTGGTGATTCGGATATAGCCGCCGTTTCGCTCTTTGTATTTTGGGGCAATAGTCTCCACCAGTTTTTTGACGCTAGCGGGACCAACTTTGGCACTGATCAGCCTCTGCGCAGCCATATCACCAGCTTTAGCTTTAGTCACCAACTTTTCTACCAACGGTTTTAACACTTTTGCTTTAATTTCCGTGGTCTTAATTTTACCATCTCTGATCAAAGAAACAGCCATCGATTTTAAAAGGGCGTTTCTGACATTTCTTTCGCGGCTTAATTGCTTTGTTTTCTGTCCGTGTATCATTTTTTTATTTGAGAGTTATACCAAAATTAGACAAAACCTTCTTGATTTCTTGAATTCCTTTGGATCCCAGACCTTCAATATCATCCAGATCTTTTTCTTTCTTGCGAGCCAACCCGCCAACCGTTCTTATATTGCCGTTTGATAAGGCATTTATGGTTCGGGCTGACAAATCAAGGGTCTCAATTCGCGTCTTTAAAAACTCTGTATCACTCTCCTTGGAATCATCAGTCTCCTCTTTGGATTCCTTAATGACAATTTCGGGCTCCTTGAAACCAACGATAGCCTTAAGTTGGCTGATCATGATCAAAATAGATTCTTCCAAAGCTTCCTTTGGAGTCAGGGTGCCATCAGTTTCAATAAATAATTTTAACTTGTTAAAATCAGTCCGATCACCCACGCGCATGTTTTCCACTTCGTAATTTACCCTTCGAATGGGGCTAAAAATAGCGTCTAAGGCAATGTGACCGATTTCTGTCCGGTCTTTTTGTAGGATTTCTTTTGGAACATAGCCCAAACCTTTTTCAATCTTCATTTCGATGGAAAGTTCGGCTGATTTGCTACCTAGACTTGCCAGATAGAGATCAGGGTTTAAAATTTCCACCTGACCGGGTACTTTTATGTCCCCGGCAGTAACTTCCTGAATACCCTTAATATTGAGCTCGATAGTTTGAGCCTCATCGGTAAGCATCTTAATTCTGATTTTCTTCAGGTTCAAGATAAGAGAGATAACATCTTCCTTGACCCCAGGAACAGAGGAGAATTCATGATCGACACCGGCAATTTTTATGGAAGTTATAGCCACGCCAGACAATGAGGAGAGAATAATTCGGCGAAGCGAGTTACCCAAAGTATGACCATAGCCAGGATAAAGGCCGTCTATTTCGTAGGTGCCGGAGAATCCCTCTTCCGAGACAATGCGTGGCTTGGAAGGTAGTAATACTTGTTTGTTTTCTGACATAGGCTTACTTTTAATTAATTATTAAAAATGAATAAATATTATAAACTATTTTTTAAAAATATGCAAGTTTAGCGGCTATAGAAGTTTAGCACAGCGGCGGTGTCAAAATTAGTTTCCAATGAGGAGAGTTTTGGTGCTCCTTGAACCTTACATTCCATTTTAGGTAAATCAAAAGCCAACCAAGATGGGTAGTTCTGATTTTTTAACTTCTCTGCAAGATTGGCAAAAATGTTTTTCTTGGCGCTGCTCTCACGAATAGTAACTTTGTCACCAATAGATACGGCATACGATGGAATGGTGATTTTAAGGCCATTTACTTTGATATGCCCGTGGGAAACCATTTGCCTTGAAGCCTGTCTGGTAGGAGCCCAACCCAAACGATAGACAACATTGTCGAGCCTTGATTCCAGAATGGAGATAAGTTTTTCTGGTGAGTTGGCACCGGCTTTTTCCAAAATACTCTTAACGTATTTAGCAAACATCCGCTCACTCACGCCGTAAGTCATTTTAGCTTTTTGTTTTTCCAGCATCTGCAAACCAAAATCACTCTTTGGACGAGGTCTTTTTTCAACTTTGCGCTGGGCCTCCTTGGCGGCAAACTTTTGTGTCTGAGTTTTATCAAAAATATTTGCTCCCAATCGTCTAGCGGTTTTGTATTTTGGTTTATTTATCATGATTTTAATCTTTAGACTCGGCGGGGTTTTTTAGGTTTTGGACCATTGTGTGGTACTGGTGTGGTGTCTTTGATGGAATTAATGGTAAAACCTTTGGTAATGAAACCTCTGATTGCAGATTCCCGACCGGAACCAACCCCTTTAACCACAACGTCGATTTCCTTTAGTCCCAAGTCGAAAGCTTTCTGACCCAGAGTCTCTCCTATCTTGGCAGCAGCAAACGGTGTACCCTTCTTGGCTCCACGGAAACCCATTGAACCGCTAGAAGACCACATTAAAACATTCCCTTTATCGTCAGTCAAAGAGACCTTGGTGTTGTTGAAGGTTGATTCCACGTACAAAATACCAGAGCTCACCACCTTTTTCTTGGCTCCCGCCTTGACTTCTACTTTTGGAGCAACAACATCCTTCTTCTCCTCGGTTGCCTCTGTTTTTTCAATTACTTTTTTAGCCATTATATTTTATTTCTTATCTGCTGCTTTCCTACCGGTACCCATGGTCTTCCTGGTGTTACCGCGAAGAGTTCGAGAGTTGGTCTTGGTCCGCTGACCGCGAGACGGAAGTTTCTTGGCGTGTCTGGTGCCTCGATAGGACTTGATATCTTTTAGTCTTTTGATATTACCGGATACCTCTCTCTTTAGATCACCTTCGATTTTCTTAGCTTCAATGATCTTTCGAATAACATTTTCTTCCTCAGGTGAAATTTCAGCAGGTTTTTTGTCACCGCTGACTTTAGCTTCCACCAAAATTTGTTTAGACAAAGACAAGCCAATACCGTAAAGAACGGTCAGGCCTACTTTCAATCTTTTGTTGTCTGGGATGGTGATTCCTGAAATACGCATATAATATAATTTAGTCAGTGAAGATTAACATATCTGGCTTTAAAAAGCAATGCTCTAGCCCTGCCTTTGTTTATGACGAGCATTTCCAGTGCAAATGACCATCACCCTTCGTTTTCGACGGACGATTTTACACTTTGGGCATATTTTTTTTACTGATGCTTTTACTTTCATTTTTTTATTATTAAATTAAGATCTTTTGATTATTTTCCCTTTGCCACCATACTCATCTACTTCATAAGAAACGCGATCACCGATAAGTACCCTAATTCTATGCAGCCTCATCTTTCCGGAAAGAAAGCACAGTACTTCTTCTTGGTCATCAGTATTCTTAACTTTAAAAAGGGTATTAGGAAAAGCCTCTATTACCACGCCATCTTTTACTTGTTTATTCTTATTATTTGCCATTTGATACAACGCCCAGTACTATAGCAAAGAACCGCCCCAATAGTCAAGCTTTCGGTCTATATATTTTCTTCTACTTTTATCTTATTTATATTGTCAGGGAAATAACGAGTCCAGACAGGACGGAATAAAACCTTGAGACCCAGAATGGAGTCCTTGTATTTAGCTGAGAGACTCTTCAGATCTGTCTCCTTTCGACCCAACAGGTCTCTTTTTAAGGCGGTAGAATCATACTGCCATTTTATATCTGCGTCACCGGTAATCTTGATATCAAGTGCATCATTTTTCCACAAAACCGGACTCGTTCCTTTCAAGGTAGCAATTAAGTTGTCAGCCGGAATAAACGTGACTGGTAATCCATCAAAGTTGGCAATTTTTTGTGTGGCCAAGTATTTTGCTAATTTTGAATTATTGAAGACAACTCCATTTAGAATGCCTTCGATATTGATTTGGACCTTATTGGTTTCCACCGCCGTATCCGGTAAATCAGAGAAATCAAGAGAATAGCCATCCTTAAAAAGAAAATAGTTTTCTGGCTTAATGGCGTAGAGCTCTTTAAGTAATTGATCTTTTAACTTACCCTTCAGGGCGTCTTCGGTTGATTTTCTTAGATCATCGGCCACGATTCTTTGTTTACCGATAAAACCCCCAACGATGTCTTCTTTTAATAAAGCATAAAAACCAACATAACGTAGGTCACCTTTAAAACCGGGAATTTTAAAATCACCTTTAAGATCTGAGACTTTGAGGTTATAATCTTCTCCCGCTTGGTCAGCAACTACAGTGGCTTCGACACTGCCTGGAATGATCTTACCACTTTCTTTATTTTGACCAGGAATAATTACCGATGTGCTTATCCGATACACCTTGCCGTTGGCAGCCTCAAATCTGGTATTATTAATTAATCGCTGCGGAGAAGTACTGTAATTATTATATATAACGATCTTTCCGCTCGCTTTCTGACTGACTTGTTTCTCGGCTGTTGCTTCAACTGTTTCTCCCAGATCTTCTTTCACTTTCAAAACCTCAAAAGTGAGGTCTGTAGCGGCCGCTGACTCTAACTTCGCGGAATAGGCATCATTGTTAAAAGTGATTTTTTCCGTCCGCGGGGTGACAATAACTGTGGCCGAGGAAAAGAGTATCGAAACTCCAAAAAATAGTGCGAGTAAACAGATGATAGCAATAAGCCAGATTACAAATTTGGGATTTAGAGGTTTTCGGTTACCACCGGCAATTTTATTGACTCGACGAGGCTTAAAGTTTCCCTTATTCTCCTCAAGGTCAACAATTTCTTTTTTCAAATCTTGGTAATCGGCTTTTTTATCTTTAGATAAGGGAATCTGCCGGATTGAACGCTTGGACGGAAGCATGTCGTTTATAATTTTTTTAGTCATATTTATTTATATTTTATAAAGTTTATCCAAAAACATTAATCCTAATTTATAAACGGTATCGGCAATGTCAGATGACGACTTTATCTTTTTATTTTCAATAATCAACACTTTAAAATCCCGTTTTTCGAGCTTATCTTTTAAGAACGGAATCAAATCGCTATTGGCAATCAAAAAAATACATTCCGGCACATAGATTTTATCCTTAAGACTGTCTAGAACCTCAAAAATCTTGCTTAACCAGTTTCGAGCAGCACTGTCCATCGCCATGGCCAATCTCATGGCCGCTAATTGGTCATTACTTTTTGCGGTCTGCATGCTAATCATAGAATCGGCAATTTCTGGAGTGACTTTTAACTCCTTTGATAATTCGCGTATGAAATCGTTACGGCCCAAAGGGATGGAAGCGGCACTAATCATGACGTTATCCTTAATAATGGAAATATCGGTCATTTCCTCACTAATATCAATATGGATAAAATCTTTTTTTTGCGGAAATAGATCCTGAATAATCGAGAAAGTTGATAAAGACAAAGAGTGACACCAAACGTTTTTAACATTGAAAGTTTTAGAAACGGCTGAATCGATAGTAAGGAGAATATCTTCGGGCACGACACTGAAGAAGACAGAAAGTTCTAAATCCTTTGCTTGCTTACCATAAAAATTATCCACAGCATAACCATTTACTTTTACTTGAATTATCTTTTGTTCAATAATTTTTCCAACTTTGGATATACCCGCTTGAAATTGTTTTTCTTGCTCCTTTATCAACTTACTCAAATAGCTTTCGGTAATTTTAATCGGTTTCTGATCTTTTATTCGGATCGTTTTAGTCTGAGAAACGCTCCAAGGGGAAGAAAAAACATAAAAAACGCGATCGATTCTTATCTTTCGACCCGTACTAGCCTCAATTTTTTTTAACCCCTCAGCTTGAATCCTGGCGGCCAAGGTCGTCAAGGAAGATTTCAGCAATTCCAGATGTTTTGGGACAGAAATTTCATCCTGAAAAGGAATTATTTCTTTGCTGTAATATGTAACATCCTCACCCTCTTTTTCTGAAAAATTGATTATTCCGCCCGCCACGCTTCCGCTGCTAATATTAAAAACCAAAGAATAGCTACCTTTATTTCTTTTTCCAAAAGAAAAGAACGACATGCTTACATTATAATACACATCATTTGTAACCGCAAATTTTGGCATGAAAAAACCCGGCACCGTCTTGTTAGACTGCGTGCCGGATTTGTTAACGATTACGCCACCAACCATTATTCGGTGGGAGTGAACGGCAAGTTAAGTACGGTGGCTACCTTCCGCCCAAGTGTGTTTGCCTCACCTTTTGGCGTGCACCCGTTGAAGCCGTTTAGAAAGTTGGCAACGAATACCGAACCTCCGATAGTAATCTCTACCCGATAGTTATTTGGCGGATTAGGATCACCTCGATCTGCATAATACGCAAGTCAATACAGCCTTGATACGTCTGACTCCAGCCGAAACCGCTTCTTCTTTGACAATTTTAAAGTGACCAAGCTCGGAAGTATTGGAAACATGTGGACCGCCGCAGAACTCGGCGCTGAAATCATCGATTTTGTAGACTTTGACGACATCGCCATACTTGGACAAATCAAAAGACAGGGTGGTGACGATTTTCTTGGCCTCCTCTTTCGGCAATTCCATCATTTGCACTGGAATTTTTTCGGCGATTTTTTCATTAACCAGATCTTCCACTTTTTTAATCTGCTCCGGCATTAATTTCTCCGGCCAATTGAAATCAAACCGCATTCTTTCCACGGTGATATTGCTTCCCTTCTGGACAATTTCCCCACCCAATACTTTTCGTAACGCACTCAACAGTAAGTGAGTGGCTGTATGATATTTGGTCTCAATTTCTCCTGTTCCAGCCAACCCACCCTTGAATTTTTGTTCGGATCCAGCTTTGGAAATGGCTTGGTGTTTTATATATGCATTTTTGGCCTCTTTCATAGTTTGCTCATCAAATGCTAATCCCCATCCAGACATAATCTCTTGTGATATCTCAATCGGAACCCCATACGATTGATAGATATTAAAAATTATTTCCCCATTCACCCGGATTACATTTCCAGTAATAACCGTACCTGGCGGTAAATTTTCTGGATCTATACCACCAATAGCTGAGTTAAATATCTTTTTTAATGATTGTATACCATCTCGTAGTGTTCTTCTAAACTTTTCATCCTCATTTTTAATCACATCCAAAATCTCATTTTCTTTGACTAAAAGGATTGGATAAGCATATGAAAGTTCAGCTATAGCCGCTTTGGCAATGTTTAAAATTTCTTCATTTTTTATGCCTAGCTGATCAATATATCTGATGGCCCGGCGTAAAACCCTACGCAAAACATAACCGGCTTCCGTATTTGAAGGCGTAACACCATCAGAAATAATCATCACGGCTGAACGAATATGGTCAGCCACAATTCTCTCTGCTTTTTCATCACGCTTAATTGCGAGTCTCTTGATTAAACCTAAAAGAGACTCAAAAATATCCGTCTCAAATACATTTTCCTTACCCTGCATTACCACCGTAGTGCGTTCCAAACCCATGCCTGTGTCTACGTTTGGTTTGGCTAGCATTTCATACTTACCATCGGCGGTCTTATTAAATTCCATGAACACGTTATTCCACACTTCAATCAATCGGCCTGACTTCACCAAATCTGCAAATTTGCCTTCCAACTTTCCACCTTTTTCTTCACCTAGGACATCGTAAAACATTTCTGTATCTCCTCCACACGGGCCAGTAGCGCCGGCAATCCAAAAATTGTCATCTTTGCCCAACGGCAGGATTCTAATTTCACCTTTAATGTATTCGTCGTCACCAGAAACTTCCGCCTCAATGCCATGCTTGGCAAAATTTTCTTTCCAAATCCTTATTGAATCATTATCTCGCGGAATTCCATCCTCACCCTTGAACACGGTCATGTAAAACCTACTGGGATCCAAACCTAGCCCTTCTTCTTTACTTGTCAGGAATTCAAGACTCCAAGCTATAGACTCCTCTTTGAAATAATCTCCAAGTGACCAATTACCCATCATTTCAAAAAATGTGCAGTGGCGATTGTCACCCACATCATCAATATCCCCGGTTCGAACGCATTTCTGCACATCTACCAATCTCGTACCAGCCGGATGCTTGGCACCAAGCAAATATGGCACCAATGGCTGCATGCCAGCCGTGGTAAAAAGAGTACCTTTGTCCGGAATATCATAATTGGCCGGCAACAAAGAAGCTGAAGGTATTACTTTATGCCCTCTTTTTTCAAAAAATTTCAAATACCGTTCGCGGATTTCTTGGCTTTTCATAGGGTAAAATATAACACAAAGCCGGTTTTTCGCAAAGAAAAACCGGCGGGATTGCTCCACGCCGGTTAATTTACCTTCTTTTTCAACAAGATCTCATATCCCGCATTTTTTCCACTCAATTTCACGTGTGGGAAGTAGCCAGTGGCAATTCATCACAACCACGGGGTATTGACCTGTAAGTAATTTTGGCTGCTGAATTATCCCCGCTTCAATAAGTTCAAGCGCGAGCCGGGCGCATTTATTCCCGTATTCTCCCCAATACTTACCATGGCAGACGTCAATCAACATCAGCCAGGCCATAGGTGTTTTGCAGGCAGTCGCGGTATAAATGATCTCCACGTCCGCCAGTCTCACATAGCCCTTGGCAAGATCCATAATACACGTTGAGAACCTGAGTCCGATCATTCTTACCTCCGCATGTTGTTTATTGTTGAAATTTTCGAAAGAACATATTTTTGCATGTCTTACTAAAACAAAACGAGCCCTCGTATTTGAGGACTCGTTTTTTTGATTAATTTTGTTTTAGTATTTTTAATCAGAAAAACCAACCCTCAAAACTGAAGGGCTAAAAAAGAAGAAATATGCGGTTTTCAGACTGATTAAGGCCATATAGATAGTATATATAAGTAAATAATATGAGCAAGGCTACTCTGTGGATAACTGCTAACCAAATAAAGTATCTTTTTCGTCTGCTGATTTCTTAATCTTTTCCTGTTTCACCAAAGCTTGGAGACATTCCCCGGCGGCCTTACGATAATTGCAATAATCACAATCTGAATTCGGTATAGGTGCATTTGGTAAATCTAAACATTTTTTCATCTCAAAAATTGTCTTCTCAATCCAGTCAGTTTTACCGGTATAAGAGATGATAGTAATGTCGAAATCAAGCTTGCCGTCAAAAGCCTCTCGATCCGTCTTGCCATTTACATAAACAAAGTAACCGGTATTCGAGACTTTATAACCATTTTGCTTAAAAAGCCACTGATATATTTCCATCTGTCTTTTGTATTGAATTTTCCATTCATCATCAAGCGTGATTTCTTCCTCCTTACTGGTTGCTTTATAATCAACAACAATAAGTTCACCTTTGGAATTTATCCAAATATCATCAACCCCTCCGCGAAGTATAATATTTGTCGGTTTATGCAAAAATGAAATACCGCGTTTTAAGGCATCACGCCATTCTTCCATTTTAGGATCGTCATAGGGCACAGCCTCGATACCGTATGTTTTCATTAGCGGATGTGCAGTATGCCGAGCCCGATGAATATCAAACTCTTTCTTCATCAAAAAGTCTACCGCGTTATTCAGGGTCAGCGGAAAAGAAGCCGGTCGGCCGACTCCGCATTTCTGATCCAAATAAAAACAACGCTCACAGTTCAAAAATAAATCCAACTTTGATCTGGATAAGCGGTGTGGGTCCTTGGAATTAGAATCATACAAACCTCGCGTCCTTTTGGCTTTATAATATTGACTCATTGTTTTCTGGCTTTATGTTAAGAGAGGTCTCGGCTTTTTTATTAATTTGGGCTAGTTCGTCAGGACCAACACATTCCTTGCATAAGTCGTAAACTTCCTTAATGACAGACTGGGCTTTCAAATCATCAAAACCATAACTTTTAAGTAGACCAAAATCCCCCAACTGCTTGGATAAGACAATGTCGTTAGCCAAAAACATTTTCTTCTCGCTCTGATTCAAAGTGGTCAACACCGTCAAAGGTACCAAGTTCAGTCCTTCAATCAAGTGATGCAGGTTCTTGTCATGCGGATAATTCCAGCCCACCATGTTCAGATGCACACATTCGCCATACTGAATGGCGGTGGAAGAAAAATTCGTATTGGTTATCAGCATGCCTCTGGTCAGCTTCCTCTCTTTTCCCCCGAATTTAAAAACGGTATTCTGCAAATCCTCAAACCGGGCCTTGATATAAAGTGCCACCTTCAGATCAGAGTGTGCGCCAAAATCCGTGTGAAATTTGGCTTCGGTCATGATGAGTTCCTTATCATTAAAAGCCACCACATCTATCTCATGCGGAACGCAGGTGCCAAGCACAATCTGATCTGTGAACGTCTGATAGCCCTGTGCCTTGAATATCTCCGCCACAAATTTTTCAAAAGGAAAACCGGACGGTCCAAGCTCGGCAATCGCCCGTTTCAGGGAATAGCGCAAAGCCACTGGCCGCTGATGTTTACGAAGTAGGGTAAAAGCCTGTCGGTAAATTTCTTTGGTGGTATGTCCTTCTTCGGTCAAATCACTCTCGATTTTTTGAACAATCATGTCTGCTGTCTCCTTATCTGTGCCGATTTTCCGCAAAGAACGCAAAAGCTTCTCCCTATCAAAAAGTTCCCTTGTCCCGTCGGCTTTGATTATGTAGATTCCTTTTGGTGGCATTAGGAGATTATAACATAATCCCCCCGCCCAAGCATATATCACCGTCATAAATGACCACTGATTGACCAGCAGCGGGTGATTTTTGCGCGTTTTTGAAGATTATTTGATATTTGTTACCATTCAGTAACATAATTCCGCAATCTGAGAGTTCACCGCGATAGCGAATCCGCGCGGAATATTCTTTCTTAAAATCTGGTGGAGTACCTAATGTCCAACTTACATCGCGGAGGATAAATTCTTTCAAATTTTGGTTTTCATTTTTTACTATATTTTCGGAAACAGTAATAGTGTTCTTTCTAATGCTTTTTGAGATCACAAACTTTTTATTATCATCCGGTGAACTCTGAGTAATATTGAAGCCATGACGCTGGCCAATAGTGTAGAGTTCGGCGCCGTCATGTCGGCCAATGATTTCACCTTGCTCGTTCAGGACGTTTCCGGGAACAGTCTTTATAAAGTGTTTCAAAAAATCCGCCATTTCCACCTTACCAATAAAGCACAAACCTTGGCTGTCTTTCTTTACGGCTGTATTCAAACCAAATTTCTTGGCCAATTTTCGCACCTCCGGTTTTTCCAGATCTCCCACCGGAAACAAAGTTTTTGACAGTTGCTTTTGCGTCAATGTCCACAAAAAATAACTTTGGTCTTTATTTTTATCTCGGCCGGCAAGAAGGACGACAGGACTTTGGGAAAAATTTGTCGCGTAGGACCCACCTCGTCCTCGAGGAAGGGTAAAGCGCGAATTTTTTGCAAAGTCCTGTCGTTCTGATTTCACTTGGGCATAATGCCCGGTCGCCACGTAATCCGCGCCGTTTTTCATCGCCCAATCAAAATAACCGCCAAACTTCACATATTTATTACACATCACATCCGGATTTGGTGTCCGGCCTGCCATATATTCGGCAATCATGTAATCCACCACTTCTTTCTTATATTCTTCTTCCAGATCCAAGGTGTAAAACGGAATCTTTAATTTGGCGCAGACCCGCATCGCATCCAGCCTATCCTCCTTCATAGTGCAGCCGCCCCAGAAATCCGGTTGCCAGACTTTTATGAACACACCACGCACATCAAAACCGGCTTGTTTCAACAGTGCGGCTGACACAGAACTGTCCACGCCGCCGGACATACCCACAAAAACTTTTTTCTTTTGGCTTTTTTGCATAAAATCGCTTTACTTTTATACCACAAATGCTATGCTTTAGCCAGATACAGGATCTTAAGGAGATAAAAGTGGCAAAAATTTCAAAAGTCGAAACACAGTTAGGCTGTGGCTGCGGAACAAAATTGACGCTGAACACCGACATACCGGAAGGAACTCATTTTGAGCGAATACCGGAGCTAATCATCGCCGATGGGAAGACGAAGGGCTGGAAAGTAAACCTAAATGGTGCTTTCGATGATTGCGACAGATGTCACCGCGAAAGGCATCGCGGAACGTTGCATCAAACAATGCGTTGATACACACCCAAGCGGACCAATTACGGTCCGCTTTTCATTATAGTAAGTATTTTTGTTTGTTGGCTACATGCTCATCGAATGTTTTAGCATAATGCATGACACCATCTTTATCGGTCAAAAAATACAGATAATCAGTCTTGATCGGACTTAAAACAGCGATGATAGAATCAAGTCCCGGATTACAAATGGGTGTTGGGGGCAAACCTTTGTATAGATATGTATTATACGGAGAATCTATTTTCAAATCTGCAGTAGTTAAAGTGGCAGTAGTTTTGCCGTTGATATACTTAAAGGATGAGTCCACCTGAAGCGGCATACTCAGTGCCAGCCTTTTCCACAATATGCCAGCCACTATTTGCCTGGTTTCCGTCGTTCGTCCTTCTTCTTCAACAATAGAGGCCATTTTGATAATGTCTGATTCAGTCTTGCCGGAGGCTTTTATCTTATCTTCGACTGTCGCAATTTTTCTATTATAATTTGCCTGCATTGCCTCAATGACCGTGTATACACCAGTATTAGTCTGGAAAATATAGGTGTCCGGAAAAAGATAACCTTCCAGACTTTTGGCCTTGGCGATGAAATCCGCCGGCGTGACTTTGGCTAACTTGGCGGAAATTATTGGCGCCATTTCCGATACGCTCAAGCCTTCGGGTACAGTAATCTTTACTTGGGCCAGACGATAATCCCCGCTTGTTAATCTATGAGCTAAGCTGTAGGAATTTTCCGCTTTCTCTAGAACGTAGTCACCGGCGATTATTCCTTTTGTGCCGCCAAGTAGGACAGCATAAACTTTGAATAAAAAAGGTGAGCGAATGATTTTTTCTGCCTGCATTTTTTTTGCCAAAGAGTTTAAACCAGTGCCATTTTCTACTGTATAGACAGTTCCAACCGGAAAACCTACTGGAGACCTTTGCTCAAACACAACAAAAACCGAAATAATTAAAATAATGATAATAGCTAAATATGCAGTCAGTTTCCAGTTCATGACTAATTCTTAATTGGTAAATTGGCCGGCGGTTCAGATTTTTTGGAGGCAATCTTAGGGAGGGTCGGCGTAGCCGAGACATTGCCTGGGAAGTGATAGATGGTGGCCAGCTCCTCGGTATTAAGTATGAAAGGATTTTGACGATAATACTGGTATGGAGGGAAAAAGAAAGAGCGCAACCGATAGGCATCAAACATCTCGTTGGTTAATTTGGCTTTCCTCAAAGTAATCACTTTTTTCAAAAAGGGAAAAAGAGTAGACCAATCCTTAAGGTTATCACTGACGTCAGTCCACTTTGATAATCTCAACCCATTTAGCGTAAGAGAGTTATACTGACGCATGGCACCGATGTAACCTGAGATATAGGAAGAATTGAAAACTTCCTTATTTGACAGGTAAAATCCTCGGATCATGGTATCAAAAGCCATCTTACTAATCCCCCTTTCTATGGCGGCGATGGTTTCCGTCTGACCCTTGGTCATGTTAGGAAAACCAGGGAAATCACCCTTTGTTTCTGGTGTGGCTTTTTTCTTAATGTCAGCAATTTCTTCCAGAGCTTCTTTTTCCCAATTACCCCTCTCTCGGAGTCGGTGATTTTTTAGATCCTCTTTATTGTGCATCTTAATCAGAATTTGCATCCAGATTTGTTGTCCCTTACCTGCCGAACCTAAAAATTCCAAGACGGCGGTCATGGGGTCAATCCGGTATTCGTCTTTCTGGTCCTTATCCATATTGTAATCCACATACGTCTTAATTGGATAGATATCCTTTTTTAAGAGCTTAAATTGTAAGCCCCAGATAATATGTTTCGCTGGATCAAAGTTAAATTGTCGAACGTAGTCTTTCTCTGGCGGCACCTCATACACTTCCACCGTGGGATATTGAGCATAAATTTGAGCTTCCAGTATTTTTTTGAATTTGGTTTCCGACGACCAGATATAAAAATGAATCTGCCCCTCAATCGAAGCTAACTCCAAGGAAAACCAACCTTTCACCTTTCCATCCAAATATGCTTCGGTATAAGTAGCCGCCCCGCTTGCTTGCATGGCTGCAAAAATGATCTCCATGGCCAAGGGCGACTTTTGGATATCTTTTGGGATTCTTATCTCAAAGAGGAAGGGTTTAAGTTTGGAAATATACTTCAGCTGAACATAGCGAACCCAGAGGATCACTGCCATATAGATCAAAATTACCGGTACCAGAATGGGCGACAAGACAAAAAGAATCTTGTAGATAAGCGGCAGGATCTCCGTATTGAATTTGGTAAGAAGCTCCAGAAACATGTCTGCCATTATAACACATGACAAAATTAAAAACACCCCGGTTCGCGGAGTGCTTTTAATTTAAATCTTATTTTACAATCTCGTACTTCCCTTCCTTACTCTTTTTAAAGAATTTTGGATTCTGCAAGTTGATGACAATGGTGTTTTCCTTTACATAACGTTCTTTTAAGACTTTCTGAATCACCTCCTGCTTGGTCATTGGACCGTATTTCTCAATGAGCTTCTTGATGACATCTTTGACCACACCGCTCATATAACCCCATTCGGACAAAGCATACAAACCGCGTCCCACCAGAACAAAACGAGGATCTTTTATCAGTTCATTGTGAGTGGTTGCCACGTGTGCCTTAATTTTGAAAACTTCCGTAATGATTTTAGCCACCTCGCGGAAATGGATGGGCGAACCATGTCTTCTAATGACCAAATAAGCATAATCTCTCATACCTTTGGTACTAATATTTGAAGACTCGGTCTTACCCCATTCACCCAAAGTATTCTTACCAATCTTCTTTGACAAGGCTAACCACCTTTTTGCTATTTCCTCATTCTTGTATTTTTCAGAGACATCTTCTAGATGACCGAGGAAGGATTTGATAATATCCGGTTCGGACATGAGATCCTCGCTCTTTAAAGTAGCGTAAAGCTTCCGCAACGCCTCATGAACTTTTTCCGATAAGGAACTGTCAATAAACCAGCGGTGTTTAAAATCCTCGTCTTCCTTGATTTTATTAAAAGGATGACCAACAACCAAAATAAAATTTATATGGCTTTGAATGGAGGCGTCAGTAGATATATAATCCAAAAGGTCCTGCTCAACGACAATACCGCCAAGAGAATGAATAATTTTTTCAACTTCGTCAAAAGTAGGTTTTTCCTCAAAATATTGCTTGGATTTCCGAATAACGGCCAAAGCGTGGTTTTCAATCTGCCTGACACGCTCACGAGTTATGCCGTATGTCTTGCCAATAGCATCCAAGGTCATTGGCTCTGAGTCCTTACCCAAACCATAGCGCTTGGTCATGACATCGCGAGACCGTTGGGAAAGGGCACCGATCAGTCTTTTGCTAACTTGCTTTGGTTTAAAATTTATTGTTATTGACATACTTGCTGTTTTTAATTAATAAAAATGTCTTTTTAATATCAGCTATCCTATACCCAAATGGACTTTATGTCAAGTATATGTCAAGCGTTTGCATATCACCGGCACCCCAACGCCCCCTTGGCCGCCACCACCTTATTTGCCGGTATCACGTCAATGCTAATCAAAAGATCAATAAACTGACAGACTGAAACAGAGGGTTGAGTGGCCACTGTTTCCTGCTTCAAGATATCATTAACATACTTAATGGTACCCAGACCAAAGACACCAGTACCTTTGGTGACACCAGCGGGTTTGAGGATTTCGTTGTAATGAGCAGTCTGGAAGCGGATGAGAGCGAGTCTGGTGGCATCATTGAAGTAAGTGGTTTCGTGATTAGGAGAACTGGTACCGGTGGTGGCAATGATGAAGTTATGAGTGTTAAGGAAGATTTGGAGTTGTTTGATGTCGGAATCAGTGGTATAGGGATTTAGGATATGGGTGAAGAGGAAGGGAGGGGCGGAGGTGACGGTGGCGGTAAAGGTAGAAGTGGCCAGGGTGGAAGTAGCGGTGGTGGTGGCTAGGGGTTTGGGGATGACTGGTGGCGGAGTACCGCCACCACTGCTACCTCCTCCGCCCCCTCCGGTAGGAACATATGTACAAGTTTGTGAGAGGACGGGACTGCCGCCTGTACAACCATCCGGTGACGAAGTGACTACGGTGTGACCTTGAGTTCCCGAAACAGGACAGACAGCCGGAGACCAGGCAGAGTAGGTGAAGGAGGTGCAAGTTTGGGGAGTGGGCGGAATTTCGGTTTTTGATATTTGATAAATGTGGACTTCACCCGGCATAAATGAATCGCTGAAAGCGCCGCCAGTCATATTTATTGTTCGGTTGCTTTCACCATAAACATTAACTGTTTTATCGGCCAGATCGGAAACATTAAAATTAACACTAGTGGATGTGCCGGACATTTCACCAATCTCGCTTAATCTGGTGGCAAAAATCCAAATATCCGAATCGGTTTCTTTTATCATGGTGTCAACCCGGTTACCATCGGCATTTGCATCATCCGTAACCGCGTGAGTTGAGTTTGAACCCAAAACGGCGGGCGCTAATGTCTGCATATCGGTAACAAATTGTGAAATAACAGCGGCGTTGTCTGTTGGGATGTCAATCCAATTATTATTTATGGAATCATAATTATACCAACTTATTCCCTTCATGCCATGGATAACATTTAACCATATCTCCATTTTTAACAACTCTGGCGTCAAATGAGGCTGGGTCGAAGACATATCACAAGCCTCCACAAATGAAGTAAAAGGGGTTAATCCAAAATTATTTTTTTGGAATTCATCCATTATGGAAGTATACTGGCTCATCGTCATCTGAGTGTCTCCATTGCTTGCCCAAACGGGATAAACGTCAAAAGAAAGAATATCAGCCACAGGCTCCAAAGAAAGATAGCCTTTAGTCTTTGTGACGTCCGGAACGTAGCCGTAAAGATTAAGAATGTTTGGATGATTTGGATCGTTCACATGAGAGATGGCAGTATACAAGTCCATTAAAGCCGGGGTATAAAAAGAAGTTTTAAGATCCGGCTCATCCGCCCAAGTCCAGAATAGAAGTGACTGATTATTTCTAAATGTCGAAGTGTACTGCGCGATTGTATTAGGCGCATTTGTCGTCAGGTAATTTGGATATCTCGAGTCCGGCCCAAACGTTTTTACGCCAAGGCCAGAGACTGTCTGCAAATAACTTGTAAACTCGTTCACTGAATAGTTTGCGGACCATAACGGGTTCCAGCTCGCCACGTTAATCAGATTAGCCGCCAACATGCCTGAAAGTTTATTTGTATCAGGCGGATAGAACAAGCCAACCGGAAAAATCTTCACACCATTGCTCAATAAATTATTATCCTTATCTATGGAGACGAAAGGGGTTCCCGAAACATATTTTGTTAAAGTGGTTGTAGCACTGTACTTTTCAGTGTTCTGACTATCCAAAAGTTTTACAACTAAAGAATGATCACCCACCGACAGTGGGACCATGTCTACGGCAAATTTTTCCCGGCCGACTAAATTTGAAATTGTTATATACAGTAAACCATCAAGTGAAGCGACTATCGTGTCGCCGGTCGAATACCCAGTCAAAGCCAAATCGATATAAAGTGAAGAATGAGCAAAAGAATTAGCGTGACGAATATTAATAAAAGAAGACTGGTCGACAATCGGACTGGCGCTAAATGCCGTATCGTCAAAATAAATTGTTCCTCCGTTACCAACCTCAGAACCAGTTTTGTCCATCCCCATCACGAAACGGCTGATATTGCCAATTGTGGCATTTATCATGGAAATTTCCGTATTACCGTTAATTTTAGCTGTGAATGCACCCGTTCCGGTTCCGGTCTGATATTCTATGTCCAACGGATACCAATGCCCACGAATCAAAGGTGTTGCCACGGAAGCGCACGCTCCGCCGGTGGCAAGGCAAAAAGAATCGGCATTTATTTTGTTTAAATAAATTTTTTTCACAGAGTTATAACTACCATCTTCTAAATTCAGAAAAACAATTTTTGGAGAACTGGCATTGCCCAAGACGAAATCATTGCCTAAATAAAAATAAATTTGCGCATAGGCGTGCGGCCCGAAGTATTCGTTCTGGTAAAACCAGGCTTTATTGCTTGACGCAGGACTGACTTGCGTGATTGCTGAGTATAATCCGGAATGGGCCACAACAGTACTGACCGAGATTACACCAGTACCTGACTGACCGGTATATGATAAGTTTGGTAGATCTCCAACCTCAAAATCTTCATATAATAGTGGCTTACTGCCATCTGGTATAAAATTGGCAATAATATTTTTATTTGAACTCATGGTTAAGGCTAAGGGATTTTTTGTGGTAGCAACATCTCCTGACCAGGATGAAAAGATATAACCGCTCGCGGGCGTGGCCGTCAAGGTGACGGTATCGCCAAAGGCATAAGTGGTGGAAGCCGAGGAATTATCTATCGTTCCATTGGCGGCTGAAGTGTTGAGCGTGTAGATGGGATTACCTTGGTCAAAGGCAAAGGCGTCGGCGTAAACATAATTGGTGGTACTGCCGGTTCGAATCAAGGCATATTCATCGTCGGTACCGGCAAAGTAATAATTGCCGAGCAGATTCCACTGCCGGCCGTTTGCGCTTTCGTCCACCATGACGGTGGTTGTGGTGGCGTTGTGGACAATATCCACTGGCGTATTGGTGGCGGC
This sequence comes from uncultured bacterium, assembly GCA_903822075.1. GTDB lineage: Bacteria > Patescibacteriota > Minisyncoccia > Phycocordibacterales > GWA1-40-21 > CAIJXO01. The sequence goes on from CAIJNK010000004.1 coordinate 66,187, forward strand.
CTGGCTGGCAGCGGGATAATTTATGTAGACATTGTAATTGCCGGCGGTAGTAATGTGAGAATTGAATTTGACAGTGGAGGTACCTTTGTTGGTATTCTTATCATGAAGATAGTTGGCGCCGTAATAGCCTAAACTGTAAGTACTTGTTGCCCAGTTGCCAATAATGTCTCCAGCCGGTATATCGGAATTATCCACCATAATGGGGGTGCTGGTGACGGTGTCAGCGTGGACATGGGAGATGGTTTGAGAGTGAAAAGAAGAAAGGAAGAAAAAGATAAAAGAAAAAGAAAGAAAAGTGAAGGAGAGAAATTTGAATAATTTCATTAGGTTGAAGAATTAACTGATATGAATGAATTATATCATCACGCCAAACATATTGAAACTAATCGGTAATCAGCGCCAAGATCCTTTCCTTGAGAAACAGTTTCTTTTTTACCTGCTTGCCCGCAAGCCACTTATAAACATCTTCCCGAGCGAGGGCTACTTTCTCCACTTCCGCCTGGTTGGAACCGACGGGCATTTCAAAGTTAGCGCGCGGCTTGCCATTTATTTGAACGATAATAACCACCTTCTCCGAAATTGTTTTTTTCTCATCATATTCCGGCCACTTCTCCAAATGAATAGATTTTTTATGACCAAGATTAGCCCAAATTTCTTCCGTCATATGTGGTGCAAACGGCGCCAATAATTTTAGAATAGTTTCATATTCTGTTTTTGTTATCTCATTTTTTTCGGCCAAATTGACCAAAATCATAAAGGCCGAAATAGCGGTATTAAAACTGAAGTCTACAATATCCTCAGTCACTTTTTTTATTGTTTTATGAAGTAGTGCCTCAAATTCAATGTTTTCAACCACCCTTTTGTTTACTACCCTATCTTGTAACTTCCAAACTTTTTCCAAGAAACGGCGTGAGCCCACCATATTATCAGTACTCCAAGCAATTTCCTGATCAAACGGACCCATGAACATTTCATAGACGCGTAAGGTATCCGCCCCCACATTTTTTATCACTTCATCAGGGTTTATGACGTTCCCCCAGCGCTTGCTCATTTTACGTGAATCCGAACCCAGAATCATTCCTTGATTTTTGAGCTGCCTAAACGGTTCTTTCTCACTGACCACACCTATGTCAAATAAAAACTTATGCCAAAAACGCGCATAGATAAGGTGCCTAGTGGCGTGTTCAGTTCCACCCACGTACAAGTCCACGCCATTTTTCATCCAGTATTTTTCTTTCTTTTTATCCACCAACGCTTTACTATTTTTCGGATCAATATAACGCAAATAGTACCAGGAAGAGCCGGCCCATTGAGGCATAGTGTTAGTCTCTCTTTTGGCTTTGCCTTTACAATTTGGGCATTTAGTATTTACCCATTTGGAAATAGCCGCCAAAGGCGATTCACCGGTCCCCGTCGGTTCGTAAAACTTTACATTTGGCAATTCCACCGGCAAATCTTTCTCCGGTACGGGCACCGCGCCGCATTTCTCACAGTGAATAACGGGAATTGGTTCGCCCCAATAACGCTGACGGGAAAACACCCAGTCCTTCAGTCGATACGTCACTTTCTGCTTACCGTCAGCCAAATCGGTAATTTCTTTTTTTGCCTCCTCACTATCCATTCCGTCAAAATTCCCAGAGTTTATCAGAATCCCTTGACCAGTAAAGCATTCTGAGCCGGTTTTATAGACTTGCCACATATATTTAAAGGCTTCAAGATTCAACCAGCCTTCCATTTTATCGGCCTCTATCCAGACAGCTTTGTGATTTTTTGTTTCCGCTTCCGTGGTAGGTATTTTTTTGTCATCAACAAGTTCAAACAACATTCCCCGTCCAATGCCATATCGGTTTACATCTTTATGGGCGGCAAAAAAATGATTATGCTGCTCACCGCCAAGCTCACGGATGTATTTCACGTTAACGTAACCGGTTTCCTCACGGATCTCACGAAGGGCAGCAGCTTGAAAACTTTCACCGTCGTCCAATCCACCAATTATGCCTGAATGCCAGCCAAACTTTTCCCAATCCAGGCACAAGAATTTATTTGTCTTTTTATCCATGACCAAGGCATAGGCGGTGGTTCTTCTGACCGTCTCTTTATCCGACCGCGCCTGGTCTCTATCTTTCTCTGATTTTGTAAAATACGGAACAACCACTTCTTTGACCGGCAAATTATATTTTTTGGCAAAAGAATAATCCCGTTCATCATGCGCCGGTACGGACATAACGGCACCGGTACCGTAATTATTCAAAACATAGTCCGCAATAAAGACTGGCAAAATTTCTTTAGTCAGCGGATGTTTGGCCTCCACACCAGATAGCCTCAAACCAGTTTTGTTCTTATCAACAGCCGTTCTTTCTATTTCCGTTTTTGCTTTGACACTCTCGCGATATTTTTCCACTTCCGCCCAATTTTTAATCAGCGGCTTCAAGCTGTCCACCAGTTTATTTTCCGGCGCGAGCACCACGTAAGTGACGCCAAACAAAGTATCGGGCCTAGTCGTAAACACCCTTATTTTTTCCTCGGAATTTTTTAGATTAAACCATAACTCCGAACCTTCACTCCGACCGATCCAATTTCTTTGCGCTTCTTTTATGGACTCAGACCAATTCAAGAGTGGTTTTGGCCAACCTAAATTGGGATCCTTAAGCCGTTTCAGCCAGATTGGTAATTCGGAATTGACCATTTTGCCGGGGACAAAATCTTTTTCTTCAACCCAAATAATTTCGTTATCCTTATCTTCACCATCGGCAATTGGCGCTCGCTTGTCACTCTTTAATTCAAAATACGCCGCCTGAGCATAGGCGATTCTATTTTCTCCCTTATGTTTGGTATAATAATGGGCTTCGGTCTGTCCGCCCAAAAGGCGCTTAAATTCAATATCAACATAACCAGTCTCCTCCTGCACTTCCCTTCTGGCCGTTTTGACAACATCTTCTCCAGCCTCAATACCGCCAATAATAACCGTATCCCAGCCAAACTTTTTATTACGAATAATCAGATATTTTTTATTTCTTGGATCAAAGACAATGGCGTGCGCAACGTAACGCTTGACCAAAGGCTTACCGGGTTGATGCGGGTTCACCTTATCAATCACTTTCGGCATGATGTAATCTTCTGAATCAAGATCGGCTAAAAGTCGGTCGGCATAGTCGGTAATTTTGAGCACCCACTGGCGCATCGGTTTTTTTTCCACTAGAGTACCACACCGTTCACAGTTGGGACCGTCTAAATCTTCATTGGCCAACCCGGTCTTACAGGAAGGACACCAGTTAATGGGTTCAAAGCTTTCATAGGCCAAACCCTTTTTAAGCAGTTGCAGAAAAATCCACTGGGTCCACTTATAATAGTTTGGATCTGTCGTGTTTATCTCTCGCTTCCAGTCGTACCCCAAACCGATTATGGACAATTGCTCCTTGAAGCGTTTAACATTTCGCTCCATCGCCACCGCTGGGTGGATTTTATTCTTGATTGCATAATTTTCCGCCGGTAACCCAAATGCGTCCCAGCCCATGGGGTGGAGAACATTATAACCATGCATCCTTTTGTATTTTGAATACACATCGGTCGCAATATAACCGCGCGGATGACCTACATGTAGGCCGTCGCCGGATGGATATGGAAACATATCTAGGACGTAAAACTTGTCACTCTTGGATTTATCCTTAGTTTGGTTTATCTTTTTTTTGTCCCAAATTTTGCGCCATTTAGGTTCAATTTTTAAATGATTATATTCCCCATTTTTTGAGGTTGTTTGTTTCTTTTTCATACCCTTATACTACATCAAAAAACACCGCCAAGCAAAGCTGATGGTGTTTTTTGAGGCCGAGGAAAATCCGACCTATTTTTTAATATATTTGCTATTCAAGTGAAAAGCCAGGTATCCCAATCCCATTATGACTACTCCCATTACAATCAGGGCAAATGGCCAACCGAGAGTATCGGAGAAGTTTTGAGCCGTGACACGAATAATATAGGCAATCAAGCAAATTGTACCGACAAAAAGAAAGGAAGAGTTCCTTATGTATACGCTGGAGATTATGGTTCCGGCCAATAATAGCGGGTAAAGAACGGTCCAAATAACGGAGGCTTCAGGACCAGAAGAATTTGCCGCCATAAAATTTAGAACATACCCAGCGCCGAGAATACCGATGACTCCAAAAGTATTTAGCCAGCCGGCGAACAGTCGTCCTCTTCGATTAAGATAATAACCCACTAATACGTAGCTGATACCGACCAGTATCGTCTGGTAGAGATGAAAATTTGCGTTAAAACTTCCGGGATTGTCATTCAACATGTAATTTGAGAGTCCGAAGAATAACCAGGTTCCAAAAACAGTGTTAAACACCGTAAAAATGTCTTTCTTGACGGCAAACTGGGTGATGCCAAATTGTAGCAAACATAACAAAGGTATTATTACATTGTAATAGTCCATCGTCTGATTATTTATTTTATCGTCAAACATAATAAAATATCCAAACGGAATAAGAACTCCCGACAGAAGAAAAAAGACGTTGCTAATTTTTTTGAACTGGTCAGACTGGTTCAACAAGATTGCCGATATAAAGAAGATAATCCCCATGCCAAAGGTCGTAAATACTTTTACCGCAAAAGTAAAACTGGACCAATTTTGACTTATAAGCACGATCAGACCGATTAAAATTATTACTCCGCCTATGTAGTAAAATATTTCAGCCAAACTTAACCTACTCGCGACTGATGAACCAGTTGTTTCAGCAATATTTTGCTCGAGGGATAACACCTGCTGTATCTCATTTCTAGTAATGTCACCGGTCGATATGGCTTTTTGTAATTCTTCGATTAATTGTTGTTTCTCCATATGATTATTAGCTAATTGATAAAGCTTACTTGAGCACCCAGCCAATAAAAACAAAATTATAGGAATCTGTTACCGTGGTTCCCAGGTCAATCTTTCTTAGTTCATCCTTATCATTTTTAAAATACCATGTATTGTAATTATGATTATTTCCACCAAATAATTCAAAAATACCATTATTATAATAGTCTCCCCTTTGAATAGAAATATTGTCTGGCGAAACCGGAGAATTATCTATTCCTAGTTTTTGGGCATCAGCTAAAGATATTTGAGTTCTCTCATTTGTAGTTACATTATATCGGTAAATTTTTGGTAAGTCTGAATCAATATTGTAGCATGATGAATTTTTTGGTAAATCTGTCGGTAAATCTGATTTTGTCACCGCCAGCACTTTCTGATCTTTGACTTTATAAGTATTGACTTCGATACCGCCGCAATATGTACTGTAATTTCTAGAATAGTAGAGAAAATCATATTTGGCGACTAAATTGCTTGGCATATAAGCTAAAATAGCGACAACAATAAGTGCCACGACAGGTATTGCCAATCCGACCCACAGAACAATATTTGATTTCTTGTTTTCCATTTTTAAAGGTTAAAACTAATAATTTTATTATTATAGCATAAATCTCTTCAAATGGAAGAATGAGAAAAATATAAAAGACCTCGGACACATGGCCGAGGTCTACACAAACAACGCAAACAAAAACGTCAGATGATGGCATATTCCAGAAGAAGTTCGAGCCCCCTGATCATCTGGTCAACGGACATGGTAATCTTCTTCTCCCTTTCGAACAAGGCGTTATCAGGAACGCATTCGGGCGTACAGGGCAGGTGAAGAAATACAAACGGAACGGCAATCTCCTCAGTCTGCGCCGCGCACAGTTGCCAGAGCAGATGGTTACAAACAAAGCCACCGGCATCATAAGAGGGATCAGCCACGGCCAATTTTTCTTCCTGGCATTTTTGCCTGAAATTCGTGATGCGCCACTTTCCAATTGAAGTGTTGGCCAATGGCGCATCCGAGGTCATACTGGTGCTGATACGTGTACCCGCAAGAGCATCCGGCACATATTTTCCACCCACCTTGTTCCTGGCGATCACCACAATCTGCAAACCTTTTGCCTCAGAGGACATGCCCAGGCTGACAACTCCGGCTGCGCCAACTTTTTGCGCCAGCATGAACAAGGCTTCTCCCCTGTTTGTTACTTGCGGAATAATCGGGTCAAAGATCATCGAATGGACATCAACACCGGTAATGCTCTGACTATGCAAACGCTCAATCACCAGTTCGGACGAATTTTTGAGCCAATCACCATACTTGTGAAAGCCGGAAAAAACTATCGTTTTATTATTCACAGACGTACCCCCCAGTTGTTGTTCAAAGAACTCTACTGAAATAGTAAAGTTATTATTCTAAAATAGCAAGGGTTTTGCCATAATGCGAAAGGATTCAATTTACACGTTCGCTAGTCTGAGATGACTAGCTCAGTATGATTGAGTTTAAATCCTCCTGCCTTCGGCACATCAGATCTTAAACTCAATCACATCGCCGTCTTTGACAACATAGTCCTTGCCTTCAGTTCGGATCAGTCCTTTTTCTCGGGCATTGCCGTATGAACCAGCCTCCAGTAATTTATTCCAAGGAACTATTTCAGCTCGCACAAACTTTTCTTTGAAATCCATATGGATAGCGGTGCCCGCTTCCGGTGCCGTCCAACCATTTTTAATGGTCCAAGCTCTGGTCTCGTCCTCCCCAGTCGTAAAATATGTCAGCAACCCCAGGAGATCATAACCGGCTTTGATTAAATCATTGATACCATCGTCCTTTACCCCCAAACCTTCACGCATCTCTATTTTGTCATTTCCTTCCATATCCTTCAATTCATTTTCAATTCCTGCGTCCACAATGACATATTTGGACTCCGTCTCTTTAAAAAAATTCAGGAGATTCAAATACCGCTCATCATTCAATTCATCCAAATTTTTCCCGCCACTTTTCTTATTCAAAACATACAGGATCGGCTTCATGGTGAGTAAACAAAGTTTCCTAGCTTCCACCAATTCGAATTCATCAAGATCTGCAATTTGAGCCAGCTTGCCCATCTCCAGAACATCTTTTATTTTTAATAACGCCGAATTTTCAATAACAGCGACTTTACTACCTTTTTTCATTTCACTGACCAGACTCTGTAAGCGTTTGGATACACTTTGCATATCAGCCAAAATAAGCTCCAAGTTAATGGTTTCAATATCGGATAGAGGTTCCACCTTATTGGACACATGAATTACGTTACCATCCTCAAAAATACGCACCACTTCGGCAATAGCATCCGTTTCGCGGATATTGGTTAAAAATTTATTGCCTAAACCCTCTCCAGCCGAGGCCCCCTTCACCAACCCAGCAATATCCACAAACTCCACGGCCGCCGGAATAGTTTTGGCTGACTTGGAGAATTCAGACAGTTTGGAGAGACGTTCATCCGGCACGGCCACCACCCCGACCGACGGATCAATGGTACAAAAAGGGTAATTCTCACATGGCACACTTTTTTTAGTCAGTGCGTTAAACAAGGTGCTCTTCCCCACATTTGGCAGACCAACAATTCCAATGGATAATGACATCCAGTAAAGATACCTGAAAAATATGCAAAAGTAAAACTTGTCACGGACTAGCTACAATATTTTTTGCAAAAAAAAGCGTAGTGATAGAGAAACCATCTCAATCACTACGCCCACAACAAGCCCTTCATCTCTTTTTACTAATCCTCGCCTTCAAAACCGGTCGGGTATGAGCCAGCGCGGCGTTCGAGTATGCCGCAAAGGTTTCTCTTTGTGACAAAAGCTCACCTGGCATTCCGGCTCGTACCAGTTTTAGCCGGAAATTATCGACATCAGTCTCCGTCGTGTCCGGGCGTCCAGGAAAACTTCCTGGACAACCGACAAGCAACACGAACTCGAATTGATGCCACCGATCAGTAAACAGGCGGACCAATTCCCTTGCATCGGCCCAGCGATCGTTTACGCCAGCAAAAACCGGAAGTGAAATTATTACCTTTTCGCCGGTTTTGTCTGAAACTTGACCGCCAAGCGCAATGAGCTCTTCCGGTGATAGACGCTTTATGCCCGGCATATACTTCTTCCGTATCTCTTTGAAGGCATAATTGAGACTGATGGAGAGCCTGACTGGTAAACTGAGATACTTCAGAATGAACTCCTGAAGACCCGACTTGGAACCAACCGTGCTCAACATGAACGAAATGCGCGGCGTTTCCTTTCTTATCAGACGCCTTACAAGCTCCATGCAATTATGGAGGTTGAAGACCAGACCATCACCCGATCCAATAAAGAAGATCGTCAGACTATCAGCACTAGCGTTGTTTCGAAAAAGGTTTTTAAACGCTTGGCTCTGACTCATGGCAATGAATACCAGTGCCTCCATTTCGTCAGTGGTGAGTACACGGCAAGGCATTACTTGACCAAAACGATTCAATTGGCTATGCACTTTGCACGTTACACAACGAATAGGACAACCAACGGCCGTCGGCATCTCCAACACAATTGACTGCCGATTTGTTAGATCGGGTTTGATGGCCATACTTACTTGTCGACCGTCACTCGTCAGGACGAAGATCATATTTTCAACCTCGCCAAACGGACCATCGGAGAATTCTGACATCAAAAGCCTGGCGGAACTTATTCCGCGCATGTTTTGCGCAAACCTCCAACCGTTAAGTTGAACGTCGGGGGTATCCAGACACAACCTTCGGAGTCTTACACCTTCCGCCACTTTTTTCAGCAGTGTTTTTGTTTGAAGCGAATTAAACTCTGTCGGCTGCCTTGGATTAGCTCGGCGCAGTATCAACGCTTCCGGCATAAAAGTTGAACCTAAAGCTGTAGCGACTTTCTCTTGGTCACTAGCCAGAAGTAGGATATTTATATCACCGAGAATCGCTCTCAGCTTTAACATAAAATCAACCCCGGATTGATCACCAATCTGAAAATCTAGAATTGCCAGCCTAAATCTCTGTCCCGACACAATCGACCTAGCTATCTCATAATTTGCTTGGCCAAAGGTTTTCGCGACAGTCACTTCATAAGCCTCGTCTGCCAATGCCATTAATACGGCCATAGCGTCCGGGGCCACCACCAAGATCCGACCCTTGGACATAATCATAAACACCTCCTGTTTGAGGTTTGGAATTTTTCAGAGAACAATACCGCCATCCAACCAGTTGGCTTTGGGCGTCTTATCTGACTAAACAATACACCTAAAAATAACCATTGTCAAATTTTACGGGGAGATGGACGACGAATAGAGTCCCCACCTTGGGCTTACTTGATACACCAATATACCCGCCATGCTCTTCGGCTATATGTTTACAAATGGCCAGTCCCAAGCCGGAACCACCCTCTTTACGATTCCGAGATTTATCAGCTCGATAAAAGCGTTCAAAAATATGTGGCAAATCAAGCTCCGAGATACCAAAACCCCCATCCTCCACGTTCAGACAAAAAGCGTCTTCAGCCTTGGCTACCCAGACTTTTATCCAACCATTTTCTTTGTTGTATTTAATGGCATTCCGAACAAGATTGGTGAGTAGTTTTTCCAAATCTTCAATGTTACCCATTATTTTCGCCGGCTTCCCCGCATACTTATGCTCGATTGTTATATTCTTCTCGGCCGCCACAACTCTTAATTTTTCACAAACATTGGCAATCAAGGAATTTAAGTCAATTTTTTCAAAACGTAATCTGGCTGTAATATTTGAATGAGGCTTGGCCAAAAGAGCTAAGTCTGTCAGCATACCAGAAACTCTTTTAATTTCAGTCGATATGTTTCTGAACAAATCCAAGTTATCATCTTTTAATTCTTCTGATTTAGCTATAAGCTCGAGACTGCACTGCATAATAGTAAGAGCCGTTCGAAATTCATGAGAAACATCAGCCATAAATATCGACTTCAATTCAAGGGTTTTGTTCAGTTCTTTGTTCACGTTGTGAAGTTCCTCGGTCCTTTGTTCCACCCTTTCCTCAAGGATCTTATTCAATTCAACTAGTTTATTCTTGGAAATTACGGCGTCCGTATTATCCAAAGCCATGGATATCGCCCCTTCGATGTGCCCATCCTTGTCTTTATATGGAACGGCGATAATCTTGAAATATCGGTCTTCGCCGACACCCTGGCTATCTTTTTCGTAAAAATGCTCGCGCCGAACTATCTTTTTCTCTCCGGACAACATTTTTTTGTAGTCATCAGCCAAATTGTCTTCGAAAAAAAACTTGTCTTTATAAATATTATGGTTGTGGTAGTCTTTAATTCGAGAATTATTTTCAAAATACTTATTTACTGAGGTAATATAACCGCCGTCATTTATAGTAATAAGACTGATTGGAATATTATCCAAAACAATCTGATTGAACTTATCAGACAGACGACGTCCCCTGCCGGGAATACGGCGATCACCAATTGATTGTTCTATTTTTTTACTGTTGTTTTTTCTCACTTTTGGATTCTAACATAATTAGTGGGTTTTGGAAAGTATAAGATGGACATATTTAATCATAAATTTATCCTCAGCTATTTATAATTGTCCCCATGAATGTAACCAAATTAATTATTGAGGATTTTAGAAATAAAAGTGACCTATATCGAGATTATGGGATAGTCGTGAACAACCTGCTCTCGAGCCTGCTTGAAAAAGGAAAATACAAACATCAATTGACTCATCGAATAAAAAATCTTGAAAGCCTCAAAGAAAAAATTAAAAGAAAAAAACTAGCTGGGCGCATTTATCGGCGCCTGTCCGATATTGAAGATGTTGTTGGTATGCGTATTGTGTTTTACACAGAGACAGATCGAAAAAACTTCATACACGATCTTAGCCGATCACTGCATGGAACCTTACAGTTACAAGAAAGAGAAAAAGCATCCGGTTACCGCTCAACCCACGCCATAGTTGTTTTTGGCTCAGATAGAACCCGTCTGGATGAATACAAACGTTTCCGCGGTTTAAAATGTGAAGTCCAAATGACTCTCTTTCTTAATCATGCTTGGGCGGAAGTTGAGCATGATATTTTTTATAAAGAAGGACAACAGATTCAAGAAATTAATAAAGAAAAATATTTATCACTTAAAAAAAGGATGGAACAAGTAATGCGTAATTATATCCAAAAGGCTTCGGCAGGTTTAGAAAGTATAGTACGTAACATCAGAAAATTAGAGACTGAAAAGCAAAAAGTTAAAATTTAAAGTTCTTTTTAAGGATTCAATCGGTAGCCGACTCCAATAATTGTTTCAATCATTTTCTTATTTCTCCCTTTATCTATCTTATTTCGTAGTCGGTTAATATAAACATCTATAATATTTGAGAATGAATTGTAGTCAAAATCCCAAATATTATCGATCAAGTCCACTCTCTTTACCACTTCATCCATATGGCGCATCAGATACTCCAGAAGACGAAACTCCTTAAGTGTCAGGATAATTTCCCTGTCCGCCACGGTCACCTTTCGGGTATTCGGATTTAAGATAATATCCCTGACTTTGAGTTCGATCGGCAGTGACACTTTTGGCCGACGAATTAAAGCCCTGATTCGAGCAGAAAGCTCGGAGAACTCAAATGGCTTTGTCATATAATCATCGGCACCAGTATCTAATAGAGAAATTTTACTTTGGACATCGGCTTTTGCCGTCAGGGCTAAAATGGGAGTATCTATACCCTTGGCTCGAACATTCTTACAAACTTCAAAACCGGTTCTTTTAGGTAACATTAAATCTAGAACTATCAGATCATAGTCCTGGTAGTGATATTCAATCCTGGTTTGACCGGCCTCACCGTCTGTCAAATAGTCTACAGCATAGCCCTGGTTCTCCAAACCCTTTTTTAAAAGTTTCGCTAAAATCTCTTCGTCTTCAATGATTAAAATTTTCATACACATATACTAGCAGGCACAAAAAATAGTTCAAGTTTCAAATTAATCTCAAATTAATGTCAATAAATAATAAACCGCGATTGTGCACCAAGCACAACCGCGGTTTTTTCAGGTAGCGGCCGCCATTAGCTTGGCTAACGCTTCCTTAGTCACCTTCAAACGAGTAAAGTCCTCCTGATGAATGAGCCACAAAGCCTCCACGGCCTGGTGATAATTCATTGATGTTCCATCCAAAACGAAATGACCGGCTAATCGCGCTTGACGTAGTGTCGGTGATTCGTCTTTGCGCAGATTCACATCACAAACGACTGTGCCTGGACGGAGCAACTTTACCATTTCGGCACTCTGCCGAAGGTTCTCTTCCAGTCCTCCCTCCGTGGCTAACGCAAAAGATGAGTAATCACTAAACTCTCCTTCCGCCCCTTTCTTGGAAGCGTTCACAATAATGTCCGCCTTGGGTATTTCCTTGGCCAACAGTTCTTCTCCGCCGCCAAAAGCCACCGGTCCGTAAACCGCATTAATCCGGGCGACCAATTTTACTGCCTTCTCGGCCGTTCGGTTAAGGATACTCAGGTGAGCTCCGCACTGGGCCAAAGTAAAGGCAATAGCATCGGCTGTTCCACCGGCACCAAGCAGTAAAACTTTCAGTAAAGAAAGATCACCGTCCGGCGCATAAGCCCGAGAGAAATGGGTGGCCAGGAACTCTTGCAGACCGCGCACAAAGCCAATGCCGTCCGTATTAAAGCCGTAGAGCTGGCCATTTCTTTTGGCCACAACATTCACAGCTCCAATCCGTTGCGCCAAAGGATCAATCATATCCAGGCAGACCAAGGCGCGGTTCTTAAAACCCGAGCCGGTTCCGCCACCAAGATATTTAGGATCATAGCGAAAGGCGTCATAGATCTTTTCCGCCTTCTTGGGATCCCCTACCATCATCACAAAACCAACGTCCATACCCAAAGTACGGAAAACGTAATTGGCTTTGATCTGGAATTGGGCCGCATAATCATGATCGATCGGCGTCAAATCGTAACGCGGAAAATCGAGATCCGGCGGATTATTCCTGGGCAACAGTGCCCTGGTGAGCAACCCCTTAAATTGTTCTGGAATTTTTTTTGTATTCATTTTCCTCCCAATTACCTTTCGTAAGTAAAACAGATTCTGGTCACCACTGAATTACCAGCGAGTGACTGTGGATCAAGATTGTAGATCAACCCAAGGTGGAAAACCAAAGTGGTTTGATCATGGACATCCGGTGTTGATCCCTGGAAATCATCGGCGACGAGTGATCCTATCACCCGAGTTTCGATGCTGACCATTTTAATCAACTTTACCGGTTTCGGCAAGAAAATCGGTCCGACGCGCGTCCGATCCAGGCCAAGCTGGTCAATAACCCTGGCTTTGACAATCTGACCGACAGAATATCCCCGGTAATCGCCGCACAGGCGCCTGCCAGGCCGGAAAACGGTAGTCACCGTCTCCTGTTCCAAAAACACCCGATAGATTTTCCGAAATGCCATCTCATCCTGAGGCAAAGCAAAACGCGATACTTTCATTTTGTACTCCTTTATTGACGAAGATCAGTCTGCGGTCAGGATAACACAAACCACTTAAAAACAAAATTACTTATACTGCATTTATTATTTCATGATATCTTGTAGTTCCGTCCGATGAGACATCATGACTTCCATGGTGGCTGCCTGCTGATCTAGACCACCTTTCATTTTAGCCTCTACTTCCGCCGCAATATCAGCAAAAAGCTTGGGGTTCTTTTCTACGGCCTGAAGAATTTTATTCTGTTGATCCTCCGGCACGCCCTTAAGCTGGTTCTTTAACATTTTTTTTAGAAGCAAATCTTTGAAAAATCCCATTTTTGTTTATTATTAATTTATAATTTTACTATTTTATCAGTCTCAAATTTAATTGCAAATCAAAAAGCTACCACTAGACTATAGGCCCCGCACAAAGCTTCAGGACCTAACGGCCCGAGCTAGGCGGCATGAGACATGTTCTCCTGACGATGTATTTCTTCCATTACCAAATCAGCGGCTTTTTCAAATTCTTCAGCCAAGACCAGATTCTGAATTGTCTCATATTGCGGCAAATTAAGAACTCTCCTGACAAAAGGGCTGTATTTCACTACGATATCCATGTTCCGGGCTTCGTTTCCCTTTTCATCCTCAGCGCTTCTTTTATAGCCTAAGCGCAGAAAAATAATGTTCTGTAGTCTATTCTTATATTCCGGTGACTGCAATGTCCGGTTTCTCTCCGTACTAAGATCAACTATTGGTTTTTCCAATCCTCCATCAATCATGTTTTTATTGCTCAATTATACATTTATGCTCAAAGTAATTCAACTACTATAAATACTTGCTACGCCACATAAGAATGCGGCGTCCGACAAAAATATAGTCGCTTCGCTCGTTATTTTTGTGGACCTAGCGAGAATCGGACTCGCGCCTCGTCCATGCCATGGACACGTTCTGCCACTGAACTATAGGCCCGCTGTGGGCGATACAGGAATCGAACCTGTGACCTTACGAATGTGAATCGTACGCTCTAACCAGCTGAGCTAATCGCCCACTTTTATGGGTTTGCCCATTATACCTAAAAACAGAAAAAATAAAAGGATGGGTTGTTTTTAATGGATTAGCCGATTACTTCATTGAAGCAACAGTAACAATTTTCCACCCGGAGTGAATAGTTGATCCTTCCGGAATATCAACGTATACCCCCTCTTCATCTTGGATTATTGCAACACCAGGCATTCTAGTTTTTTCTTGTTCAAATTGGGGTGATGATATCTCAAAGATAAATTTACCAACAGCTGGCCTTAGACCAGAAACCTTTGCCACCTTTTTATCACTATAATTGACAAGTCTATCGTTAAAAAAGATTCTCTCAAATATAGGTTGTACGACATCTGCAAAATTGTTTGATTTGATTTCAAATAGTTTCAGGCGGATTGTAGAACCGTTTTCATCAATATAATAGACAGATTGAGAAAATAAGTCATCAAGAAAACTTGAAATATCCTGCTTTTTATCCAGATATTCCTGATCCGAATACGGGACTTCATAGTCGCTTGACGTGCAAATTTTGTAGGAGAAATGTCTGGAATTATCCAGATAATCAACAATTTCAAAAAGGGTTCTAAATTGTTGATAAAATTGCAATAATTCTTTTTTTCGATTTTGCACATAGAGTTTAATGCGATCCTTGGAGATATCCACTTCGCTATTTATCATTTTTGCCAAAGAGAATAACGATTCTTCTAGAATTTGCACTTTTTGCTCTTCGGAAGATTCGGGCATTTTTTTTCCAGCTATTTCTAATGCCGCTTGTCTTATTTCAAGACTTTCTTTTAGCACAAATCGATCAAAGGCTTCATTTTTACCCTCCCCGGTACTAAATCTGTCTTTTAAGAGTTTCTCTTTAGCCACAACTCTCTCCTCTTCGGCTTTCTCAGCTTCGAGTCTTTTCTTTTCCTCCAACGTTTCCATATTTCTTCTCTCTTGAACTTCATTAATTCTTTGTTCAAAAAAGATTTTTAACGGCACCTTATTTCCACCACTGACTACAAAATAGTCTTCATTATTTGGATTTGCTATACAGTCTATCAGCTTGGTAACATACTCCCTCTTAAAGCTTCGATAGTTGTCTAATATTTCCTGTATCTGAGTTGAGTTTAAATCTGGAATCAAGTTATTAATCAGAATTCTAGACCATCTTTCCCCTTTTAATATAAACTTATCATCAGCTGGATAGTTTTGTATAAATTTCTTTACAGCAAAAAAAATATTTTCCTCATCATTTTTTAGTAAATGCAGAAAGACTTTTCTCTGTTCTTCGCTAACATTTTCATTAAATTTTAAATCAAGATCCTCATTTTCTTGCCACAAACCGACAAGAGTGTCTGGTAAAATTTTTCCGGAGACAATGCCCAGTTCTTTTTTGATCAAATCTATCAGATCAGTTTGAATCAGACCGGGATCAATATTGACTATATCCCTACCATTCTTAGATAAGACCGGCTGGATCTCACTAGCAATACTGTCTCCACTATTTGTTAATAAAACATAAATTACTCTGCTCATTCTGCCGTTTGCATCCAAATATGGGTGTATTGCGTTTATGGAAGACGAAATGAGTAAAGCGATATCTTTGAACTCCCGCCCTTCTCTATTCATTATTTTGGCTGTTTCAAAACATTAACCAATAGTCCTAGTTTATCTTCTTGCCTTGGCGGCAAATACCCAACCCCAAAAAAAGTACTCTGCAGCGAAACATTCTCTCCGTCCGTATTCCATTCCACAACCTCCCTGTCACGAAGAATGCCGTTTAAGCCATTCAATAGCTGAAGAAAAGAGTCAGAATTCAATCCTTCAATAAAATCTCTCTTATGTTGTTCGTTGGAAAATATTGCTTCAAATTTTTCATCACCAAAAGCTTCAATTCCGCTTAAGTTATGTAATAACCTCAAAAGTACCTTGGCGCGCCGCTCGCGATCCGCTTCGCCTTCCGGTTTCGAATCTGTAAATATATTCAGAGGTTCCATTATGTAGTTTTGCCCATTATACCTAAAAACAGAAAAAATAAAAGGAGGACATAATCCCCCATTTATTTTGCGCAAGCAATCCTCCACATTACATCTCCATATCCGGATTTGTGGCCTGCATCAAACCAAACATATTGCCCTCGGTATCCTTGGCTCGGGCAAACCAGCCCACGCCTTTCATCTCCATTTTCTCACCCTCTATCATCCCGCCATTCATTTTTACGTCTGTTATTGCCTTATCAATATCATCCACCTGAATGGTACAATCAAAAGTATGAAGCTTTCTTTCCGGCATCCTAATATACATTCCACCGTTGATACCGGGAGTCTCCTTTGGCCCGGTCATCACCATCCAATAGTCCATACCCATGGATTCTGTATCTTTCGGATCCTTGGCCTCATATTTCTTGATGTCCCAGCCAAATGCCTTCTTATAAAAGTTTGCCGCGCGCTCCACGTTGTCCGCTTGAATTTCAAAATGTACAACTCGGTTTTTCATATATTTTTTAGATTAGAGATTGCTAATAAATTATTAAATAAAAACTGTAAACTATTAAAACGACCTTGTATTGATAATATCAAAGTGACGATTAATATATGGTGAAAAAGTGGGTAAAAGAAAAACCCACCAGACAAGTTGCCTGATGGGCGTTCCTCATTGGTGGGTACTTTCATTCTTGCGGAGTCCATACGGACAGGATACCTTTGTAGGAGACTTTACCGTAGTGTAGGTAAAGTTCTTTTCCTTTTCCGTTATAGACACCAGTGCCATTTTGATACCAGTGTAATCTACCGCAAACCTCGCAGGCGTAAACAGTTCCACGCCCTTGGATACTCAATGGTAATTCGACTGATTTGGTGAGGTTAAGCTCACCACCACACTCTTTGCATTTCATAGTAACCTCCATTACGCTAAGACTCTCTATTTACCAAACTACTCCTTTTTACAAAAAAGGCAAATATAAGTGGAATCTTTTGAGAATATATGTTAGTATTTCCCTCATTGGGCCCTTAGCTCATCTGGCTAGAGTGAGCTTGGGTAAGGGACCCAAGCGCAAGGCCGGAGGCAGGCGTGCCGAGGCGTGGTCAGAAAATTTTTCAGCAGAAAAATATTTGTGACGCTCATTTGCACAAATGAGGCGCAGTAAAGGTTAGGATTTTGAAATTGAAAGTATCGTAAATTATTATTGGGCCCTTAGCTCATCTGGCTAGAGCGCCTCATTTGCAATGAGGAGGTGGCAGGTTCGAGTCCTGTAGGGTCCACA
>CAIJNK010000005.1 GCA_903822075.1 uncultured bacterium
CGCCCAAGTGGTTTTGGGGAACACTTATCACTTATATTTGCAACCGGGGGATGAAGCGGTCAAGAAAATGGGCGGTTTGGGTAAAATGATGAATTGGAGCGGGCCGACGATGACGGACTCCGGCGGTTTCCAGGTTTTTTCGTTGGGCGCCGCTTATAAAAAAGGAATTTCCAAAATATTGCATCCGGTTGATCCGTCACTTTTGATTCCGGAAAGGTTTGACGATTCCACCGCACCAAGGCTCGCCAAAATCGGTCAGGACGGCGTTTCTTTTACCTCTCATATAGACGGTTCCGTCCATTATATTACACCGGAGAAATCAATTCAGATTCAACATAACTTGGGTGCTGATATTATTTTTGCTTTTGACGAATGCACTTCACCCACCGAGGATTTAAAATATCAGAGTGAGGCCCTGGACCGGACGCATGCTTGGGCCAAGCGCTCGCTTGAAGAACATCAAAAACTGGGCGGGGATCAGGCTTTGTTTGGTATTGTGCAGGGCGGTAGGGATGAAACTCTTCGTAAGAAATCAGCGAAGATAATATCCGAACTGGCCTTTGACGGTTTTGGCATTGGCGGTTCTTTTGCTAAGGAAGATATGTCTACCGCAGTTAAGTGGGTAAATGAAATCTTGCCAGAAGAAAAACCACGGCATCTCCTGGGTATTGGTGAACCGGAGGATTTGTTTATGGGGGTGGAGAATGGAGTGGACCTGTTTGATTGTGTTTTACCTACGAGATTGGGGAGAAATGGCACCCTTTACACTAAGACGGGGAAAATCCACATTGAAAATGCCGAATTCCGTTTGGACCTGAAACCGGTTGAAGATGATTGCGCTTGTTATACTTGCAAGCATTACTGCCGAGCTTACATTGCTCATCTTTTCCGCGGAAATGAAATGTTAGCCGGCACTTTATCTTCTATTCACAATATTTATTTTCTCGTGAACCTGGTCAAGAAAATTCGTCAATCAATTTTGGCTGGAAATTTTCAGGAATTCAAAGACTCCTTCTTGGAAAAATATCAGAAATAAAAATCACCCCGACATGAGGTCGGGGTGATTGGGCGTAGTGAGTAAGGTTATTGGCTGAGAATTTCAAAAAAAGTCTCACGGAGAACAATCTTCTTAGAACAATGATTGTTCCTGACCGCCCTTCCTCTTTTGAGGCTCTGGCGGATTCTATTCTCAATCACTCCGGCATCTTTGAGTAGAAGTCTGATACCGTCTTGCCCCAGTAATTCTTCATCACTAGTACATTGGGTTTCCCAAGAGCATTCAGATCCGGTGTTCCGGATAATGAGATACAGATCAGCTTCACTATCCAAACCCTTATTGATTCTGAAAAACGCAAGTCCTTTGGGTAACAACACTTTGTCTTTCTTTGGCATTGTGGCGTCCTTTTTTATGCTAGCTTTTTCTTTTTTAAACATAGCATAATTCAAAACCAGAGTAAAATTGATAATAAAAAATCACCCCGACGTGTAGTCAGGGTGATTATCTGGTTAACCAAGTCAAATATCAGACTGGTCCGAGAATTTCTTCCTTTTTCGGGAGTCTTCTCGGTGTTGGTATGTCCTTATCCGGTGGTTTGTTCTTGAGCCTATCACTCTCGTCTTGTGAATCTCCCACATTCTGATTCATCGGTCTGAAAATCAGATAACCGATTCCTGCTACAAATATTATCAAGATGATTACTGCACCGATTAAAAGATCAGTCGAATCTATTATCCCCAGACTCATTACGTGTTCCCCCTTTTGTGTTACCGACACTTGTTTTTCTGGTAAAAATGTAGCATAATTCCGACTTCGATGCAACAGAATATATTTAAATTACGAGCAGAATATGAGCCAGCCGGGGACCAACCGGATGCCATAAAAAAGCTCACGGAGGGTGTGAAAAAGGGTTATAAAGACCAGACGCTTTTGGGTGTGACCGGGTCCGGTAAAACCTTTACGGTAGCTAATGTGATCCAGCAAATCCAAAAGCCGACTCTGGTGATTGCTCACAATAAAACTTTGGCCGCCCAGTTGGCCCAAGAGTACAAGGAATTTTTTCCCGAAAATGCCGTGCATTATTTTGTGTCTTATTACGATTATTATCAGCCCGAAGCCTATATTCCGGTGACGGATACATATATTGAAAAGGAGGCGATGATCAATGAGGAAATTGATCGTTTGCGCCATGCTTCCACCCAGGCTTTGTTATCAAGAAAGGATGTGATTATTGTAGCGTCTGTTTCTTGTATTTACGGTTTGGGTTCACCAGCTGAATATGAAAAAGTTAACCTGAAAATTGTTGTGGGGATGGAAATAAGCCGAGCAGAACTGATCCGAAAATTTATCAACATTCATTTTGAACGCAATAATACCGATTTGAATCCTGGGGAGTTTCGCGCCGTTGGTAACGCTTTGGAAATAATGCCGGTGAACGAAAAGATGATTTACCGCCTTGATTTTACGGAAAATACCATTGTCAATATCACCAAAGTAGATGCTATCACCCGGCGGATAGTGAGCGAGGAGGAAGTTTTCTTTTTGTTTCCCGCCAAGCATTTTATTACCAATGAAGACGATAAAAAACGAGCGATTTCAAGTATCAAAGCTGAGCTTGAAGCGCAGTTGAAAAAACTTAAAAAAGAGGGAAAAAATTTGGAAGCGGAAAGGCTGAAGAGACGCACCAGTTATGATTTGTCCTTGATTAAGGAGGTGGGGTATTGCAATGGGATTGAAAATTATTCTCGACACTTTTCCGGGCATTTACCTGGCGAGGCGCCGGACACTTTGCTTGAATATTTTCCGGAAGGCTTTTTGACGATTATTGATGAAAGTCATGTAACAATTCCACAGCTAAACGGTATGTACGCCGGTGACGCTTCTCGTAAGAAAAATTTGATTGATCATGGTTTTCGCTTGCCTTCGGCGGCTGATAATCGCCCGCTAAAATTCCCGGAATTTGTTGAAAGAGTAAATCAAGTAATTTATACTTCCGCTACGCCAAGTGATTACGAACTGGAAAAAAGCAAGCAGGTAGTGGAGCAAGTAATACGGCCCACCGGCTTGATTGATCCCGAAGTAGAAATTCGTGGCATCACCGAGAAAGGTAATTACAAAGGCCAAGTGTTTGATTTTATTCAAGAAACCGAAAAAGTTATAAAAGGTGGCGGACGGGTGATTGCCACCACTTTGACCAAGAAAATGGCGGAGGATTTGAGTGAGTATTTGAAGGCTAAAAATGTCAAAGCGGAATATTTGCACAGCGATATCAAAACGATTGACCGAATCGGTATTTTGACGGATTTTCGAAAAGGAAAATTTGACTGTATTGTGGGAGTAAACCTGTTGCGTGAGGGTCTAGATTTGCCGGAAGTGGAATTCATTGGCATCTTGGATGCGGATAAGGAAGGTTTTTTGCGGTCTGACACTTCCTTGATTCAGATTATTGGCCGAGCGGCCAGGAATGTAAAAGGCAAGGTGGTTTTGTATGCGGATAATATTACCGGCTCAATAACGCGAGCGATGGAGGAGACGAACCGTCGACGTGCCATCCAGGTGGCTTACAATGAAAGACACGGCATCACACCTAGAACTATCATCAAGAAAATCAATGATATTATGGAAAATCTCAAATCGCCCCACGACAAAGCGGTGTCTGAATTACTTCGGCTGGATAAGGATATTGTCCTGAAAAACCCTAAAAAGCTCATCAAACAAAAGGAAATCCAGCTGAACGCCGCCGTCAAAATCCTGGATTTTGAAACCGCCGCCATTTTGCGTGATGAGCTGATTGAGCTTAAAAAAGTGATAGAAAAAGAGACTAAGAAATCCTAGTTATTTATGGTAGAATCATCCGGATGATGAAGTTTGGACACAAAAGGAGTGTAGTGAGATATGATAAGCGGGTAAAGGAAATAGATCCGGACGAGATTTTTATTGATTCAGAAAATTTGCCAAATTTTGACACTTACCAGTTTGAGGGGCGTTTGGAAAAATCCATTTCCCGCCGAAGCCTGTTCATTTTGGCCGGTATATTTTTCCTGATCATTTTTGTTTTTGTCTGTCGAATTTGGAATTTACAGATTCAACAAGGGGCAGCATTTTTTTCTAAAAGTGAAAGTAACCGTCTGCGGAACTCTTTGGTTTTTGCCAAGCGGGGGATAATCTATGACCGGACTGGTACCGAGTTGGCCTGGAATGTGGAAAATCCAACCGATAACGCTTTTGGTTTGAGAAAGTATATTCCACTTGATGGTTTTGCCCATCTGCTTGGTTATCTTAAATATCCTTCAAAGGACAAATATGGCTTTTATTTTAGTGAGGTGTTTGATGGTAAGGCTGGAGTGGAAAAAACATATAATAATATTTTATCGGGTGAAAATGGTAAGCAAATTGTGGAGGTGGATGCCATGGGAAAGGTTCAGTCGGAAAATGTTATTCATGATCCAAAAGATGGGGAGGATTTGACTTTGTCTATCGATGCCGCTGTGCAAAATAAAATGTACGAGGGGATAAAAGATCTGGCTTTACGTGTTGGTTTTACCGGCGGGGCGGGTGTGATTATGGATGTGACAAACGGCCAGATTTTAGCCATGACCAGTTATCCGGAGTATAGTTCGCAAGTTCTGACCGACGGTCAGGATACTGAGTTAATAAATAAATATTTTAATGATAAAAACACGCCGGCACTTAACCGGATAATCAACGGTCTCTATACGCCGGGTTCAACCGTCAAGCCTTATATGGCTTTTGCGGCCTTAAACGAAAAGGTTATCGATCCAAGTACAAATATTTACAGTTCCGGTTCTATCTCATTACCAAATCCATATGATGCCGCTCACCCATCCATCTTTAAAGATTGGAAGGCCCAAGGCTACGTGGATATGAAAAAAGCTTTGGCAGTTTCTTCCGATGTATATTTTTATGAAGTGGGTGGCGGTTTTGAAAATCAGAAAGGTTTGGGTATCGTCAATATTGATAAGTACATGAAAATGTTTGGTTTTGGTCAGGCTCTAACCTCACCATTTTTTGCCGGATCAAATGGTTCCATACCAACGCCAGCTTGGAAGGCGGCCAATTTTAACGGTGAGGATTGGAGGGTTGGAGATACATATCACACTTCAATTGGCCAGTATGGTTTTCAGGTTAGCCCCATTCAGCTTGTGCGCGCTGTTTCTTCTCTAGCTAACGGTGGAAAATTAGTGGGGCCAAAAATCTTACTAAATCGAACTGATGAAGTAACTGATCCCACTGTTGATCTGAATTTAAATCAAGATTATCTAAAAATTATCCGAGATGGCATGCATGACGGCGTCATAAAAGATTATGGTGTGTCTCACGGTCTAAATAGTCTGGACTATTCCGTCGCGGCTAAAACCGGAACGGCTGAATTGGGGGTTTACAAGCAGTTTGTGAATTCTTGGGTGACCGGTTTTTTCCCGTATGAAAATCCCAAATACGCTTTTGTGTTGATTATGGAAAAAGGCCCAGTGACCAATACCACCGGTGCTCTCTCCGTCATGCGCCAGGTCCTGGACTACATGGCTGCTAATAAACCGGAGTATCTGAAATAGCTTGGTTTTTTACAGAAATTATGCTACAATGCGGGCTAATATTAGCTTAATCATTAAACAAAAATGAAAGAAGAAAGAGAATATTTAACTAAGGAGAAGTTTGAGCAGTTGAACAATGAGCTTAAAGAACTGAAAACGGTCAAGAGAAAGGAAGTGGCGGAAAGCCTAGATTATGCCCGCGGTTTGGGCGATTTGTCGGAAAACGCTGAATACCATGAGGCTCGAGAATTACAGGCAAATATCGAGGATAGAATTGCCAAACTTGAATCAATGCTTAAGAATGCCACCATTATGTCCGGTGAAGCGCATGGTGAACATGTGCGGATAGGTTCGGCAGTTACGGTAGAAAAACAGGGTGATAAAAATCATAAGAAGTTCAAAATTGTTGGTTCGGAGGAAACAGATATGGCCTTGGGAAAGTTATCGAATCGCAGTCCTTTAGGTGCCGCTATTTTAGGTAAAAAAGTTGGTGAGTCATTTTCCTTCAACTCTCCCGCCGGTACGATGACTTATAAAGTGATTGGGGTAGAATAAGAAGCGTGATATAATATTTCAATGGCTTCATTTGATGAAATAAGAAAGGTTCGAATAGAAAAGATGAACGCTCTTAGGGCTAAAGGTGTGAACCCTTATCCAGCTAAGACCAACAAAGAATATTCTCTGGGAGAGGTAGTGGAAAAGTTTGAAGAGCTGTCTAAAAAAGAGCGAGTTGTTTTGGCTGGCCGAGTGATGGCCATTCGCGGCCAAGGTGCCCTGATGTTTTTTAATGTGAATGACGGTGCGGCACTCTTTCAGGGTATGCTTAAGAAAGATGAGATGGATGCGGTGGTTTTTGACTTGTTTGCGAACACTGTGGATATTGGGGATTTTGTGGAAATTACCGGCAAATTATTTGTCACCAAAAAAGGCCAACAAACTTTGCAAGTCACGGCTTGGAAAATGCTAGCGAAGAGCTTACGTCCACTTCCGGACAAGTGGGATGGTTTGCAGGATGAGGAAGAACGCCTGCGTAAAAGATATTTGGACATCATGTTTAATCCGGAAGTAAAAGACATGCTTGTTAAGCGCACCAAATTCTGGAACGCTTTCAGGGAGTTTTTGAATAACAAAGATTTTATGGAAGTAGAAACGCCGGTTTTGCAGAATACCACTGGGGGCGCTGAGGCCAAACCTTTCATCACTCATCACAACGCCCTAGATATGGAAGTATATATGCGTATTTCGCCCGAATTATGGCTTAAGCGGCTGATGGTGGCCGGTTTTCCCAAGGTATTTGAGATCGGCCGGAATTTTCGAAATGAAGGCATGGACGCCGAACATTTGCAGGACTACACCATGATGGAATGTTATCAGGCTTATTCGGATTACACCGAGGGGATGAAATTCACGGAAGAGATGTATAAATTTGTGGCCCAAAAAACCTTTGATACTTTAAAATTCAGAATCCGGGATTTTGACATCGATTTGGGCGGGAAATGGGAGACATATGATTACACGGAAACCATTAAGAAAATGACTGGCATTGATATCAATACGGCCGATTTGAAAACTATCGAACTAAAATTGCGGGATTTGAAAGTGGATTATGATAACAAAACTAATTTTAATTTGAATCGAGCCATCGATAATTTGTGGAAATATTGCCGGAAGCAGATTGCTGGGCCGGGCTTTCTTATTAACGTACCAGTGATGATGGAACCGCTCGCTAAGAGAATGGAGAGCAACACGAATTTAGTAGAAAGGTTCCAGGTGATTTTGGCCGGTTCGGAAATGGGTAAGGGTTTCTCGGAACTAAATGATCCGCTAGATCAGATGGAGCGCTTTATGGATCAAGCCAAACTGCGTGAGGAGGGTGATGAGGAAGCTCAGATGACGGATGGGGAATTCGTGGAAGCCTTGGAATACGGCATGCCCCCAACCTTTGGTTTTGGCCTCTCCGAACGCCTTTTCTCTTTCCTCTGTAACAAACCGATGCGTGATTGTCAAATCTTCCCGCTCTTAAAGCCGAAGAAATAAAATTATTATGAAAGACGAAGGATTTGAGAGTTTAAAACCAATTGATATTAGTTCGGAATTTTCTACCTTGGAATATTCTGATTTAAGAAAATTTTTACGTCTGAAAATTAAAGAAAATCCAGCTGTTACTTTCACAGCTGTTTTAGATTGGGTGAGTAGGCAAACAGTAAGAAAAGCCAAAGCCTGCCTTGACGATTCTACGTTAAATATTAAATCAATTACTGTCAGGGCAACGCGCCAACAATATCAAGAAGACGTGAATAGTTTTGAATCTGGTGTAAGGTGGGAGGAAGTTTCGGCCTAATATTATTACTACCTGTGGATAACTCCATTTCATAGAAAATTAATTTAGAAAGTCTGAAAATAACTTTGTTTTAAGCCGTATTTTACGGTTTATTTTTGTATGAGTAAGAATGAAAAGTGGGTGTTTTGTTTGTATTGTGGTATAGAGTGTTATAAAATAGTATGTAAGTGGGATAAAGTGGTATGGAAGCTTAAAATCACTTTTCTTACAAACTAAACAAATGTTAATTGGCGAATACATTCACACACTGGACGATAAAAAAAGGCTGTCATTGCCGGTGAAATTTCGCAAGGAAATGGGCAAGAAAATTGTGCTCACTTCCGGCTTGGAAAATTGTCTGTGGATTTTTACCTTGAAACAATGGGAGAAGATTTCCGGCAAATTATCTGAGATGAATATGTTAAAGGCGGACAACCGCAGTTTTAACCGTTATATGTTTGGTAGCGCCACGGAGGTGGAAGTGGACGCATTGGGCCGAATGCTTGTGCCGGATTTCTTGGTGGAGCGGGCAAATCTGAAGGGGAAGGTGGCCATTATCGGCGTGCAGGATCGCGCGGAAATCTGGAATGAAGAAGCTTGGAAGGCTTATAAGAATGTGGTGGAAAAAGAAGCTGACCAGCTAGCCGAAAAACTTGGCAGCGCCGGAATGCTATAGAAATAATAATGGAAAAGAACGACATAAAAAAGAAAGAGTTGGTGCACGAAACAGTTCTTTTAAAAGAAACAGTGGATGGGCTCAATCTCAAAAAGGGGGATACCGTTTTTGACGGTACGCTGGGTGGCGGTGGACACAGCGCTTATGTGGCGGAAAAATTTGGCACCGCTGTAAAAATAATCGCCGTGGACCGAGATAGTGAAGCACTCCAAAGGGCAGAAGAAAGATTAAAAAGCTTGAAGGCCAATTATTCTCTCGTGTTGTCCGACTACCGAAATATAGATAAGGCGCTTGATGCAGTGAAAGTTGAAAAAGTACAGGGAATTATTTTGGATTTGGGCTTGAGTTCCAATCAGTTGGATGAAAGCGGCCGCGGGTTTTCCTTTAAGAATAATGAACCGTTATACATGACTTTTGCGGCGCCAGATGACAAATTACTTCTGACAGCCAAAATAATCCTTAACCAGTGGGCCGAGGAAACTCTCGCCGATATTATTTACGGCTACGGTGATGAAAGATACGCCAGGCGAATTGCCAAAAAAATCATTGAGTATCGCAAGGTGAAGCCGGTGGAAATGACTTGGGAGCTTGTGGATATAATCGGTGGCGCTGTGCCGGCTGTTTACAAAAGAGGGAAGATTCATTTCGCCACTAAAACCTTCCAGGCAATTCGGATGGCCGTCAATGATGAACTGGGAGCGTTGAAAGATGGTTTGGAAAAGGGTATTAAAAAATTATCAACGGGTGGAAGGATGAGTGTGATTTCATTCCATAGCGGTGAAGATCGCATAGTAAAAAACTTCTTCCGAGATCTGGCAAAGGAAAAGAAAGTCATTTTAATAAATAAGAAGCCGATCATCGCTAGTGAGCAAGAAATACGGAAAAACCCAAGAGCAAGAAGCGCCAAACTGAGAATCATAGAAAAAAATAACAAACAGATGTCAAACCAAAAAGATAAAAGAATAAATAATTGTGAACCGTTGAAAAAATGGTTTTGGTCTTTCATTATGGTACTGATTATCTGTCTTTTTTCCTATGGTTATTGCGTTAGGACAGCCATTGTAAACATCGTTGAACGCCAGAATATGGAATCTGAACTTTCCACACTAGATTCTAAAGTCCAGATTTTGGAAGCTGAGTATTTTAAGGCAAAAAATTCCGTTACGCCTGAATTAGCACAAACAATGGGCTTTGTTAGTGCTACAGATCAGAAATTTGTGGCTAGAGATAACAAAGACTCTGGCTTATCGTTCTTAACCCCTGGCAACTAAGTCATATATGAACCCAAGCAGTGAAAAGAACAGAATAAGATTTATCTTTTTTTGTTTCTTATTCTTTGCACTAATTTTAGTTGTTCGATTATACTATGTACAAATTATTCATGGTCAGGAGTACGTGGATAAGGCTGATCGGCAGTATGTGACACCTACCAGCAAAATTTTCGATCGTGGCAGTATATATTTTCAAAACAAAGACGGTTCACTATTAAGCGCCGCCTCCCTCACTACTGGTTACGAGTTAGCAATCAATCCGCAAAAAATCACTGATCAAGCCAGTGTCTACAAAAGCCTATCAGAAGTAATTCCTTTGGATGTTGAATCTTTCTACCAGAAAGCCGGTCAGAAAGACAGTGTCTATCAAAAAATCGCCGATCATGTGTCAGAGGACATAATGAAAAAAGTTGAAGCTTTGAACATACCTGGTCTGCAAATCCAGAAAGAAAGGTGGTGCTATTATCCCGGAGACAGTTTAGCGGCTCAAACTCTTGGTTTTGTCGGCTATGACGGAAACAATCTGGTCGGACGGTATGGTTTGGAGAAATACTATGAAGACGTTCTGTCTCGAGATAGTAACCAGGCTTACGTGAATTTTTTTGCGGAAATATTTTCAAATATAAAGCAGGTCATAAGCACCGATTCAAAGATGGAAGGGAAAATTGTCACTTCCATTGAGCCGACGGTTGAAGGTTTTTTGGAGAAAAAATTGGGCGAAGTTCAGGATAAATACAGTTCGGCCTTGACCGGCGGGATAATCATTGATCCGACGACCGGTGAAATATACGCCATGGCCGTATCGCCAACATATAACCTGAACAAATTTTCCGATGAAAAAAATCTGAGTGTTTTTAATAATCCGCTTGTTGAGGGTCTATATGAAATGGGCTCCATTATTAAACCTCTAACCATGGCGGCCGGTATCGATTCCGGCGCAGTTACGGCTGAGACCACTTATAAAGATACCGGTTCCTTGACCTTGGATGGTTCAACTATTTATAACTATGACAAGAAGGCACGGGGGACGGTTAATATGCAGGAAGTTTTAAATCAATCTTTAAATCTAGGTGTTTCTTTTGTGGTTCGAACCATGGGTAAAGATAATTTTGCTAATTACATGCGCGGTTATGGCTTGGATGAGGAAACAGGGATCGATCTGCCTGGTGAAAATCACGGTCGGCTGGAAAATTTAAAAAGTCCACGGGACATTGAATACGCCACCGCTTCATTTGGTCAGGGTATTTCTTTGACTCCAATCGAAACTGTCCGTGCTTTGTCCGCTTTGGCAAACGGTGGTAAACTAATTACTCCGCATGTGGTCAAGAGGATAAATTATACTTCCGGTTTATTCAATAATATTTCTTATGTTAATGAAGCAAAGCAGGTAATCAAAAAGGAAACTTCGGAAGAAATATCGCGGATGTTGACTGTGGTAGTGGATAAGGCTCTAGCCAACGGTAAAGTTAGTTTGCCAAATTATAGTGTGGCCGCTAAAACCGGAACGGCGCAGATTGCCAAACCAGGCGGTGGGTATTATGATGACAGATGGTTGCACTCTTTCTTCGGCTATTTCCCGTCCTATAAGCCAAGATTCCTGATTTTCCTTTACACCGTGGAACCAAAAGGGGTGCCATTTGCCTCTCAGACCCTAACCACACCTTTTATGGATACCGTCAAATTTTTGATAAATTATTATAATATAGCCCCAGATCGATAGGTTTTGATTTGAAAAGAATAAATATAAAAATGAAAGACATACTAAAAAAAATAATAGCTAAAATATTGGAACTTGAAGCGAGGGCAATATTAAAAAAATATCAACCCAGAGTTATTGCCGTAACCGGCAGTGTTGGAAAAACTTCAACAAAGGACGCCATCTATTCCGTTATTTCAAAATCCTTCTATGCACGTAAAAGTGAAAAAAGTTTTAACAGCGATATCGGTGTGCCGCTGACTATTTTAGGCGTAAGTAATGCCTGGAGTAATCCTTTAAAATGGCTTGAAAATATCTGGAGGGGTTTTTCCTTGATTATTATTAAAAAAGCATATCCTGAGTGGTTAGTTTTGGAAGTTGGAGCCGACCGTCCGGGAGATATAAAAAAAATTGCCGAATGGCTCAAACCAAACGTTGTTGTGGTTACCAAATTTGCCAATGTGCCGGTGCATATTGAATATTTTAAATCTAAAGATGAGGTGGTCGCCGAGAAGGGTAATTTGGTTCAGGCGCTCAAACATGATGGAACTCTTATCTTAAACAGTGACGATGTTGATGTGTTCTCATTTAAAAATAAAACAGTTAATAGTATTTTAACATATGGCCTCTTGGGCAATGCAGAGGTTAGGGCTACCAACTATTCTATTTATTATAGTGAGATTGATAATGAACCTTTTGGTGTCCATTTCAAAGTGGAATATTCCGGGAACTGTTTGCCGGTTAAAATAATCGGTACGCTTGGAGTAAATAATATCTATGCTGCTTTGGCTGCTCTTGCCGTGGGGATTAGTCTGGGCTTAAACCTCGTGGAGGCGACTGAGAACTTATCGCGTTTTGTTCCGCCTAAAGGCCGAATGAATCTAATCAAAGGTCTGAAGAAAACCACTATCATTGATGACACATACAATTCATCGCCAGTGGCACTACATTCGGCACTAGAAACAATACGTGGGATTAAAACAAAGAACAGACGCATTGCCGTGTTGGGTGACATGCTGGAACTTGGCCGACATACAGCTGATCAGCATAAAACCGCCGGTATTTTAGCGGCCACAGCTTGTGATATTTTAGTGACAGTTGGTTTACGTTCCCGAGTTTTGGCGGAAAGTGCGATCGATGCTGGCCTGGATGAAGACAGTGTTCTGCAGTTTGATAGTTCGACAGAAGCTGGGCAATATCTAAAAGAAATTATAAAAGAAGGTGATATTATTCTGGTAAAAGGTTCGCAATCGATGCGTATGGAAAAAGTAGTCAAAGAAATAATGGCTGAACCCTCGCGAGCGGCCGAGCTCTTAGTTCGTCAAGATGAAGAGTGGTTAGCAAGGTAAAAATATATTCAAATAATTAACGAATAATAAAAAACGCCGGACTCATCACTGAATCCGGCGTAACTATCTACAGGTTTGGAAACCTTACTTCTTCTTCATCACCATCTGGAGCGCACAGTCAAAGGATACATTATCCCTGTTCGTATAGTGCCCACTCCAGGCGCCATTTACCCGTCTAAGATAGATGTCACCTGAATCCTTGGGAGAAGCTTGTGACCAAACTCCCGCATACTGCCTACCGTCCCAAGTTAGCTCAAAGCTGGCCTTTTGAAGCTTACCATCGTACTGATAGAAAACATCAAACCACAAGGCCTCGGATGTGTTCTGCATAATCCG
>CAIJNK010000006.1 GCA_903822075.1 uncultured bacterium
GCCGGCTTTGGTGCAAGCGGATATTGGGATAGCGATGGCGACCGGGACGGATGTAGCCATGGAGTCAGCCGGTATTACCTTGCTTGGCGGAGATATCAGGAAAATAGCGCAAGTGGTGGTTCTGGCCAAATCAACTATGCGAACAATCAAGCAGAATTTATTTTGGGCTTTCATTTATAATGTGGTGGGTATACCGATTGCGGCCGGTGCTTTGTATCCGATCTGGGGGATAATGCTCTCCCCAATTTTTGCCGGTTTGGCGATGGCTGGTTCAAGTGTCTCCGTGGTTTCAAATTCTTTAAGGCTTAAGGCTAAAAAATTATAAATGATTAATAATAAAAATATGAATAATAATAATCGAAAAAAATACACTTTTCACGTCCAAGGTATGCATTGTAATGCTTGTATTATCTTAACCGAGTCCGAGCTTAAGGATTTGCCGGAAGTGCATAGTGTTATCGCCTCGCTTGACAGTAACAGTGTGGAAGTGATCGGTGATTTTGGGCAGAAAGATTTAGTCAGAATTATGGAGGAGCTGAATTTAAAACTCAAACCGCACGGCTACACTTTGTCATTGGAAAAGAAAAGCCATCTGATTAATTGGTCTGATTTCAAAATCGCCATTCCGGTGACGCTGGCTTTTATTGTTTTTTTCATTTTTCTTCAAAAACTGGGTATTGTAAATCTGGTTAACGCCTCCAAAGTCAGTTATGGCACCGCCTTTATTATCGGTCTCATTGCCTCCGTTTCTTCCTGTATGGCGGTGGTGGGTGGCTTGGTACTTTCCATGTCGGCCAATTTTGCCAAGGAAGGGGATAAAGTTCGTCCACAAGTTTTATTTCATCTCGGGCGCCTAGCCTCTTTCTTTTTACTGGGCGGAGTTATCGGTCTCCTTGGCTCAACCTTTCAGCTAGGTGGCACTGGTACTTTTATTATCAGTTTCATTGTGGCTATTATTCTGCTTATTCTCGGTCTGAATCTCCTAGATATCTTTCCTTGGGCCAAAAAATTACAACCGACCCTTCCGTCTTTCATTGGTAAAAGAATTCACAACATAAAGAATCTTAACCATACCCTGACACCACTTTTGGTGGGTATTGTCACCTTCTTTTTGCCCTGCGGTTTTACCCAATCAATGCAGATTTTTGCGCTCTCGACCGGCAGTTTCTGGACCGGTTCACTCACTATGCTAGCTTTTGCTCTCGGGACATTGCCCGTTCTTGCCATCTTAAGTTTCAGCACTTCCGGCATTTCAAACAAAGCTTGGTCTGGAAAGTTTTTTAAAACAGCCGGACTGGTGGTGATATTTTTTGGCTTGTTTAATCTATATAACAGCCTGAATATTATCGGGGCGATACCGCATTTCTCAGCTGAAAAAGTGTCAGAAATAAATACGGATCAAGCGGGAAAATTCTGCAGTCTAAATAACGCCTCTAGTTCTGATTGCCTAGCCTCAACAACCAAGAAAACTTCCGATTTCAAGCCTCTTCCGGTTACTAATAATTCCAGTAGTAATGTGAGCATTGTTAACGGTGTGCAAATAATTTCTCTGCAAGTTAAAGGCGGTTATCAGCCCGAACAAAGCGTGGCCAAAGCCGGCCTTCCAACCGTCATCAGATTTGAAACCAGTGGCACTTTTGATTGCTCGTCTTCCATCAGAATTCCTAGCTTAAACATCAGTCAATACTTACCGCAAACCGGCTCGACTGATATCAACATCGGCACCCCGTCTGTCGGCCTCTTCCGTGGTTCCTGCGGTATGGGGATGTATCCGTTTGAAGTGGATTTTAAATAATATTTCAGGTAATATTAGCCTATGAACAAAGAGCTCCGAAAAGGCCTAAGAACTTGGATAGAGATAGACAAGGGTGCTATAACGCACAATTTTGCCGTTTTTAGGGGGTTAATTCCCAAAAGTTGTAAGTTACTGGGCGTGGTCAAAAGCAACGCTTATGGGCATAATCTTTTCGAATTTGCCAAGGAACTAGAGAAATTGGGTGTGGATTTTCTGGGCGTGGACTCGGCGGTGGAGGCTTTGGCTTTGAGGCGGGAAGGCATAAAAACATCGATTCTGGTGCTGGGTTATACCTTGCCGGAGATGTTTGCGGAATTGGCTGAAAAAGAGGTGAGCGTGGCTGTTTCCAGTTTTGAGACTTTGGCTGAATTAAAAAAGATAAAAAATAAAATAAAAATTCATGTGAAGGCAGACACGGGGATGTCTCGTCATGGTTTTGCGGAAAGTGAAATTAAAAAGGTGTTGGTGGAAATTTCCAAGAATAAAAATTTGGTGGTGGAAGGTTTGTTTACGCACTTTGCAATGGCCAAGAACCCAAGTTTTCCGGCTTACACCAAATTACAAATCGAAAAATTTAATAAATGGCGCGAGGCATTTAAAGCGGCCGGATTAAACCCTATTTGTCATGCTGGCGCCACGTCAGGTGCTTTGCTTTTTAAGGAAGCGCATTTTGACATGGTACGGATTGGTATTAGTTTGTACGGCATCTGGCCCTCGAGAGAGACTCAGGCTTTTTATGAAAATAAAATAGAACTGAAACCGGTGCTGACTTGGAAAACTTTGGTTGCGGAAATTAAGAAAATACCGAAAGGCACCAAGATGGGTTATGATTGTTCCGAGACTCTAGAGAGAGACTCAACTGTGGCTATTTTGCCGGTGGGGTACTGGCACGGTTTGCCAAGAGCGCTGTCTTCCATTGGCCACGTTTTGGTGGGAGGTAAAAAATGTAAGATTCTCGGCCGCGTCTGCATGGACATAATAATGGTAGATGTGACTGATGTCGGGAAAGTAAAAGTTTTTGATGAGGTGACTATTATTGGTTGGGACGGTAAAAATGAAATATCTGCTGAAGATATTGCCACCCTTTTGGATGGCAGCCCTTATGAATTAGTTACGCGCATTAATCCGCTGATCAAACGAATTTATATATAATATATTAACTTGACAAAATAGTCCGAAATAGTAGGCTTGAATTGGAGTCAGTATAAAGTCCCGTCACAGTGCGGGGCATAACAACAAGAAGGAGGCATAAAATGCCTAGAAATAGAGAGACAGGCGAGGTATTGATGGGTCCGGAACTATTGGAGTATCATACGCTTCGAACGAGACCGACTAGGCTGCCATTGTACAATTGGCACGCCTTTCTGAAGGCGTGGAACGAAGCCGAAGATCACCAACGGCAGTTTGATCTGCTTTTTGAAGGGTTCACCGTTTCCATAGGTAAAGGAAGTTGGGAAGAGAAGGAATATGAGTGGATCGATCGTGTCATCTTCTATCTGGACATTGCCGATGGGTGGAATGAATCAAGTTCATTTTCATTTGGTCGGTTAGTGGAGGATAGGGGGACATACCAGATTGGGTATGATGAACACGGCCACCCGGTCAAGTTGGATGTTACTGGACTTGATCAGCGTTTAGCTCGGAAGGCTTTTCAAGGGCTTTGTCTCAACTTCTTCAAGAATGTTGAGGTGTTAACTCGGGACCGTGATGGATTCCATCGGAACTGGGAGGAGGAGATTGTTACGGATAAGTTCTTTCCTGTCATCCAATACTTCTTTCGAGTGAAAGTCGGGTACCTGGGAGGAATTCATATTTGTAACCTGCCTCGGGGTGAAAATTCTCATGGCGAGTCGGAGGCAACTGCTTTTCTTCTGAAGCTTGCCCGGTTCATGTGGGGGTGGAAAGAAGATCAAGTTGATACCTGGAGATCGCAAGACGACCAGGACCAGCAGAAAAAGCGAAATACGGAGATGCGTGTACGGATTGACAGTGCCAAGCCCTGGATGGTCGAGGTTCTAAGCGAGCTGGGGGAGCTGGAAATCTTGCGAGAGTGGTTATTCAAGCTCGACAATGCATCCATAGCCAAACTTACAGAGATAGCAATGCGTGGAAGGTTTTACCTGCATAGCCACCCGGTCGTAAAAGATCGGCCCGTCGAATCGGTAGATGAAGCTTTTCTTCTTGGTTCAGTGGCCGCTCGGATTCTTAAGGAGCGTGAACTGAAGATGGAGGTTGATGGTCGGCTTCGGGAAATTCGTAATAAGACTGAGGAAGTTGAGGCAGCAAGTCTCAGACTTCAGGAGTTGACGGGCAAGGGAAAGTAAGAAGAAAGGAAAAGTTTGGGCTTGCGGGGTCTGTAATGGACCCCGCTTTTCTATTGCAAAAAACCTTGACAAAATAGTTAAGGCTATGCTATTGTAGTAAAGTGTTTAGAAACAGTAATCAGAGCGGACCAAGAAGACCTCCTACGAGCGGTTATCAGGGTCATAATCCAAGAGGACCGTTAAGCCGACCCCAGAGACCTGGAGCCAGGCCTTCTTTTGGTGGTGGACGCCCTTCCGTAAATAGTGGCAGTTTTGGTAGGCCAATTCGTAAAAGTGGAAACCGAGGCAATGGTGGCGGCGGTGGACGAGCCTTTGGCGCGCAGAATATTAATATCTCCAAATTCATAAACAAGGCCGTACCAATGGCGGAGGAAGTGGCTTATGTGCCGGAAAATAAATTCTGTGACTTCATCATTGACCAGCGCCTAAAGCAGAATATCATTACCAAAGGTTATGTGACTCCAACTTTGATTCAAGACAAGACCATTCCGCATATTTTGGCGGGTAAGGACGTGGTGGGAATTGCCAATACCGGTACCGGTAAAACCGGCGCATTTTTGGTGCCTTTGATTCAGAAAGTTATTTTAAATAAATTTGAAAAAATATTGGTGGTGGTGCCGACC
>CAIJNK010000007.1 GCA_903822075.1 uncultured bacterium
AGTGGCCGTCAGGACAACGTTAGCGTTGGCATTGAAAGAAGCGGAGCAGGTACCGCTAGTACAATTTATTCCTGCTGGATTGGAGGTGACTTTTTCCAAAGTGGTACCGCCGGATTTGGTGACGGTGAGGGTGTAAGCCGAGGTGGTCGCAAAGTTGGCAATGACCGATTTGTTAGTATTCATAGTGAAAGTACAGGTATTGGTTGATGAGGCAGTACAGCCATACCAACCTGGGTACAAGTTGCCATAATCAGTCCAGCCGGTAAAAACATAGCCCGGAGAAGATGAGGCCGTTAAAACGACAGTCGAATTGTAGGTAAAGGTATTGTAATCATAATTACAATCTGTACCACAATTAATTCCGGCTGGAGTTGAAATCACGGTTCCGGCCGCCGCACTCGGTAGTTTATCGGAAAGTTCAATATCAAAAGTTGTCGGCACAACGCAGTTACCGCTAGCATCCGCCACCGTGCCGTTTGCACAAGTTGATACTATTCTGTAGTAACAATCCGTATCCCACTGACAAAGCCAATATTTATTCCAATCGGCATACCCTCTTTCACCCGGGTTACAAGCCCCCATAGTGGCGGTTGTTTTCTTGGTGTAACCGGTACCTCCGGTTGGACTATACGATACTTTTGGATCTTCATTCCCCCAATAAACATTGCTATCTGAATGAAGACTACATTTACCTAGACTGTAAGGTAAGGCCCAAAAATCCGGCCCACGCCCCATAGAATATGAAGCGTAATCTGTTCCCACACTTTTATAGAGAGCACGATAGGGTGAAGGATACTCACTTTGTACTCCTTGGTAATAGAGATCGCCATTCATACAAATCGGATGAATCATGTCGTTTATAGAATTTGGTGGAACGGTAGAATACCCTTTTTCAGCCTGACCGATATAATGATAAGTGGTGTCCGCGGCGTTTATCTTTTTTTGAGAATAGGCGTTATTCCAATAAAAACTGGTTCCACAACAGACTCCTGTCACAAAATCATCATAGATTGTTTCCGAGTCTATCAAGTAAGCGGTACCAGTACCACCAATCTGTTTATATAACTTATTCACCCAAGGAGAAGCCGTCGCTACAACCTCATAGTACTTGTCACCACCACACATGACCGGAAAAGGACTATAAGAGGCCGATACAAAATTAGGGACAACCAAATACAAGAAAGGTAAGACTAAGAATATCGCTACACTCTTTCTTATTAATTTTTTAATAACCTGAGACATGATATATAACACCAGTGGTATTATATCACAATTATATTTGAGTTAAAATATCGGCACCATCTTTAGTCACAACAACAGTATGTTCAAAGTGTGCGCTGCGCTTACCATCGGCTGTCCGATAAGTCCAACCATCGTCATCCAAGGCAATATGTTTTGAGCCTTCATTTATCATCGGTTCAAGAGCCAAGACCATTCCCACCTTCAACTTTTCGCCTTGGTCTTCCAGACAATAATTTGGGATGTACGGATCTTCATGCACTTTATAACCTACTCCGTGTCCACATAATTCTTCCACAATACCCAACCTTTTTGGTCGAACAAATCTTTCAATCGCATAGCTGATATCTCGAATATGTCCACCCTCTTTGATGGCATCTATCCCGGCATAAAGAGCTTGTTTCGTTATCTCCATCAAGTTTTTTGCAACATCATCTACCTCACCCACCGGTACGGTCACTGCATGATCGGTAAAAAGTCCTTTGTGGTTTAAACCCATGTCCAAGGAAACGATATCACCTTCTTTTAAAATCTTGGGTTTTTCATTTGGAATGCCGTGAACTATTTCATCATTAACAGAAACACAAAGGGCGGCTGGATATGGACGTTTCATCCCGGCTGGTTTGTAGTTCAAAAAAGCCGGCTTATCACCTCCGTCTTCACAAAGCTTCCTAGCAAGATTATCCAGCTCCAAAGTTGAGGTACCAGGCTTGACTGCGTGAACGACAGCGGCCAAAATAAAGGCCAGTCTCTTGCCCCCCTCTCGCAATATCTCGATTTCCTCTTTGGTTTTGATGGTAACTGCCATCCTTAAATACTACAGATTTAAACCCAATTTGGCAAGGATCTCATTCTGCACATCTTCAATCGGCTGTTCGCCGTTCACATCCACAAAATTGTAATAGGGATTATTCCGGTAATAATCGATGGACTTGGATACCTCAGTTTCAAACCAATCCAAACGTCTTTTGATTGACTCGGGCTTATCATCTTCTCCGCGCGCCCGGGCCTCAAGTCTTTTCTCAGACCAGTCCCGACTCACATTAACGCAAATCACCGCTGGTTTCTGTATTTCATAAAATTGCAAAGCGGAGTCTAACAGTTGAGCCTCGTGTAATTTTCTCGGACAACCGTCAAAAACCATATTTTCATTGCCCGTAAAATTATCAATCAAAAACCTCGTCCACAGAGCCACCACCATTGATTCCGGCACCAGAATCCCGCTTTTGACCGTCTCGCTTATTTTTTTCTGAGTATAACCGTCTTCTTTCATGAATTCACGCAAAAGAGCTCCGCTTTCAATATGTAAAGTCTTGCAACTCTTATCCCCTATTTTGCATAAATGAGTCATTAATAAATCAGCTTGTGTCCCCTTGCCGCAACCAGACCGACCGATAAAGATGAAAGCCTTTGGCACATTTTTCTCACCCGTTACCTTTTCCAAGAACCTTTTTTTATTAAAAATGTTTAACATGAAAGTATTATATCACCGGAAGATAACTGATGCCAACCCAGAATCAATTAAAATATTCTGAGACATAATTCTTAAGGTTAAGTACATCATTTTTTTCATCAGTCGACCCGAGGGAAATAAAAACTACCGGCCTATCCTCACCCTTAAAAGACAGGTTAAAAACGGACAAAATGGTTTGCTTCGCTTTCAGAGTTTGTCCAACCTTGCCGCCTAGGAAACCGGCTTCGCCAGTAAATTCATTAAAATTACCGATGCCGGGGAATATGAAATTTTGATTTATTCCGGTATTAAGCTCCGCATCGGAAATCTTTAACAGGAAACTGCGGTTATTATAGATGTATTTAGCCAAAGTAAACAAATCCTCAGCGGTAGAGACGTTACCATTATCACTCCCGGAAGGATCGGTGAAAATGGTGTTTTTCAAGCCGATAGCCTGGGCTTTTTTATTCATCAACTGAATGAAATGGTCCCGTCCAATATAACTTGCCAGGACTTCCGCCGCTTCATTTGAAGACTCCTCCAGCAACAAATGGAGTAACTCAAATGCCTCGATGGACGTGCCGGCCACCAAACGTGATTTTGAAGTTGGCACCAATGACCCCTTGCCAACAACCAGATTTTTACCCAAATTTATATACTCCGAAGCCACCAAGGCGGTCATTAATTTTGTCAGAGAGGCAATAGGGACAGATTCCGCAGAATCTTTATTGATAAATATAAAATTATTTTTCAGATCCGCGGCCAAATAGTGTTCGGATGATACCAAGGGCGGATTCGGCAAATAAGCAAAAGCGTCACTGGTATCTTCCTCATTAAAAACCAAGACCGGCGTGCCGACGTCCGTTTCGTCATAGAGTTCTTTGGCGTCGGTGGTTTTCAACTTGATACAACCACCGGTGTATTGGCTGGAAGTTTCCTGTCCACTCTCGTAATATGGCCAACCGTGAATGAAAAAATTTCCTTGAAATTCCATACTCCAGGGTTGGTACACTTTTCCGATACTGGAAAAATGTTTCTTTTCTTTTAGTTCAATCTTATATAGCCCAGCCGGAGTTTCCCACCAGGATCCGGGGCGGCCTTTGGATTGAATCTGGAAACTTAGAACAGGTGTTCCATTCTTGTACAGATTCAAAGTCATTTTGTTCAAATCGGCCTCTATAAAATCAGCCTGTTGCGAAATAAATGCCGCTTTGGCTTTTTTTAGAAAGTCAGTATTGATGACAGTTGGTGCTAATCCATACTCGAATACATTATCCGTCGAGGAAGCATTCTCAATATTGATGCTGTAAACTTTATTAGTCGTTCCAAAAAAAGAAAAAATTAATGTTAAAACTGAAAAAACGGATATTACCACAATAAAAGAAACCAGGGCTTTTTTCATAAGAGCAGTTATTGTAACAATATTTTTCTTTAAATTCCAGCAACAAAAAAACCGCTCAGTGGCGATTTTTTTGTTTAACTTGATTCTTATTTCTTTTTTTCGTCCTTCTCTTCCCCTTTTTTGAAAGGAAAACCTATATAAGTCAGGAAGGCAAGAGCGCTCTTTTTGTCAGGAGCCGTAGTGCCCACAGTGATAGTCATACCGAAAACATCTTTCAAATCTTCGTCAGCGGTTTCTGGGAAAATAGTATTTTCCTTGATTCCAATGGAGTAATTACCCATCTCATCAATACCTTTCTTTCCTAAGCCACGGAAGTCCTTGGTTCTAGGGAAAGCTACAAAAATTAGCTTGTCGATGAAAGCAAACATTCGCGCGCCGCGAAGAGTGACGGTCAGGCCAACCGGGTCCCCTTGTCGCACTTTAAAGGAAGCAATGCTCTTTTTCGAGCCACGAAGTGAGGGCTTTTGGCCGGAGATTTTGGTTAAACGATCGACGATAGTATCGATTTTTTTCTTGTCTTTAAGCGAACCAACACCCACATTCAAAACCACCTTAGTAAACTTTGGCGCTTGCATGGCGTTCTTGTAACCCTGACTTTCTTTCAGTTGTTCAAAGGCTTTGGCTTGTTTTTCTTTTGCAGTTAAGATTTTCATAATTTTATTTAAATTTCCTTACCGGACTTTCGGCTGATACGGACGCTCTTACCGCCGATTTCTTTCTTACCCACACGAACTCCTTTCTTCCCTTCCAAAAGCATGACATTGGAAACATGGATTGGCATAGCCTTCTCCACTATCTGCCCCTTGGAATTAGCTTTTCTGGCACGCTCGTGTTTCTTTTTCATATTAACGCCTTCGACAACAATCAAATTATCCTTAGGAATGGCTTTCACCACCTTAGCGGTTTTACCTTTATCCTTGCCAGCGATCACTATTATATTGTCGTTCTTTTTAATCTTCATATTATTATTTATACAATTTCTGGCGCTTTTGAGGCAATACCCTGGAAACCTTTTTCAGCTATCTCACGTGGGATGGGACCGAAGACACGTCCGGCTAGCGGCTCACCCTTAGCCTTATCAATGGTTACGACGGCATTCTCGTCAAAACGAATGTAAGATCCGTCCTTCCTTCGATAAGCAGCTCTGGTTCTAACCACTACCCCATACACCACATCCTTCTTCTTAACAGATTTTCTTGGTTCAGCTTTTTGGATAGATAAAACCACCACATCACCAATACTTGCAATGAATTTCTTGGAAGAACCAAGCACTTTGAAAATTCGGCCAATCTTGGCTCCGGTGTTATCCGCAATGGTTACTAATGTTTTATCTTGTATCATATGTTTTAAATTATTTCTCCAAAACCATAAAATGCTTGTCCTTGGAAATCGGCTTGGTTTCGATGATCTCTACCACTTCCCCTTCCTTGTGCTTGTTACCGGCATCATGAGCCTTGAACTTCTTCTGCCTCTTTAAGAACTTGCCATATTTGGGATGTTTGGTGTATCTCTCCACCTGAACCACAACAGTATCCTTCATTTTGGCGGAAACAATCTTGCCGGAAAGTATTTTCCCTTCATTCTCCGTATTCTTTTTTTCTGTTTTCTCTGTCATATTTTTATTTATTTAAAACCGTCAAGATCCTCGCGATATCCTTTTTTAAGTTCTGTCCTTCTTTCAGATTCTTGGTCTTACCACCAGACATAGCAAAATGGAAGACTCGAAGTGCCTCTCTCTTCTCCGTGAGCATCTGCTTTAACTCGTTTTCTTTTTTGTCTTTTAAATTTTCCATGTTTAAACAATTTCTCGGCTAACAATCTT
The DNA here is from genome assembly GCA_903822075.1 of uncultured bacterium. Classification (GTDB taxonomy): domain Bacteria; phylum Patescibacteriota; class Minisyncoccia; order Phycocordibacterales; family GWA1-40-21; genus CAIJXO01. The sequence goes on from CAIJNK010000007.1 coordinate 5,917, forward strand.
GGTGTGAACTCGAACTTTAGTTCCTCCCTTACGCAAAGCCTCTCTTGCTTCTGCTTCTGGTATACCATCAACCTCAAACAAGACTCGTCCGGGCCTGATAACCGCTTCATAACCCTGCGGATCACCCTTACCCTTACCCATTTTCACTTCGGCTGGCTTCTGGGTATATGGTCTGTCTGGAAAAATTCTTGTCCAAAGTTTACCAGTCTTGCCCAAAGAGTGCGCAATGGTCTTTCTGGCGGCTTCAATTTCAATTGAACGTAGACGTCCGGCCATGATAGCTTTCAAACCAAAAGCACCAAAAGAAACACGGGTTCCTCTGGTTTCATTACCAATTTTTCCTTGGTTTTCTCGGCCAGTCTGCCACTTTCTGAATTTTACTTTTTTGGGTACTAACATTTTTTTATATTAAAATTATTTATGATGAATTTATTGAACTATCTGATTACCGGCTTGACCGAAGCTTCTTTCTTGGCAAAAATATCTCCCTTATAAATCCAAACTTTGATTCCGATATCACCGTAAGTCATGTGGGCTTTCTCCTGAGCATAATCAATATCGGCGCGCAAAGTCTGAAGTGGAATCCGGCCTTTTTTCAAATCTTCGGTCCTGGCCATTTCTGCTCCGCCTAAACGACCGCCAAGATAAATCCTGACTCCAAGCACATCTCGATTAGCCATGACTTTTTCAATGGTCTGCTTCATCACACGCCTAAAGGGCATTCTTTTCTCCAAACCTTCAGCTATCATATAAGCCACGATGGCCGCATTAGATTCTGGAGATTTTACCTCCTCGATGTCCAACTTGAAATCAGCCGGGATAGCCAACTTGGCTTTTTTGGTGAACTTTACAATGTCATTTCGAAGTTTGACTGAACCCTCCCCTGTCCGGCCAATAATCACACCCGGTCGGGAAGTCTTTATGATAATCCTGAAAGACTTCTGGTTTCTCTCCATTTCGATCGAGGCCACATAAAGACCGCGCATTTTCTTTTCTAAAAACTCACGGAGCATGATATCAGCTTTTAAAGCACCGCGAAATTCTTTGTCCGAAGAAAACCAACGGGATTTCCAATCTCGAATGATGCCTAATCTATGTGAATATGGGTGGACGGAATGTGACATGATTTTATTTTTTATTTACCGCACTTTTTTTAGAAGGGGCTTTTACTTTTTTAACCTCGGCTTCTTTTACTCCCAAGATCAGACTTAAATGACTGACCCTCTTTCTGATTGGAGTAGCCATGCCACGAGCCTTTGGCATTCGACGATAAAGGATAGCTCCGTTATCTACCGTCAAAGCTTTGACAAATAAATCCTCGGCGTTCAGCGAGAAATTATTCTTGGCATTAGCAATAGCCGATTTCAATAGGTCAATCACTGGATCAGAAGCTCTCTTTACGGTTACGGTCAAAATATCGATTGCTTGTTCAACTTTCTTTCCACGGATAAGACCGGCCACTAAACGGACCTTTCTTGGTGACTGTCGATAATCATTTAATTTGGCAGTGATATTCATATCTTTAATTATTTCTTAGCTTCCACAGCGGCTTTGGCACTCTGAGCAGCATTAATTTCTGCCTCCTTAACCTTGGTATCCAATTCTTTCTGCATCTTTCCACCATGTCTATGGAATTTCTTGGTATGAGAGAACTCGCCTAGTCTATGGCCTACCATATCCTCGGTAACCAGCACTTCAATGTGTTCGCGGCCGTTGTGCACGCCAAAATTAAAACCAACCATCTCAGGAGCAATTTGGGAGCGTCTAGCCCAAGTCTTAATCACGCCAGTCTCGATCGGCTTTTTACCCTCTATTTTCTTTAGAAGTTTTTCGTCGACGTATGGGCCTTTTTTAATTGATCGTGCCATTTATTTTTATTTAAGATTGAAGCGTTATACTAACAAAATTTCGTTAAAAGTCAATTATTTTTCCGCTTTTTGCTTGCCGACTCGCCTGCGGGAAACTATCAGGTTGTTAGAGTATTTCTTTGGCGTCCTAGTCTTCTGACCTTTGCCCACGTGCTGACCCCAACGGGTTTTGGCAAAACGCAAACCTCGTCCCTGTCTCTGCTCTCCTCCACCATATGGATGGTCAACAGGGTTCTGAGCGGTACCACGAACGGTAGGACGAATTCCCAACCAGCGTGAACGCCCAGCTTTACCGATATTTATTAATTTATTTTCGTTATTGGAAACTTCACCAATACAGGCAAAACAGGAATCCTGAACCTTTCTAACTTCAGTCGAAGGAAGTTTTAAGTGCGTATAACCAGCATCATTAGCCACCACTTGCACAAAGTTACCACCAGCGCGACCGAGTTTGGCACCGTTGCCCGGTTTTAATTCCACATTGTAAACAAAAGTACCAACACCGATTTTCTTTAAAGGCAAGCGATTACCCACTTTTATTTCCGCATTCTCAGAGACAATAAAAGCATCCCCGACCTTCATGGTGTTTGGTAAAATCACATAGCGCTTCTCACCGTCAGCATACTGAGCAAGACCAATGAAGGCCGTACGGTTTGGATCATATTCAACAGAAATAAGCTTGGCTGGAATATCAATCTTGTCATAAGAAAAGTCCACCTCACGCATCAGCCTTTTGTGTCCGCCACCCTTATGTCTGGTAGTCAAACGGCCATAGTTGTTCCGACCCACATGGCGCTTGCGGCCAAAGGTCAAGGATTTTAGAGGTTCGGAAACGGTAATAATATTACGGAACTCAATTCCGGTCATATGTCTCCTGCTTGGACTTGTTGGTTTATAGTGCTTCATGGTTTTTATACAAATTCGATTTTATCCCCCTTCTTCAGGTAGACGACGGCCTTCCTGACACCAGACTTCCTGCCTATTTTGCCGCGAGAAAATATTTTCTTGGCGGGGAGGTTAGTAATATTTACTTTGACTGGGGTCACTTTGTAAAGCTCTTTGACCGCCTTGGCAATATTTTTTTTGTTAGCTTCGGCAGTCACTTCAAAAGTGTAGACGCCACCTCCAGTACCATTGGCACCTTCAGCCTGAAGACCTGACTTTTCCGTAATTCTTGGTTTTTTTATGATAAGTGCGTTCATATATTTAAATTATTTCATTTTAGCCTCCAGGAACTTGAAAGCTTCGGCTGGATTATCAATGACTAAATATTTGTAGTTCAAAACGTCCAACGGATTGATATTCCTTACTTCGTCTAGTTTGATATTACCAAAGTTCCTAAAACTTCTGTTTAAATTCTCCTCCATCTTTTGGACGGCAATATAAGCCGAATTTTGTCTCTTGGCTAAAATATATTCCCCGCCCTTTATTTTGCTCAAATTTTTCAAAACTGCCAAACCTTCCTTTGCTTTTGGGGCGGAAGTTTTCAAAGAATCCAGGAAGAAGACCTCACCATCACGGAATTTCTTGGAAATAATAGTAAAGAGGGCCTTGGCCTTCATCTTCTTATTCACTTTCCTTTCATAATTCTTCTCCTTTCTTGGACCATGAGCCACGCCTCCGTGTACCCAGATTGGGGAACGAGTAGAACCATGGCGAGCACGTCCCAAACCCTTTTGCTGCCAAGGCTTTTTACCACCTCCCGACACCTCTCCTCGAGTTTTAGTATGAGCCAAGTTGGTCCTTTTATTGGTCATTAAGGAAACTACGACTTGATGAACCAAGTCGGCTTTCCAAGGGAGAGCGAAGATGCTTTCTGGCAACTTTACGGTTTCCACTTCCTTACCAGCCTGACTATAAACTTGGGCTTCAAGAGCACCGAGGGTTTTTTTCTCCTTTTTTGCTCTGACCACTTTTGCCTTTTTTGTTTTTATTTCCTTTTCCATAGTATCTTATATTAAAAATTAGCCTACAATTTCCACCAAAGTGCCTCGGCGACCAGCTAATGCGCCTAAGACTAAGATCTCATTGGCTGCCTGATCAATTTGGATTACTTTCAAACCAGCAATGGTAACGCGGTCAGAACCCATTCGGCCGGCCATACGCATATTCTTTGGCACACGTCCTCCCTCTCTGGTACCACCGGAAATAGAACCTGGAGCGCGCTCAGAGTGCTTTTGGCCGTGAGTGCGGGGCTGCCCCTTAAAGCCGTGACGTTTGATAACACCCTGGAAACCTTTACCTTTGGAAATAGAGGAAACGGTGATTTTATCACCTTCCTTGAAACTTGATAGGTCAATTTTGTCGCCCACTTTCAGATTAGCCAGGTCTTTCTCGTTCTCAGTTCGGAATTCCTTAAGGAAGCGGAAGTTGCCCAGATCTTTAAGATGACCTTTGACGGCTTTGCTGATATTCTTCTCTTTCTTGACGCCAAAACCCACCTGCACGGCATTATAACCATCAGTTTTAACTGTTTTTATTTGAGTGATGACCACCGGACCAGCTTCCAAAACGGTTACAGGAACAACGTTACCTTTGTCATCAAAAACCTGAGTCATATTCTTTTTTACTCCAAGGATAAATTTCATCTTATTTTTGTTTTATACTAAAAAAAATTCACCGGCGATATGAGTAAATCAATTCTTACTCCTATCCCCCTTCCCTTTCCGTTTTTACACGTTCCACCAGACTAGCATTTTACAAATTAAAATGCAAGGATATTTTACGTAAAATAAAAGAGCGACAAAACGAGGTTGAGATAACCGTTTTGTCGCCCGTAAAACAAACACTCCCTTCATCTGGGGTGGATAACCACCTCAATTGAAGCTCCGTCCATCGCCGCCGCAAGTAAGGCGATTTTTTCTTTCAACCGCAAGCTCCGTAATGCCGAGTGATACAAAAGACGAACATCCGAGGCGGGCCAGTCCATCTTTCTGCCAATCTCCTTGAAGTCCATTCCGTCCAGGATACAGTCCAAGACAAAGCGTTTTCTTTCACTCAGATCGCCCACCAACCGGTAAAGGATGCGCAGCAGCTCCCCTTTGGCCACCAACTTATCCGTCGATGGAAGCTTGGGGATATTTCTGGCACCCAAAGCGTTGTGTGAAAAATTCACGCTAACGTCAAAGGCTTTCCTCCGGCCCAAGACATCCGTGGAACAATTTTCCGTGGGGAACAGGTCTTCAACAACACAGCCAGTCAAACTCATGAGTCGTTCCATCTGGAACTTCGTGAATTTTGGCACATGATTCAGATTAATCATCCGGCCGAACACCGTCGGGTGCATCCGCAGATAGGTAGCCGCCCTTTTCTGTGTCCACCCCTTCTTTTGTAGAGACTCCCAAAGGACCTTGTGCTTTGGCTGACCAGCAACACTGATCCGCGGAACTGCCTTCGTATCCAATTTCATTCGTTTGCCTCCATTTCTTATTCCTTCAAATCTAAACTAAATACTAAGGAAAAATATGAATAATGTCAATAGCCTTCACGCTATTACCCCGTCACACCAGGAGTGGCGTGATCTCCTTCCCCCCCCCACCCGCCAAAAAAGAGCCTGGTTTATGGCTCTTTTTTGAACTTTAGTTTTCACTCATACCAAGTGCCTCGATACCGAGTTTTCTTCTTAGGATTTCACGGGCCAAATCTGGAAAGGCGGTAGGTAAATCCTTCTTTAGATCTTCATCGAGATAATCCCAGGCCTTTATTACTCTTAAAGCATCGTGACGATCAAAACCTGAACCCACAGACAACCTACCCGTAATTATTTTCATCGCTTTTTCTTTTAATTGTTCTGGTGTCATTTCTACATCAGGCTGTTCACTTTTTCCAAATCCTAACATTTTTTTATTTTTATTAATTAATAAATTACCGACTTACAACCATTTTACCCCCCCCTAAAAATAATTGCAAGCAAAAAACCACCCGTTTTACCAGGTGGTCTTTTGCGCCGCTCTCTTCCCCTCCTTAGTTAAGGAGGGGTTAGGGGCGGTTGTATTAGATCATCTTCACATCGATATTCACGCCGGAAGGCAAAGAGAGATTGGTCAGGGCTTCTACCACCTTGGCGGAAGGGCTGATAATGTCTATTAACCTTTTATGCACTCTCATCTCAAACTGTTCTCGCGCATTTTTATAGACGAAAGCGGCGCGGTTTACCGTATATTTC
>CAIJNK010000008.1 GCA_903822075.1 uncultured bacterium
AGTGGCCGTCAGGACAACGTTAGCGTTGGCATTGAAAGAAGCGGAGCAGGTACCGCTAGTACAATTTATTCCTGCTGGATTGGAGGTGACTTTTTCCAAAGTGGTACCGCCGGATTTGGTGACGGTGAGGGTGTAAGCCGAAACGAAATTAGCATAAACCCCTTTATTGTTATTCATATTAAAAGTACAAGTATTTGTGGAAGAGGCGGTACAATCGTAATAACCGGAGTCAGGATATTTTGACCAACCTGAAAAAGAGTAACCGGCAGAAGATGAGGCGGTTAAAACGACGGTTGAACTGGCGAAATAGGTATTCCAGATATAACTGCAAGAAGTATCGCAGTCACATGAGGTCGGATTGATCCCATCATTGGAACAGGTCAAGCCGGTTACATTTGAGGTTATGGTTCCAGCCCCTATTCCACCCAACTTTTCAGCGTAAACTTCAAAGGAAGGAAGAGCGGTAAAAGTTGCCGTACAGGTTTTATTCGCAGACATGGTAACTTGCCCACTTGCATTACAATTTCCGCTCCAACCGGAGAATACCGAGTTGGCATCGGGTGAGGCACTAGCCGTAACAACGGTGCCAGGAACGTAGTTACCCGCCCCGGTCACCGAACCTGAACCTGTGCCGGCGGTATTAATAGTCAAAGCATAAGTAATAAGAACGCAGCTAAATGGTCCGAGTGAAACATTACCAGTGTAACCAGCAGGACAAGTATAACAACTATGATTCAGCACCGTGCAGGCTTCGGGAAATCCCGAGACCCCCACATAAGGTCCGATACCGCTGCAGGTATTTATATTCTGGCAAATTCTGCCGGAGTTATCTATATATAATCCCAGGGTACAGGCAGGATATCCTTGGCAATTAGTACAAGTAAAACTAGCCGGCACCTTACCTAATAAATTTGGATCAATTAGCGTGCTCATATCATTTGCACAAGCTAAAGCTGCCGAGCTACCTTCAGTAATAGGAGCAATCCCGCAGTATTTTTTTTCCGGTGCCGTATAAACTCTGCCTGGTGAACTGCTTAGATCACAACACCCTCCCCAGTAGCAAGTTGCCGCTTCCACTCTCCCCGGCAATGCCAAAAATACCGAGGAGACAAGAATACTGACAACGGCGAAAATTTTTAATAAAGAAGAAAACTTTTCTTTCATAAATCTTAAACCAACCAAACTTTACTGCTCCCGCGTTGTCCCCCCGCTCAAAACAATCAAAGTAGTGGTAGAGCAGCCTAGGCCATTAAAAGCAGAATTGGTGGTGGAAGAGAAAGTAACCGTAACACGTTTGTTACCAAGAGTATCGAAGAGTACATCTTGTGTAGGGGATAATGTGTTGGAACTGAGAGTGGTGGTACCGTTAACGGAATCACGCAGCTGCCACAACTTAGGGCAAGTTGGACATTCAGGAGTAGAATTGACACGCCATGAGGTATTGGTATTGATGTTGACCGGGCCGTGGGATGGATTATACATCGCAACGGTACAAGTCAGACCAGAAGGTGGTGTAGAAGCTTTGCTGGCAATACAGGTATTAGTGCCACAAGCCCAGTTGACCGAGCTGCCAGCGGCAGGAAAACTTGGCAAAGGTGAAGGGTTAGAGGTTGTTGGGCTACAGAAAGCGGTAGAAGAAGGATAGGAAGTTTCAGTGGTATAGTTACCAACATTTGATCCGCAAGTGGCAGCCGGTGGTTGCGGGACTGAGTCTCTAGTGGCAGTACAGGTGTTAGAACCACAAGCCCAGTTGACCGAGCTGCCAGCGGCAGGAAAACTTGGCAAAGGTGAAGGGTTAGAGGTTGTTGGGCTACAGAAAGCGGTTCCCGATGGGTAAGAGGTATCGGTATAGGCATAATTTTTGGCATTAGTGGTATCGCAAGAACCAACCGCAACGGCGTTAACGTCATAGGTCTCATAACCGGCGGCCCAACTATTTTCTGCCTGGAAACTGTTTATGCAATATGGATAGGCACCCACATAGAGATATATAGTATGCTCTCCCCCGCTACTTTCCGCGGTAAACGGCCCCATGGAAAATTGTCCGCCGCGAGAAATTTGATTTGGACCACCCAGGACATAACCGGAAGTAATATCTGATGAAGTGGCGAGAGTCCAGGTACTGGCAGATTCACGCATATCATAATAACCGATGTGCAAAAACTGATCTTGAGCGCTGTCAACGCTGGCCGTACCGGTCACATAAAACTGCTGCCCAGGAGTAAGAGCGCTACCACCATTGATAAAACCAAGGGAGACAACCGGTACCGCCGGTGTCCTCAGCGTACCTGCAGAATAGGTAACACCGTTCATAGCATCATTTTTAGTAGGTTGCACACCGGGAGTACTGCCAGGCGGAATAGAGACACCAGCGGAAAGAGCTGACTCAACGCCGCCAGACACCGTTGAAACTTTAAAAACATCCCCACCTGAGACACCAGTGATAACGGTCGAAGTGGAAGTTACGGTCACAATCGGAGTCACCCAAGTATTTTTGTATACTTTATAACTACTGGCTCCGGCAACAGCAGACCAGGATAAAATAATGCTGGCGTTACTGCAGGAATTGACCGCCGCAATAACATTAGTTGGCGGTACAATTGGAGTGGTGCTGGCCCTAGAGACATTACAAGTGGCGTCACTACCAGCACCACCAACACATTTCCAAGACGCAGTACCACCGACGGCCGGAAAGGGTGGAACATAGGTGCCGGGCGTCGGCCAATATGTACCATTATTAGGATATGAATTACCAACTGAACACAAAGAGGCCGGTGCGCCAACATAGGCGGTGTCGGTCGCTAAATATGTTTTTTGTGCTGGACCACAGGCAGAGTTGGAGCCTGCGGACTTGGTGGCGGTACAGGTATTAGTGCCGCAAGTCCAGTTGACCGAGCCACCAGCGGCAGGAAACAAGGGGTTAGTGGCTGGATTAGATGTTGTTGGACTACAAAAAGCGGTGGAAGAAGGGTAGGAAGTTTCCGTGGTATATGAAGTGGCGTTCGTGCCACAAGTAGCTGAAGGTGGAGGTGGGGTTGTGGCTGTCCAATTAGCAGTGAGGGTAGTGTTACCGGTAATCGTTTGATAAATGTTTGTTGCCGGTTGGAGAGCTCCACCGTTCACGGACCAACCAGCCCAGGTGTAATTTGGCTGAGTATTTATTATTTCAAAATGAGCAATATCACCAGAATTACATCTAGTAATACACTTACTATAGAGCTGGCTACTAGCGCTAGTACCACAAATAAAATCACAACCGACAAAATTAGGATCACTACTGCCTATACCGTTGGAATTATAGACCAAGCCGGCAGCATTAGATGGGTTAAGACTAACGTTGAGATTATAAACATTAGGAGTGGTAGTGGGAGTTGAATTAGTTCTTGTCGCCGTACAACCGTATGTTAAGCAGGTGGAACCCCCTGTTCCATAAGGATTACAACAGGTCCAAGTTGAACTACCACCTACCGCTGGAAATGGCGGGTAATACCAAGGACTAATGTACGGTCCACCCAAAGGGAATTGCATTCCTTGGGCGCAAAACAAATTGAGATTAGGATAGGCGGTGTCAGTAGAGTTATAAGTCGCTTTGTTTGTACCACAAGCAGGGGTAGTTGCCCCACTTCCGGCCCTCGTGGCGGTACAGCTGTTTCCTCCGCAAGACCAAGTTGTACTACCACCCTGGGATGGAAAAGTCGGTGAAAGGGGGCTGGAATTTCCGGAGGTACACATTGTTCCAGAGTAGGAAGTTTCGCTGGCTAAATAAGCTTTGGCGGCAGTACCGCAAGTGCCAGATGAGACTGGATCAGCTGAACCGGTTGTCCAAAGTGAACCCCAATACTCAGGGGTACTACCGTTACAATCTTCTGTTTCAACCGAAAGGGTATAAGTCCCGGGGCTTAAGTTGGCATTACCAGCAAAAGAAGCGCCGTTACACTGGTGAGAGCTCGGAGATTCCCAACAAGAAATATTCGCAGTTGAGACAATAGTTGAGCCGCTACGAATATAGCTCTTGAGGTTAACAGTAAACCCACCATAAGAAGGAAGATTCAGTGAACCAATAATACTCATATTGTGACTATACTGCCCCGCCGCTGACACAGTAAAAGTGGTTGATCTCGAACACGTATAGCAGGCATAGCCACTAGGTACAGTACAGCTTGTCACAGTTAACGTGGTAGCCTCAGCTTTATTAACAATCCCAAGAGCCCCAAGAAAGACGACAAGGATTAGAGTTACTAAAAAGGTTTTCTTCATTTTATTTTTTAGTTTTTACCTTGCCTTTTAAATAATAAGAACCAACAATAGCAAGAATAACTATAGCCAAAATTATCCACCACACTAGGTTAGAAGATTCGGTCTCGGTATTTTTTTGACCTTGAATAGCCGGTAGTGAGGACTGATATTCCGCCAAAACAGCACCCCCTTTTTTAACAGTGACTTCCGCTCGCAGGTCTGATGCTGTGTCTGAAGCTTTCAGAGCTAGAACCGTTTGCGTTCCTTGATTAAAGTCCATCGGCTTATTGTATTCAGCGATTAGCTTGCCGGTTTCGGAAAAAAGCTTAACATCCAAATCATAAACAGCTTCCACTTTTACCGAGGAATTCCTAACGTTAAAAGGCGTCCCCGAATAATCTAAAGTGACATTTATGTTATCACCTCTTTCCACGATGGTTCGGTCCAAGGTCAAACCCTTGATCACCGCCACATCACCGGCAATGACATAACGGAATCCAAACTCCACCGCTCTTTCCACTCCAGAGGCATCGGGAAATTGGATATCCCCAACATAGATTCCGGCTTTATTATCAAATTTTGGTAATTCGTATTTTATATTGACCGAACCATTAGGTAAGATCTTACTTGATCCAACCGTTAGATTTTTGACGACACTCGGGATAGCCTGATTATAAATTTTAACCATCGGATTAATTTCGACAGTGCTCTTGGTGGGATTAACCAAAGTTATTTCCAAAAAAGCTTTCTCATTTTCATTGACGGCCGGGCCAACTCCCAAACCAAATTTGCTATCACCGATTGAAATAAAAGCTTTGGTGATATTTACGATCCCCATTTTTCCAGCTACCTTGATGTGGAAATCACTCCAACCCATCCTGAAACCGGTACCCAGAAGAGCAGAAACTTGAATCCCTAAGTTATCTCCGGCTACTGCCTTTGGCAAAACATAAGTGAAATTTATTTTCCTAGCCTCGTTGCCCTGCAAATAATACGGGCCACTTTTCTGACTGTCATAAAAGACTAAGGCTAAAGTATTCGGTTGGTAATCGCCGGCCAAAGTCACTTCGGAATAGACGTCTGAAACCGCCTGATCCTTTATATTTAAAAGCGTAAACGAACCCTTTATTGTGTCGCCCGCTTGATAAGCGGTTTTATCCAGAACCAAATCTTTGATATACACTTCCGGTTGAGACTTGGTGTCGGAAAAAGCCGGGCCAGTCTGGGCTGAAACGATATTTGCTGCGCCGATTATCATTGAAATAATAAAGACAAGAAAGGAGATTTTTTTTAGAAGTGACATTTGATTTTTTAAAATTACCAAGTTTCGAATCTGTTGATTCGCATGTCGCGCAACCGTCCATTAAAGCGCGACACTTTTTTAATTAAATTAATTAATAAAATTTATTACCTCGCATAATTATATCATATCTAGATTTGACAACAATGGGGTATTTGCTATAATAAGCTAGTGATGCAGTTCGCCTAAAAAGCGGACTTCGTTTTTTATCAAGTAGAAGTAAATAGGAAAGCCAGTATTATTTAATTTTAAAAGTCCTCGGGTCGCCAATAGCAAGGCTCAACCAGACATTTTAAAATCAAACAATTCTGACTTTCCAACAACAAAACAATAACATGGTAGATTTAAAAGTATTAAACGCAGTTTTGGAACAATTAGAGCAGGAAAGAGGTGTGCCTAAAGACAAAATGCTTGAAGCTATTGGCATGTCCCTCGCTACCGCCTATAAGAAGGAATACGGTAAAAGAGGCCAAATAATCAGAGCTAAATTTGACTTAAATACCGGTAAAACCGAATTCGAGCAAGTGAAGGTGGTAGTTGAGAAAGACAAAGTCATAATGCGCGAAGAAGGCGAGGAAATTGAGCCAAAAAACGAAAAGAGGGAGAGTTTTGGCCAAAAAACCGCTAACAAAGCCAGCGATGTGGAAGAAACTGATGGTGAAATCGTCTATTTTAACCCCGAACACCACATTTTACTGGAAGATGCCAAAAAAATTAAGAAAGGGGTAATAGCTGGGGATGAAATAGTCTTTCCTTTGGAGACCAAGGATGATTTCAGCCGAATTGCTGCCCAGACCGCCAAGCAAGTCATTATTCAGAAGCTCCGCGAGGCCGAAAAAGTGTCCGTTTTGGGTGAGTATGGCAAAAAAGAGGGTGAAATTGTTGTGGGTTCCGTCCAAAGGATGGAAAGAGGTAATATTTTCATTGATATGGGCCGGGCCACCGCCATTTTACCTTATGAAGAACAGATTCCGGGTGAGAAATACAAGCAAGGCGAGCGTGTCAGGGCTTACTTATATAGAGTGGAAGAGACTCCAAAGGGTATCTTCCTCAAACTTTCCCGTTCACACCCTAAATTCCTGGAAGAATTGTTTAAAATCGAGGCGCCAGAGGTTATGAACGGCGTGGTGGTCATGAAAGCCATTGCCCGTGAGGCCGGTTCTCGCTCGAAAGTGGCCGTTGAGTCCACAGACGCCCATATTGACCCGGTTGGATCCCTCGTTGGTCAGCGCGGAGTGCGTGTGGCCACGGTTATGAGTGAACTGGGCGGGGAAAAGATAGATATTATTGAGTGGTCAGCTGATCAGAAGCGCTTTATTGAAGATGCCCTTTCTCCCGCTAAAGTCTTAAATATTGAGATAAATGAGATGGAAAAGAAGGCAACCGTAGAAGTTTCGCCCGATCAACAGTCCCTTGCTATCGGTAAAGGTGGTCAGAACGTCCGCCTCGCCGCCAAGCTCACCGGTTGGAAAATTGATATCAAATCCACCGTCACTCCAGTAGTTCAAGAATCTGCTGATTTAGAGACTGCGGATGGAAGTGACGGGAAATAAGATTTTTAATTATAAAATAATTGCTTAATAAAAAAACCAGACCTAATTGGTCTGGCTTTTTTATTTTATTTTATTTCTTACTTTTTGCCCAACTTTCTGCCAATTTTTTTGCTTTTTTGACCTTTCCCAAAGCTTCATAAACCTTTATCATGCGTTCATCCTCTAACTTTGTTGAATCTCCCTGGATAATATTATTTATTCTTTCGGCTTCTAAAAACATTTGATCAGCTAGATATTGTTCAAATAAAGTTCTGTAAGCCATAATGGCGTGCTGACTGTTATTTCTATCAAAGGCTTTCACCATTGCCTCCGCCTCAGTGTACTGCCCCTTTTTTACATATGTCTTAAACTTTTCGGTTTCAATTCTATCTTTTAAATCAAGTGCATATTGGTCATATCCAGCACGACTATTAAGAAGATAAGTTTTAGATTTCTGATAAAGCTCGAGTGCTTTTTCTAAGTCACCAAGCTTCTCACACACTTTTGAGGCTTCCTCCCAATCCCCGCCTTTTTCATAACACCTTAAAGCATCAGCGTCTTTTCCTAATGTCCGCCATAATTCAGCAGCTACCTTCCATTTATTTTTACTTTCATAAAACTCAGCAGCCTTCTCTGGTTTACCCGCTTTTTGCCATAATTCAACAATATTATCATTGACAGCATTTCTTGCTTCAACCCTTCTCAAATCAACATAATCTCGATGAAATGTTTTTCGTTTAAACATTTCATAATCGGTCATTTGATTACTATCTGACTGATACCCCAAATAAGCTTCGGAAATTAGCATCCTAACTTTATCCATAACTTCTTGAGAAAGGTCCCCGGGGTTGTCTAGGATTTTTGTTAAATAAACTACACGTTTATTCCAATCATATTCTGGTTCACCACCCACATTTATATAAGGTATTTCTCTATACCCACTTTCAATAGTTCTCCAATCATTCTCATCTTTTTGATTTTTCTCGTGTCCAATTGGTGAATTTTCCATATACTATCAATAAATTACTAAACACTAATAATAATTTGCTTCTGAAATAATGAAAAAGGGGAAACTATTCTTGTGAATTTGGATTTTCCCTACCACCGTAAAGTACGGCCGTTGTCTTAATATCACAACTTATTCGAACTTTGAGCGTTCGACCATAACCATTTGGTTCATCATACCTAACAGTAGACATACTCTCCGTCAATTCAAACTGTTCGAGGGCCTTCTTCAGGAGATCCTCATCTACCAATTTATTACCAAGCGGAATCCATATAATATCACCACCATAAAAAACACCGCGTCTAGACTCAGACCAAGAATACATTCTATCTCTGATTATTGCATCATGAGTCTTTAAAAATTCGGGCTTAAGTCCCATCCTTTTAATCTTCGGTAAAAAATCCGGATACTCAGATGCGGTTACTCCATAAACATTACCCAGGTCATCATTACGTTCTTTAGCACTAACATTAATTTTAACAGCCACGCCACCGGCGCTAGTATAGTCATAAATATCATCTAAATTATAGGCGCTTTGAGAGGCTCCTCTTATTTCCTTAGAAATAGTGTTTGTTATTCTTTGTTTTGAGTCCTCCACTATCAAACCTTTCAGGTTAGGCAAGCTTGTGAGTAAAATTTCTAGAACATCAGGCGTAATATTCAAACCACTGCATACCTCTTCAAGACGACTATTCAAAGATAAAACTGACTCTTTATGTTTTTTAATTAGATTGATTAGGGCCGCTTGATTAATAGTTTTAGAGGCACTATCCATAAATTCCCTCTTGAATGAAGTTAAACTACTCTCCAAAGAACCCATCTTTATCTCTAAGTCTCTTTTAAGCTCTACTAATTTAGTAATTATTTCTCTCTCAGTCTCATTAACAATTTTCTCCTCAACACCTTTTTTTGAAGAAGACAATTCTAATTTATCTTTTCTAAATGATTGGATAGTAATAATACCTTCCTCAATCTCCTTTGAAATCACTTCTGGATCTTTTCCTTCGAAGGTATTTAAGAGCTCAGAATATTCACCTAGCTTCTTTTTCAAATCAATCAACCTCGCGACGTCAGGAATAATGATTTCAATATTATTTAACCAAGTCAACTCCGCTTTTTTCAATTGTCCCAACTCTCCAAGACTATCAAATGGTTTCGCCTCCATACTAAATTTTCCAAGTAAATTAGAAGTAACAACATCTGCCAGCTGAAGACTTTTATCTTTCTTTTCCAAATCTGCGATCTCAGAAACCAAGTCATTTTTAGCCTGCTCTAGACCAGAAGCCTCTTTCTTAATTAATCTAAGTAAAGATGCTCTAGCGATTTGAACCCTCACTTCAATCGCTTTTTTAGAAATACCTGAAAATATTTTACCAAGAACTCCCTTGTCCGAAATACCGTCCAACAACCTCAATACTTCATGGACACCGCTCGCCGCCTGATTTATCTGACTACCCCAGCTCTCATCAGAAAAAATATCCTCTGGTTTCTCTACACTTAAGCTTTCATTCAAAACAGCTAATCTAGCCGTTATCCTTTTTATCTCCTCTTTTTTTGCTCAATATTATCTTGACTTTCTTTTCGGTGTGTTTGCAAATATTCTTGACCAGAACCACAAGCAAGCACCGCTTCACTAAATAAAACATTATTTCTAAGTCTATCTTCTACTTTTTCCAAACCGTCATTTGTTTCCCCGTTAAAAAGTTCACTAAAAGTCATAGACGGATCCTCTTCTCCACCACCATGAGAGATTTTCTCAACAGCACTAAATAGTGGATCTGCTTCGAGTCGTTTTAGAACACCACCAGCTTCACCTTTACCGAGTTTTGTCTTTATTTCCTTAACCCCCGAAGCCACAGTATCCCTGTATGATTCTGATGGTTTCTTATCTAAATCCAAATTTTCCATTTTATTTAAATTACTTAATAAACACAGATTACTCTGTTATCTTGTATTCTACTCTCTCAGACGAGCGAGCGCAAATTATAAAAATTCTCGGGGCTTTTTGGCATTTTAAAAGGCGGTCGGTGTGTTATCATCTCACACACCGGCCGCCACTGAATCTCTGCTCATCTTTTACAGCAACAAGCAATGACGATCGTCGCAAACATCCCCATGAAACCAATGGCTGGTGCCCATACGAAGTCTGATACACAACAAATCGCAATGCTGATCCAGATTCCAGCAACTGCTACGCCAGCACCAATAGTCATGATCACTGTCTCCTTTTTGTACGACCCTAAACTAATGTATAGTGTATACCGATTTATTCAAAAGTCAAGGCTATATTTTATCCTTATCTTAGGCTATATTATAGCTTGTCTTTATTTATTAATTTATTAACTAATACATATAATATATGTCAGGATACATTTGGTTCGCGCTCGTCGCTAGCTTAGTCGCTATTATTTACGGTTTGGTCTTGGCTCGCTCGATTCTCAAGAAGAGCGCCGGAAACGCCCGCATGCAAGAAATTGCCAAGGCTATTCAGGAAGGCGCTGGGGCATATTTGAACAAGCAATACAAAACTATTGCCTATATTGCCGTCATTCTCTTTTTAATCATCGGTTTCATTCCTAAATTGGGCTGGACTATGGCTTTGGGCTTTATCATTGGTGCCGTTTTGTCCGCCCTTGCCGGTTATATCGGTATGAATGTCTCCGTCCGCGCCAATGTTCGAACCACTGAAGCGGCAAAATCCGGCTTGAAAGAAGCTTTGGATTTGGCTTTTAAGGGCGGTTCCGTCACCGGCCTGTTGGTGGTGGGTTTGGCTTTGCTTGGTGTCACCGGTTTTTATGTCTTAAGCGGTGGTAATGTAAATGCTCTTGTCGGCCTTGGTTTCGGCGCATCCCTTATTTCTGTTTTCGCCCGTTTGGGAGGAGGTATCTTTACCAAAGCCGCTGATGTGGGTGCTGACCTTGTAGGTAAAATCGAAGCTGGTATTCCAGAGGATGATCCTCGAAACCCAGGCGTGATTGCGGACAATGTGGGAGACAATGTGGGTGACTGCGCCGGTATGGCTGCTGACTTATTTGAAACTTACGCCGTTACTTCCGTGGCTACCATGCTTCTTGGTTCTCTTCTGTTTGCCGGTTTCAAAAATGCCGTTCTTTATCCTCTGGTTATTGGTGGTATTGCCATCTTTGCTTCAATCATCGGTACTTGGTTTGTAAAACTTTCCAAGAACAACAATATCATGGGTGCTTTGTACAAAGGTTTGATTGTTGCCGGTGTGCTCGCCGCTATTGCCTTCTACCCTATCACTAAAATGTTGATGGCTGGTAATGGCAAGTATGAGGTCTGGCAACTCTTCATCTGTTCACTTGTTGGTCTAGTAGTTACTGGTGCTTTGGTGGTTATTACGGAATATTTCACTTCGACCAAATACGCTCCAGTTAAGTCCATCGCGAACGCTTCCGTTTCCGGACATGGTACCAACGTCATTCAAGGTTTGGCTATCTCCATGAAGTCTACCGCTTGGCCTTTGATTACCATTGTCGTGGGTATCTTAATCACCTATCACTTTGGCGGACTTTACGGTATCGCGGTCGCCGCTATGTCTATGCTCTCGATGACTGGTATCATCGTCGCTATCGATGCTTACGGTCCTATCACTGACAACGCCGGTGGTATTGCCGAGATGGCCGAATTACCAAAAGAAGTTCGTGATGTAACCGATCCTTTGGATGCTGTGGGAAATACTACCAAAGCCGTCACTAAAGGTTACGCTATCGGTTCCGCCGGTTTGGCCGCGCTCGTACTCTTTGCTTCTTACACTCAGGAAATTGTCAAAGGCACCGGTCACGCTATGTCCTTTGATTTGAGCAATCCGTTTGTTATCGTTGGTCTCTTCATCGGAGGTTTACTTCCATATTACTTCGGCGCTCTGTGTATGGAAGCCGTCGGTAAAACGGCCGGAAAAGTGGTGGAAGAAGTTCGCCGCCAGTTCAAGGAGATCAAAGGTATTATGGATGGTTCCGGCAAGCCTGATTATGCCAAGTGTGTATCCATTGTTACTGGTGCCGCTATCAAGCAAATGGTTATCCCCGCTTTGATTCCGGTTTTGACCCCTATCATCGTGGCTTTGGTCTTCGGTAAGACCAATGGCTTGGTAGTGCTTGGTGGACTTTTGATGGGTTCTATCATCACTGGTCTCTTCGTCGCTATCTCTATGACTTCCGGTGGTGGCGCTTGGGACAATGCCAAGAAATATATTGAGCAAGGAAACTTTGGCGGCAAGGGTGGTGATGCTCACAAAGCCGCTGTCACTGGTGATACCGTTGGAGATCCGTATAAGGATACCGCCGGCCCCGCTATCAACCCAATGATTAAGATCTTGAACATTGTAGCGTTGATTATCGTGGCACTGATGGTGTAAATAGTTTAATTTGTTTTTAAGATTTTAGGTGTATAATAAAGGCTTGGAGATATCTCCAAGCCTTTATTAATTTAAAAAATAAAATGAAAAATATAAAAATATTGAGCGGTATTGTTATGCTGTCATTATTGCTTCCAGCTGTATCTTTCTTAAAAGCTGAAGACGTAACTACCTCTGTCCCGGTCAGCAACAATAATCATAATCAAGTGCCAAAAGTTCCCATTAAGACGCGGCTAGCCATACCCACAGGGCCAGAGACTACCGTTAAGGGAAGAGGTGAAAAAATTACAGCCACAGGTACCTTAACAAGAATACTCGAAAACAGAGGTGTACGAATTGATCTAAAAATTGACCGCGCCAGCACTACGGAAAAAAGATTGGAGAACAGGCAGAATAATATTGAACGAATTATGGCAAAAATTGCTTCTTCGACCGCCTCCACTACTGCTTCAACCACAAAAAAACTGGATAAATTAAATGATCGTCTGCAAAAACAGCAGGATCAAATGGCCAAAGTAAAGGACAGACTGGTAAACAAAGAATTAAAAATTACGGATGTTTTAGGACAGATTGCTTCCAAAATCCAAGCGCGAATCACCATCCTCGAAGGTAACGGTTTAGACTTGACGGCCGCCAAAGCTAAATTAGCAGACGCTTCTGTCTCAATTGAAACCATGACAGTAGAAGAAAATAACCTGGCCACGTTGGTGAACACGGAGATTACGGACGCCAATCAAACTCAGCTTTTTACCGACATCAAAACCGAACAGGACAAGATAAGGACATTAGCCAGAACTACCCAAGCACTTTTAGTTGACACCGTTAAAGAAATAGCCAAAGTCCTACCAGCCAAAAGTCATGCGACCTCAACTGCCACCTCCACTGAGTAGATAAAATATTATTTAATAAATTAATCAATAAAAAATGGATAATGAAATAAAAAATATGCTACCAGGTGAACAAAAATCAGGCAGCATGGGCGGAATTATCGGGGCCATTATCATCATAATTATCTTGATAGCCGGTGGCTGGTATTTCATCAGTAATCGGGTCGAAAAAGTCCAGGAACAAAAGCAGGCCAGCAAGGTTTTGGACGTGAGTACGGGTTCCTCCACGGAAGTTGCCGACATCCAGACGGATTTGAATAATTTAGATATGAACTCCTTGGATCAGTAGAAATAAAACCCCCGGAAGTTCCGGGGGTTTTATTTTGCATTTTTTCTCTTTTTCCGCTAGACTCTAGAAATGAAAAAATACAAAATATTGGGGACTAAAAGTTTGCCGGATTCTGAAGCAGAAATAGAAGTGGAGATTGAGGCAGAAGCTGTTCATATCCATCGCGCCAAAGCCATTGGTAAGATCCAAAAGGATCTAAGCTTGCCCGGTTTCCGTCCCGGTCATGTACCCGAAGCAATGCTTGTAAAACAGGTAGGTGATCTTTTTATCTATAACGAAATGGCGGATCTGGCTATTAACGATGCTTTTCCTGAAATAATGACCGAGGCCAAGACTAATTTCATCAGTATGCCCCATATTCAGATTACCAAGATTGCGGATAAGAGCCCGATCATGTTCAAAATAATTGGTCCAGTAATGCCCGAAATAAAATTAGCTGATTATGCAAAAATTGCCAAGAAAGAAAACAAAGAAAAAGAAGAGCCGGCCGATGCCACCGAAAAAGAACTGGAGGAAACTATTGAAGAAATCCGCAAAAATTATGCATTAAAAAATCACACTCATGCTGAAGGTGAAGAGCATAAGGATGATGAAAAAATGGATTTGCCGGAAGTAAACGAGGAATGGGTCAAGAAACTGGGTGCTTTTGCCACTGTGGAAGATTTCAAAAATAAAATCAAAGAAAGTATAAAAAAAGAAAAAGAATTCAAGGCCAAAGATAAAAAGAGAATGTCCATCATCGAAAAGATTTTGGAGGACACTTTAGTAGTCATGCCAAAGATTATGGTGGAGAGCGAGCTTCGAAAGATGCACGCTCAGTTTGAAGATGATATTGCTAGGGCCGGTTTGAAGGTGGAAGATTATCTGAAACACTTAAAAAAGACACCGGAGGATTTGAAAAAAGAATGGACACCGGATGCCGAGAAACGTGCCAAAGTTCAACTGATAATTACCAAGATTGCGCTCGAAGAAAAAATCGAAGCTGACCCAGAATTAGTAAAGAGAGAAGTTGATAATCTCCTCAAGACTTACAAGGACGCCACTGAAGACCGCACCAAAGCTTATGTGGAAATGATGCTCACCAACGAAAAAGTTTTCGAGTGGTTAGAGAATCAGAAGTAAGCAATCAAAGAAATAGCTCGTGTCCTCATAAGACACGAGCTATTTTAAATCTCCATAAAGAACTATTCGCAGACTTTGACGATCAGACCTGCAAGGGTGTCGATGAATAACGATCTCTTTTTACTACCCTCTTCAGTCTTCTCCTTTGCCCCTTCCCTTAACGACGAGTGAATTTCCAGCTGAATGGCAGCCGCTATTCTTCTGAATTGTGAACAATACCTTATAAGGAAACCTCCGTCGTAAAGATCTTTGTAGTTTGGAGGCTCTCGTAAGCACATATCTTCAGGATCCTCTTCCCTGATCCAACCCCTAGGAACGATGTTGTCTCCCTTATTCGTTTCCCTCCATTTTCTTTGTCGAATTGGCTCAAACTCCGGGCAGAAAACACTTAACCCAGATTGTTTGAGCGAATCCCGGATGGAATAATCGAGATCCGCAACCTTAATCACACTCAAACGAGCCTGATGTGACAAAATAGTCCCTCGATTCCGTGTTCCAAGTATTACATCATAACCGGCACTTGGCGCATAGGCGGGCTGCTTTCTGAAACCATGCAAATCCAACAGGAAGCCTTTCTTATTCTGATTCATCGTTTCAAGAAACTCAGCAGATGCATTCCTAAGCAAAAAACCGATTTCTTGATAAAATGTCTCATAATATTTTGCCAGCCTTTCATCATTGTAAGGGACGTTAAACACATCTTCCCTACAATAAATTTCTTTTGGAATGTCATCTTTATCCCTGTTCGTATCAAGGAACTTTCTTGGAAATTGGTTCCAGACGACCACAACATTAGGGTATGCCTTTCTATACAACTCCATCACTATCGGTAAGACATTCATGTCCGCCAAGCCACCGTCGTTCATTGGAGTGAAGATCCCCTCGAAGGCGGTCGTACTTATTCCATTATGTTGAACAGTGATCACAACCCTAGGCCTGCCCCCGGGGTGAAACACCAGGCCAAAATTATAGTGAATTACATCGCAGGGTGTTAATATTGCCTTCTGTTTCATCTCGCTAACCCTCACCTTTCTATTGTTTTGCAGCCAGACTGGCCGCATTGTTCGAGCACAAGATTATGCTCGGAATAGACAAAATAGCGCCGGTTACCCGCTAAAGCTAGACCAAGTGGAAATGCGCTTATTGATTAACATTATGATCAGTACTATATAGATAATTAACCGTATGTCAATCCCAAAAAAATAATTTGCATTGTGCGTGAAACGCTAAAATGTTATTCTGAATAAATAATTTATGAAAATATTACTGATCGATAACGGCACTACTTTATTGGAAAGCCTTAAAAATTTAATTCCCGGCGAGGAAATTATTCGTCGTTACGACGATCTGAATGATTTGAATTATAATGATTTTGATCTGATTGTCTTGTCCGGCGGCAGCCGTTTTGAAATAGAAAATAATCAGGACAAATTGGAAAAAGAAATTGAGATAATAAGAAAATCACAAAAACCGATTATCGGCATTTGTTACGGTTGCGAGCTGATTGTAAAAAGTTTTGGCGGAAAATTGGAAAAAATAAGTTTCGCAGATAAAGGCATCATTGATATAAAAATAGTTTCCGATGATATCATTTTTAGTGATTTGAAAAATATCAAAGTCTACGAAAACCACATTTGGAGGATTAAACAGTTGCCGGAGGATTTTATAACTTTAGCAGAGTCTGATAATTCTATAGAAATCATTAAGCTTAAAAACAAAAATATTTATGGATTCCAATTCCACCCGGAACACCTAGTAAACAAAACAGACGGAGATGAAATATTTTTGAATCTATTTAACCAGATAAAACTTCTTTGCTAAAAATCTCTGGACGGCAGGACAATATAAAATTATTATATAATCAGTCACCAGTTCTTAAACTTTCACCTAGGTGAAAGTTTTAATTATTCTTTGAATAGGGTTTTGCCAGTTTTAAGATTTTTAATTTATTAGAGAAACCGATAGATTCAGCATAGCTGACAAATTCTTTTGGCAATGGTGATGGCCCGACCCAAACACCCTTCTGAATCATCGAATAATTAAAACCCTTTAGTTGATACCTTAGCCAATCCCTCTCACTCCTTTTATTTGATGGTATATCAAACATTATAATAGTATCCTTTGGTGCTGAAATTGGAAAATTGAAAACAAAGTGTTTATAATCTGAATATTTTCTCAAGAAGTTTCCTGACTTCTCTACCGCCTTTTTATTTTCAAACTTTTTATACTTTAAAAATCTCATAGTGACATTATAGCACTTAATAAAACTTTCACCTAGGTGAAAGTTTTAGAATTGCTGATAATATAAACGATGTCATATTAATTATTTAATTGCGACCACACTGCTACAATAGCCGCGGTTTCGGCGCGCAAGATGTTTTGGCCGAGAGAGAGAATTTCAAAATCATTTTTTCTAAATAACTCCATTTCAGAATCAGACCAACCGCCTTCCGGACCAATAAATGTAGCCGTAGGCTTCGAACTATCCCCCTCATCGGATGAGGAGGGGGTGTCATTCTGATGACGGGGGCGGTTGAAAGGAGGGCGGTTGTGTTCGGCCGAGGTGGTGGTATGAAACGTTACACACCTCTTTCCGTCGGTCACCGCCTGTGAAACGGCTGTCTCCAGGTCCGTAACCCCAAACACTTTTGGTAAAGTTACTCGTCCGCTTTGTTCGCTCGCTTCTTTGACTATTTTATTCAAGCGCTCCATGTTCAAATCTTTCTTCTCACTGCGTTCAGAAATAAGCGGATGGATTTCCGCCACACCCGCTTCCGTACATTTTTCCGCTGCCAATTCAAAATTGCTTTTTTTTATTAAGGATAAATAAAGTGAAACCGAAGCGGCTTCGTCCTGAGGTCTTCCGAGAGGGCTTTTTCTCATAAGTATTTTCACAGAAACATTCTTCTTACCCAATGTAGAGATCTCACATTCATACTCAAAACCGCTTCCGTCAAACAAAATAACTTTGTCCCCAACTTGAAAACGAAAAACATTCACCAACTGGTGGATTAACTCGGCAGCGGTGAGAGTAATCTCCCCAACTCCCTCTATCTTCTGCTCAATATAAAATCTGTGTAACCGCATATGAAACAGTATATAGATACTAGACCAAATTGCAATATTTATAATTTTGATATAGGCTTTAGATATTATCAGTTAACCAAAAAATACATATGTCATACTTAATTCCCACAGTCATCGAGAAATCACAAAACGGCGAGCGCGCTTACGATATTTATTCCCGCCTGCTGAAAGAAAATATTATTTTTTTGGCCGGACCAATAGATGATGAGACAGCCAATATTATCGTCGCTCAAATGTTATTTCTGCAAAGTGAGGATCCAAAAAAAGATATCAAGATTTATATCAATTCTCCCGGGGGTCAAGTATCAGCCGGTTTGGCCATCATCGACACTATGAATCATATTAAGAACGATGTCTCCACTGTTTGTGTTGGTATGGCCGCCTCCATGGGTGCAGTCATCCTGGCTTCCGGCGCCAAAGGTAAGAGATATTCTTTGCCAAATTCCGAAATCATGATTCATCAACCGCTGGGCGGTGCCCAAGGTCAGGCAACAGACATTCAGATAACCGCTAAACAGATCTTGAAGCTGAAGGAGAAGTTGAACAAAATGATGGCCGAACGAACAGGTAAAACTTTTGTGGAAATCGAGCGCGACGCCGACCGTGATTACTACATGTCGGCAGATGAAGCCAAAAAATACGGTATTATTGACAAAGTCTTGCAATAAGCTAAAAAACAGGGTAGTATGGGCTTGTTATCAATTTAATTTATATGACCCTGTTTTTTATCCACTTGAAACCAAAATATTTAGAGCTTGGGCAAAATATGTCCTTATTTAGCTTCCTAAAAAGAGGCGAATAAAAATTTGTTTTCAATTACATAAAAAGCGGAGCATATTCGCAAATTTATGTCATTAAAAATTGTAATTTTGTTAGCCGGTATCGCGGGCCTCATCGGCATCGCTCTCGGTTATTTCTTGCGTCTGATTATTTCCCTCGGCAAGAGAGGCTCCATGGAGCTTGAGATCAAGGGGATGATGCTCCAAGCCAAAGAGGAGGCTAAGAAAATTGTCCTCGAGGCGGAAAATAAGGCGGTGGAAACACTAAAAGATATCAAGCGTGAAGCCAAAGAAAAGGAGGACGCCGCCAAGGTAGTAGAAGCTCGCTTGATCAAGAAGGAAGACATGTTGGATCAGCGGCAAATAGATATAGACAAGGAAGTAGAAAATATCAAAAAGAAAATTATTGAAATCAAAGATATCCGTGAGAAGACCGATAAGATAGAGGTCCAGAAACTGAGTGAATTGCAAAAAATCGCCAATTTAAGCGTGGAGGAAGCCAAAGAAGAAGTATTAAAATCTACCGAGAAAAAATACGAGGAGGATATTTTAGCTAGGATCAAAAAACTGGAGATGTTTGGCGAGGAAAAATACGAAGCAAAGGCCAAAGAAATCTTGACCACCGCCATCCAAAGACTGGGAAACTCCGTAGCTTCCGACGTCATGTCCACCATTGTGAATATACCGTCTGATGAAATGAAGGGTAAAATTATCGGTAAGGAAGGAAAAAATATTAAAGCTTTTGAGCGTGCCACCGGCGTAGAAGTGTTGGTTGATGACACCCCGGGAGCAGTCACTATCTCTTCTTTTGATCCAGTTCGCCGACAAATCGCTCGAGTAGCCTTGGAAAACCTCTTACTTGATGGCCGTATTCAACCAGTCAAGATTGAAAAGATTGTCGAGGAAGCTAAGTTGAGTATCAATAAAATCATGAAGGAAAAAGGCGAGGCGGCTGTTTATGAATGTGGAATCTTGAATCTGGATCCTCGTATTGTCGCTATTCTTGGCCGTTTGCATTTCCGTACCAGTTATGGCCAGAATGTTCTTCAGCATTCCGTTGAAATGTCACACATTGCCGGTATGATTGCCGAGGAAATGGGCGCCAACGTGGCGGTGGCCAAAGCGGGTGCGCTCCTCCACGATATTGGTAAAGCCGTAGATCATGAAGTAGCCGGAACACACGTCGAAATCGGCAAGAGAATTCTCCAAAAATTTGGTGCAAGCGAAGAAATCATCAAAGCTATGCAAAGCCATCATGAGGAAACCCCTTATGAGACAGTGGAATCAATTATCGTCCAAGTGGCCGATGCTATTTCCGGTTCTCGTCCTGGGGCCCGCCGTGACAATATTGAAAACTATATCAAACGTTTGCAGGAACTGGAAGCTTTGGCCAATGCTTTCCCAGGGGTCGAAAAATCCTACGCTCTCCAAGCGGGCCGTGAAGTGCGCGTCTTTGTTACTCCAGAACAGATTACCGACCTAGAAGCCAAGGAACTGGCTCATGATATTGCCGCCAAGATTGAAACCGATCTCAAATATCCCGGTGAAATCAAAGTGAACGTTATCCGCGAACTCCGTGTGGTTGAGTACGCGAGATAAATGATGCTTCATCACACTGTCGAGTGAAAAATTTTCTAAATTCAGACAAAAAGTAAAGGGCGTTCGTTTCGAACGCCCTTTTGCTTACCCTCGCTCAACCGCCTTATTTCTTCCAAAGCGCCCAGAACATCAGCCTGACCGCGGCCGGAAGAATCAAACTCATGATCACCGCCGTCCAGATGGCCCA
Organism: uncultured bacterium; assembly: GCA_903822075.1. GTDB lineage: Bacteria > Patescibacteriota > Minisyncoccia > Phycocordibacterales > GWA1-40-21 > CAIJXO01. The sequence goes on from CAIJNK010000008.1 coordinate 20,403, forward strand.
CGTTGGAGCGATAAAGGTCAAGATGACATTCGGGATGAATATGACGGCTGTCCATAATTTCCACCGATCGCCATACACCAGGTCAATGACCGGTCCAAGAAGATCGGAGAGGAAATCCTCGAGCCAAACCTCCTCGAAAAAGAGACAGACCACCGTGTACACAATGAACGATACCACCGGGAAAATAGCCAAACCGAAAAACGGAACCCACCAATACCACGGTGCCACTACAAGAACATTCATTCCCCTATCTCCTTTTTTGATTTCCAACCAACAGCACTTATCTCTCTTTTGAAGACTATATACTTTATATGAAAAAAATCAATATTTGGGCAAAAAGAAAGGGCGAGTTGACATTTTCACATCCTCGTCCTTTTTAACCTTTACCACAATTTATTTTCTTGCGGCACATCTTCCCACTTAGGCGAAACCTTCTTCCCTCTCCTGGACCACTCCCTCAAAGTGTCGGGGTCTATTGGCTTCCAACTAACCTGGTCAATGTACCACGGTAATTTGAACCTATAGGTGACCGCTCCGCCACCGCTCACAACAAAGGTGGCGTAGATATTGTAGCCCGCGTCCGCCTCCTTTATACTTGGAGCGACCGAGATGATCTTGTACTCACTCGGAAAATATATCGTCGGATAGTAGCGTACACTACAATCGATTACTGTGTCACCGGGACCGCTGAAGAATTTGTTTTCATCAAATTTGACTTCATTAGTCTGCGCAAACCCCACGGACTGACAAAGAACCGTTGCGAGCACCAACAGAAAAAATGACATCCTTTTCATACGTTCCTCCCTTGGTTGAAGTATCCCTTTTACCACCCACACTTTTTAATCTCTCAAAACCATATACTTACTGCGCAAAAAAGTCAAGTTTGCCAAAAAAAAGAAAAGGTGAGGACTCATTACAAGTTCTCACCTTTTTACTATCCCATTACTTCACCTGACTAGTCAGCTTGGCCACCGACCGTTTCAGGTTTTCCCGCGCCTTAGCCTCGTATTTATCCCGAAAATATTTCGTAAAATAAATATTAGGCCGGTCAAGAAAACCTTGGAGGATTTTGGCCCGTTTAGCCCGGAATTCCGCTTCGGGTACAAAGCCGTATTCTTTCCGAATGCCGTTTTCATACCAGTCAAAGGATTCCTGCTCCGTGCCAAAGATACAAAGGTCCAGATCCGATACCAGCTTTTCCATCTCGGTCTTTGGAACGGCGGCATACTTGGTAAACCGGACGAGCTCGGCCACTTCCCTGACCACGCTTTCATCCGCTCCGGACAATTGCAGCAGACCCTCGGCCAGCCTGGCGCTCCGCTCTTCACTATCCGTCCGATGCGGATCATAGACAGCATCATGAAAGGCAGCAAACAATCTGACGATCGCTGCTTTCCGCGCCGACAGATTTTTCCCGGTAAACGGCGTGTCATTGTAGTGCCAGAACTCATGAAAACAATGGCTCACATGCCGAGTATCATGATATTCCCGCCCTTCTTCCGTATAGCAGGCGGTAAGCAGAGAAAATACTGCTTCCGGATTGCCGCTCGGACCAAAAGTCCGCCACGCCTCCAAGAATTCCCGCTTTGTCTCATTGTTAAAATTCTTTTTCATTTTGCCATTTCTCCAATTCTTTCAGTACCGCTTTGGGTACATATTTTGCGACTCTTTTTTCCCAGTTCTTGAAACCAACCATACCCCGGACCGTACTCGAGCTCACTTCGGACAAATTCCGTGGTGGCATCAGAAACACAGTGGTCACCTCGGGATCGATATCCTCATTGACGTGCCTCATCTCGCGCTCAAATTCATAATCCTTGTGACTCCTGATCCCCCGCAGGACGAATTTGGCGTTAACAGATTTGGCATAATCGACGAGGTATGAACCAACAAAGTCCGTAACTTTTACTTTCTTTGTTTTTCCCACGACCAATCGAAGCATTTTCTTCCGTTGCTCAGTGGAAAACGTCCCATTCTTTCCAGGGTGAACTCCTACCGCCACCACCACCTCGTCAAACATTTCGACGGCTTGTTTTATCATCCACAGATGCCCGTTCGTCAGCAGATCAAAAGAACCGGCATACACCACTCGACGCACATTTTTGCTTGTTTTCATTTCAGCTTTCCTTCCTTGAGTTCCACCAAATTTTGGTAAAGTTTTTCAACTTTTCTTCTCATCTCAACTTCGTTGCAATCAGACCAGATGACCAGATCTGCCCGCTGCACTTTCTCCACTAAGGGCATTTGAGCACCGATTCTTTGCTTGGCCGCCATTTCCGTCATCTTTCGTTCAGTCTGAAGTCTTCGTTCTTGTTCCGTTTCCGAACATGCCACAACGACTACCAGATCAAACAGAGAAGACCAGCCGGTCTCAAAGATCAGAGCGGACTCCACCAGGATTATCCCCTGATCACTTTCCCTGGCCAGTTTTTTCACTTCTTGCCAAACCAGCGGATGCACTACTTTTTCAAGCTCTTTTCTTTTAGCTTGATCTGTAAAGAGCACCTTGGACAGTTCCTCTTTACCGACCTTTCCTTGAGTGCAAACATCAGAACCAAAGATCTTCCGGATAGTTATATATAAACCGTCCGAGAAGATCAGCCTTTTGGCCAAGCTATCTGTATCAATGACCAAAACGTCAGTAAACTGACTGAGTATTCTGGACACGGTACTTTTCCCGCAACAGATACCGCCAGTGAGACCCACATGTAGTTTGGGACCTTTCATATTTCCTCCTTTTTCAAAGATCTATCTACCGTCACAATACTCGCTTGCAAGCTTTTGTTCAATCGTGTATAATAGTAGTTAGACGATATTATGCAAAATCCCCAAAAAACCCTTGAAAAGCTTGGTCTGACCGAATCTGAGATCCGGGTATATTTGTCCTTGGTGTCTGGCGCCAAGAATATCCGGGATATCCTAAAAACTTCGCAACTTAAAAGACCCACCGCCTATTACGCCATAAATTCCCTACGCAAGAGAGGCTTGGTTACCAAACCGGTCGAGGAAAATACCATGATTTTTACCTTGGAACCGTATGAAAGACTGGAAACTTTGGTCGAGGAAAAATCCCGCGACATAGTGGCTCTGTCAAAGGAGATAGATCAGCTCATCCCCTCCTTTACCCGGAAAAACGCCAATAAAGATCAAAAACCGCTGGTCTCTTTTTATGAAGGAATTGAAGCCGTCAAGACGATCGTGATGGAGACTTTGTATTGTAAAAGCAAACTGCACCTGTCCATTGCCCCGCAAGATAACTTTTTTTGGCAAGTCGGGGCAGAATTTGTAAAAACTTATGTGGAAGAAAGGACCAGGCGAAATATTGAAACACGAAATCTTTGGGAAAAAAGAATTGATCCTGAAGTCTATGAGCAATATTATCGGGAATATTCCAATGTGCGCATCCTGCCGCCGGTAATGCTTGGCAAGTTTGCCACTACCATTTTCCTCTATGATGATAAGACTCTTTATATTTCTTCCCTCACAAACGCCTACTGCGTCCTCATCCAGTCCCAGGAACACAAAGATATGATGACCGCCATTTTTGAAGGTCTCTGGTCTGCTTCGGAGAAGCATTAGAATAACAATGTATTTTTGAGAAAAGTCAAGATTAACACACCAATCGCCATTAGTGTTGGTGAAGCCTTATTTTAAGCCATATTTTGGAACAGTTAAATAACCCTTATTTTGCAACAAACTTACTGCACAGCTTTTGCACCATACCCTGTTGCAACAAAAAACCCAAGTATTATAATGGTTTGGTAGAATAAGGTCGAAAAAATTATTAGAATGAACGTAAAAGTTCATTGCTCGCGCGAGCAATTAATAAAATAAAAATATGAATAAACAAGCAATTGTCGAAGTAGTAAATGGTGTTCTTAACACTACCAAAGTACAAGCAGAACAAGTTGTGGATAAGGTATTTGATTCCATTGTCGCTTCTCTAAAGAAGGGCGAGGAAGTATCCATCGCCGGCCTTGGTATCTTTTCTGTAAAGCAGAGAGCAGCTCGAGACGCTAGAAACCCTCGAACCGGTGAGACCGTCAAGGTCGCCGCTATGAAGGTTCCAAAGTTCCGCGCCGCCAAAGCTTTGAAGGACGCTGTAAAATAAAGTCTTTAAAAAAGCCTCCGGAATATCCTCTTCACTTAACGAAGACTAATCGTTAGAGGACATTCCGGAGGCTTTTTTGTTATTCCGTTTAGGCTATTTACAAAAATGGTAAAGTATAGTAGTATGCAAAAAGATAAGAAGGGAGGAAATTATGGAGACTACCAGTAAAAACAGCATAACCCCAGAAGCTTTTGCTCGCTGGGCCATGCTCCACAAGTGGTGTATAACCACCGCGGAACGTAGGGAAGTCACCAAGAAAATGAAGCATTTACTCGCCCTCAAGCTCGTTAGCGATGATCAATTGAGTCAGTATAAGAGCTTAAGGAAGGGTCACATTTGAAGGCCGCAAGATATAGAACGTCTTCGGCCTTTTTCTATTTCCGGGGCATAGCTCTGACAATACTGAGGAGTTGTTTTCCTTCAGGCTTATTCAAATCAAACTTATCTGTCGGACTAGGAATATGCTTAATTCTTTCTCTGATCACTTGGCTATCATAACCCATACTTTTAACTATCCCGATGAGCTCCGCCGAGGCGTTATCATACATTTCCAAAGCGCGGCGGTAATTGCCAATCAAGTTTTGATCATTACCCTCGGCTTTTTCCAACTCAATGAATTTTTCCAAGAGTTCGGCGAAAAAGATGAGTTGTGAGACAGTCTCTCGGATGAAATAAAATTTCAAATCGCAATTATCAAGTCTCTCCCTCAAGTTGGAATCCTCTGCCCCTTCTTCATAGGCGGTAAAATCATCCACGGAATCTTCTACCAAATCTCCCGAGCAAGCTAAAATAACGTGTGGAATTTTGAAATCTCTAAGCTTGATGTCTTTTGGACCTTGCAGGGTACTAATTTCAGTCTGAAAATATTTCATCTTGGGGATGCGCCCTTGGGACAAGAAAACAATCTGATCAAATATTTTTCCTAGTGCCTCTTTTTGACTCAAAGTAAAGTCAATGGAAAAGCCAACACAACGGATATCTCTTTCATCTCGGATTTCCCTATCCGGTAAAAGCTGCAAGGCTCCATCTATTTTATTGAAATAATCATCATAAAGACTGCTGTTAATGACTTTCACCCGCTCTCCAAGCCAAGCCAGTTCCCTAATCAGTTGCGGTAACATTGACTCCACCAAAGCGGCCATGGCACTCACTTCCCCATTATCAATTTTCTCAACAACTTGGGACTTTTCCGTAAAAGCTCTCCTTCTTTCTTCCACTCGCTGTAAATCCGCCTCCACTTCGGCTTTAGGAAATAAATTTACCACCCGGCCGGCCATTGGCACGGAGTAATCAATAAAGTCCTTTGGGTCAATTCTTCTATTTTCCGGGTTGCCTTCGACTTTCTCTATCAAGTCAAATAATTCCCGACCCACGGCACTGAGAGACCCCCCTACAACTGATAGATTTTCTTTAGACATAGACTTGATTGTTATAAATATAGCCGCCAGATAACTGACGGCTTACTTGGTGCAAACAAAGAAATTATCTATAACTTCCACACCTCCTTTTACGGTTATTAATGCTACTGGAACTTTGAAAATCCCCCGATCATTCATTCGCTCCAAGAAAGCACTTGTTCCCTGTCTGACCAGCACCTGCCCGTCCGTTTCCGGTATTATGACAGCCTCATCTCTCTCTCCTAAGGAAAGAGCTACTACGGCTGCTCGTTCGGCCACCCCCTCGGCCAACACATAGCCCATATAGGCCTCTCTTTCTCGTGGTGTGTTATTGTTTTGTTCCATGGTATATATTAACTAATTAATTTACCGTTGTCAACTTTGCACTTATTTTTCTAATCACTTTATTTACCATTGCACCGTCGGAAACCATAATTTTATCCTGACCATCCTTGGTGACATGATATGGTCCTCTTTCACCCGGCTCCGGGTCGCCATAAAATTTCACTGCCGCGCCAAAATCAATCACGTAAGGTTGGCAGGTTTCCCGGTCAATCATAATGTTTCCTTCATGCATATCACGATGATAAATACGCCGTTCATGAATCCTCTCCACGAAATCAAGCAAGTCTTTTTTAAATGAAGCCAAGTCAAAATTTGCGGGTAATTTTTCTCGGCCCTGTAAAACATCGTCCACACTCATTGCTGGCAAAGTTTCCATCATAAGAAAACTATTGCCGTTATCCGCTTCAAAACAAGCATAGACCTTTGGCACCTTTACTTTTATCCCCAGATTTTGCAATTCATTCAAAAAAGCTTGCTCTTGAGACGGTGGCAAATAAAAATCTACCTCGGTTATTTGCTCCGGTTTCTTATAGATTTTAATGCAAACCTTGTCATTAGAATGCAGAAAACAAATCTTAGCTGTCCGCCCCTCGCCCAAACGCTTGCTGCTGTCAGCCAAAAGTGCCTCTATTTCCATTTCCTGATCAGCCAAAATCTTCTCCGCAATTGCCCGGTATTCCTCATTTATCTGTAATTTTCCAACTTCGTACATAATATATTTTACTCGTGCGGGTAGGGCGAATCGAACGCCCAACCAGAGTTTGGAAAACTCTCATTTTACCATTAAACTATACCCGCATTGATTGTAAAAAGAACCTTCATATTATACACAAAATCGACAAATCTCAAAATTATTTCTCCGCCATGATTTTGACGATTTTTAGCACTTCGTCAAAGTTATCTCTTTTCTCCACTTTTTTTCGACGTTCAAAACCGCATTTCTCACAGCGAAAAGTGAGTAGATATTCACCCTTTTCCGTTTCAACCTTAATCGGTTTCATCATACCCTGACAAGACGAAGATCGATCACCGGGGTTAACATCCACATGTTTACTCCACAAGCATTTGGGACAATGGTTAGTATAGCCGTCCCCCACCACCTTTTCTCCGCAGTGCTCGCAAATAAAATCCTCCACTTTTTTTTGAAACAGCTTAGTCATTTAATTTTAATTTTTCTTCGGCACCGCTAATCAGATTTAAGGTCTTCGTGCTCTGGATAAAAAGCAGGAAAACTCCCTCTTCAAATTTATCGGGCCCTCTTTGGCCAATCAAGCCATAATCCTTATCCAATTCCTTGTAACGCTCTCTGCTTTCAAAATACTCTTTGGCCAATTCCTGATCAGTTCTATCAACGGACATCAGGTATTTCTTTATTCTAAGATACCATTCAAGATCCTTGATATATTTTTGAAGAAGTTCCTCTCTTTTCGCCTCCGTCTCATGCGCCCTAAATAATGCCTGTTTTATTTTCACCAGACATAAATCCTCTGTGTTCGGAGAAATGTCATCTTTAATGTATTCCATATTTCATATTCTTTCATAAAATAAAAAACTATGCTAGTATTCTTTGGTCAATCAGATATCGGGGCGTGGTGTAACGGTAGCATACATGCTTTGGGAGCATGCAGTTCGGGTTCAAATCCCGGCGCCCCGACAAACAAAACGGCTTTCAGGCCGTTTTTAGTTTGTCGGGGCGCAAAAATGCGACTAAGCATTTTTAGGGATTTGAAAAGGTTCTTCCATATTTTTGAGCAATTCCGATTGTAAAAAAATGGGAAACCTGTACAGAAACTGTAAGTTTCAAAATTTCCGTCTATCGGACATTCATATAGGACACTACTAAATTATGATATCTTCGAGATAATTCACCTTCGTTTGCATATTCTTCAGGTCTAAATAAACAGTTATAACATCAAATTGCCAGTCAGTTTCATATGAAACAGCACTATTACCGCGGTAACCAAGTAAATATGTTTGTATTACTCGACTTAAACGCTTTAATTTCCAAGGATGAAGATTATCTTCTGGCCGATAGGTATCGGTTTCATGTGGAACATGCTCCAGATTATACTTAAGATTTTCACGTGTAACTGTCTTAACTTCGACAAAGTGAAGTTTCTGTCCTTTTCTGGCAATAATATCTATCTCACCCCACTTTTTTGAATAGTTTCGTTCCACAACTTCAAGACCATGTTTCACCAGAAACCTACAAGCAATATTCTCGCCAATATCCCCCGTTTTCCTTTTTTCTGTACGATTATCTTTTTTTGTTTCTGGTTTCATATGAAACTATATCTTACGTAGTGCTATTTCAAACCACGATTGGCCACTGATATCCTGGACATTCTTGTATATTACAAAAAATATATATGGGCAGAGCTTTTCTATATCCTCCAGAGTATAAAAATAGTAATATTTATCATCACTCATATTCTTTATGTGTTCCTCCCTATACTGTCCAAATTTAGTCCCCATATACAAAATACCACCAATTTTAAGGATTCTATAGCAATCAACTACCAGACGAGCCAATTCCTCACGTTTCAGGTGTAACACAGAAGCAAAACTAAAGATAATTCCAAATGTTTCATCTGAAACATCACTCAAGTCACGCATATCTTTCACCTGAAAGACTGCTTGTGGCACTTTTTGTCTAGCAAATTTAATTAAGCCTAGAGAAGCATCAATACCGACATAATTGTTGACTCCCACCTTTGAAACAATATATTCGGCATCACGCCCGCTTCCACAACCAAGTTCCAGTACTTTATTTGATCTGGATTCATTTAATTTTAAAGCACGGTCAACATCTTCAATCCTGATACCATAACTATCAAACTTATCAGAGTAAAACTGTGCATTTTTATCATACGCTTCTATTGTTTTTTGGTTTTTGTCCATACTTTTGTGTTTCAGATGTAACCTTGTTTCACGTGAAACTAAATACACTATTTATAAGACCGGAGCAGTGTTACGTAATTCTGTCTATTAAATATAACCTTATTTATAGCCGTATATTATCAAAGACGAATCTTTCTGTCTAAAATATCTTATTAATGAATAATTAATAAAAGACGTCTTTTATCAACATATCCCCATAGTTATCCACAGTTCCATATCCGAATGGTGTTTATAAATAAAGTCAAAATGAACTTTTTCTCACGTATTTCAAAAAACGTGTTGAAATTTGTCCGTAAAAAACTTAACCGTCTTTTAAGAAATCCTGCGTTTAGTATAGCACGAATTATTTTATCGATAGAAAAATTTGTAAAAAAAATTGTTTTCGTATATGATAGGTTGGTCACCTTCAGTAAAAGTTGGTGTACCAATGCGGGCATGGTTTAGTGGTAGAACAGGTCCTTGCCAAGGATCAGACGGGAGTCCGATTCTCCCTGCCCGCACTCCGAATAGTTTTATTAATCATTTATCCGCTCCCATGGTGAAATGGATATCACAACGGTCTTCGGAACCGTTATTGTGGGTTCGAGTCCTACTGGGGGCGCAAAAAATTAGATGACTCTAAATAAGTACGAGGTAAAAAAGTTAAATCTTCCGGAAGAAGTGTTATTTGTCGTAAATACCTTGAAAAACAAGGGTTTTGAGGCGTATTTAATTGGTGGTTGTGTTCGAGATATCCTACTTAGCAGGAAACCAAAAGATTGGGACGTAACGACCAACGCCACACCAGAGGAGATAATCCCTTTATTTAAAGATACTTTCTATGAAAACAATTATGGCACCGTAGGAATTGTAAATGAAGAGTGCAAAGATGAGACCTTAAAAGTGATTGAAGTGACACCATATCGTCTGGAAGCAGAGTATTCTGATAATAGGCGCCCTGATCACGTCACTTTTAGTAAAAACTTGGAAGAAGACTTACAAAGAAGGGATTTTACAATTAATGCTATTGCCTTAGATATTGATAAAACCGGTAAAAAAGGAGACTGCCTAGATTATTATAACGGACACGAGGACATAAATAATAAGATCATCCGAACCGTGGGGGAGGCTCATGACAGATTCAACGAAGACGGCCTTAGAATTCTACGCGCAGTCAGAATAGCCACAGAAATAGGTTTTAAAATTGATAAAAACACGGAAAAAGCCATAATTAACAACGTTTCTTTACTAAAAAAAATCGCTAAGGAAAGGATTCGGGATGAATTTGAAAAGATAGTTATGTCTGACCACCCCATGGATGGGCTGATTTTCTGTCGCAAGGTGGGTATTTTGCCATATATTTCACCAGAGATAGAAATAATGGTGAGTATTGAACAAAGTCGGTCCCATATTTATGATGTCTACGAACACAGCTTACGGGCTTTACAGCATACCGCCGATAAAAAATACTCCTTAGAGTTGAGATTGGCAGCCCTTTTCCATGATATCGGCAAACCCAGCACCAGAAGGCGAGACGAGGCACAAAACCTTTGGACTTTTTACGGGCATGAAGTAGTGGGTTCTAAAATGGTAGCTAAAATTTTAACGGAGCTAAGATTCCCTAAGAAAGTGATTGAAAAAGTTACCAAGCTAGTTCGGTGGCATATGTTCTTTGCGGATACTGAACAAATTTCCTTATCGGCAGTCAGACGCATAATATCCAGTGTGGGGAGAGACAATATTTGGGACCTGATGAACTTACGTGGTGCTGACAGAATGGGCATGGGCAGACCAAAAGAAAGCCCATACCGCCTTAGAAAATATCATTCAATGGTAGAAGAAGCGATGACCGATCCAGTATCTGTGGGGATGCTTAAAATTGACGGTCAGAAACTAATGGAAGTTACTCAAGAAAAGCCCGGACCCAAAATAGGCTATATTTTGCACGCTCTTTTGGAAGAAGTGTTAGAAAACCCAGCCTTAAACACGGAAGAGTATTTAAACAAAAGAAGTAAAGAATTAGTGAAATTAGATGCCTTAGAACTTAAAAAGCTTGGGGATTCCGGCAAAGAAACTAAAGAAAAGGAAGAGGAGAAGAAAATTGAGGATATAAGAAAAAAGTACTGGGTGAAATAGGGAATTAAAAAACCGCTCCTAAGTGGTCTTTCAAAAGTCGGTTAAGAAAAACAATTGGGAACGGTTTGAAGGCCGGCCCATATGTTTTGTATATTTTGGTACCGAGCTTCGATATGTGTGACATTGATCAGATGTCATTTTTTCTGCGAAAGAACAAATTTTTCTTCAACACTTGATGACTAGTTGGCAAAAGATGTTTGCCTACATTTTTGTCTTCGGTGTTGGTCTGGTATCATTATAATCTATCTAAAAGACATGTAAAGGACATTTAACCTTCAACCTGTGGATAACTTTTTCGTGAATGTCCTTTATAAAGGACATCAAAAAAACATATACAGGATAAGGCTATTTTGCAAAATATAATATCTGTCAAAATAATATTACACAAATTATTTAGCATTATGATATAATCGAGACTAATAAAAATATAAAATGTTTGATAAATATTTAAAAGAAATTGGTTTAAGTGAAAAAGAAGCGGAGGTATATTTAGCCCTTTTACAAGGTGACAGTTTTTCGATATTGGAAATTGCCAAAAAAACAAAAATTAATAGAACAACAATTTATCCGGTAATCAAGTCATTATCGGAGAAAGGCTTGGTCAGCGAAACAACCACCAACACTAAAGTTCACTATCAAGCGGAATCTCCGGACCGCTTGGAAACATACATTGAAAGACAAAAAATTCTTTTGGAAGAAAATTCCAAGAAAATGAAGGACATCATACCCCAATTAAAAAGTACCAGGCGAGAAATGGGCGAGAGGCCGGTTGTAAAATATTTTGAGGGTAAAGAGGGAGTAATCAGCATTAATGAGGATATTTTTAAGGATCCGGAGCCACAAGAAAAGGCCTATATGATTTATTCCAAAGATTTGGTTGATGATGTGCTAAAAAACGAAGAAACGGCTAAGTTTAAGCATAAAAGGATTGACAGAAAGATCAAAGGCTTCTCCGTATACACCTATTCAAAAGGGGAAATACCCAGTGATGAAACATCAACTAGAGTAAAAATTGACGGTAGCAAATATCCGATAAACTGCGATATCTCTGTCTACAAAGATAAGACCATAATTACAACCTTGAATAAAAAACTGGCGGGGATATACATTCAAAGCACCGATTTGGCTGAAACCTTAAAAAGTTTAATCAGAGTGATTCACGACTTAACAAACAACAAACAATAGTGCGCTCGCTTAGAGATACAATAAGAAAGGGGGTTCAGGAGACGACGTGTCACCCTGAACCCCCTTTAAGCGTTTTCACGCAGTTCGCTCTGAGACTCCCATGACGAGAACCTCAAAAAAAACGAATTTTACCGACTTACGATCTATCTATGTTTAGTCAAACATACCAGTTCCTCTCTTTCTGTTTAGCTCATATAATTGAGCCCCGAGCACAGCCATCTGCGCCTCATCCCCCTTAACACGTAAGGGGGAGGCCAGCTTGGCTGTTTAATCGTGCATATTGCCTCCCAATTTGGTTGTTAACTACTCGCTGTTCAAAAAGCCTCTGCCAGAAAGTATAGCAGATTGAAATTAATTGTCAAGTAATTTTGACGTTTTTAGCCATTTTATGCACCACTGTGTCAAAATATGCCCTATTTATAAGGTTATTTTAACAAATAGGGCAAAATTATATGTTTTTGACTAAAAACAGACTAAAAATACCACAAAACATGCTAAATATATGTCAAAATTTAGTATATTATGTTTATACTCATTGACATTATATACTATATTTTAGCTTTATTTATAGGCCTTTTTTTGGTTTTTAAAAAAGAAAATGTCATTCTTACTTGACAAAAATGTGAATATGAGTATACTTACATCAGAAAGCAAAAAGTTCTCTCAAATAGGAGGTGGGTATGGTTTTCAAAAAAGTCTACTTTGTGTGTATACATTGTGGGCACAAAAACTCACCACACCAAAGTCCGAGGAAGAGTTACCGGTTGGTAATTGCCAATCCACGGATTCAGTGCAGCGCGTGCAGGAGAGATTTCCAAGCAGATCTTGAAGATCTCTACCGAAAAAGTCCGCTGGCTTGCAGGATAAGGGAAGAACTGGAAGGAGAACAACATGCACTGGCTCAGACTACGACAAGAGAGAACAGCACTCCGGGTTGAACGAATGGCCCTCGGAGAAGAACATAGAAAAAGCTGGTTATGGAGATTGCTCGAATACATCTTCGAGTAAGACCAGCGAAAGGGTGGAGTAAACCATCCTGAAACTGAAACAAACAACGGCGGGTAGATGTTCTACCCGTCTATCCGTCGCAAGATATGTATCTTGCCTGATGAGTCCTTCACTTAGACGTTCAGGACGAAACGGAAAAGATCTTTGAGAAAATGAAAATAACACCTGCGCCGGATTGTTCTGAAATTATTTCAGATTGATCCGGTGCAGGTGTGCGCAGACACCCTAGCATGTATGTGCGGTCCCTAAACTCATCAACTTGACATCCTAGGTTGGGTTGGGTATAGGGCTACCGACAATTCTTTCACCTCAGGAAAAGTTTTCCTGTTGCCGAAGGAGGGCATGACCAAACTTCGTTTACCGACGAAGCGCCTTCTGGAAAGAATACGGGGTGTGTAACCGACAGAAGGAGCAAATTGCCTCTTTCTAAACGGGCGGTGCCGTTCGCTTACACATTTCATGGATATAGGGGCCTTTACTCCGGTCAGGGGTCAAGGTTAGTAAAGTCCAGCTGCGCAATTTTTCAAACATTAACCATAGACAAAACTCAACGAAAGGGAATAAATGAGTACCAGTTATGGTCACGCAACAGTCGCTTTCCCGGGATTTCCACCAGTCACGGGAAACACGGTAAATGACCGGGTCCTCTTTGCGAATTATCACTGGGGGTATAAAGTTGAATCCTTTCTTCCAGTGAGAACTCTAAAGTTCGCCGACGGTACGAAACGCCGCCTCTCCAAAAAAGAGCGCAGCCGCTTACTCACACTTTCTCGAAAGTGGAACAAGCACGGCCAGTGGGATTATACCCAAAATAAACGCCACCGGCCGTTTCGAACCATCGAAGAGGTGAACGACTACTAGCTTCCGGGAGATCTGAGAGACAGATCGCCATGAACCGGACGAGGTAGAGAAAACTACCTTTGGAACAGAAGCGACTACGGGCACATCACTCTACATAATGTCCCGAAAGTAAAATCCGTGAAAAAAATCACGTTAATCATCCGAATACGCAAGGTATTCGGGTCTGTCTCACGATGTGTGTCGTGACTGATGAGCTCAAAAGAGCGAAACAGAAAAGATCTTTGAGAATAAATATTTGTCCTGCGTCTAGATTAGAAATTATTACCTGATTTTTAATCTAGACGCAGGACTCTTGCAGGGGTTGGACGTCTTTTGTTCACCGGTTTTCGCGAGCCGGTAACCGAATAGTATAAGGTTCGGAGCAGAGATCAGTCTCTGATAGGGGCAATGGGTCACCCTCAACCTGCACGACATAGAGATGCCGATAGTTCAAGCCTGATGTGAAGATTGTGTGGCTCCATTGTGGGCCCCAGCTTTACAAAAACGGTTTGATCATCTCTCGAGAGGGTAGCATTATGTCTGACCAACATTCTGCCCCCTCTCGTTTCTGTACGGGAGTATGTTCTCTCGCTGATGAGTCCTTCGCTTAGGCGTTCAGGATGAAACAGAAAAGATCTTTCAAACAAAGGGAGCTAATATGTTTTCAAGCAAAATCGGCAAAGGCAAGTTGTCAGTGAAAAAAGAATTCGCTGTCACCCTGCCCAAGGAGGCCAAGAAGTGGGATGACTACCGGTCGGAGATCGTGGAAGCTTTCCATACCTTGGGTGGAGTGCGGGGGATCATGGGCGTGACCGGTCTGCGTCAGACTCAGGCGTATTTACTGGCGGCGAAATTTGGATTGATTATCGAAAAAGCCGTCCGAAGGAACAGCCAAGTTTACGCCAGACGACGGATGAACAACCTCGAGCACTTAAGAAATGTTTGGGGCTGGCGGCCGGGGGATGACACAGTAACTTTGAAAAATGGGCGACACTATGCCGCTAACCGCAGTTTTATGGCTGGCAGATCGCATTTCAAAGAAGGTGAAGTCTTCGTCCAGTACTCTCTGCCTACAGGGAAAGTCCGCGAGTATTTGCTGGCTCACGGAGTTAAATGGTGGATTGCCGGAGTGGAAATGGTTCCAGTCGATGCGGTCAAAGGAGAGGGGGCCTCTCTTTCCATGAAACTGGAGACTTCGCATTTTGCCAAGGTTGATTGTCAACCCATAAAACAATCTTGAGTTCCAGATACTCAAAAATAAAATCTGTCTGTACGGGAGTATGTTCTCTCGCTGATGAGTCCTTCGCTTAGGCGTTCAGGATGAAACAGAAAAGATCTTTCGGGAAAATTAGAAACAAAACAGCAGAAGGAGAGAAGCTATGCCTAAGATTAAGTTCTCGTCGAATTTCTTGCAGGAACGCCGGATCCGTCTTGGCTTTGAACCCTGCGAGGTAGCGAGGCTGGTGGGAGTCAAGCTCGATACTTACCGACAGTGGGAATGCCGCGGGGAAATCCCCGAGAAACATCTGCCACAGTTGGCCGCCGCGCTTCAGATTCCGGAGAACGAACTGAAGGCCGAGAAGGTGGCAGTGCTGGTGGAGGCGATGTTGGGAATCCCTCGGCAGGAAACCCACGGCTTCATCAACCGAATGTTGCGCGGAAATGCGTAGCCGGATAACACCCCCCGAGCAGAAATGCTCGGGGTTTTCTATACGAAAAAAGTTTGGAGTGTGCTAGACTTGAAAGATGAAAGCCTCGAGATTATTTTTTCAGAAAAGAAATATTTTTGTCTTGGCCTCTTTTATTGCCGGTTTTTCTTTGATGACAGTAGAACTGACTGCTTCCCGGATAATTGCCCCACTGATTGGTAGTTCTATTTTTACCTGGACCGCCGTCATTGGAGTCATACTCTTAGGCTTGGCCATCGGCAGTTACTTGGGCGGAAAAATCTCGGATAAATATTCTGATAAACCTATTCTTGGCTTGACTTTTATTTCCGCCTCCATCACGGTCTTTATTGTGAACTACCTGGCCGCCCACACCCTCTGGCTAATAAACAATCTTAATTCAATCGGGGTTCTGTCACTAATTTTAGTGTCCTATCTTTTTTTAATGCCGGCAATTATTCTTGGCGGAATCCAACCAATTATCTTGAAAGAATACGCCAAAGATTTTTCCCACATCGGCGCTGAATACGGCCTTTTATCCTCGTCCTGGTCTTTGGGGAGTATTTTGGGGGTATTTCTGACCGGTTTTTTTCTTATTTCTTACGTGGGTAGCGCGGAGACAATTTTTCTTATCTCCCTAACCCTGGCCATCCTGGCTTTAGTTTTCTGCATTATTGGAAAAAACAAGGATTTAATTTATCTGTCTGCCATTATGATTTTATTTATAGTTACAGCTCTGGCTATCCAGGCCGGAATAAAAATCTCGGACAAGAATATCCTGTTTGAAAAAGAAACGGCCTATTACAAGGCCAGAGTAGTTGATTTTAATTATCCGGGTGTGGGTCAGACGAGAGGTTTTTTTTTAGACTTTGATTCTCACAGTCTGGAAACAAAAAATACCATCCCAAATTTCTACACGGAAATATACCCAGCTTTTAGTGTCTTTAAGAATGATTTAAAAAATATTTTAGTAATCGGCGGTGGTGCCTACACCTTGCCAAAAAATCTGGCAAGCTTTTATTCTGACTCAAGTGTAAAAGTGTGGGAGATAGATCCCGCAGTGCCAAAGCTTGCCGAAAAGTACTTTAACCTCAATCCGCAGAAGATACACACCACGATCGGGGACGCCCGCTACCTGATAAAAAAAGACAAAGCAACCTACGACCTAATTTATGGTGATGCTTATAACTCTTTCATCTCCGTCCCCGGCCATCTATTGACCAAAGAGTGGAATACCGAAGTCAAAAACCATCTTTCGAGTGGCGGAATATACGCGATTAATTTTATTGGCTCTCTCACGGGAGAAAAATCTATTTTATTCAAAAGCATCCTGAACACTTTTACCCAAACTTTTGGCAACTATTATATTTTTTCTTTTGGCAACAGCCCAGAAGAAATCCAAAGTATCACCATCTTGGGCGTGAATGACAATATTAAAAGAAACGGAACAGACTTGGTAGAAATACTCGGTCGGGGAATGAATCCGTTTTTAGCCCAAAAGTTAATTAGCGAACCGCAAAAATATCTCGATCCTAGAGCCATAATTTTGACCGATGATTATTACCCGACGGAGAGATTAATGTTGCCGGTAGTTACGGATTATTTTCCCAAGTTTGTCTCTTTTACAAAAAACGTCTTCGGTAATTAACTTCAACAACTCCAATAATTTATTTGAGTTCCAACCAGACCGGACAATGATCAGAGCCGAAAATATTTTCGAGTATTTTAGCAGATTTGAGACGAGAAAGAAGGTTGGGGGAGATAAAAAAATAATCCAAACGCCAACCCACATTCCGGTCCCGGGCAAAAGTCTTCATATCCCACCAGGAATATTTTACTTCGGTTGGGTACAGATAACGAAAAGTATCCACGTAACCGTTAGAAATAACTTTATCCAACCAGTCCCGCTCGATTCGCAAAAAACCGGTATTCTCTTCGTTTTCTTTTGGCCGAGCCAAATCAATTTCATTGTGCGCCGTGTTCACGTCCCCGCAGAAGATCACCGAGAAACCTTTCTTTTGTAAATTCTCAATATAATTAAAAAATTCTTTGTAGAATTCCAGCTTGAAAGCCAAGCGTTCAGGCCCCCCACCACCGTTTGGAAAATAACAGGTGATAACCACCATCTTTCCGAAAAAAGCAGCCAGAAACCTTCCTTCTTGGTCTAAATCAAACTTACCCATAGCATCTTCCACCTTATCCGGCTTAATTTTGCTGTAAATAGCCACGCCGCTATAACCTTTACGCATTTTAGAATGATCAAAATAGGAAAAATAACCGGCTGGATGACGCAGTTCTTCGGGCAAATCATCCGGGTGTGCTTTTGTTTCCTGCAAGCAGATAATGTCAGGGTCAAGCTCAAACAGCTGATTCCATTTATCTTTTTTATACACGGCCCGCAAACCATTTACGTTCCAGGATAAAAGTTTCATACGTTAATAATAGCACAAATCCTTAGCCTTTATTATGAAACTTTTTGTGGATGTCGCGGAGGTGCTTGTCCGTCACATGGGTATAAATCTGGGTGGTCATGATGCTGGAGTGGCCAAGCATGCTTTGCACGGAGCGCAAATCTGCCCCATTACTAAGCAAATCAGTGGCAAAAACGTGCCGGATAACGTGGGGAGTGACTTTTTTGGTAATGCCAGCAATCGTCGCATAGCGTTTAACAATTCTTTCGATGGAGACAGTGGTCAGACCTTTGTTTATTTCCGCTCCGCCCCGAAGTTTGGCGGGCTTTCTTTGATATTCTCGCACTCCGCTCACGGGAACAAACAAAGCGTCAGACATATCCTTACGTAGAGCCAAATATTGTCGGATGGCGTCTTTGGCTTCATCGGATAGAAAAACCACGCGGACTTTACCGCCTTTGCCCCGAATGGAAAATTCATCCAGTTTTATATCCAAATCTCGGCCCAGGGAACACAGCTCGGCTACACGCAAGCCGGTAGAGAAAAGCAACTCTAAGATAGCCCGATCTCGGAAACGGCGTTCCGGATTTTCTTCCTGATTAGGCGCATCAAGCAAGCGCTGCAGCTCTTTTAGGGAAATCAGGTCAATGGAACGTTCACCCACTTTGGCTAATTCAATATTATCGGCAGGGAGGGAAGTGACGCCTCGGCGCGCCAAGAACTTAAGAAAGACACGTAGGGCAATCAGGTAATAGTTCTGGGTTTTTCGGCTTAGGCTCCCACCGGCTTGCCCCTGCTCACCAAAGGAGTGATAAGCCTTGGCTCCAGGCCGCCGGTTCAGCCAGAGACGAAAGTCACGTACTTTTTCATTGGTAATATCTTTGGGGTCAGTGAGCTTGGTCTGACTCAGGAATAAGCTCAGATAACGGTCGTACCGATCGACGGTTTTGAGCGCTCGCCCTTTTTCAATTTCAATATATTCCAGGAATCGAGTTTTGAGTTCATTCAAATTGTTACTCATGGTACTAATTATATCATGTTGCACAATAATTTGTGTTTTTAAATTTTTAATGTGCTATTATATAGAATATTATTAGAATAAATTAAAAATATATGACTATTGAAAGTTCTGCGCAAGGAACCGGTCCTCAACAAGAAACTCCGCCATCAGACGAGGCATTACTCGGTGTGCCTAACAAAGGAAAGAGGAAGCTTCGCCTTGCAAGCGCGGCCGCGGCAGAGACTGCTCAAAATCCAGGTTCAACTGATGACACGTTAGCTAGGGCGCTGGAAGATCTTGCTCAACCAAAAGATGTGACACAGGCTCCG
Organism: uncultured bacterium; assembly: GCA_903822075.1. Taxonomy (GTDB): domain Bacteria; phylum Patescibacteriota; class Minisyncoccia; order Phycocordibacterales; family GWA1-40-21; genus CAIJXO01. Next base: position 39,712 of record CAIJNK010000008.1, read on the forward strand.
CCACCGGCGGCCGAACCGGTAAGAGTTGGCACCGAACAAAAGGAGAATCCTTTGGATATTCTAGCCGGTATCAGCCAGGAACAAACAGTCGCCGGTATACTAGAGCGCGTGCGGAAAGCTTATGACAATGAGAAAAAAGAAGAAGACAGAAGCTATTATACGCTCATCCTGGATACATTGGAGCAAATCAACAAGAAAGTTGGCGATCCGAAGGTAAAAATAGCGGCAGACCTTATCGATAGGCTCTCTGAAAGTTACGGGTTAAGAGAAACCGTTGTAAAGATCCTGAAACAGGAGAGAAAATATAAGGAGGCAGCGCCAATCAAAGAAAAAACAGACCGGCGGGGGGAGCAAAAAGAAACGGACGTGGAAAGTTTAAATAAAATCAAAGACGCAAAAAGTATGGCGGAGATAATCACCTTGGTAGAACAAGCTGGCGGATTAATAGATGACCAAGGTACGTTCTCAGAAGTACCAATGCGTAAGGGTTACCTGCAAAATGTTGAACATGACGCTTCGATTTATTCCAAAGCCAAGGAAGCTGGGACAGAACAAACACCGGAAATAGCCCAAATCAAGAAAGAGTTGCTGTTTTTATTAGGCCAATTACCTGAAAAATATAGTCTGAAAGCAAAAGTAATTGAGATATTGGGATTAGGAGAACTTGTCTCCCCTCAAAAGAAAGGAAGGGTTGAGGAACCGGGAGAAGCTGAAAGAAAGCAAGCCGAGGCTACTCCTGAACCGGTGACGGCTGAAGCGGTATTGGCTTTTATCAATCAATCACCGGACAACATGAGTGTCCGCGCAATTATGAGTAAATTCGGCGCCGATGAAGATACCGCCAAAGAATATTTGAAAAAATCCTTGGGGGTGGAGACAAAAAAAGAAGGGGCGGAAGAAACCACCGGAGAGACAAGAGCACAAGAGGAAGAAACTCCCGAAGAAAGCACCGCCGAAAAAATAGATCTCGCTGACGACAAGATTGAAGGTTTAAACAAAGCTTTTGATACGCCCGGTTTCCTAGAATTTCTGGCAAAAAATCCGGATAAGAAATTTGATATTGAGGATACCAACAACGCTGAGGCGATACTGAAAATGTACGAGGCCTTCCAAGTCAAAGAACAAGTTTCTAAAGGACTCAAAGGAATAGTTATTGAGGGCCTGAATGATGTGGTGGGAGTGGGAGACGCCGAATCAGTCTCTTGCCTTGATGATTATTTGAACTCTAAAAATTATGAGGATCCAGAAATACTACTAGCACACAAGAAACAATTAGATACTCTGGTAGACGGAAGGAATGAGATTGCCCAATTACAGGAACAAGTGAAGGAAATAACCGCCAGCCTGCCATTAGGAAAAGTGACTACCCCCGAAGAGGCCGACCTCGAAGCTTTATATACCCCGATTGACGCCAGCTTTATCGGCCCCGTCGGACGAAAGATTCTCTCTCAGTTTGCTTCAACCGGAAAAATATTTGAAATAATGAAGGAGGACTCCGCAAAAGACTCTGGCAGTGGACGGATTTGGCGCGATATTTACCGCGGCGGGGTTATAGGACTAAAACTCTTTTTTGCCGATGTTCCTTATGCTCTCTATCAATTAACCAGGATCCGCTCTGCTGAAAATGTAAAAAATAAGGAAGAAGCACGGGGTAAAATCGAGAAGATCACCGGCGAAAAATATTCCAGTGCCTCGGTTGGAAAATTTTTGGAAAAAATGCTGGAACAAAAGGAAAAATCTGCGCAAATTGGAGCGCTTGACGGAAAAATTGGTGGCGAAACTTTTATTTATGAAATATTTAAGGAGAGACTGGCCGCTGAGCTGATGAAGATAGAAGGTATTTCCGAGGGGGCCGGCCAGACGATCAAAAAAACCATCCGAAATGTCTTGTCCAACAAAAACTTTGATTTGAGCTCGACGGAAAAAGCGCAAGACCTGTTGGAGAAAGCAGAAAGAGCAGTGGCGCAAGGTGACGGTTTAAGTTTCTTGGGTGAGGACGAACTGGCAGTGCTGCAGGCAGAAATTGATAAGCGAGCCCAGGAGATTGTTCTGGCTCAGATTAAGAATGCTTTTGAACTTAACAAAAAAACCAAGGGTCCATTTACTAATATTGAAAAAGCTCTAAAAGGGATCCTGGAAAAAACAAGAATAGGTTCGAAGGAGGGGGATGGGGTTAGAAAAACAATAAAAGAAGCTTTGGTCGAAGTGGCAAAAAGATGTAATGATCCGGTCATCAGTATTAAAGCTAAGGCATTCATATTAACTAATAAATTGTAAAGAAATGAAAAATATAAAGCTTGATACAAGCAACCGCACCAAACTGGCTGATGATATGATTAAAAACTTGGGTAAAGTCTCCAAGGTAGACAAAGGAGAAGTAGTGGCAAATATGGCTATTTCCTATATCAAAATAATGAATGAGCTGAATAAGAAGCAGATTGAAGACCTAAAAAAGACCCTGGCTTTGTTTGGGGATATAAAGAAAGAGGAAAGAGAGGAAGATGAAAAAGTAAGGCTTCAGAGGATTAGAAAGGAGCTTAACAAATAGCCCCTTGCATTTTACAGGAAGATGTGCTAGACTCTGCCAATGCTTACAAAGAACAAAAAAGCTAAGGTTATCAAGGAAGTGGCTGTACACGCTACGGATACCGGTTCGACCGAGGTCCAAGTGGCTGTTTTGAGCAAGAGAATTGATGAATTAGCCGCTCATTTGAAGAAGAATCCAAAAGATAATCACTCCCGTCGCGGTCTTCTAGGGATGGTGGCTGACCGCCGAACTCATTTGAAGTATTTGGAAAAGAAGAACCCGAAGCGTTATGCTTCTCTGGTCAAGAAATTAGGATTGTAAAACAAAAAAATCAGTCCAGCTCGGACTGATTTTTTTGTGGTATAATTGCCACAGGTCGAATTTTAATAAAAATTAATTATATTTTTATATGTTAATTAAACACAAAGATCAAAGAGTTGGTATTTTTATCGATACTCAGAATCTATATCATTGCGCCAAGAATTTATACGGTGCCAAGGTTAATTTTGCTCAAGTAGTCAAAGAAGCATTGGCCGAACGCTCGCTAATCAGAGCTATTGCCTATGTTATTACCACCGAAAGTGGTGATGAAAAAAGCTTTTTTGAAGCCTTAACCAAGGCGGGGATAGAAACCAAAACCAAAGACTTGCAAATATTTGCCGGTGGTGCCAAAAAGGCGGACTGGGATGTTGGTCTGGCCGTGGACGCCATTAAAATGGCGCCCAAGCTTGATACTGTCATCATAGTTTCCGGTGATGGGGATTTTGTTCCGCTCGTGGAGTACTTAAAGATGAACGAAGGTTGCCAGGTAGAAGCTATCTGCTTCGGTAAGAGTTCGTCCGCCAAACTGATTGAAGCGGTGGATGGTTTTATGGATTTAGATATCAATCCCAGAAAATATCTTTTAGGACCGGTAGGAGTGAGGAGGTAGAAACCTAAAAATTGAAATCCCCACGGTGCCGTTGGCTCCGTGGGGATTTTGGTATCCTTCCCTAGATAGTCTAGTGGGCTTTTTGTTCGGCAAACGCAACAGCGACGGAAAAGGCCCTCGCCTCAATGTCGTCGCCAGTCAACTCGTGCGTCTGGCCGGTAGCCTCGACAACTTCCCAGACGCCACCTTCGGTCTTTGACGGAATGACACGAACCTTCTGTATCGTCTCCGAAGGCACGGTATGCCAGTAATGGTTATCCCAAATAAATTGAACACCATATTCAATTCGGTTTCCACGTTTTTTCATTGGTGAACTCCTCTCCTCTTGTCTCGCTCAAATAGCCTAGGTCTATAATAAGATTACATGAATAAATATTTTTGTCAATAACAGACTAAGAATAGTTAAATTTTTCTTGCAAAATTTACCCTTTTTGGTAGGCTTTAGACAGAAGAAGTACAAACAAGGAGGAAGTGTGAATGAGCTTATTTGGTGCAGTAAAACCCTGTAAACACGGTCTGACGCGACAAGATTGTCACATCTGTCGCGTTCAAGCAAAAACTTTGAGCAAGGAAGCAGTTACGGAGGTAAAACAGATACTCACGGGAAATCTACCTCGAAACAGAGCACAGAGAACCTTCAGGACAATGAATCGAAAGGTTTGAATCGGGGTGGTCGGGCACGCGGTGTACCCGACCTGTTTTTTTTATTTCATTTGTGCTACTCTAAAATTGAAAGTTTTATTAATTTATTAGCGATTTGCCTTCAAATAAGCAGTTTGGAACATATGTTCTAATCTGAAATTTGACGGTAAATCTAATTTAGAAAGAGTATCGCGCTTTAATGGACGGTTGCGCGATATAATTTCGTAAAATCAAATGATTAAAAGAGAGTTTTCAATGGAGCTTAACGGCAAGAAATTGACCGCGGAGTTCAACGACCTAGTAGAAAATGCACATGGTTCCTGTTTATTAAGATATGGCAACACGGTGATTTTGGCCACCGCCGTTATAAGTAAGGATGAGATTAGTAAAGATTATTTGCCTTTGACCGTAGACTATGAAGAAAAGTTTTACGCTTCCGGTCAAATTCTGGGCAGTCGTTTTATGAAAAGGGAAGGTAAGCCGTCTGATGAGGCCATCTTAACTGGCCGCGTAGTGGACCGTACCATTCGTCCACTCTTTGATCAGTGGATACGGAATGAGATGCAAGTGGTAATAACCATTCTTTCCATTGATGAGGATGATCCGGATGTACTTGGTGTTGTCGCCGCCTCCCTCGCTCTTGGCGTGTCCAAGATTCCTTTCCATGGCCCGGTCTCCGCGGTCAGAATTGGCAAGCACAAGACGGACGGCTTTGAGATAAACCCAACCTATACCGAAAGAGAAAATGAAAATTTTGAAATCGACTTAATTGCCTGCGGTAAAGATGGAAACATAAACATGATCGAACTTGGTGGTGATGAAGCCCAGGAAAACGTGATTATGGAGGCAATGAAAAAGGCGTCAGAGGAAATTGAAAAAATAAATGCTTGGCAGAAAACGGTTATCGCCGAAATTGGCGTGCCAAAGATTTCTCTGCCAGCTCCAGTCATGCCTGAAGAAATAAAAGATCTTTTCACTTCTGAAATTGAACCAAAACTAGAAAACTACGTAATGAGCGGTATCCCTGGCGGCTCAAAAATAGGGGAGATCATGGATATCTGGATGCAGCTGGCTGCCGAAAAATATCCAGAAGTAAAATCTTCTTTTTCGGAACATTTATTCGAGGAAAAAGTGGACGCCTTGATTCACGAGCAAGTTTTGAAAAATAACAAACGAGCTGACGGCCGAGGCATTGATGAGATTCGTCCTTTGTTTGCCCAGGCCGGTGGCATTTCCCCAATCTTGCACGGTTCCGGTATCTTCTACCGCGGCGGTACCCACATCCTGACCGCTTTGACTTTAGGCGGCCCGTCTGACGCCCAGATAATTGATGGGATGGAAGAAAGCACGGAAGCCAAAAGATTTATGCATCATTACAACTTCCCACCGTACTCTACGGGTGAGACCGGTAAGATGGGTGGTACAAATAGAAGAATGATCGGTCACGGCGCCTTAGCCGAAAAAGCTTTACTGCCAATGATCCCAAAGAATTCCGTTTTCCCTTATACCGTTAGACTCGTCTCGGAAGCCATGTCCTCAAACGGTTCTACTTCTATGGGTTCCGTCTGCGCCTCCACCATCGCTTTGATGGATGGTGGCGTGCCAATCAAAGCTCCAGTCGCCGGTATCGCTTCGGGTCTCATGATGGATGATAAAGGTAATTACAAAGTACTCACTGATATTCAAGGACCAGAAGATCATTACGGTGATATGGATTTTAAAGTGGCCGGAACAAAGAACGGTGTGACCGCCATCCAAATGGACGTAAAAGTCAGCGGTGTACCGATTCCTGCTTTAGCGGAAGCTTTTGAAAAAGCAAAAATAGCCAGACTAAAAATCTTGGATGTTATCTTGGCCGCCATTCCGGAAGTACGAAAAGATATTTCCGTCAACGCGCCAAAAATCTTAGTGTTAAAAATTCGACCAGACCAGATTGGCGGAGTGATTGGTTCTGGTGGAAAAATTATTAAAGAAATAAAAGAAAAGACCGGGGCCGATATTGATATTGAAGATGATGGCACGGTTTATTGTACCGGTAAGAATGGTTCGGCCGAAAAAGCCAAAGCGGTGATTGAAGCTTTAACCCACGAATACAAGCCAGGTGAAAGATATGAGGGTGTTGTCACCAAGATTGCGGACTTTGGTGCCTTTGTCCGCCTGCAAGGTGATACTGAAGGATTGGTTCACGTTTCCGAGATTGCGCCGTTCAGAGTTGACGTAGTTGGTTCAATCTTAAAAGTTGGTGATAAAGTACCCGTAATAGTTAAGGAGGTTGACCCGGAAAGAGGTCGTGTCAGTCTGTCTATCAAATTGGCGGATCCAGACTGGGCTAAGAGAAAGATGGGAAAATAAAATAATTCAAATTAAAAAACCTCCGGAACTTCCTGAGGTTTTTTAAATCTATTGATGGAAATAAAAGGCCACGGCCATAATGAAATAAGCCACTAAGAGCTGAGCGCCTTCAAACCAATTACTCTCACCGTCTTCAATAATAGAGTTAACAATAAAGACTGAGAAGATGATAGCTACCAGCTCAAATGTGTTGAAGACTAGATTCATTTGATTCTGGAAAAATAAACTAATCAAAACTAAGACTGGGGCCACGAGCATAATGATTTGTGTGGCTGAGCCAATAGATATCTGCAAAGCTAAGTCCATTTTCCCTTTGATGGCTACAGTAATGGCCGAAGTATGCTCGGCAACGTTACCAATAATGGCCACAAAAATCACACCAATAAATAATTCCGTCCAACCAAAACTGGCCACCAAGGGCTCGATGGAGCCGACTAATACCCTGCTCATAAAAGCAACGGCGATGGTGGACAAAGCTAGGATGAAGATACTTCTGGAGATACTCCAACGGCCATCGTATTTCCCAACATCCTCCGTGTATAAATGCTTATGAGTATAAAGGGAAAAAAATAAGCTAGCCAAATAAACACCGATCATCAAAAAGGAAACGGAGATACTCAGCTTCTCAACCACAACCGAAGGAGCGGTAGTTGAGGTAACGAGAAAAACCGCGGGAATAACTAACGCAACCATCGCCAATAACAAGGTGGAGCCGCTGGCTTTGGCAGCGGTAGCGTTAAAGGTTTGTTTTTCTTTTTTCAGACCACCAAAGAAAATAGCTGAACCAAGGACTAGAAGCAAATTGCCGATAATCGATCCGGTAATGGAAGCTTTCACAACCTCGATCAAACCGGATTGCAAGGCAAAGATACCGATAATGAGTTCTGTAGCGTTACCAAAAGAGGCATTCAAAAAGCCACCGAGCGCTGGGCCGGTGTAGACCGCTAACTCTTCAGTGGCTTCCCCGATAAACTTGGCTAGAGGAATAATAGCCAAAGCTGACAGGATAAACAAAGTAAGAGGTGAAGCATGCCGAACTTCTGCAATGACCGTAATAGGGATGAATAATAAAAGAAATGAAAAAATCTTATCTATCATAAATTTAATTAAAACTGATAATATTCCAAATTGTAACACAAATACAACAATAAAGTAGAAGACTGCGGACAGCCATGTTATACTGAAGGTCAGATATGCCTCCCACTGAAAATAAAAACCCAAATAACCAAAGTTTTGAGCCCATTAAGGTGGGGATTGACCCAGTCTTCAAAGGCACCAATTCCTACCAAAATATTCCAGGCCAAAGCCCCGTAACTCCGATTGGCGGAGCTTTTGGCGTCTTAAATAACCAAAGATATAACCCTTCGCAATCGCCAATAACTTTAGGAGTAAAAGAACCTAGCACAACTTCAGCCGTCCCGAAATCAATAGTTCGAACATTCAAAGGCGACATTGAGTCGGCTATTGAGAATAACCATTTGAACTCAATTAATATCGCCTTGGCCGAAAAGGAAAAAATGCGCGGGGAAATCAAAGCTGCAGAAGGAGAAGTGGGAGAAGAATCATCGACAGCAGCCGCCAAAAATGGCTATTCAAAAAGTAAAATAGCGGTTTTTCTCAGTGTGATCTTGATTATCGCAGGGGCGGCCGGTTTAACACTCCTTTATCTGACAAAAAAACAGGACAGCATTCCGGTGTCGCAAACCCAGGAATTACCGTCCTTAATTACAGCCGAATACAAAGATGAAATTGATACCAGCCGCATCGCCAAAGACAAATTTGCGGCAGCGTTGAGTAGTAAGCTAAATGACACTGTAATCCCAACTGACAATCTTTATAATTTATACGTGACGGCGGCTTCCGGCACAGAAAAAAGATTACTCACCTCGACCGAATTTACAACTTTATTAGGCTTTAAAATTCCCGATATTGTAAAAAGAAGCCTAGAACCTGACTTTATGGTCGGGATGTATTACGTGGACAAAAGCTTACCTTTTGTTATTTTAAAAACTTCCTATTTTGAAAATGCTTTTGCGGGAATGCTCTCCTGGGAAACGAGTCTGGAGAGAGACTTTCGGCTATTATTTGAACTGCCAGGTTATGAAAACGCCAATACTCTAGAAACTACTTTAGCTACAGCCGAGCAGGATAAATTTGAAGATACAGTGATTGTTAACAAAGACGTCCGGCAACTTCGAGATGCAACCGGAAATGTAATTCTCCTATATAGTATAGTCGACAAAGAAACGATAATCATTACCGTTAATGATATCGCTTTTAAAGAAATAATTAATCGCCTAAATAAGGAAAAGGGGATGCAGAGATAAATACTGCTTAGCCTAATTTCTCATAGAAAGTTTGGAATATTTGCTTTTGGAACTCGGCGATCCTCTTACTCTCAATAATCATGACCGTTTCCGTATTGTAATCGATAAAAGCGACTTTATTACCATAGATTATCTCAGTAACATTATGTTCAAAAGGACCAAAATCGTTCGGCATAATTTTTGCAAAGCGATCCAGGCTTGGTCTTTTGTGCACTGCCGTCTGGGCGTTAGTAATCACTTCTCGCTGTAATTTCTTTTCGTCACGCATTTGACGATAAATCCTGGGCACATATTTATCTTTTTTTTCATTACCGTCCTTGTTTGAACTGTAACGGTAAAAGACATCCCCTTTTTTAAGACTGCGCACCACATCATCAAAAATTCTTTTAGTTCCATCTCTTCCTTCAAGAAATCTGATCTTCGGTTTTTTCTCACTGCTATTATAGGCGTCCTCCATGTCCGGCAGGATTTCAAAAAAATCAATTCGTAAATCGTCAAAAAGAGTTTCTAATCGATTGGGTGGTTCAGCGCCATAAACTACACTTTTTATTTTTTGCGTTTTAGTGACTAGTTTTTTTTCCATGAGGGAGGGTAGGGCCTTGTAAACCAGGGGACGATGGATTGAAGTTTTTTCGGAAATTTGGGAGATATTGGAGGTTCCCATCTCCAGCAAAGCCAGGTAAATGGCACTTTCATGCTTAGTCAGGCCTATTTTCTCCAAAATCTTGTTTTTATCCATATATTTAGTTATTTTTGCTGTAATTTTAGCTTACATAGAGTATAGATAAATATCTTCAAAAAATCAAGTATTTAAGGTATTTAATATACCTTTTCTTGATTATCTATTCTTAATGTAATAATTAGTTACATTTTTAATCAGCAAGGATTGTTGATACATAAGGGTTATTTGGGATTTAGCCAATAAACATTACATGACATTGAGCAAATTCAAGCAAGAGTTCTCCCTTTAATATATGCTGTTCCGAGACCAAGAACGGCACTTCGAGAAGATAAACCAACCAAACAGGAGGGAACGAGGATGAACAGCCCCATCATGAGTCGATACCAGGCTTGGCGTGAGGACAGAAACGCTCGAATTGCTTTCCTGATGCTAAGGAAACAGTGGGCCAGAAACTTACTAAGGGAGGCGGCACTGACCGAACCCGGACAGGAGACTGAAGCCGAGTTCCGGGGAGCAGTCTACCGGGTCTGGATTGGCCCGCGAGGCGGAGTCAGAATCCACCAAACAAGAGTACTGCCAAAACCCCTGCCGCCGGCAACGCTGCCAAAAACTGAAAATCTGCCCATGCTCGCCGCCTTTCAAAGGGTTGGGCTATAAACAACGGCGGGGATTAGGAACCCCCGCCTTCCGTCGCCAAGTGAAACTTGGCCTGATGAGTCCTTCACTTAGACGTTCAGGACGAAACGGATAAAGGTCGAAAGATTATCAAAATAACTAAAAATAAATAATGCTCAAAAAAGTAAAAACATTGAGAACGCCGGCGTCGCATGCGGAATACGAACGCTACCAAAAAACGCCAAAGTTCCCGGCTTGTTACATCTGCACGGCCAAGACGATAAAAACTTATGAGAAATGGAAGATGATTGAAAACGAGTTTCCTTACAACGAAATAGCCACGAAAAACGACATGATTGTCCCGATCAGGCACACCACTGAAAACGACTTGACGGAGGAAGAACTAAGGGAGTTTACAAAGATAAAAGAAGACATCAACGACAAATACGACATGATTCTGGAAAATACCCACAAACAAAAATCCATCCCCGGGCACTTCCACTTGCACCTCTTACAAATAAAAGAGCGGGAAATTGAAATTTAACGGCCGAGAGGCTGTTTTTTAGACCCAAACTGTCTCGGAATGTGTATTCCGGCTGATGATTCCGAAAGGATGAAACAGGTAAGTTCATTAACAACAGGAGATATAAAATGTCGTGCCCAGTATGCGGAAGAGTCTTATGTGATCACTCGCCGGATGAACGTGGACAATCCTACGAGGGGATGATGGCAGATATGGATAATGATACACGCCGAATACAAGGCGGGGGTGGCTTATTGGGGCCAGCAACACCATTTCATCCAAACAGCTTCAATCCTCGTAGAGATTTACCTCCAGGGGAACGACCAGCTGACTGGGGGTTACGAGATTGACAATACACCCCGCATCTTAATTGATGCGGGTACTGTCCGAGAGTGTGTACTCTCGCTGATGAGTCCAAAAGGACGAAACGGAAAAGTTCTTTGAAAAAGTTGCCAAGAGATTTGAGAACTTGATTTGTGATTAATTGATTTTTCAAATCTCTTGGCAACAATAAACAAAAAGAAAGGAAACGAGGTAGAGGTATGAATAAGACAAGCGGCATTGAGATCGTGAAGGGTACGCTCCATTTTGAACATGACGGAAACGGTTTCGTCTGTCGAGAGCTCAGGGAACTGCCGGTACTGTTTGGGGAGACTCATGGCACCGATAAAGTGGATGAGGCAATCAAGCAATACTTGGCGGGTCTGCGAGGAATTTTCGAACCGAGGTACGGCTCCAGGACGGAGCGGGACGCGGTTCCGGAAGTCGAGCGGGTGCGTTTGGGTGGTTTGGCCTTCGATGAAATCGTGGGCTCGATCGACACCAAAGATCTCTCGCTCTTCCAGAAGCTCATGTTCTGGCTGTCGGACTGGTGGTATTACAATGTGGCTCTTCGTCAGAAGTGCAACTTTGATTACAACAAATTCGACTTCTACGGAATAAGCTCGAAAATCATCGGCGAATTCGTGCTGGCTTTGCTGCCGGAACAGATTCAGTCGGTGCTCGGGAAGATGCAGGTAGCCGGAACCGCAGTGGGATTTGGTCACTTCGCCATTTTGTTCATTGATGGTGTTCATGGCCGGTCGGGAACGGTGCGCCGGATTGTGACGGATACGCAGCTCATTGAGTTGCATGACGTCAGCGGGTACACCTACCTCGACATCACCAAGGAAGGGAAGCCGGTCGCAAGGTCGGTGACCAGCCGCGGTGGTGAGCGAGCGTTCTTCGACGGGGTTCGACTCATGTCGCATGACATGTTTCAGACCTGCGCGCCCAAGACGGTCGTGATCAATGGTGGATACAAGGTGAACTCCACCCAATGCACGATTATCAATGGGATTCTGTTCCCGGTGATCGAGAGCAATGATGCCGTGGCGAAAACGACCGGCGCCTTTATGGGGATGGTGGATTTCACCAATACCCAGGCCCTCGAGTCTTATGCCTTGTCGGAAGCGACGGGGACGCGACTCAAGGTTGATGGGCCAAGGGTGTTTCTGGATAAAAAAGAGCTCAAACCGATCGGGGTTTTCCAACCCAGCTCGGTGCATCTACTGGATTCAGGGTTTGCCCTCTACGACTGGTCGGACTTTCACGAGGTGATGAACTGTCGGTTCGATTCCGTTCTGGTCATTGATGACAAGAAGGATTGGATCGATCAATTTCGGCAAGCCTTTGGCTCCGAGATCACTCACCTCAAAGAGGTCCAGACCAGTAGCCGTGAAGAAGCGCTTGGGGCGATTGTCAACGGAAAGCCAGAAGTGGTGATCCTCGACATGCACCTGTCCGACTCCGAGGGTTTTGAAGGCCTTTGGATTGCGAACCAGTTGTTCGCCAACGCATTCGGTGGTCGAATCGTGATTGCGAGCAGTTACCCGGATGAACAATTGAAAGCCATGACTACTCTAATCAAGGGTAAGGTCTGGGCTCCAGGCAAGAACATCGACCGTATTCGTAAACTGCTCGGCAGTACGAATTGGCGATAACGGCGACACTTGCGCCTATAAGTTGTAAGACTTATTAAAACTTACGACCTGCATCTTGATCGATGCAGGTTCTGTCCGAGAGTGTGTACTCTCGCTGATGAGTCCAAAAGGACGAAACAGTAGTTCTTTGAAACAAACAAGTCCCGACAGGGACGGAAAGGTGGAAACAGATGAAGAAGGCAGCATTTCTCTCGTACAATTCGATAGCGGGTTTTAGTGCCGGATGGATCGACGGCACGACAGACTGCAAGGCTCTGATTATTCCTTGTTCGCATGGGTCATCAGCCGCCCCGAAAGTTCGCAGCGAAGCTCAGTGTCATGATGTCACGAATGAGATCACTCGACTGTGGGCCCAGCTCCGAGAACACGTAAAGGAGTTGGATTACATCGTCGTGTATGTTGGAAGTGATGGGTCGGAAAATGCCATCACACTAGCTTCTGAGCTACCTTCCGAAAAGGTAACCTTCGTGATGTGTGACTGCCGTCTTGGTACAAAGGATGAGCTTCTCAGAAGAGCTGGCCACACAAATGCTCGGCAAATTATGTGTGAATGTCGTGGGTTAGAGACCATGGGCCGGCTCTGCAAAAGATTCCTGGATACTGGCATGATCGGCTAACGGAGGCATGGTTAGAGGTTCCATTACAAAAACCTCACACTAGCAAAGTGTGTACTTTCGCTGATAAGTCCAGAAGTATGAAACAGAAAAGTTCATAAACAACAAGATATGGAGATTAAATGTCTAGTATATTGATGAAGTATGAATCCAGTTTCCGTGACGGTGAGAGCCTTGAGAATTTCGAGCTCTGTCTTCTACCTGGTGAAGTATGGCTTACCACTGAGCCGGAAATGATGACTTGGCTTGAAGCAATAGAGATTGCTGGAGCTAAATCAAACTTACGCCTGCCACATTACGCTGATCTAATAAGGGCGGTAGAAAGTTTGTCGAAAGATAGCCGGCTTGGCGAGCAGTTCTCTCCACTTGAAGATGGAGAGTTTTGGACAATAGGTTCGGAGGGATATGAAGCAAATCAGCCATTCGCCTGTTGTGTTCAAGCCACACACAGTAGCTATGACTCACACAGCCTAAAGACTTGCCTAAAATGGGTAAGGTTCATCAAACGAGGTAAGGCAGAAACATCATTTGAAATCCAAAAGAAAAAGGAGTTGAGAGAAAGATGGATGCATGAGGTTAATCTTCACCGGAAAGTATCCGATATTCTTGATTTAGATCAAGTTGAAATTGGTACCATACATGGACAATTTCAACTTGAATCAAAATCGCAAATTCGCAAAAGGCTGCAGTAATGTCAATGCGGCGCAGAGAAAGATAAAAAGTGGAGACAACCACCTATCAAAAACCCTGGGGAATTTACCCAGGTTCTGTCCGGGAGTGTGTACTCTCGCTGATGAGTCCAAAAGGACGAAACGGAAAAAGGTCGAAAAATTATTAAAGGAGAAAGTGATGACAACAAAAAAAGAGAAAACAATTCTGTGCGACGCCAAGGCTTTCTGCTTTGGGCCCATATCGAAACTCTTAACGATTAGCGAGAGACTCTTTGAAAAGTATCGAATTGTGTTTCTGGTCTCCCGGACAAGCAAGATGCTTTCCGCGCATGCTTGCGCCGATGAGATAGTGGAATGTGATACGGAAAACATCACCGATCTATTGGCACACGAGGCCTTGTTTAAGTCGGCCGACCTGTTTGTAAACATTATGAATCCGCTCTCGGCACGTTTTGCGGCCGAAAGAGGATTACCGATGGTCCAGATAGACAGCTTGTTCTGGATGTGGGAACAGATAGCGGAAGAAATTCTCAGCTCAGAGATTTATTTCATTCAGGACTTTGAAGGAGTCGCTGAGCAAATGAAAAAATTCTCTGGCCGGATAAAGAATCCGGTTCTGGTCGGTCCAATCATAAAAGAGGTTCCTAATGGCGTACCGAAGAAGAACAAACTGCTCATTAATTTGGGCGGGATGGAATCGGCTTCGATAAAGGTGGGGGTTAATACGGAGTACCCTTACGTAATAATGCGACTCATCAATGATTTGCTGGCAAAAGGCCACGACTTTGCTGAGATTGTCTGTGCGGGTAACCGAGACATTCTGGAAGAGATGAAAAGGAGGACACCGAACGGGGCTATTCATTACCAGTTCTTTGAACATAATGATTTTCTCCGGCAGATAGCGGAATCAAGGTTGATCATATCGTCTCCGGGACTGACAACCGCCTTCGAGGTTTTTAATTCGGGGACACCGGTGTTCTTCATACCGCCCCAGAATTACAGCCAATATTGGAATCTTGATAGTTTTATCAAGAACGGTGTGGCGGAAGAAGCAATAAACTGGAATCACCTCTACTCGGAGGTAAGCATTCTGAAAAACGAGGAACAAAAGAAAGGGATTGAAAAAGTACTTCAATGTACCCGCCAATTCGAAAAGGATCCAAAAGCTTGGTCCAAAGTGGAGGGAGGTGTAAAACACTTTCTCACTCTCCCAACAGATGAATTGGAGGGGGTGGGGAAGCGTCAGAAGAAGTACTTCGAAACGCTCGGTGGTAACGGTACAGAGGTCATAGTCAAAGGTATTATAGACTTACTCGAGAAGAGGAAAGTATAATATACTTGACTTTTAGGCCTAGACGTGCTACCATTGTAAACAGAACAGAGGGTATCACTTGCCCTGATTTAGAGCCGTAAAATCGGCCACAAGTGAAGAAGAAGGAGACAAACATGAAGAAGTACCTTGGTAAGTTGGTGCAGATGTTGTCGGTAATTGCACTGTTGGCGCTGGCCACATTTTCGAGCGGCTGTGCGACGGTCCTGCCTGGCGGGGATGGTGATAAGGAAACTCGAGTTATGTCCGGTGACATACCGCGGGCGGGGTCGACGATCTTTATCTTCTACGCCGGCAGCAACATGAACTGCGGGTATAGCGGGTTTGAGTCTGTCATCATCTGGGCCTATGAGGTGGGTGACGGACTCGATAAGATGAAGGTACTCAGAACCAAGGGGTTCGCCTTCAACTTCAAATCCGAATGTCCGCGCGGCCGGTTCTTCGTAGGCGAAGATGGCCAGACAAGGATCAGCTTCGAGCCCAAACCAGGCGAATAACTCCGCCACAGACCTGATATGTCTGAACCAACTGTCAACAAAGCCCAACTTCGGTTGGGCTTTTTCTATGCCGGATTTCACGTTATAATGCCAGCATTATGAAAACAGAAATAATAACCCAATCGGAAGCAGTTAAAGAAGTCGAAAGAAAGTTTAAGCTTAGAAGTCTGCCAGAAAACTTGGGAACTTTTCCAAAAAAGATAATCCGCCAAGGATATGTTTCCATCACAGATGACGGCACGGAAACAAGGGTTCGGCAAAAAGACGATAAATATTTTAAAACGATAAAAAGCGGCGCCGGAATTTCTAGGTCAGAAAATGAAGTTGAAATTCCGCCGGAAGATTTTGAAAGGCTGTGGCCCGAGACCGAGGGGAGGAGGATCGAGAAAACCCGTTATGAAATAACTTTGACTGGTGGATACCTGGCGGAACTTGATATATATGGCGGAAGCCTGGAGGGGCTTATGGTGGTGGAGGTGGAATTTACAGATGAAAACCAGGCGGCCGAGTTTGTTCCGCCGGAATGGTTTGGCGAGGATGTCACCGATAATTCTGCTTATAAAAATGCGTCATTGGCCGTTAACGGCAATCCCGAAAAAGTAGCCGGGCAACCGACGTTTGAATTGGAGGAAGGTGTCGATTTTTTGAAAAAAGAAATAGAGACCAGGAAAAACGAGCAGGTTGGTCCGTTGGTGGTTTTGATTGCCGGCGGTTCCGCTTCCGGCAAGACTAGCGCTGTGGCCAGTAAGATTCATGAGGCTTTTGCCGACGAATCCATCATTTTGTCTTTGGACGATTATTACCGCGGTAAAAAATTTATGCAAGACATGGCCGCCCGGGGGATAGACTACAATTATGATCAGCCGGAGGTGATTGATTTGGATCTTTTTAATCGCCATCTAAACTCCCTGAAAACCGGACAGGCCGTAGAAAAACCAGTCTATAATTTTTCAATCGGTGAGGCCGATAAGACAGAAACTATCGAGCCAAAGAAAATTATAATCGTTGAGGGTCTGTTTGCCTTAAACGAAAAACTGTTGGAGGTTGGCGACGTGAAAGTGTTTGTGGAAGTTGGAACCCATGGCCGTCTTGTCAGAAGAATTTTGCGTGACATCGAGTCACGGGGGCAGGAGCCTAACGGCATCCTGGAATATTTTGCCAGGGTGGTTGAACCGATGCATCAAGAATACATTGAGAGTACCAAAAAATCGGCCGATGTGGTTATTACGAATGAATACAATCCAGAGATAGAGGCTAGGGGAATGAAAGAAGTGCAATTGAAATTCAAAGGCGTCATTGATCAGGAAAAACTGAGAAAGTTGGGTGCAGAAAGGATCGGCAGTTCGGTCCAGGTGGATACATATTACAATCCTAAAGATCGAAACCTAAATGAAACCGGCGAAGTTTTAAGGGTTAGGGAAGAAAATGGACACAATATTGTTTCCTATAAAGGCCCAAAACAAGATGGGGACTTCCGAGTTAGGCCAAAGATTGATTTTGAAATCGATAGGAGCACAAGGGATACCTTTATTGGTATGTACGGCGGAGAGACGGTAGTTATAAAAAAGGACAGGACACTTTATCAGTTGGAAGGAGTCACTTTTAGCGTTGACAAGGTAGTGAAAGTTGAAGACGGGATAGAAAAAGATTTGGGTGACTTTGTAGAGATAAGAGGAGTCAATTCTTCAGACGAAGGTTTGTTAGTAAGAATAACTGAACGTCTGGGATTCAAAATGGAGGATGGTGACAAGAGGGCCTATTCAGAAATGTAATATTTTGCTTTAGTATTTATCTTCTCTCTTTTGTAATAAAAAATTACACTATTATCGCTAAAATAAGTTGATAATTAAGGGTTATTTATTATACTTGTTTTTGATGTTACATATTTATAACAAAAATTAAGCAAGATTAGATGTTATCTATATAATGATACTTTGGATAGAACTAATAAGTTCTGTAACAAAATAAGGTGAGATATCCTGGATTAAGAGTATAATTGAGGTAAATTTTAATAATTAACCATAAAAAATAAATGAAATTTAAGGATTTTGTGAAAAAGAATAAAATACTGGTTGGAATGGTTCATGTTCAGTCATTACCGGGGACGCCAGGTAGCAGATTATCTTCCCAGGAAATAATTGATAGAGCTGCAGAGGAAGCGATGATTTTTAAGAAATTAGGTTTTAATACGGTAATGATTGAGAATATGCACGATATTCCCTACATCAAGACTGTTGGACCAGAAATTACTTCGCTGATGACTTTGGTAGGTAAAGAAATAAAGAAATTAGGATTATACTGCGGAATTCAGATTCTGGCTGGTGCAAACAAGGAAGCGATGGCGGCGGCCAAAGCCTCGGATTTAGATTTTATAAGAGCCGAAGGATTTGTTTTTGCCCATGTAGCTGACGAGGGTTACATCGAATCTTGCGCCGGAGAATTAACAAGATATCGAAAGATGATTAACGCCGAAGATGTAATGATTTTTACCGACATAAAAAAGAAACATTCATCCCACTCCATCACCGCTGACGTCAGCATAGAAGAAACCGCCCACGCCGCCGAATTTTTCTTGTCTGACGGAGTCATTGTCACCGGTGTTTCGACCGGCACGGAGGCATCACTCGATGAAGTAAAGGGTGTTAAAAAAGCCGTCAAGATTCCGGTCCTGATCGGATCGGGCATCACTGATAAAAATCTTAAAAATTATTTCCCTTATGCCGACATTTTTATCGTCGGATCATTTATTAAGAAGGGTGGCTATTGGAAAAATGAGTTGGATGAGACTAATATCAAATTATTAATGGACGAGTTTAATAAATTAAATAAATAATGAAAAAGAAAATAATTTTGGCTTCGACCTCGCCCCGGCGGCATGGTCTGGCTCAACAAATGGGTTTGGAATTTGAGATTGTGCCAAGCAACTATGAAGAGGATATGTCTATGGATATAGGACCAGCCGAGCTCTCAATGACCCTGGCTTACGGAAAAGCAAAAGAAGTGGCCGTCAGATTAAAAAAAGGAGTCGTTCTCGGAGTTGATACTTTTATTGTCTTTGAAGGAAAAAAATTGGGCAAACCAAAATCAAAGGAGGATGCGTTTCTTATGTTAAAGAGTTTTTCAGGCAAGTCTCAAGAAGTTTACTCTGGTGTGACCATAATTGACTGTGAAACTGGGCAGGAACTCAAAGATTTTGAAGTAACAAAGGTAAAATTCAGGGAAATGGAAGATTCTGAAATTAATAACTACATCAAGACTGGCGAGCCAATGGATAAGGCCGGATCTTATGGTATACAGGATTTAGGTGCTGTCTTTGTGGAAAAAATCGATGGTTGCTATTCAAACGTTATGGGCTTTCCTATACACAATATCTACAAAAACCTGAAAAAACTTGGGGTAGACATCTTTGAGTATGAGAAATGGCAGGGTGGGCAAGAGTAGCTTTGATTTTTTAGCGTTTATGCTATTATTAGGCTATGAAAGATACAAATAAATATAAAAAATTACTGGAGGTGGAAAAAGAGAAATTGCTAAAAGAACTGGCCACCGTCGGCAAAAAAACTGGTAAAGTGGACGGTTGGGAAGCCACCGCCACTGACCTTGATTCAGACTCGGCCGACGAGAATGAAACAGCAGACGTGATGGAAAGCCTGGATGAGAATAAAGGCATTTTGGAACAGTTGGAAATCCAATTACTGCAAGTAGAAAGTGCTTTGGGGAAAATAGAATCCGGCACGTACGGCAAGTGTAACGTTTGCGGGAAAGAGATCCCCGAACACCGCCTGGACGCCAACCCCGCCTCGCTGACTTGTATGGAGCATACAAAATAAAGTGAAGGAATTCCAATGAAACGATAATCAGTCGGATTCTTTTTATCCGTGGGAAAAAGGTAATGTTTGATAGTGACTTAGCTAAATTATACCAGGTAGAAACTAAGCAACTTAACCAAGCGGTAAAGAGGAACAAAGAAAGGTTTCCGGAGGATTTCATGTTTCAACTGAATGATTTAGAAACTTTAAACTTGAGGTCACAATTTGTGACCTCAAGTTTAGATACCAATACTTCTCCAAGGTCACAATTTGTGACCTTGAACCATGGCGGAAGAAGAAATAATCCCTACGTTTTTACCGAAGAAGGCGTAGCCATGCTTTCTAGTGTTTTAAATAGCAAGAAAGCCATCCAAGTAAATATTCAAATCATCCGCACCTTCAAAAAACTGCGAGAAATATTGTCGGAAAATAAAAAACTCGCCGAGAAGCTGGAAAAAATGGAGAAAAAATACGACTCCAAAATCTCCGTCATCTTCGACGTCCTGAAATCCCTGATGACCGAAAAATCCAAACCAAAATCCGAAATTGGTTTCTCCACAAAATAATTTTCCAAAATAAAACCCCACTGATGTTACTCGGTGGGGGAGGGAAACATTGGATTTCCAAAGAACATCAAACGTCGCCAGTGTGCCAGTAATAATCTTTACCTGGACCCGGGTCTGGCAACTCATCCTTATCCTTGCTTGCTTCAGCCGCATTCGCTATGGTTTCCTGCCACTCCCTCTCCCTATCTTCCTCAATTGTTGTATTTGGGTCACACATGCTACACACTCCTTATCTTTCTTTCCATTTCTTGATACCAAACAGTTAGCGTGAATGTCCTTGCTAAACCTTCTGGATTTGTCGTCGAAATACCTCTTACTAAAAGTTTTCTCCTATATTTCCTCCTTTGTTTTATTAACCACTCTGTAGCGCGTTGCTGGCATTCACCACCAGTAAAAGTCTCAAAATAGTCATAAACCATAATCAACTCCTCTCTGTTATCAAATACCTTTCTATCACCAGGATAGCAAACAACATTAGTGGTGGCTAATACCACCATTTTACTTGCATTATTTTAGAGCTTTGCTATAATGACTAATATGTACGAAGAAACATTGGAAATGCTAGGTTTATCACCAAACGAGGCTAAAATATACAAGGCTTTATTGGAGCTAAAAAATGCCAACATCTGGAATATCAGCACTCATGCCCAAATACACAGAAGAAATACTTATGATGCCATCCAACGGCTAATGAACAAAGGTTTGGCCTATCAAATACTACCCAAAAAGACATTAACTTATGCTCCGGTCCATCCAGAAAAACTTCGTGAAATTGTTGAAGAAAAACAAAAAGAGCTTGAATCAGTGATGCCCGGCCTGGTCAGGCGATTCAGTGAAATAAATATAGAACAAACTATTTATGTCTATAAAGGCATAGGTGGTTTAAAAAACTTCATAGATCTTATCATCAGAGAGAAAAGGGATATCTACGGCATTGGGAGCAAGGGAACATGGTTTGACCCAAGAATAAGAAACTTTGCAACCAGAGCTCAGAAGAAATACATAAAGGCGGGGATAACAAGCCATTTGATATATGATCAGAATCTAGAGGGACATCCTGAGGTGATAAAAATAGTCGGTGGAAATAAAAAATTTCTGCCACAAAAATATTGCGGTGGTTCGTCCGTTGATATATTTGGCGATTATGTGGCAATTTACTCCGGAGTCGGCGTAAAATCGCTTGAACAAGATATCACGATTTTTATATTGAAAGATAAGACTCTGGCTAAAGATTATATGAGGTGGTGGCACTTCATCTGGGATATGCTCCCATAGAGTATGATATACTTAGTCCAGGTTTTTTGTTTTATAAATTTCCTCTATTTTCCCTTAATCGAATATAAATAAACTAAATGGGTTTTGCCAAAACTTATAGCGCGCAACCAAGCGTTTTAGGGGCGCGGATTATCGACGTGGAAGTGGATATTTCCAAAGGATTGAATGCCTTAACCATTGTCGGGCTAGGGGACAAAAGTGTAGAAGAAAGCAAGGACAGGATCTCTTCGGCCATTAAAAATTCCGGCTTTAAATCACCCAAGCAGTGCAACCAAAAGGTAGTTATCTCGCTCGCACCAGCTGATTTTAAAAAAGAAGGACCGGTATTTGATCTGGCCATGGCCATTGCTTACCTGACAGCCAACGAAGAAATCTCTTTTGACCCAGGGGGTAAAATATTCCTGGGTGAACTTTCCCTGGACGGTAATTTGCGAAAAATCAGCGGCGTATTACCGGCGGTAGCTGAAGCCAAGAAAAAAGGTTTTACGGAAATTTACTTACCGAAAGAAAACGCCCGCGAAGCCGCCCTGATTTCTGATGTTTTAATTTACGGCGCAGAAACCTTGGAGGAAATAATCACGCATTTGAGCCTGGTTGATGAAAAAAATGACCACATTGATAATGCTGACCCGGAATGTTTTGAAGCAGAGGAGCTGAAAAATACAGGCACCTTACAAAAAATAAATGGGCAAACAAAAAATCGGTTTCACGAATATTCACAAAAGATAAAAAGTCAGATCAAAACCAAAATTGATTACCCGGATGAGGAAAATGAAATTGATTTCTCCGACGTGGTCGGGCAGGAGAGTGCCAAACGCGGACTGGAAATCGCGGCGGCCGGAGGACACAATATCGCCATGTACGGCCCGCCCGGCACCGGTAAGACCATGTTGGCCAAAGCTTTTTCCGGTATCTTACCTCCGCTGTCTTTTGAAGAAATTATTGAAATCACTGGTATCCATTCCGTGGCCGGAGTCTTAAAAGGAGACCTGGTTTGTGTGCCCCCTATTCGCGCTCCACACCACACCGCATCTTACGTATCACTCGTGGGTGGCGGGGCGATTCCCAAACCAGGCGAAGTGACTTTGGCGCATAGAGGAGTCTTGTTTCTCGATGAGTTTCCCGAGTTTGATAAGAAAGTATTGGAAACCTTACGCCAACCGTTGGAAGAAAGGGAGATCAGTATTTCCCGCGCGCGCGGCTCCATTACCTTCCCGGCCAATTTTATTTTGATTGCCGCCATGAACCCCTGTCCTTGTGGTAATTATGGCTCCAAAACAAAGGAGTGCATCTGCCGGGCCATAGACCTGTTAAAATACCAACGAAAAATTTCCGGCCCGATCATGGACCGGATAGACATGTGGGTAGAAGTTTCACAGATTAACCACGCAGACTTGTCTGGACGCAAAAGTGACAACCAGAAAAAGTCTAACTCCGTAATTAGAAATAGGATTTCTCTTGCCCGGGCGATGCAAACAGAAAGATTTTCTAAATTGAAACGTAAGATAAAAACCAACAGTGACATGAGCTCAAAAGAGCTATCCAATCTGATTGAATTATCAAAAGAGGTAAAGGATGTTTTAGATAAAAGTGCTGCCAAGCTGGCCCTTTCCGCTCGCGCTTACCACCGAGTTATAAAACTTGCCCGTACTATCGCGGACTTGGAACAGAAAAAGGAGATCGGCCTCCCGCACATTCTGGAAGCACTGCAATACCGACCAAAGAATTAATTATTAAAAAAAGATTATTTAGAACGGGTTCTTGGCCCCACGAACTTCAAAGTGGAGGTGTGGACCGGTGGACTTGCCGGTATTACCGGAATAACCAATCAACTGACCTTGTTTGACAACCTGGCCGACAGCAACCTCCGGATCACTCATATGGCCATAAACAGTTTGTGTACCGTTTGGATGTTGTATAACCACATATTCACCGTAGCCACCGTTATAACCAGAACTCTTGCTGATGATGATAGTTCCGTCGGCGGCCGCATAAAGAGGGGAACCAACTGGCATGCCGTAATCCACCGCATTGTGTCCATGCAGACCTTGGGTCCTATGACCGCCAACAAATGGTTTCATATAGTAGCTGTCATAGTCGGGAAGAGTGTTCACGTTTACGAGCAGTGGCTCAGAAAGTTTTCCACTCACTGGCTTTTTAGAGACTGGAGCTGGAGCGACATAAGAAGCTTCGCCATCCGGAATCATAATAGTGTCACCAATAGTCAGTTTGTCATTCACAGCCAAGTCATTGAAGTTGGCAACTTCTGTAACATCCCCGCCATATTTCTTGGCAATGGAGTTCAAGGTATCGCCAGCAGCCACAGTATGCATTACTCCAGAGATAGGCAGAATTATCAAATTTTGTCCTTCCTTAAGGGCTGACCCTTTGGACATATTGTTGGCCCAAAGTATGGTATTAACCGAAACATCAAACATTTTGGCGACAGAGGCCAAAGTATCCCCACTTCTCACGGTATAAGTACTAATCTGATCACTAGAAGTATCGGCCTTGTCTGGTGCTTCGGTGGATGGCCCAACTTCTGGCAATAAAGCTTCGCCTCCATCAATAGTCATCTCCGTACTTGCTTTTAAAGAGGGGTCAAAGTTCGTGGCTGGTTCAGGCAAAGGCATATCTTGCGAGCTAGAACCGATAGTTGATTCCGTTTGAGCCGAAGCCTCTTGGCCACTAAAGAGACCAGAAATGAAAGAAATAACTCCGGCATGTGTGGTGGCAGGAGTTATTAACACGCTAAAAATTAAGGCCGAAAGCAAAAAAAGCTTTCCTAGGGACAGCTGAACACGCTTATTTACTATAATTTGAGGTTTAAAATCCATAATCGAGGCAGCTTGTAAATCGGAAAAGTGGTAATCTGAGGGAAAAGTCTTTAAGACCAGTGGACTGCCTACCCCAATACAATAGCAGAAAAGGGGCATTAAAACAAGATTAAGGGGGCTTGCCTGTGGATATCTTTAGGCGTATTTTGGCTTAAAATAAGGGTTTTTTGGCTAGGTAAAGGAAAACAACTATGCTATGATATGTCAATGAATCAAAACAATGAAATTCAGGATTACTTGGCTGGGCTCAACCCGGGTCAGAAAGAGGCCGTTTTACACACCGAAGGACCGCTTTTAATCTTTGCCGGGGCAGGAGCGGGTAAAACCAAGACTGTTACCCATAGAATAATGCATTTAATCAAGTCTGGGGTTGAACCCAGGAACATTTTGGCCATCACCTTTACCAATAAAGCGGCCAAGGAGATGCGGGATCGAGTTCTGACTGCCTTAGAAAAAGAAAGGGGGCTCACAGGAACTTCCTTCCAAGAAAAACCTTTCGTCAGTACCTTCCACTCACTCGGCGTGCACATCCTGAAAGAAAACAGCCGGGAGATCGGCCTTACCCGCCATTTTTCCATTTTTGATAAGAGTGATTCCTTGAGGACAGTCAAAGATATTGTCCGAGATATGGGACTTGATCCAAAACAGCACGAACCAGGCAAGATCTTGAACATTATTTCTCGGGAAAAAGGAAATCTAAAAAATGCCGCAGATTTTGCCGAGTCTATCCAAGGAGAAAACAACACTGCCCAACACAGCCTCATCTCCCGCGTTTGGACCGAGTACGAAAGAAAGCTGAAAGAGGAAAAATCTTTGGATTTTGACGACCTACTGCTTAAAACCTACAAACTGCTTAAAAACAGCAAAGAGATTTTGGAGAAATACCAAAATATCTGGAAATACATTCACATCGACGAGTATCAAGACACCAACAAGGTGCAGTATATGACCGTCAAACTGTTGGCGGAAAAACATCAGAACCTCTGCGTGGTTGGGGATATTGATCAGAACATTTATTCCTGGCGTGGAGCGGACATAAAAAATATTTTAAATTTTGAAAAAGATTACCCAAGGGCCAAGGTCGTTTTATTAGAGGAAAATTACCGTTCCACGCAAAATATCCTGGCCGCCGCCAACAGCATCATTAAGATAAACACCAACCGAGTAGAAAAAAACCTTTTTACAAAAAATGCCGAGGGGGAAAAATTATCCCTATATGCCGGCTACAACGAAAATGAAGAAGCGCACTACATCGCCAACAAGGCAAAGGAACTCATTGGCAAAGGTGTTTCAGCCAAAGAAATTGCCGTACTGTACCGGGCAAACTTTCAAAGCCGAATACTGGAAGATGCTTTTCTGACTAAAAGTGTCCCGTACCAAGTCCTCGGGACAAAATTCTTTGAGCGAAAGGAGGTTAAAGATGTTATTTCTTTTGTTCGAGCCGGATTAAACCCGGACAGTATGACGGATATCAAAAGAATCATCAACGTACCGGTGCGGGGGATAGGCAAGGTAACTATCATCAAAATTTTTGCCGGGCAAAAGGAAGAGTTGCCGTCCGGAACAAAAATAAAAGTAAACCAGTTTTTTGACTTGCTGAAAAAAATTGGTGAGTTAGCTCTGACGACTAAACCTTCAGAGGTAATCAAATTTATTATTAAGGAGAGTGGGATAGAAAAGGAACTGAGAGACGGAAGCGACGAGGATAAGGAAAGACTTGAAAATATGAGAGAATTGGCCACTTTAGCCATCAAATACGACCACCTACCGGTGGGTGAAGGAATAGAAAAATTGATCGAGGAGGCGGCACTGGCCACGGACCAGGACAGCCTGGAGAAGAACGAGGAAGCGGTAAAACTCCTGACGGTCCACGCCTCCAAAGGTCTGGAATTTGACTATGTTTTTATTACCGGTTTGGAAGAAGACTTGTTTCCGCACCAAAGGATGAACACCACCAAAAATAAGGAGGATAATGAGGAGGAAAGGCGCTTGTTTTACGTAGCGCTGACTCGCGCGCGGAAGAAAGTATTTCTCACTTACGCCAATACTCGGACCATCTTTGGTTCGACTCAATCAAACACACCCTCCCAGTTCATAGGAGATGTGCCTGAAGATCTAATAGAACAGGACCAGACATTTGAATATCGGGAGAAGATAATTTACTTGGAATTGTAGGTAAGAAAAAGGGCGTTTACGGTCTTATAACACGTAAACGCCCAAACTGTCCAACCCCGCTCAAAGCGAGAAAGTACAGGACTCGATGGTCAGACCCGACTCCGCCAATCGTTGATCAAAAAAACCGTGCACCAACCTGGCAAACCTCTCCTGATGCTCTTTGTTCAGTGGATTGTAGAGTTCGGCCAGGTCCCGTGAATGAACTTCAATGAAGTCATAAAGCAGGCTCTTCACTGCGTCTCCCCATCCTAGTCCACTTTCACAATACGAAGGTTGAGACAAATAGGCCCTGCCGAACTTGTCTTCGCCGGCAAAATGGATCACCCGCTGGAAGCCAGCGACGGTTTCTTCCATCACTTTAAGCTGCAACTGACAGATGATATCGCGAACTTTTGGATTACTGGTCACAGGGTGAGCAACGATCCTTAGGCTACCGCTTTCGGCAATCCTTGTCACCAAGTAACTCTCACCGAGAACCGGATGTGTATCTCGTAAATAAGTGACCTTATCCAACACCTCTTCAACTTTCTGGGTAATCTTGCTGTAGATCACCGTCCCGGCCCGGAGTTTAGTAACAAAAATGTGACACTCGTCCGACCAGTAGTTGAGACTGAAAAATAAGAAGCCGATGAATCCTATAAAGACTGAGAATCCTTGGATGCCCTCATCTGTCCACGAACCGTTGCTCCAACCTGCGGTCAGCCTGCAGAAACAGACAACGATAACGATAAAAACAGGCAGGATCAAACCAACGATCAACGAACCGAGGAACCTCCAAGAATACGCCGACAAACTGTTTGCAGCTTTCATTTTCTCCTCCTTTTTCGCTTGCTCTTAGCCTTTTGGCCAAATTCTGCCGAGCAATAGGCAAGTCAAAGATCAAAACTACTAACTGGAAGTTAAGCATAAATGACGTTAAAAGTCAATAGATAAAAAATAATGGTCGGTGGTAGGATAAGTGGAATGAAAGCAAAAAAATCATTGGGGCAGAACTTTTTGAAGTCCAAGGTGGCTTTGTTTAAGATGCTTGAGGCGGGGGAGGTGAATGATGCCGATACTATCTTGGAAGTTGGCCCCGGCAAAGGCGCGTTAACGGAAAAACTCTTGGAAAAGGCCAAGAAAGTGATTGCCGTGGAAAAAGATGACCGCTTGATTTCCTTTTTGCAAGAAAAATTTGTCGCAGAAGTAACCGCCGGTAAGCTCGCTATTGTTCATGAGGATATTTTAGATTTTACTCCTTCTGATCACCAGCTAGCCACCCAAAACTATAAGATAATTGCCAATATTCCGTATTACATTACCGGCCAATTTTTGCGGAAATTTTTGGAAACGGCCAATCAGCCGGAAAAGATAGTGGTGATGGTTCAAAAGGAAATTGCCGACCGGATAGTGGCGAGAGACGGCAAAGAAAACCTGCTCTCCCTGTCCATTAAGGCTTTTGGCGCGCCTAAAAAAATAATGAAAGTGGACAAGGAAAATTTCTCACCGTCACCCAAAGTAGATTCCGCTATTCTTTTGATCGACAAGATTTCAAAAAGTTTTTTCTTGGACAACAAAATTACCGAGGAAAATTTCTTTACCGTCATCCACGCCGGTTTTGCCCACAAAAGAAAAATGCTCTTCGGTAATCTGAAAAGCATTTTCTCCAACAAAGACTTGACTCAAATTTTTACAACTTGCGGAATACCGGTGAAGGCCCGCGCTGAGGACTTACCTCTTCAAAAGTGGGTTCCCCTTATTAATGACCTGTTGTCGTAGCGGTACTGGTGGCAATATTTGGTACTCCATTAATACCATAATCCCAGGAGGTCCCGAACTCTTGAATATAACCCAACTTCTTATAATAAAGATGGCTAACAAAAGGGTTTAAGCTGGGGCCGCTAAGATAGTAGGAACAACTTGGACCACCGCTGTTCAACGCGTAACCTAAAATGGGTTTAGCAACGATAAAAGGTTGGGCCTTGGTAGTACCGCTACTTGAAGTGGTTGTGGCTAATTTTTCTTTAGCATAATAGACATACCAGCCGGTAAAAGGCTTGACTCCTTCAATCTCTATTCTCAATGTCGCCGGCTTCACCCCAGCGCAAAGACCAACACCAGAAATCGTTCCGGCGAAGACAGTCTTGCCAACCAGTTTCTTTTCTATTTCTGCCATATCTGGAAGTGTCGAGCTGGCCGATTCGTCATCTGCAGCCAATTGGTCCTGTATATCAGCAAGATCCTGATCTGTGGTACTAGCAAAATCTGAAGACAGGTCGTCGGTGAGGGACAGGGTAGCAATGTCGGCAACTGGTCCTCCTAAACCACCGCTACAGACTAGCCTAAATTGGGTGGAAGTTGATAATCTCAACCATTCAAAACCATTGGTCGTCTTGGTTCCACTCCAACCTGAAACGCTAGGGGAAGAGGAGGCGATACAACTATCAACGTTTTGCGCTACCCAGGAAATCAGATACTCCCCGCCGTTTCCTGAACCGGATGAATAGTCGACGTAATCGTCTTGTGAATTTATCTTCACATCCACGGAAGGAGAACCGTCCGATAAATTACCATTATCAGTTGAGGTAGAAACTGAAGTATCCTCTGTAGAGGTTGAAGTGTCACCGGAAGTATCTGCGTTACCAATATCGGTTCCAAGGGAAACATCAACCGAATCCGTAACTGAACCACTAGGACCGGAACAAGTAATAGTATAGCGGCTGGAACTGGCAACAGATACGGTTAGCGAGCCGTTGGCCGCTCGAGTACCATTGGCAAAAACACAAGAAGTAACATTGTAGGAACTCCAAGAGAATGTCACGTTGGCGGGAGACATCATAAACAGCATGCCGTATTGATTATTAGCTTTTAGATTCACATAAGAAACATCGGCAGCGTTTTGCGGATTAACAAAAGTAAAAGGATTATAATTCCCCGAATTAGAATAATTACCGGAATTGGAGTAGTTTGAGTTAGAGTTACCGTTTGATGAGGAATTTACGGTAGAAGAACAGCCCATTGCCGACCGAGCGGCCGTGGCTTTATTTGCCGATACGGCGCCAATATTTATTAAGAGTTCGACAAACTGACAGGTGGTGGAAGTAGTACAACTAAGAGCCGAACGAGCCAAAGCGACTTTACTAGGGGCAATGGCACCAATACTGATCAAAAGTTCGACAAATTGGCACGAGGTCATGGTCGACTGGCCCACAGTTGAGGCAGATGAGGAGGAATAGGTGCTGCTACCAGTATTGGCGCTTGCGCCCCCTCGACTTTGAGGTGAACCAACAGAATCATCAGTGGTCATCACTCCAATCAAAAGGTTCAGCTTGGTTCTGGTGGCCTTATTGACCACTCCGTTGGCGGCTGTCAGACCACTTTGGGCAAAAATGACGTCTTTATACTTATTTTGAAACTTAATAACGGCGAGCTTGGTCATTTCACCATAGTAAGTGGTCTCTTTTCCCTTAGAGCCCACATTATCAGTGGCAACAATGGTGTCTACATCCGCATTCAGCACTTTTTGCAATTCTTTCACAGCGGGATCAGTATCACCCGGCGCCAAATCCATCTTGAAGGAAAAGCCGGAGGTTACGACGTCTCCAAAACTTTCAATATTTCCAATTATCCTAGCTTCGGCTTTTGGCGTAAAAGAATAAAGACCGATCAAGAATAAAAAAGAGAGAGAAAAGAGAACCGCCACTGTGATAAATTTATTGTGCATAGTGCTTTAAAATTAATAAAATTAATAAAATTAATAATCACTGTATTTTATCATAGATACTTGGTATAATCTATCCACTTATGTCTAATAAATATAAAAAATATCTGCCTTCAAAAAAATTCTCATTAATTATTCTTTCCATTATAATCGCCCTTGGTATTGTGTTTGGCTTTTCTTTCTTTGGGAGACCGAAAACTGTCGCTGTAAAACTGACCGATGATCAAGCTAGAGCTAAAATCCAAGAATTTATGGTTTTGGATTCGGACCATGACGGCTTGCCGGATTGGGAAGAGGCTTTGTGGAAAACCGACCCCAAGAAAGCTGATACTGACAGTGACGGCACGAGCGACGGTGATGAGATTAATGCCAATCGTGATCCGCTCAAGCCAAACACTGCGCCAAAAGGCCAAGAGCCAAATGACAAAATAGATCAAAAAATAATTGCCGATAATAAAAAGGTAGAGGATGATTTTGCTGCCCTGTCAAGTACAGACAAGATTGGCCGAACACTTTTTTCCCAATATCTGGCCGTTAAGAAAGTAAACGGCAGTTTATCAAATGACGACATAGCTGTGATAGTCGGTAATACGCTAGCCGAACTGCCACAGGTAACCCTAAAACAATACTCCTTGACGGATTTAACAGTTTTCCCCTCAGGAACAACAGCATCGGTGAAAAAATATGGAAATGATGTTTCCGAAGTCCTAATGAAAGACCTTTTCGCCAAACAACTGGCCGTGCAGAGCTATGACTTTTATGCTCAGGCCCAAATTAATGACATTGTCAATCAGTTACAGAGTGAGGATAACAGCGGCGTGGCCACCTCCACCCTGACCGAGCTCCAATCTGTCATCGACGAATACGATATATTGGTCAAAGCTCTGTTGAAAGTACCGGTACCGACAGTTGTCATGAACGAACATTTAGCCTTGGTCAATTCCATTGAATCCATTCATAGCAACTTATCCCAGATTAAGGCCTCGGTCAATGACATTGTTTTATTTACTTCTCTTTTATCTGTCTATTCTGACAATATAAGTAATTTCTGGCCAATTATCGATAATTTAGGGACGGCACTAAAAAACAATCAAGTTACTTTTACCTCGGGTGATTATGGCAACCAATTATTTAATGGTATACTAAATTAGTAAAAGATGCCTTCCATTTTTTTAAAATTTAAAAAGGCCCTATCCATTATCTTGATTCTCTCTTTCCTATTGCCGGCAATGGCCATGCTTAATCCCCAAAAGGCACAGGCAACCATCCCAACCATTGATTATTCAGCCATACTAACGGCCATAAAAGGTTGGGCTTCTCAGGCTGCCCAGTGGGCAAAAGAGAACGCCCGGTGGGTAGAAGAGAACGCCCTCAAATATCTTGAGGCCCGAGTCCTGCGCCTGCTTACTCAGGCCATTGTCAATTGGATTGACAATGGTTTCAAGGGCAACCCTGCTTTTATAACCAATACCGGACAATTTCTTGAAGACACGGCTGATGCTACAATTGGTGATCTCCTCATGAGTTCCACTACCGGACTGGCTTTTCTCTGTGACCCGTTCAAAATTCAAGTAAAATTATCTCTTGGTCTGCAGTATAGACCCTTTCAAGACCAAATAAAATGCAGCCTGACCGGGGTTCTGAAAAATATAAAAGGAGCGATGAATGATTTTACCAACGGTGACTTTATCGCCGGCGGAGGCTGGGACTCGTGGGTGCAAATAAGCACGGTGCCGCAAAATAATCAGATGGGAGCGATGATTTTGGCCCAAAATGAAATGGACGCGCGAATAACCGGTAGTAAGAATGTGGCGTTGACGGAAGCCAGCTGGGGTAATGGTTTTCTTTCATACAAAGATGACAAAGGGGTTATTCAAACTCCCGGTAGTGTTATTTCCAATAAAATCGACTGGGCGGACACCAGTGATATTCGGAAAACCGAGCTGGCCAATGATATCAACGAAATAATAAACGCCCTGGTAAATCAAGTCGTAACGAAGATGAAGAATGGCCTATTGAAGAGTGGGGATAATAATAGGATAACCGGCTCTAAT
Organism: uncultured bacterium; assembly: GCA_903822075.1. Taxonomy (GTDB): domain Bacteria; phylum Patescibacteriota; class Minisyncoccia; order Phycocordibacterales; family GWA1-40-21; genus CAIJXO01. Next base: position 71,821 of record CAIJNK010000008.1, read on the forward strand.
GCCAGACAAAGTAATATAAATTACCTGAACGGCCTCCAGGCACAATCCGGTTCAGGAAATGGTGTGAATTATTCTTACGGTACCGGTAGTGGAGGTGACAACTTCAACTCGGGTGGGGACACCGGCTCTGGTAACGGGACTGGAGACGGATCAGGTAACGGAACGGGGAATGGAACCGGTTCGGGTTCGGGCACAGACGTTAATTTTAACGGGCTCACTAATGTGACAGATATTCTGACGGCAATTGACGCCCAAAACACAAATGAGAATCGCTTCTTGCTCACCCAAAACAATATCTATGACCTGCTTAGCACCACTCAAGATCTCTTTAATTCTTCCACCTGCAGCCCGGCTATTAAAACCGCTATAATCAATCAACTTACCGGTAATTACAGCCCCGCTGCCAAAGAATTGATCTGGAACGAAAGAGACGCCACCCGAGCCGCCACCACCACTGTCAATAACCTGACCTCTTTGGCGCAAGTCCGCGGAGCGGTCGCAGTAAGCACCAACAGTACGGCCCTGGCTGGTTTGGTCCAAAACCTGAACGCTATCAGCACCTTACACTCATCGGCCGATATTGCCAATTATTCTACCGGTGGCACTTACCTTGAAGGCGTGAAGAGCTGGGTGAGAGGCAAGATAAACCTTTATGGGACGTCCTGTGGCATCAACGCAAGTTTGTTATCCAGCTGGGGGATATAGTGATTGGCTTTTGGAGTTTTTTAAGGTAAAATAAAGTCGGAATGAAGAAAATTTCTTCAAAAATTATCGTATGTATAATTCTTGTCACGCTTTTTTGGGGCGGGTTTGGTTTTGTTTCAAATGGAACAAAAACCGCCTTCTCAATAAATAAGGCTCAGGCCTCAATCGCTGATGAAAAATGCGGAAATACCGCCCCGAATTCAGACGTAAACAGTCCAGCCTATACCCAATGGAGAACTTGCCGAGCTGACGCTACTAAAGCCCAAGCACCAATAGATAATGGCTATCTGGCATTTTTAAAAGATGTCGGCACTAACGCCCTAGCCTATTTAGGAGAAGGAGCTGTTCGTGCCGCGACCGCAGTGATTGGTGGAGTTTTACAGTTAATCGTTATACCTGTTTTAGGTATGCTTTTGCGAATAGTTGCGGCTTGTTTGGATTTAGCAATTAAGTTTACTTTAGACTCCGGCCATATATCAGCAGTCTCTGATGCTATTAATAGTGTTTGGACGATCGTAAGAAATATATTCAATATTACGTTTATCTTTATTCTCCTTTGGGCAGCTATTCAAACGATCGTTGGTGTAGCTGGAGCAAATACCAAGAAAATCATTGCCGATGTGGTAATCGCTGCCCTGCTAATAAATTTCAGTCTTCTAATTACCAGAATTATCATTGATGCTGGTAATATTATTGCTGTAGCTCTGTATAATTTAATTACCAGTAACGATAGCATTACCATCTCAACAATAATAGCCAATAATCTACAATTAGGAACTCTTTATGCTACCACAGGAACCACAGGGAGTGTTTTTTCCACACCATTTTTTATAATCAGCGCTCTGCAATTCATTACTATCCTGACGGCAATCATTACCTTGGGTTATGCCGCTTTACTGTTCTTAGTAAGAAACGTTATGCTAATTTTCCTTATGGCGCTTTCGCCGGTCGGCTTTATGGGTAATGTTTTACCAAAAGTTGATGAGTATTCGAAAATGTGGCGGAAAAATCTTTACGGCATGGTTTTTATGGCCCCAATTTTTTTACTCCTATTTTATTTGATTGTTAAGATAGGGGACGGCTTAACTCTCTCTGGATCGGCAGCTGGTATAAATACCGACTACACAGCCTACTTCAAATACATGATGATAATCATATTACTAATAGCCGCCACCAAGATGACCAAAAGTATGAGTGGAGTAGCTGGGGAGTTTACAGAAAAAATGGGGACACTGGCAGCAGGTGCAGCAATTGGTGTCGCCACTGGTGGACTAGCTTTGGCGGGGAGGGCAACACTGGGTAGGGCAGCATCACATATTGCCCAGAGTGAGACGTTAACTAACGCGGCATCAAAAGGCGGGCTTGGTGGAATTGCTTCCCGCATGGCCCTAAAGAGTGCGGTAGGAACTTCCAAAGCCAGCTTTGATGCTAGAAATACCGGTGGCTTTAAATCAGCAACTAATATGATTGGTTCACAAACTGGCTTAAAGATTGACTACAATAGGGGGATGAAGACTCAAAAGGATGGCTACGTTGGTATGGCGGACCGTCAAGAAAAGAGGGAATTGGATACGGCAAAAATGATAAACAAGGGTCGTGTAAGTCTAACTAAAGAAGAAAAGGAGGCAATAACAAAAAAGAGGGAGGATCGAGAGCAAGCTGAACAGGACACTATCAACAAAAACAAGACGGAAATAGAGACTCTCGAAGCAGCCAAGAGAGTTGGGACGATACCAAAAGAAGATGAGGAGAAGCTGGAGAAACTTAAAAAAGATACGGCAGTCTTAACAAGCAAACCGGTCCGAACTCCGGAAGAGAAGCAGAAAGATATCGAAAAAGAGGAAGCAGAGATGATAAAAGAAAAGGAGAAGGACAAGAAGAATGAGCGAACCGAGGCATATGCCAGCCAAGCGCAAAGTTCTTGGTTGAGCCGAACATTTAGAAACGAAGCCGAGGCTAAGGAAGCAGCTGACAAAGTTAGGAAAACGACAAAACCAAAAGACGGGAAGACTCTGGCGGCGGAGGCGGCAGAATTACTTGCTAAAGAAAAGGCGGAGGCAGAAGGTAAGCCAGCCGCAGGTACTCCAGCACCGGCACCAGCCGCTGCGCCAGCAGGCGGTGGAGCGCCGGCCGGAGGGCAGTGGGGGTAGTGGTGGAGGAGCAAGTGGCGGAGGTGGAGCGTCGGGTGGAGGCGGGGGTGGCGGAAAATAAAAAATAATTAAAGTAAAAAATGGACGCGGAGACCAAAAAAATAATACAGGATCAGATGAAGAACCTGCCACAGGACGTTAAAGAGGCGATTATTTCTGTGGACTACACAAACAGAATGCAGGAAATCACCCGCCGACAAAAACTGCTGATTGACCAAGCGGCCAAACTGGAGATGGAAACCACTTTAGTCCTGATTGGCCTGGAACCGCTGACTGATTACATTAGTAACCTGCAAAGAGAGCTTGTTGTGAACGAGATTCGGGCCAGAGAAGTGGCTTTGGACGTCAGTGAAAATGTTTTTAAGCCGATTCGAGAATCCCTAAAAAGAATGAACAGTAACGTCTTGAACGAAAAAGGTGAAGTGGTGGACGGATCAGAGATTCTGTCGGAAGATGAGCCGGAGCCACCAGCCCCAAGATTCACTGACAGTAATGAGACCAGCTTAAATCGTGATCAGATCTTAAAAGAAATCGAAGACCCAGCCCAGATTGATGGAGGAGACCGAAGTATGAATTTTGCTCCCGTCGCAAGCCCTAAACCGGAAAATCTGGCCCCAACCGCTGAAAAAAAGACTGAACTTGAAGTAAAACCGGCCCAAGAAATCCAAATCCGCCAGGTTGAAGCTAGACAAATGGAAACTATTCCGGGACAGATAGCTAAGGACGTAACTCAGGAGACAGGTGATATGGTGAAATCCAAAATGACCGGCACGACCATCGTTTCCCAGCAGATCATTGATGTCAAACCGGACACCAAATTACCGGAGATAGAGAAAAAACGTCCATCAAGCGGCGCAGACCCCTACCGTGAACCAATAATATAAATGCGATTCCAAGTCCCACAATTTATTGACATCGAAGACAAAATATTTGGCCCGCTGACCATCAAGCAATTTATCTACGTTGCTGGCGGCGCGGGTTTGTCTTTCATCCTGTTCCGTTTCATTTACCTGCCCGTGGCTATTATCCTTATTATCGTGGTTTTGGGTTTTTCCTTGGCTCTAGCCTTTTACCAAATAAATAACAAACCCTTGATTTATATTATCCAGAGCGCGCTTGGTTATTTTTTATCCAGCAAACTGTATCTTTGGAAAAAAAGAGATAAGTCACTTCAAAAAATAACCAACTCCGCCCCACAAAACGTAAATTTACCGCCAGTTTATGTCCCCAAATTATCTCAAAGCAAACTGCACGATTTGACGTGGAGTCTGGATATCAAGGAAAGTTTGAACCCCGTCACCAGAGAGGAGAAATAATAGGAGGAAAAAGAAATTTAAGTTATAATAACAGGGTATGACCGAAGCCAAAACAACCCAAGAGTTTGTCCCTATAAAGGAAGTCCGTGACGGCATCATAATCATGAAAGATGGCAGTATGCGGGCCATAATTTTGTCCTCTTCATTAAACTTTGCCTTGAAGTCAACAGAGGAGCAAGAAGCCATCATCTACCAATTCCAAAATTTCCTCAACTCACTGGATTTTTCTATTCAAATTTCCGTCCAAAGCCGCGAACTGGACATCCGCCCCTATCTCGCTACACTGGAGAAACGTTACAACGAAGAGCTTAATGACCTTCTTAAAATTCAGACCAAGGAATACATCAGCTTCGTAAAAAGTTTTACCGAAAGCCAAAATATCATGTCCAAAACCTTTTTTATTGTGATCCCTTTTGCTCCCACTTTTCTGGGAGCCAAAAAAGACACCGGGCTGGGCCGGTTTTTACCCAGCAAGAACGCCCCAGAAAAAGTAGCTGAAAAAAGTGACAACTTTGAAGAAAACCGGACGCAGTTAGAGCAGAGAGTTTCCGTCGTTCAACAAGGTCTCACGCGTTGCGGTATCAGAAGCGTTAGTCTTGGGACCGAAGAAACCATCGAATTGTTCTACAAATTATTCAATCCAGGTGATACCGAAAAACCAATTAAACTATAAATGAAATGGGTATACTTGATTTTTTAAAAAAGAAAAAAGCCAGCGAACCGGAACTTACTTCCTTCTTGCCCCAGGAAATATACAATTCTGGCGTCTTGGAATTGCAAGATATTATTGCTCCCTCAGCCCTAAAGATCACCCCCAACCAAATAAACCTGGGAGAAAAAATTGCTCGAACTTTTTTTGTCATTTCTTATCCTCGTTTTCTGACCGAAAGCTGGTTTGCGCCAATCATAAACTTGGATAAAATTTTTAATATTTCCATCTTCGTCCACCCAATCGAAACGGCCAAAATATTGCGGACATTCCAGAAAAAAGTGGCCGAGGTCCAAAGCCAGATCAACCAAAGAGAAGGGCGGGGACTGGTCAGAGATCCTATGCTGGATACCGCTTATCAAGATCTCGAATCCTTGCGTGATAACTTGCAACAAGCCCAGGAAAAGCTTTTTGATGTTGGTGTGTATATTACCCTTTATGGTAATAGTGATGAAGACCTAAACAAACTGGAATCAGAAATAAAATCCCTGCTCGAATCGAAATTAGTTTACTTAAAACCAGCTCTTTTCCAGCAAGAACAAGGCTACAAAAGCATCCTGCCGATTGCGGATGATCAATTGGGTATCCACTCCAAGCTCAACTCCTCACCCCTGTCCAGTATTTTTCCGTTTGTCTCCTTCGATTTAACGTCCGACAAAGGTATTCTCTACGGGATTAACCGCCACAATAACAGCTTGGTTCTTTTTGATCGCTTTTCCTTGGACAACTATAACTCCGTTACCTTTGCCAAGTCCGGTTCCGGTAAAAGCTACGCCACTAAGTTGGAAATCTTGCGTTCCCTGATGTTTGAAACGGAAGTGATCGTAATTGACCCGGAAAAGGAGTACCAATACCTATCGGAAGCCGTTGGTGGGAAAAATTTCAATATCTCCCTTAACTCAACAAACCATATCAACCCATTTGACCTGCCTTTTCCACGGGATGACGAGCCGGCAGCTGATATTTTGCGTTCCAACATTATTAACTTGGTGGGCTTGTTCCGGATTATGTTTGGCGGTCTGACACCGGAAGAAGATGCGATCGTTGACCGCGCTATCAGTGAAACTTACGCCCTTAAAGACATCACACCCGAATCAGATTTCTCCAATTTGGAACCGCCATTGTTGTCAGATTTTGAGCTAGTTCTTTCTGGGATGGAAGGGGCCGAAGGTTTGGTTCAGAAATTATCAAAATATACCCGTGGTTCTTGGGCAGGCTTTATAAACAGACCTACTAACGTTGATATTAATGCCAAGTTTGTGGTTTTCTCCATTCGAGATATGGAAGACGAGCTCAAGCCGGTCGCCATGTATATTATCACTCACTATATTTGGACCGCCGTCAGACGTGAGAAAAAGAAGAGATTACTGGTGATTGATGAGGCTTGGTGGATGATGAAGACCGAAGACACCGCCTCTTTCTTGTTCAGTTTGGCCAAAAGAGGCCGTAAATATTGGCTGGGGCTGGCTACCATCACTCAGGATGTGGATGACTTCTTGCGCTCACCTTATGGTTTGCCGATCGTGACCAACTCTTCCATCCAGATTCTTCTGAAACAAAGCCCGTCAACTGTCGATAGCCTGCAAAAAACTTTCAACTTAACTGACGAAGAGAAATTCCTGCTCTTGGAGTCTGATGTGGGGGAGGGGTTGTTCTTTGTTGGGCAAAAACACGTCGCTATCAAGGTTATTGCCTCTTACACCGAGGATCAGATCATCACTTCTGACCCATCACAATTATTGGCCATCAAAAGATCCCGAGAAGAGCTGAACAACAGTGGACAATAATCACTTGTTCTTGGAAATTAACGAACTGGTGTGATATAATTGGTATTAGTATGATAAAGAAAATTTTTAGCGGCTGGCTAATAATAACAGCTTTTCTCCTCGTTCTTTCTCCCATGATTTCTTCGGCGCAAAGCATCCCAACCGAAGGAGTAATCAGCATCACCATGAAGCCGGAAAATCCGGCACCCTTGCAAACCGTGACCCTAACTTTAGAGAGCTACACTTATGATTTGGACCGGTCTAAGATAACCTGGTCAGTTGACGGTCAAAATAAAACGACCGATCTCGGCCTTAGGGAATTCACCGTTCAAGCTGGTAAAAATGGTCATATGACTACGGTAAAGGCCCAGGTACAAACTCAACAAGATGGCACAGTGGAGACAGAAATATCGTTTATCCCCTCGGCAGTGGATCTGATTTATGAATCACAATCCTATACACCACCATTTTATAAAGGCCGGTCTTTAAATCCAAACCAAGGAAAAGTCCTGGTGGCTGCTATTCCCGAACTTATCAAAACGACTGGCGAAAAAATCAGTTCTAAAAGTATTATTTATTCCTGGAAAAAGAACGGAACGATAGATCAGTCTGCCTCGGGTATGGGGAAGGATACTTTTACTTTTACCGGATCTGTTCCAATCAGAGACTCGGTAGTGGAAGTGACCGCTTCATCTTTGGACGGCACACTCACGGCTTCAAAAGAAATAACGATTACCAATGTCGACCCGAAAATAATTTTTTATGAAGATAGCCCGGTCTACGGAATTATGATGAACAAGGCCATAAAAAGTACGGTTAAAATGCTTACTGACGAGTTCAGTATTTTTACGGCACCATATTTCTTTAGCACCGGATATGCCAACACACAGGACTTGGATTATACCTGGAGCATGAATGGAAAAGATATTGACAGCCAAGACCCAAAAAATTCCTTCACCGCCAGAGTAGATAAAGCCGGTTCAGGAACGGCAAATATAAGTCTGAAAATAAGCAACAACCTCCGAATATTCCAAATTGCAACCAACAGTTATTCGATTAATTTTGAAAAACAATAAAATGGCCTTAGGATATACACCTTTAGAAAATGGGGTTTTTAATGATTTTAACACTGGAGTAAGCTCAAATAATCAGTTGGGCACTTTCCTTGGTCAGGCTTTTCAGTTTGGGCTAGCGGTGGCTGCCGCTTTGGCAGTAGTGATGATTGTCTGGGGTGGGGTAGAGATAATGCTTTCGGAATCCATGTTTAAGAAAGAAGATGGCAAGAAGAAAATTCAAGATGCCATCTGGGGGCTGCTGTTGGCGCTGGTTTCCTGGCTAATCCTCTTCACCATCAATCCGGATATTTTGAACTTTAAAATAACAAATTAATTTTATGATGTCTAAAAAAACAGCCATAATACTTATCCTTGTTGTCTTCCTTGGCGCTTTGGGCGCTTTGGTTTATTTCTATTTTTCTTTAAATAACCATCCTGCAGTGACCTCAAAACCCGCAAGCACGACGGTTGATGTCTACGATCAATTTGGCATTAGGCCAGTTGAGGACAATCCCTTTTCCGCCACTAGCTCTCAAGAAATAACTATCGAACCCCAAACACAACCGGTATCTCTAGACAAACTTCGCCAAATCACTCAAGATCCCGTCTCCGGTTACTCAGTGATTGAGGATTTAAAAAACAAACAGACAGACATCCACTACATCCTGCGCGCCAACGGCAACATTTACGAATCTTACACTGATTCTTTGGAAAGTAAGCGCCTTTCCATCACAACTATTCCCAAAGTCTATGAATCAAACTGGTTGCCAGACGGCAAGAGATTGATTATTAGGTATTTACGCGGTAACACGGAAGATATTGATACTTTCTCCGTAAAAATTAACCCCGCCACCACTACTTTAAATACTTTCGAGGGTGGGGTAGATGGAAATCATCTGGTTCAAAATATTAACGGGTTAGCTATAAACCCGGCTGGCGATAAGATCTTTTACCTTACAAATAATCTAGTAGGCGCAAATGGTTATATCGACAAGCCAGATGGGCTTAGTGGAAAGCTGCTACTCAAAACTCCACTGACGGAATGGACTGTTTCTTGGCCAAAAGAGGAAACGATTGCTTTAAATACTGCTCCGGCAGCCAATATTGCCGGTTATCTATATTTCGTAAATAGCAAAACAGGAGATTTTACTCATATTTTAGGAGGAATAAACGGCTTAACCACGAAAACAAATAAGACCGCCACTGAAGTTCTTTACTCAGACAGTACCGGAGCCGCCCCTAAACTTTATCTATACGATGTAAAAAGTGGGGGAGTTAAAACTCTTCCTTGGAATACCCTACCAGAAAAATGTCTCTGGAGTGAGGCAGATTCCAAGATTGTTTATTGTGCCGTTCCAAAGAGCTTCCCTGAGGGTGATTATCCCGATGCTTGGTACCAAGGTTTGGTTAATTTTACCGATGATATTTGGATGATAAATACCGACACCATGGCCTCCACCTTAGTTATGGATTTAGAAAAAGAAACAAACAATGACTTGGATATTACCGATCTAAAAATGGATAGTAAGGGCAACTTCCTCTTCTTTGTGAATAAAACAGACCTGACTCTGTGGAGTTTGAATTTAAAATAAGAGACTAGATGGCTAGATACTTTACTTTTACTCGTCTTTCTTTGCCAATACCAATAGATTCAGTACTGATATCAGGCTGGCCAGCGAGGGTGCTGTGCACGATCATTCTTTCATAAGAAGACATTGGTTCCATAAGAACATCTGTTTTTAAGTTCTTGGCCTCTTCTGCGGCGTTGAGGGCTTTCATTTTTATTTTGGCATCCACTTTGGATTGTAAATCATTGATATCAATAGTGCATTTAAAAATTTCCTCACCAGGGCGGGAATCCTTATTAAACATCCTTTTAAGTAGATAGACGAGGTCGCGCGTCAAATCATCTCTCTCCGCTGATACCTTCTCGAATTCCACGCTCTTCACAGCAAAAACATGACCTCTTTTTTCATCCACAGCATAGCTCACAGATTCTGTTGGTATCCCAATGAGGGAAAAAATGTCTTCTATTGTTTTTTTGGCTTTTTCAGCATCCATATTGTTATGTTAATTATTTTTTATCTTCCTGTGCTATTTTTTTCCGCATATATATTTCCTGACCAATGGCGAAAATACTGGAGGTGATAAGGTAAAGCGAAACGAGGGAAGGGAAACTCCTGGCAATAAAGAACATGAACACGGGCATCACATATTTCATCTGCATACTCATGCTTTTGGCCAGTTCACCCTGGAATGAAGAGTCTTTCTTGCCATCGGCCGTCTTTGGGGTGGGGGTCATGGCCGGCATTGTATATCTGATTTGTAAGTACTGGCCCAAAGCCACCACAACCGCCAGTATAGTGTTTTTTTGCGTGATGTCAAAGAGACCAAGGAACCAAGTGTTGATGTGGGCGGGAGCGTGAACAAAAGAGTAAAGAAGATTGGTATTTACTTGGCCCAAGCTATTCTTATAAAAAACCATATAAAGGGCTATCAGTATGGGGAGTTGGATCAGGGTCAAGAGGATGCCGGAAAATGGACTAACACCCTTTTCTTTGTATAAAGCCATGGTTTTTAAGGCTTGTTCCTGTTTATCCTGGTATTTAAGCTTTATAGCATCTATTTCCGGCTGAATCTTCTTCATCTCAATCTGACTTCTGACGGACTTCTGGGATAATGGAAACAAAATTAGCTTAACGAGCAGAGTAAAAAGAATAACGACGATACCCGCGTCTATCCATGGAAAAGTGCCTATAAAGCCGATAAAGACGTTATAAAAGGGCCGATATAAGAGCATATTGAAGATATTACCGATCATGGGGAGAGTATACCTTATATGGTCCCCAAACTCAACCCAAGATCTTCGCTTTTTTTAGTAATTCGATAATCTCTTTCTCTGTATCGTCAAAAGGAAAGGCAGACACGTCTTTTTTGGCGAAAAATATGACCAGAAAGCCCGGTTTTAGAGTTATCAACAGCTTTTCCACCACCGCAGACATTCTTCTTTTGATTAAATGCCGGCCGACAGAGGTCTTTTTAATCTTATTCGGCACCACAAAGCTAAAAAACGAGGGAAGTTTATCTTTCCTATCCACAAGACGAAGGTAAAAGTTTGGCGAGTGCACAAAAACACCCTCTTTCATGATTTTACCGAAAGATTCCTTCCTAACCCGACTTTTAGTGGGTAACATAGTGAGTTTAGACCGTGCTTAAGCGCTTGCGACCCTTCTGCATCCTCTTTCGAAGCACTCTCTTACCATAAGAAGTCCGGCTTCGAGATAGGAAACCGTGCTTTTTTGCTCTTTTAACCTTTTTTGGTTTATATGTAAACGACATGTGAAAGAGTATAGTTTATTTTTTGCCCGCCGTCAAATCCAAACCAAGAAAAGTTTCCCCAGGTTATAAACAACTTATGAACATATAAACGTGTTTCCCACAACTTTAACATTTTAGAATTCAGTATATAATCTATGGAGCATGACGGAAGAAAATAAAAAACTCTGGCAAAGCGTCCTATCAGAAATAGAACTGTCTATTTCTAAGGCCAACTTTAATATGTGGTTTAAAGACACCTTTATTAACAAGCAGGAAGAGGGAACAATTTTTGTCGGTGTACCAAATGTCTTCGTTAAAGATTGGTTGATAAATAAATACCATAAAAACATCCTGAAGAGTCTCCGTTCTTTCGGTGAGCACATCCACGCAGTTGAGTACTTAGTAATAAAACCCGAGGGGAAAAGGGAGTTGCCTAAAGAAAATACCAACGAAAGCCATAGTGAGCTGCCCCTGCAGGATTTCTATATTAATAAAGAAGATAACCTGAACTCTAAATATACTTTTGACAATTTTGTCGTAGGCCCATTTAATGAGCTTGCTTACGCGGCTGCCCAAGCAATTATAAAAAGGACGGCCATTTATAATCCGCTCTTTATCTACGGTGGTACCGGGCACGGTAAGACCCACCTGGTTCAAGCGGTAGGCAATCATGTTAAAAATAGCGGGCAAGGTAAGAAAATATATTATCTGACCTCGGAAAAATTTACCCTGGACCTTATGAACTCCATCCAAGGGGGGACAGCTAACCAATTTAAAGAAAAATACCGCCGCTACGATCTTTTGATTGTTGACGACATCCAATTTTTTGCTGGAAAACAAAAAACCGAAGAAGAGTTCTTCCATCTTTTCAACAGCTTCTATGACAATAACAAACAAATCATTTTCTCTTCAGATAAACACCCAAACTTTATTGTTGGACTGGAAGACCGTTTAAAATCAAGACTTAACTCCGGGATGATTGTGGAGATACCAAAGCCAGACCTAGAGTCTCGTATCCAGATCTTTAAAACTAAGTCTCGAATGTTAGGTTTCTCATTGTCAGCGGAAATTATTGAATATCTGGCCTCCTCAGTGGAAGGGAACATCCGTGAACTCGAGGGGGTTCTAAACTCCATAATCTGCCAAAGTAAACTGAAGGGGAGAGACCTAACCATCACGGAAATAAAGGATCTGATCAAAAACAACCTAAAACCAAAGAAAAATTCTTCCATCAAGGAGGTAATCAAGACAATCGCGGAGTTTTATGGTATTACGGAAGAGGAAATTTATGAAAAAACCAGGAAAAAGACCGTGGTGAAGCCAAGGCAGGTAGTTATGTATATTCTCCGAGAAGACTTTGATGTTTCTTACCCCACCATTGGAGAAAAACTGGGGGGAAAGGACCACACTACAGTTATGCACTCTTGCGAAAAAATAAAAGAAGATATCAAAACCGACTCGTCATTGATCCGAGAGCTTAGTCAGATCCGCTCAATGCTCACCTAAAGAGGAAAACATGTGGAAAAGTTATGGATTAAATGTTAAGAATTCACTTCCAAAAAAGAATAACTTTATAAAGAGTAAGGAAAAATAAAAATTAATAAAAAGTTACCAACAAGTTTAATAATTAAAATAAGAAAAAACGAACCAATATATAGGTAAAAAAGTTTATCCACATATCCACACTTGTAATAGTAATAGTCTTTATAAAAATTAGAAAATAAAAAAATGAAAGCAGAGTGCCTGAAAGAAAAATTTTGTTTGGCAGTTTCCAAAGCCGAAAAAATAACCGGTAAAACCATGACCCTACCTATCCTTTCTTGTATTCTGATAGAAGCTAAGGGTAGCCACTTAATATTAAAAGCGACTAATTTAGATCTGGGTATAGAAATAAAAATTCCCGCCAAGATTATTAAAGAAGGGGTGGTAGCGGTGCCGGGAGCTATTTTAAATAGTTTCCTTACTAATCTTACCAATGATAAAAATCTGAATCTGGAAGAAAAGGACGGCAACCTATATGTCTTGGGTACCAACAGCCAGACCATAATTAAAAGTCACCAAAGTGAGGATTTTCCATCCATACCCAAGGTAGTGGACGGCCGAATCTATGAAATGAACTCCATTGATTTGGTAAAAGGTTTAAAATCTGTCTGGTACAGCGCTTCTTTGTCAAACATCAAACCGGAGTTATCCAGTGTTTATATTCATACTAAGGATGAAGGTTTGGTCTTCGTGGCCACTGACTCCTTCCGTTTGGCGGAAAAAACCGTTAAGTTTAAGAGAAACGATGATTTTGAGCAGATTCTTATCCCCTTTAAGAACGTGGCAGACTTACTAAAGATCATTAGTGATGAAAAGGATAACTTAGCCATTAATTCCACTAAGAACCAAATTTCTTTCGAGTACCAAGATATTTACATTGTTTCCCGGGTAATTGACGGTATTTTTCCAGATTATCAGCAGATTATTGCCAAAGATTTTAAAACTGAAGTGATAGTCTTGAAGCAAGATTTTGTAAACGTTTTGAAGCTATCGAACGTTTTCTCCGATAGTTTCAATCAGATAAATATAAAAGTGTCTCCCAAAGATAAGATCCTCCAAATAAAATCTAAGAATTCCAATGTGGGAGAAAATGCCAACCGCTTACCAGCGACCGTGTCGGGGGAGGAGATAGAGATTAATTTCAACCACAAGTATATTATCGATTGTTTCCAGTCTATTGATTCTGACAGCGTCTCCCTTTCTTTTAACGGTCTAAATAAGCCTATGGTCATCCGTGGCGTGTCAGATAAGAGTTTTACCTATCTCGTAATGCCAATGAACAAGTAGTTATATATGTTTAATATCGCCGCTTATTTAGATAAGTTTAAAAACCTCGGTTTGGGCGAGAGACTTTTGAAGGAAGCCATCCGAACCTCCGTCAAAGAAATATTAAGCTTTGATTTGGATACCAAAAATATTCTCCTGAAGAACGGCGAGGTAACCTTCAAAGTTTCTCCCTCCATAAAAAATGCCATCTTTATAAAGAAGAACGCTATTTTAAAACGACTGGCGGAGAATGGGGTCGAGAATATAGAAGATATCCATTAACCTCTTCTAACTTAGAAGAGGGTTAGCTTATTCGGAAACTAAAAAGGTTGTTTCGACCTCGCTACGATTATAGACAATATCGGTGGCCACAATTTTAAGGGTGTTTTCACCACTGACGACAGACTTTGTCTCCGCTGGGGTGAAAGAGAATAAGAAAGGTGTATTGTCAGAGGCGCCGACGTAAGTGCCATTCAGATAAAAGTCTAATTTTGCCAAAGGATATTTTTCGTCGCTAGTCACTTGGACTAAGATTTTCCCTCCACCTGGGTAAGTGTTGTCTTTGATCGGATTAATAATGCTGATCTTTGGACTATTGGCCAGAGTATGAACATCATCTGTGGCTGTTGGTTTGATCGGATTTGGTAAGGGATGGGTCTTAAGCCATTCTTGCACCGGGTACTCCCAATGTTGAAATTGTGGGTCGCCAGCGGGGTTCGTGGGCACCGCCCCGTACGGGTCACTCTTGTTTACCCAGTATAATATTTCGTGGACATTCGGAATATAATTTTCTTGCTGGGTCTCAATGGGCGTTAAATCAGTTGCCAGCTTACCGGAAACCTTATCTGTGACAAAGGAATCATAACCCTGCCAGATTCCACGGAACACCGGCTTGATCTCCTGAGAGGTTGGTTCTGGGGCGGTAAAATATTCCTTCGGTAAGGTCGGTAAGGCAACATCCATAAAGGCCCGCCACATCGGGGAGATGATTAGGCCGGCAGTTTTCTTGACCATTGGGCTGTTGTCATTATTACCCGCCCAGGCGCCTACCACTAAGTTTGGAGTATAACCCACAATCCAGACATCACGGTAATCGTTCGTCGTTCCTGTTTTGACGGCTACTGGTCTGTCGGTAACGTTTAATGGTGAGTCGGCGCCATAAGCTGGGGTACGTGCTACATTATCAGTTAAGATGTCGGATATTTTATTGGCACTTTCTGCGGGTAGAACCTGTTCTGGATTGTAAGATGCCTGTTCCAGAATTTCCCCTTTGGCGTTTTCGATCTTTAAGACTGAAATATATGGATTTCTTACCCCATCATTTGCCAAGACACCGTAAGCGCTTGTGAGTTCAAGCGGGGAGACTTCACCACCCCCTAAAACCAGAGTTAAGCCGTATTGGTCGGCATCGCCCAAGCTGGTAATTCCCATGCTACGGGCCGTGTTCAGGGAGTCTTTAACTCCCGCCAAATACAGAAGTTTAATCGAGGGGATATTTCGACTTTGAGCGAGGGCGTCTCTCAGTGAGATTGGCCCCAGGTATTTCCCATCGTAGTTTTCAGGCATATAACAGAGGGCTGGGTCAGTATTACCGATTGGTTTGCCTTGAGCGTCACAAGTTGTTTGAAATTCGGTCGGTAAGTCAAACAGTACTGTGTCCGGCGTGTATCCTTTATTGAAGGCCGTGGCGTAAACAAAAGGCTTAAAGGTGGAACCAGGCTGACGATGAGCAATGGCAACGTTAAAATTACCGCCAATCTGTTTGTCAAAATAATCTCGCGAACCAACCATAGTTAGGATCTCTCCTGTCTTTGGGTCGATCGCCACCAAGGCAGCGTTACTGGCATTGTAAGTTTTTTCATTAGACAGCGCATATTTTTTAACAATCGCTTCCGCCTGAGCCTGCAGACTGTAATCCAAAGTGGTGATAACTTTCAACCCATCCTCTCGGACCATTTTGTCGCCGTATTTATCTTCCAAATATTGTTGAACATACTCTACAAAATGAGGCGCCTTGATGCTGGTGCTTTCTTTGGGCTGGAAGACCACCACTTCTTTTTTTGCTTGGTCATATTCAGTTTGGCTGATGAGTTTATTATCCAGCATTTTTTGCAGAACCAGATTTTTCCTGGCATCCAATTTATCTTTATTATTACCGTATGGTGAATAATAAGTTGGAGCATTAGGAATGGCGGCCAAGTATGCGGCCTGGGCCAAGGTCACTTCTGAGGCTTTTTTATTAAAGAAGGTTTCGGCCGCTTCCTCCACCCCATAAATACTGCCGCCGTAGGGGTTTTCATTCAAATACACAGCGAGAATCTCATCTTTGGTCATAATTTTTTCCAATTTTATGGCCAAAACCCACTCTTTTAATTTTCGGGAGATAGCTTTTTCCGAGGTTAGTAAGGAATTTTTTATTACCTGTTGGGTAATGGTGGAACCACCACCGGTGCCGCCGGTCAGATTGTCATAGATAGCGCGCAGGATAGACTTGATTTCTATCCCCCCATGATTATAAAAGCCAGCATCTTCAATGGCCACGACTGCGTTCTTGATGTTTGGTGAAATGTCCGAAAAGGGTACCACTTGACGTTTCAAATCCTGATTGAGATCAAAAAGCAGGATAGTGCCGGTCCGGTCGTAGATTTTGGTACTTTGGGAGACCGTCATCTCATCAAAGGCCTTTAAATCGGGCATTTGGAAGGTGGAAACCCAGAAAGCGAGGATGCCAAGTCCAATGAAACCAACGGTAAACAGGTAAATAAGGGCCTTTTTCCAATGTTTTTTGATTTTGTGTTTAAGCATATTTGAGGTATTATATCATAATATGAAAATAGACACAGATTCAAAGAAAATAGAAGAGTTGCTAACAAGAAGTGTCGTGGGTGTCTTGCCAACGAAAGATTTACTAAAGAATCTGCTTTTAAGTGGTAAAAGATTAAGAATTTATATCGGCGCCGACGCCACCGGCTCTAAATTACACATCGGACATGCTACCAACTTTATGATTCTGGAAAAATTTAGACAGCTTGGTCATGAAGTTATTATACTATTTGGCGATTTTACGGCTAAAATTGGGGACCCAACAGACAAAGGAACAGCAAGAAAACCACTGACTGACAGAGAGGTTAAACAAAATCTAAAAACCTGGCAAAAGCAGATTAGTAAAATAGTAAAAATTAGCCGTTTTAACAACGGGGCAAGAATCGTCAAAAATAGCGATTGGCTTTCCCAAATGGATTTTTCTGACGTAATAAGACTGGCTTCAAATTTTACTGTTCAACAGATGATTGAGCGTGATATGTTTCAAAAAAGAATAGAAGAAAAAAAACCGATATACCTGCATGAGTTTTTTTACCCACTAATGCAGGGGTGGGACTCAGTAGTTTTAGATGTTGATGTGGAAATTGGTGGGAATGATCAGACTTTTAACATGCTGACTGGTAGGACACTGCAAAAAATTGAGCGAAATAAGGAAAAATTTGTCATACCAACCACCTTGTTGATTAACCCAAAGACCGGCAAGAAGATGATGAATAAAAGTGAAGGAAGCGCTGTTTGGTTGGATGATTCTGCAGAAGAAATGTTTGGTAAAATAATGTCTTTGGCTGATGAGGCAATCATTCCTGTTTTTACCGATTGCACCTATGTTCCAATGGACGAAATTGAAAAGATAAAACAGGAAATGTTCTCTGGAGTAAATCCGCGGGATATAAAAGTGCGATTAGCCAAGGAGATAGTGACCATCTATCATAATAAAGAAAAGGCGGATAAAGCAGAGGCGGATTTTGTTAAGACATTTAAAGATGGAGGCCTACCAGAAAAGATAGATGAGGTGGCGGCTGAGAGCGGAGAGTTACTGTCTGAGATTTCAGTTAAAGCTGGTTTGGTAAAATCTAAAGGTGAGTTTCGAAGGTTGGTTTTAGAAAACGCCGTGAGTAATCAGGAGACCAATGATAAAATTACTGATCCAAATTACAAGGTAATTTCCACCAGTATCTATAAGATAGGGAAGAGACGGTTTTTAAAGGCGGTGATAAAGTAGACACTAAAAAAGGGAGACTTTTTAAATTAAATAGTCTCCCTTTTTTTAGTTTTAAATATTAAAAATTATCAACGTCATTATACTCACTGAATTCTTCCGTGAAGGTATCTTCAATGATCGATGGATCAATGGCGGAATCCTCACCGGGGGCGGAATCCTCGTCCGAGGGATCCTTACTCACAGTTTTTTTACTAACCGCACCGTCGTCAACTTTACTATTTTTTTTCTTCATTATTTTAAAAAAATGTCTTATAAATTTTTATGGGCCCCTAGGCTCATTTGTATGATTTTTATATTAATAGCAGGTTTGAAAATGTTTGCAAGCCCTGCCGCAATTACTCCTGTGGAAAACTTCTTTACCGCGTTCGATAACAGGCAAAAAAGGTGAGACCAACGGCAATAGCGTCATATTCATCATCATATTTAAGCGGTTTTTCAATCTTGATCAGTCTTTTGACCATCGCGGTGACTTGGTCTTTATCGCTTTTGCCATAACCAGTAACCGCTACTTTGATTTGAAGGGGGGTAAATTCCAACACCCACAATCCATTTTTAGCGGCCTCATAAAGCATGACTCCGCGTGCCTCGCTTACTTTCATGGCGGTCTTGGCATTGGTTTTGAAAAACAAAGTTTCGATACCAAGCGCTTCCGGCTGATATTTTTTTATTACTTTTTCCAATTCCTCGCCGATTAGTTTCAGGCGGTTTTCATGTTTCTCGGTCGTTTTGGTCACAAAACATTCGGAAAAAAGCAGAGTTTCCTTACCTGTTCCTTTTTCCAGTATGGCAATACCCAATCTTTCATATCCGGGATCAATGGCAATGATTTTCATGGAGAAATTATAGCACAAAACACAACCGCCCCGTCCATCAGAATGGCCACCCCGCCTTAACCAAGGCGGGGATTAGATGGAATAATGAAAGTCATTATTCGGCGTTTGTATATATCTCCTGCACCTCGTCATTATCCTCCAGTTCTTCAATTAATTTATCTAATTTTAAACCATCTTCTTCAGAGATAGGCGCCATCGTATTAGGCATGTAACCTTCGGCAGTTTTAGTAAAAGCCCAAGAAGCACTGCCTGGTGCCGCAAGAGCGGAACAATTTTCAGCCAAAATATGTTTCACTTCGCCAGCCGCCTTGTTCCGATTATCGGTCAAAGCTTCAATCATTAAAGCCACTCCACCTGGGCCGTATGCTTCATACATAATGGATTCCATCGCCACAGCATTATCATTTTTCTTCAAAGCCCGTTCAATATTCTCATTCGGCACGTTAAACTCGCGCGCTTTTTTGACCGCCGCCTGCACATTGGCCGCCTTGA
Source organism: uncultured bacterium (assembly GCA_903822075.1). Taxonomy (GTDB): domain Bacteria; phylum Patescibacteriota; class Minisyncoccia; order Phycocordibacterales; family GWA1-40-21; genus CAIJXO01. The sequence goes on from CAIJNK010000008.1 coordinate 91,018, forward strand.
TATCGCCATTGGCTTTTTTTACTTCCACGGCAATCACCTTAGCCATCTTGGTGTAGACTTTGCCCTTCTTGGCATCCGTCACCATCTTCTTATTCTTAATCTTTGACCATTTATTATGTCCACTCATAATGTCATCTTAGCAGAAATGCGGATTTTTTCAAATATAAACATTAAGGACTCACACTCCTTGTGAAGTGTGAGTCCTATCTTCAGACCGTTAGTCCTGCTGGCAGTCCGATTCTCCAGTTTATTTCCTGACCACCCCAGAAAGGTAAGGCAACCTTTGGCCCAATTTTGTAAAAAGGAGGAATTTTCCACTTCTCGCGCGCGAGTGTAATCTTGCGCGTTGGTGGCAACAATCCGTGAAGCTTCCGGGCGTTTCGGCTCGTAAAATTCACAAACGTCTCAACTCCCTTTTCGCTCTCGAAAAGATTCTCAAGAGCGTGGGCGTAGAGCGGAAGCAGGAATGGGGCGGTGTAGGCGCCACATGCGCATCTTCCGACATCCACATGTTTTTTCCGTTGGTCGTGGAAAGCATCATCACCGCCGGCCATCACCCAAGGATAGTCCTTGGCCACCAACTCCGCCAGCGCTTTTTGATCAGCCCTAGTTTTTATTGGCGGTTTGCAGACACCGCGGACATCGCCAAAGACATCATCCTCCGTTGCGGCCAGATGATGAGCCGTTAAGGTCACATAGAATCGTCCGCTTTTCGCCATATCCTCCCAGTGGGGAATGCAGCGCGCGTCCGTCCCATGCTCCCAGACAATTGTTGCATCTGTCTCTTCCAGAAACATTCTGGCAATTGTCAGAAAGGCAAACTCGGCATCCCGGTTCTCATAAACACCGGATGGATGTTCGGGGTGAAGATGAACTTTCATTCCTTTTTCCCCGCAATACTTCACTGTTGACAGAACTCTTCCTCCATACCGAAACACCCCATTTTCTGAATTGGTCGTTCGGTAGAAGGGAAAAACTTTACCATCGAAGATGTTGCTTTCAACACAATCGGCAATGGTCCCCCCTCCAGTGGACTCAGTGATCATCACAAATGGAATTAGTTGCACTGGTATACCAATACGAGTGACCTCGCACTTGGCTTTAAAAGAATAGTTGTTGACTGCGGGCGCATCTTTAAGTCCATCCACCGTGTTCGGCATCATACCCAAAACATCGGCTCCGCCTTCAATCGCTCGCTCAATGAGCGGGCCAACGATGTCATCCTCACGCAAATGCGAGTGCACATTGGCCAAAGGTTCCACTTCAACTGTTTTACTCATTTCTCTGTTCCTCTCTTTTTTCTACTGGTTTATCGAATAACAATATCTAAGCAGAGTCTAGGCTTAATGTAATAGAAAATCAAGCATATACAATTAATAGGTGTTGTGCTAGGCTTTATTTAGATTTTGCTCTGTAATAATATAGTGGATAGGAAAGGAAGGTGGCTGGTGCGTACTCTCACTTTTAAAGATGAAAATATGGCCCTCGGTTTTGTGAATATGCTCTACTGGGGTAATGGAGCGGGTAGCTGCCGACAGGCAGAATTTGCCGTCAGGTGCGCCGAGTCAGGCATGTCGGTGGTAATGTACGGGACAACCACCTTTGATAGCCGGGTGGGCAACACAGGAGGGGACTTTTATTACGACCCAAAGACTAAGTGTTCTGTCAATGCTTATGGTATGCCGAATCGGGGCCATAAGGCGGAGATGGAGACTTTGTCGGCGTTGAAGGGAAAAATCAACGCTCACGGTGCAAAGTTGGGGGTGAGCATTTCCACGGGGGATATATTTATTCCCGACGAGATTTCACAGATGGCGACGGACATCGTCACCAATGAAGCGGCGGATATTATTGAGTGGAATGGCTCATGTCCGAACGTGGAAGTTGGAGGCAAACGCAAACCAGGAGTCTGCTTCAGTCCGGTGAACTTTGAAGCAGGGGTCAAAGCCTTGTGTGCGGCGGCGCCTCACATGTTGGTTTCAGCGAAGATTGCGCCGATCACGGAAGCCTCTCTGCTTGGCGAGCTCGCAGATATTTGCGTGAAGAATAGAGTGAACTTTATCGTCTGCTCGAATACGGATGGCAACTGTTACCTCGAGAATGAGGAAGGCAAGCCTGCTCTGCCGGGGATGATCCTTGGCGGTTTGGGTGGGGCAGGGTTGCGACCAAAGGTGTGCGGAATGATCAAGATACTTGCGCCCAAACTCAGGGGCACGAGCACCAGGATCATTGCCACTGGCGGCACGGAAATTGGAACGCACGCTTACAAGTATCTCAGCCTTGGCGAAGGGATGGTTGTTGGCTTTCAGTTCACTACCGCTATTGTCAGAAGGAATGAAGATTTGCGATTCGTCAGTACTCTCATTTCGGGGGAGTTGAACGGCGAACGCGGTCTCACGGATCTTCTGGTGGAGAAAGGGATTACGTGGGAGTGACGGGAGGGTAGAAAAGACACAGGGCTGGGTTCGTCAGGCGAACCCAGCCCTGATTTTGTTGACAGAAAATGTTTTAGGAGTAGTCTAAAAACTAGAAATAGGGGAATCTGTCAAAAACAGATTTTCTGGGGTTGATGCGACCCATTCGTATCATTGTTCATCGAGAAAGGAATAAGGAAAGTTATGAAAAGAAATCAAGATGGCTGGATTGAGGCTTATGAAAGAAAGGGATCCTTATGGATTCACGATGGTAATCCTAGGCGCCCGCATGCGCTCTTGCGCGGAGGGGAACACAGCAGCGGTTTCTTCAACAGCGACGGAATCATCGAAGATGCGTGCCTTCTCGATGAAGCGGCTGGCGATCTGGTTTGGCTTATGTGCCAGCAAGGGATGAGATTGTATGAGAGCACGCGAGTGGTGGGGCCGGCGATGGGTGCCATTACTTTGGCTCATGATTTGGCACGGTGGATAACTGTTTCCCATCAGAGGGGAAACGTCTCCGTGTCAAACTGCATGTGCTCTTATGTCATGAAGGAAGGTGAGGGCGATGATTTGAAGATGGTCTTCAAACGTTCACCGCCCAAGCCTGGAGAAATCATTCTTCTCTGTGAAGATGTGCTCACCACAGGGGGTAGCGTTAAGCGCCTGATGAAGGCGGTCGAAGAAACCGCCGGCAACCAGGTTCAATTTGCGGACTTTGTGGCGGTTCTGGTCAATCGCTCCGGTTTGAGGTCAGTGAACGGAAAGCAGATTGTCGCCTTGATTGATAAACCGATGCCGAAGTGGAAGCCGGAAGGGTGTCCACTCTGTGCTCAGGGTTCGGAGGCGATTTCTCCGAAGGGGGAAAACTGGGCGCGGTTGAACGCGGAGTACTGAAACAAGAAGAAAAGAAAGGAAAGCGGATGAAAGACAGGAAAACTTTGAAGCCGGCGGAACGGCTGATCGTAGCGGCGGACTTCAAACCGTCAGCCGAGTTTGGATACGACCGGCAGTGGATTGAGGATAAGGTGAAAGGTCTGGCTATCGCTTTGCAAGACACAGGGGTTTATCTCAAGGTAAACTCTGCCCTGAGAGCAACCAGCTATGAACTCATCGATTTCATTCACGCTAATGGGCTGAAGGTCTTTGCCGACCTGAAGCTGTTCGACATCCCGGAAACGTTGGCGATCGATGGGATGTTTCTGCGACAGGTTCACCCCGAAATGTTGACGGTGGTCTGCCATGCTGGTATGCCGTCGATGAAGGCTCTGAAGCTGGAGTTGCCAGAAACGGAGATCGTCGGAGTAACGATGCTTACCTCACTCAGAATGGAGGATTTACCGACTCTCGGGTACTTTAACCAGACTAATCTGGATGTGGTTGTTCGAGCCCTGACGCAGACGGGGATGAAGGCCGGCCTGGATGGGAACGTCTGTTCTGGAGCTGAGGCGGCACTTGTCAGGCGAGTGATGGTTGAACAAGGGAAATTGAACGCCACCATCAACACGCCAGGAATTCGTACGCTGGATTCAGTCGTTAAAGGTGACGATCAGAATCCAGAACGAATCATGACACCCACAAAGGCAATCATGTCTGGTGTGGACCGGATCGTCGTTGGGCGACCAATCGTTCGGGCCGAAAAGCCATATGATGTAACCATGCGGATAATTGAGGAGATTGCCAAAGCTCGAACCGTCATGGAGAGTCAAGGTTCATAACTTTCTTGGAGGATCAAAAAACCAGCGACTCTTTTGGGGAGCGCTGGTTTTATTATACTTATTTTTTCGGATGCAGATTTTTTTATAAATCCAAACCTCTCACTTTTTTACCAAGATGTTTGCGGGCGCGATCCGTAATCGTCCGTCCGCGGGAAGTTCTTTCAATAAAACCAAGTTGCAACAAGTAAGGCTCGTAAACATCTTCAATGGTGGCTTGCTCTTCCGAGAGGGCCGCGGCCAGAGTGTTGAGGCCGACGGGTCCGCCGTTAAATTTATCTTCGATAACCATGAGTAAGGCGCGGTCCGTGGCATTCAAACCCACCTCATCAATTCCAAGCAAGTTCAAAGCTTCCATCACGGTTTCTTTGGATAACTTGCTTTCTCGCACCTGGGCCAAATCCCGGCTGCGTTTCAGTAAATAATTGGCCGTTCGCGGCGTAAACCGACTGCGTTTGGCAATTTCCTTTTTGGCTTCGGCGTCTATTTCAACTTTTAGAATTTTAGCCGAGCGTTCGATGATCTGCTCTATCTCTTCATTGGTGTAAAATTCCAATTTAAAAACTCCACCGGAAAAACGGGAACGCAGGGGGGCAGAGAGTAAGGCAATTCTGGTGGTGGCGGCAATCAAAGTGAATGGCGGTAAGTCCAATTGAATAGTCCGGGCCGACGGACCCTTACCGATAATAATATCGAGTGAGCCTGACTCCATGGCGGGGTAGAGGACTTCCTCGATGGTTTTGTTCAGCCGGTGAATCTCGTCAATAAATAAAATATCTCCCGGTGAGAGGTTGGTTAGGATGGAGGCAAGGTCACCGACTTTTTCAATCGCTGGTCCAGAGGTGGACTTCAATTGGGCGCGTGTTTCTTTGGCAATCAGGTGGGCGAGCGTGGTTTTTCCTAAGCCCGGCGGACCATAAAAGAGTAAATGTTCGGGCGGATGCTTCCTTTGAGCGGCGGCCGTCAGTAGGATTTGCAGGTTGTCTTTGATGTTCTTTTGGCCGATATAATCCGCCCAAACAGCTGGCCGCAGCGTTTGGTCCAAAAAATTCACATCACCTTTTTCTGGGCTTGTTTCTTGGGTATTTTGAGAATCAGCTTTAGAATCAGTGTTTTTGCTTGACATAGTTTTTGTTTTATGCTAAGCTGTCAGGTAGAAGCCTATTAATGTCTGCGAGGGCTTTTTTTGTTCCTTCCAGAGTATAAATCTCTAAGCAATTGGATCGTTTGCGCGGTTTACGAATTTTTTGCGGAGGACGGCCTGGTTCACGCCTTCGGGCGATTTGCGAGACCTATCCTTTAAAAATTGTTTAACTTTTGGTATCTAATATTAAAAGTATTGCTTAGAGATTTATCTTCTGGAAAATATTTCTCTCTCTTCATACTAGAACTATTTGGATTATTTGCAACTGTGGAAAACTTTTAAGACACAGTTATTCTTCTGTTTCAATGTCTATCACTCGACCGAGTTCATCCAAAGAACTTACCCCCTTCAATATTCGAAGCACGCCATCCTGTTTCATGTCCAAAAGATTTTGTGAAGCCGCGGCGACCTTGATATCTCGGTCGGAGGGATTTTTTATGATAGCTTCCTCAATTTCTTTTTTCATCAGAATAATTTCGGTGATGGCTAGGCGGCCTTTGTAGCCAGTCTTATGGCATTTTTCGCAGCCCACGGGTGCCCAAATTTTTTCTGTCTGCACGCCTTCCAAATAGGTTTTATCGGTTATTGATTGGATGGTACGGTCAATAAAAGCTTTTTCTTTGGGGTTCATCGACATTTCTTTCTTGCATTCCACACATAATTTTCTGATTAATCTTTGCGCCATAGCTACATTCACGGCTGAGGAAATAATCTTGGGGTTGACTCCTAGGTCTATCAAGCGGGGGAAGGCGCCAGCGGCCGTGTTGGTGTGGAGAGTGGAAAACACAAGGTGACCGGTCAGAGCTGAATTAATGGCAATTGTCGCTGTTTCACCATCGCGGATTTCTCCCACCATGATCACGTCGGGATCTTGGCGTAAGGCGGAACGAAGACCGGAAAGGAAAGTGTAATCTTTCTCTTCTTCCACTTGGGTCTGGACGATACCGGGTAAATGGTATTCAATCGGATCTTCAATCGTAATTATTTTTACATCCGGAGTGGATATTTTTTTCATGAAGGCGTAAAGAGTGGTGGTCTTACCGGAGCCAGTCGGACCAGTGATGAGCAACATACCATTTGGTCGGTGAATTTGATCCATGAGGACGTTCAAGGTTCTGGTTTCAATGCCTAATTCTTCGATCGGCACAGCAATTGATTTTGGATTCAAAAGTCTCATCACCACACTTTCGTTATAAGCACCGGGCAAGATAGAGGAGCGGATTTCGATATCGTTATTTAAGATTTTTACACTGAAACGTCCATCCTGGGCGGCATTTTTTATATTGAGCTTCATCCCCGATAAAAGTTTGATACGGGAGAGCAACAATTCGTAAGTCTCAACATCGAACTCGAAAACATTTATAAGTACACCATCCAAGCGGAAACGGATACGCACGTATTTTTCTTCCGGTTCGATGTGGACATCGGAGGCGGAGAGAGCAAGGGCACCGGCGATCATTGCCTCCATCATCTTGGAAATCTTGTAGGCTTTTTTCAGAGCCAAGATTTCTTTGATAATCAGGGAAACATCCTCGATCCTCTTGATTTTTTCCATGTATTCTGTCACCTGCTCAGTCGAAATATCAAAAGTACCAGCCGTACTGTTTACGGCATAGGATAAGTCACGATATCGATCCCAGGCTTTTTCCAGGCTGGCGGTGGTGGTCATGCTAATCTGGAGTTTGTAGCCATCTTCCTCGAGCTTGTTTAAAATTATTACCGCCTTGTCATTCTTGGGGGAGAGGACCGCGACTTGGATTTTTTTCCCCACTTTTTCAAAGACGGCCATTTTGGCCTCACGGGCATTTTCTTCCGGAATAAGCCTCAGAGCGTCTGTGTTAATAGGGACGGGTTTTAGATCAATAAAATTTAGGCCATATTTGGTCGAAAGGATACGAACTACGTCTTCCTCTTCTTTCCGGCGGAGCTCTTCCAGCCTCTTACCTTGTTTTTCCTCATTATCAAAGTCGGTCATGACCAGATTATATCATAAATCATTTTTTCTTGTTAAATACTTGATTCATAAGGCTATTTTAGGAAGTAAGATACATACTTGACAATTAAGATATTTAGGTGTATACTCTTAAACAGACAAAGAAAGAGAGGGAAGAATGAAAACGAAGACGTTCATTTTGTTGCCGTTGCTGTTTCTGGTGCTGACTTTTAGTTCGGGGTGCATGACACGCTACTTGGATGTCCGAACTGAAGTCTCCGAATCTCATCCCACACCAAACGGTGGCTGGGTGAGTTACTACCGGACGGAAGGTTACCATTATGATAGCGGATATCGGGAGGGATATTACTATTACAATGGTCAAAATGGTTGGGGGTACTATGCCAAGCCTTTGCCGCCACCGACAACGTTTATCTTGAATGCCGGTTCAGGCACGGGTGGACGAGTGGTCGTGATTGAAGATGATCGGTATCGGCCGGAACATCACGAACAACATCACGAGGGGTATCTAAGGCAACAGCAAAGTTACGATCGTGGTGTCAACTTTGCGCCGCCACCACAGCAGACGGGTACGTCAAACTTTCATCGTTGATGTACCAAGCGGGGGGACAAGGGGGAATAGGAAGCGAGCTAGAGTTCCGCAGGCAGAAGGTCCACAAACCAGCTGCCTGTTTTTTTGTGCCATTTTTTGCTAAAGTAGAGGGGTGAAAATTGTAAGCAAAAATTTAGGGGAGACAAATAAAATTGCGGAAGATTTTTCCAATAAAATTAAGAACCCCCTCGGCAGACCTCAGGGCGAAGAAGCTTCGGCTACAGTGGTTGGTTTGTTTGGTGACCTCGGTTCTGGCAAAACCACCTTTACCCAAGCGCTCGGTAAGATTCTGGGTGTGAAGGAAGTCATGACTAGTCCAACTTTTGTTATAGAAAAAAGATATGATCTGGATGGCCGGTTTGGTTTTAAGAGATTGGTTCATATTGATGCTTATCGTTTAGAGAAAGGGAAAGAGTTGCTGAGTCTTAATTTTATCGAGGATACGACTAACTCGGAGAATTTAATTTTGATTGAGTGGCCGGAAAGAGTGGGGGATGTCTTGCCGGCGGATTTAGTTCCAATAAATTTTAAATTTATCAGTGAATTTGAACGGGAAATAGAATATTAGCTGTGTTAATTAGTTTTCCCTCTAACCAAATAGTGTTATAATCTTCCGATCAGCTTTAGAAAATATACATGTTGAAGGCCTGCCAAAAAAGTAAAGGTTTCACTCTCCTGGAAATTCTTCTTGTTGTGGGTATTCTCGCTATCCTGGCGGGTATTGTAATCATCGCCATTAATCCCGGCCGACAATTAGCGGCCGCTCGTAATTTGGAACGCAAGACTGACATTGGAGAAATATACAAGGCGATGCAACAATATTATATAAATCATTTTTCTTACCCGACTTCAACGCCGGATACCCTCACAGAAATCTGTAATACTGGCAGTCATCCTTACCCGGCAATAGATATTGATTGTTCTGGTCTAACTAATCTTTCTGCTCTAGTTCCCACTTATCTCACCGCTATTCCTCATGACCCCCAGGTGTCCGCTATTTCTTTCCTTAATAAAGTTACTCCTTTAGCTTATGCTTCAGCCAATGGCACTGGTTATTATATCCAAAAAAACAGCGTCAAGCATATTGTTCTGACTACCGCCAATGCGGAATTGGGAGCTTTTATTGCTATCGGCACGACCACTCCTTTGGTTGTCGGCTCGTCAGGAGAGAGTGTTTATTACACTCTGACTGTTGACGGTAACCACGGCCTTGTGACCAAGTCTCCAAATTCCATTAACAATAATTTTGATGCAACAGTTATTTTGTCCGCTACCCCTGACACTGGTTACGTTTTTTCTAATTGGTCAGGTGACGCTTCCGGCTCTACTAACCCGTTAACTGTCACGATGACCAAAAATAAAGCAATTACAGCTAATTTTACCCATGTTGATAATAGTTTTGGGCCAATCGTGATGGATAATACTGATTCTAACGCGGTAGTTAAAGTTGGTTCCTGGGCCACAAGTACCTACAGTCCAGGTTTTTACCTTTCTGATTACCTACATGACGGTAATAATAGTAAAGGCAATAAGAGTGTGACCTTCAGTACCACTACTCCTGAAGCAGGTCTATATTATATTTATGTTCAGTATCCTAAAAATACCTATAACCCCAGGGCTACTAGTACACCAGTTGATATTTTGACAAATGGAGGGGCTACCAAAACAATTGTTCTTGACCAAACTATCAATGACAGCAAATGGTTCCTACTCACCACTAATACTTATAGCGCTAATGATGTGGCTGGGGTTCGGATTAGAAATACCGGCACTAGTGGCTATGTGATCGCGGATGCGGTGATGTTGACCACAACTCCTTTGCCTGTGGACACCTATTCCCACGTTATTGATAACTCTGATTCAGGGGAAGTAAACCTTGTCGGTTCCTGGGCCACAAGTACTTACAGTCCGGGGTATTTTGGTTCAAATTACTTACACGACAATAACACTGGCAAGGATATCAAGAGCGTAACTTTTAGTACCGTTGTTCCGGAATCCGGTACTTATAGTATCTATGTTCAATATCCAACGGACACATACTCTCCAAGGGCCACCAGTACACCAGTAGATATCCTGGCAAACGGGGTTTCAGCTAAGACTGTAATTCTTAATGAACATATTAACGGTGGCGGGTGGTTTTTGCTCACCACGAATACTTTTAACGCCAATGATGTTGCGGGTGTTAGGATTAGAAATACCGGTACCAGTGGTTACGTGATGGCAGATGCGGTGAAGTTTGTGACGGGCAACTAGCTTTTCAGCGGTTTTATTTAGTGGTATATTTAAGTTAATATGAAAACTAAATGTAGATTAATTCTCAGCCTAATTTTTTCCGTCTTGGTCGTATCTACCCTCGCCTTTGCCGCCCCCCTCTCAAACCCCTCTTCTCCCGTTCCCACCGGACACACCCTCACCGACATCTATAACCTAATCAACAACACCACCAGTAA
>CAIJNK010000009.1 GCA_903822075.1 uncultured bacterium
ACTAATAAATTATTCATACCGCAAGGCTTCAATCGGGTTAAGTTTTGAAGCCCGGCGAGCCGGATAATAACCAAAGATGATTCCGATAACGGCCGAAACTCCAAACGCCAGCAAAACAGACATCAGAGAAATACTCGTTTGAATAATACCTAGGGTTGTGACTGTATAACCCACTGCCCACCCCAGGGCCACCCCAATTATTCCGCCGAGGAAGGTCATGGCTATTGCCTCAATCAGAAACTGTAAGTTAATATCCTTACTTTTGGCACCTATGGCTTTGCGCAAACCGATTTCTTTAGTCCGCTCTGTAACAGTGGTGAGCATCATGTTCATAATACCGATACCACCCACAATAAGCGAGATACCAGCTACAGCGGCCAATAATAAAGTAAAGGTATTAGTCACACTAGAAGCGGTAGCCACGATATCACTTTGATTCAGGACACTAAAATCAGCTGCGGTGGGATCAGTTATTTTATGACGAGTCAAAAGTAGGCCGGTAATATCCGCTTGCATCTGGGTCATAATATCGGCACTGTCGGCCTGAACGCTTATGGTGGAAACATAATCAGCTCCAGCCAGAAATTTCTGTGCTGTAGCTAGTGGAATAAAAATCATATCATCCTGGCTGCCAAAACCGGAGCCCCCCTTACTCTTAGTGACACCGATCACGTTAAACTGCATCCCTTTAATACGAATCATCTGCCCAGTTGGGTCAGCTCCCACGCCAAATAAATCATCGCGGGCTGTCGGCCCTAATACAGCCACCCGAGACAAGCTTTTGTCATTCTGATCAGAAATAAAACTACCGAGATCTATAGTGACATTTCTTACTGTCGGATAATCAACAGTTACGCCATCAACCGAAGTATTGGTGTTCGTACCTTTTGCCGTCACTTGATAGCGTCCAGATAAGTCCGGCGCCACAGCTTTAACGCCAGTGATACTTTGAGCTATAGCCGTGGCGTCTTCTGTTTTCAGGGTCCGGGCGGCGCCTCGGCCAGTATTAACCTGCACACCAGGTGTTCTTTGTGCTCCTGGCATTACCAAGAGTAAGTTAGAACCAATAGATTGTATGCTGGCTTGGATTGAACCTTGAGCCCCTTGACCAATGGAAATCATAGCGATCACCGAAGCAATACCAATGATAATACCAAGCATAGTCAAACCGGTCCGTACCTTATTGGCGGTTAAAGCAGAATATGTTTCTTCTAAAACGTCGACTATTTTCATAAAATTGGTTATTGATTAATTATTCTTCTTTTGTGTTTTTTATCATCAGAAATTATTTCTCCATCGCGGATAAAGATTATTCTTTCGGCGTGTTCCGCTACGTCATGTTCGTGCGTAATCAAAACTATCGTCCGGTTATGCTCCTTATTTAATCTCTGAAAAGTCCCCAGCACAATCTCCCCGGTTTTAGTATCCAAATTTCCAGTAGGCTCATCGGCGAGAATGATGGTGGGATTATTAACCAAAGCCCTGGCAATTGCCACTCTCTGAATTTGTCCGCCGGAAAGTTCATTGGATTTGTGTAAGAAATGTCCCTCATCCAGACCGGCGGAAACTAGAGCCTCTTTCGCCCTCTTTTCTCTTTCTTCTTTTGATACTCCCTCATAAATCAAAGGTAACATTACGTTTCGAAGAACAGTCGTCCTGGGTAAAAGATTAAAAGCTTGAAAGACAAAGCCAATTTTATCTTTACGGATGTCAGCCAACTCATCATCGGTAAATTTCGAAACATCGTGCTCGTCTAAGAAATATTTCCCGGTAGTTGGCGTATCCAGGGCCCCCAAAATATGCATCAGAGTCGACTTGCCGGAACCGGATGGACCCATAATGGCGACAAATTCTCCGTCTTCAATCTTAAAACTGACTCCTTTCAGAGCATTGAAAGAAACGTCACCGGTCTTATATGTTTTTGTGATATTTTTTACTTCGATCATCTTGTTTAATTCCCGGCTGGTCGGAATCCACCGGTTGTCGCCCGATTAGCCGTACCAGCAGCTCTATTACCACCAAGTAAGCTACCGATCGAAGCAGTACTACTAGTTGTCTGAGCGGCAGAAGAAATAACGGTTTTGGTTACAATGTAATCTCCTTCTTTCAAACCACTCAGAATTTCAATTGAACTGTCATTGGAAGTACCAGTAGTCACTATTTGCTGTCTAGGTAAAACCGCCGACTCTACCCCTTGCCCATTCAAATAACCCGCTGGCGGAATGTCAAATACTTCCACATAACTCTGACTGCCCTGAGTTTTAATGGCGCTTGACGGCACGGTTAAGACATCGGTTTTGGCTTCCGTAATTATGGACACGCTGACCGTCATGCCGGATTTAACCCGGTCATCATTCACGTCAAAACTGACCTGCACGCTATAACTCACCACTCCCTGGCTGACCGCCCCCACCAAATCCACCTCGGTCACGGTACCAGTTAAGGTCAAATCCGGCAGAGCGTCAAATGTGGCCGTAACTTTTTGCCCGGTTTTTATTTTAGCGGCATCGATTTCATTCAGTGATATTTCGGCAATCTTCTGTTTGGTGATCAGGGTAGCGACGGCGGTTCCATTACTGGCCGTATCCCCTTTTTTTATATTCACCGCGGCAATAATTCCGTCAAAAGGAGCCGTCACGGAATAATTATCGAGATTCTTTTGGGCCTGACTGACGGACAGTTCGGAAGTGCGGAGGGTTAGTGTGTCCGGACCAGTTTGTAAATTCTTGAGGTCAGCTTGGGCGTTAGTTAGATTTATTTGTGCAGTATCGATAGAATTCGCTGTCGATGAAAGGCTGGAAACAATTCCTCCGGCTTTGGACACTAAAGACACAACCGAAGTGTAGGCAGCATCAGCCACGGTCTGACTTTTATTGATTTCGTTGTTTCTTAAATAGATAACGGCATCTTGGGCATCTTTTGTTGCTTGAGAAATATTTAAGGAAACCGAATTAAATTCGGTAACAAAAGATTTAATAGTGGCGTTATCCGCTCCAGCCGACAGACTTCGATATTTTATTATTAAATTACTCAGGAGGCGACTAGAATCGTCATGGCTGGTTTCAGCTTTATCTCGATAATTTTTCCCCACACCGGTTAAAGAATATCTTCCGGAGGACAAAAAACCAGTATTAAAATCGAATAGACTAGTCAAACCACTGTCGACGTCAGACAGGTCTGTCAGAGCGGTAGAAAGCGAAGTAACAGCGCTAGTATAAGAATCGGTTAAATTAGTCTGGGCTTGGGTGACGGCATTTTGATCTTTACGCAAAGTATCCGGATCAACGGTGACGAGCTTATCGTAAGATAGTTTGGCATTTTCCAATTGATAGGCGGCATCGGTATTATCGATCTGAGCGATCAAAGTTCCAGCTTTAACTTCCTGACCCACCACGGCATTTAAATAGGTAAGCTCTCCGGACGCCTGGGTCTTTAAATCTACCTGGTCCGAAGCGGAAACCTGTCCTGTACCGCTAACTGTAGAAATGAGAGTTCCTCGTGTGACGGTTTCCACCGTATATAAAGTTCGACCGCTTGTACTCGTTAATGATTTGACGATCTGATAGCCAATTATAACAATAACAACAAGGGCGATAAAACTTATTATCTTGTGCTTTAAAATATAAATCCAAATTTTTGTAAAAATATTTTTCATAATAATTAATTTGTTTTTATTGTTGAACTAGCGGCCATTGGAGCTGGCATGACACGAATAAATCTAGCGTCTATCTCACCTTGGTTATTTGCTTCTCCAAGTACAGAAACAAAATCACCAACATTAATACCCGAAGGTTTTATATCGTCCCGGAATTTTCGAACTAAAGTTTGATCACTCATCAGGACTATTTTTTCAATGTTATTTTGCTCAGCCACGATCAAGGTGGAAGTACTTACCCTTATAACCGGACCAACGGCCCCATGACCACCTGAAATATTATCAAAAGGCATTGCCGGACCTCTTTGCTCACCAAAAATGCGATTATAATTTTCACCTAAACGTCCGGAAAATTCCGCTTTTTTCAAGCCCAAAAACATGCCGGCCTGGAAGACAACTGCCAGCACTAGGACAATAACAATCCCAATTATAACACCTTTAAAAGTTTTTGATTGAATGCCTTCCTTGATATTGATCATGTTCATATTTATGATAAAGCTAAACGTTAAATATTAAATTAAACTGGCCGACATGCCAATCTTCTTATAATCCCTCAAAGCGAACCTTAGACTAACGAGCAGGGTTAAAATCAAAACAAGAATGGAAGTGACTTGAAGAATGGGTAATGATTCTGCCAAAGACATAGAAAACTCCTTCCAATAAACAGCCACTGCGCCTGTATCAGTAAAGAGCAAAGATAAATAATTCCAGAAACCCGAGGTTTGCAATTGGTAAAAAATCTTTATAATTAAAGGAAAAAGAGCAATAAATGAAAGGCTTCCGACTGCCCTAGAGATTACTACCTGAAGCCACCTTCTCTTTTCCTGTTCTCGATTGATCCGTATAATAACCTTATCCGTCAAAAAGGCCAAATCTTGTTCGGCAACTATGTTTTTAAAGGCTTTTTTTAGGTTATTGCTCATTTACAGTTTTATACGCAATAAAAGCTTTTTTAGGTGCATAACACCTCGATAATGCTGGCTTTTGACAGTTTCGACTGGTCTATTGAGGACTTTAGCAATTTCCTCAATTGATAAATCATCAGCGTATTTTAGCAGTAAAACTTCGCGATAGAGCGGTGACAGTTTATTTAATGTTTCATTAAAAACATTTTGATCTTCAACTTTGGAGAATACTTCTTCGGCCGAAGGCTGGTCATCCGCTAGAGTGTCTTCTAAAATGTTCCCGCCATCTACACTATCAAATTCCGAAAAGGCCACATCCTTCTTCTTGCGCCAGTAATCAATGACGGTATTCCGCGCAATGGAAAAAAGCCAGGTCTTGAAAGAATATTTTTCCTTATACCCCTTTATTTTTTTCCAGACTTTTACAAAGACCTCTTGGGTAATATCTTCTGTCGTATTTTTATCAATTATCAAGCCGTAAACGAAACGATATACGGACTTAATGTGCTTATTTATCAAGTACGGCAAAATCTCTTCCTGGCCAGCCAGATATTCCGCCACCAATTCCTTATCCTCCATTTTATCTAGGTCAAAATTATCCATATAGATGGAAGTTTAACACATTCGAGTCAGATAAATCTATTTTTCTAAATCTAAAGTATAATCAAAACGGATTTTACTGACAAAGTCTGGCACGTGACTAACCATGATCATGACCCCTTCATATTGATTTAGAGCTTCGGCAATGATTGGAATATGGCGGAAGTTAATATGGTTCGTCGGCTCGTCCAGAATCAAGATACCGGGCTTTTGGATAACCAGCCTGGCAAAAGCCACCAAACCTTTTTGCCCTTCGGACAAACTACCAATCTTAGTACTCATAACGTCACCATTTATCAAAAAACCGGCGGCAACACTGCGCATCATTTCTTCGGAAATTTTAGCCGAAACTTCCGTGAGCGATTTGTGGACAGTATCTTCAAAATTCAACGTGGAAAAATCTTGGCGGTAATAACCAATAGTGACTCCCGGCGCGATCTTCGTTCCTTCCGCCTCATTCTTAGCAATCGCTTCAAGTAAAGTACTCTTACCAATACCGTTCGGCCCCTTCAATAATAAGTGCTGATTACGTCTCAATTTAATATCCGTCTTTCGGATAGACATCTTATGTGCCTTGATCATTTTGAATTTGGAAATATGAACCAGCTCGCCGATAATATCAGCCTGTGCCGGTATAGTGAAGGCTCGAATCGTTTTGTCTTCCTTACGCACATCGACTTTTTCTTCTTCCAACTCTTCGGCTTTTTCACGCATCCGTTTAGCCACCAAACGCAAACCACCTCCCTTCATAGCAAAAGCATTAGCCTGATCTTTCTTGGCCTGGATTTCCTTCAGAAGTAAAGCATTCTTTCTATTTTCCCGATCCATCCTGGCGGTAATCTGATCCCGCACATCGGTATAGTTGCCGGCATACTGTTCTATTTTTCTGGTATAGACGTCCAAGTAAAGCACCGCGTCCGTAAAGCTGTTCAAAAAATGCGCATCATGGGAAATAACGATTACCGTTTTATCATACTTGACCAAAAAATCAGTCAGGTGGGCAATGCCTGATTTATCCAGATTATTTGTCGGTTCATCCAAAAGCAGAATATCCGGTTTCTGAATCAAAGCCGAAGCCAGAAGTAACCGAGCCTGCTGTCCGCCGGAAAAAGAACGTACTATTCGGTCGTGAACTTTATCGTGACCTTTCAGATTTACCACTTCCAAAATATCATCGATTCGTGGATCGATATCGTAAACTTTTTCTTTGAAACATTTCTGAAAGAATTCCCTAACGGTCAGATCCAATTCATCTCGCGGTATCACCTGCCGGGACAAAGCAATGGAAACTCCATTGACAATATTTATTATGCCGTCATCAGGAATTAATTTCCCCGTAATCAAGCCAAACAAGGTGCTTTTACCGGCACCGTTTTGCCCCATGATGGTGGTTTTGGTTCCCCGCCGCACGGAAAAATCCACCTCGGTCATCAGAGGGTAATTCTCACCGTAACCAAAGCTCACTTTTTCAAATCTCAACACCGCTTCATCTTTTGCCATTTGTCCATAGAATATAGCCCATTTTCGGGAAAATAGAAAGGGTCTTTTTATTTCTTATGGCCTGTAATACAAATAAAAACTGGCCGATCTCTAAATGGAAATACGGATCCGAATTCTTCTTCCCCACTTATCACCAGACCATTTCCGGTTAATTGAGCTTCAATTTCTTCCAGTGTATGTTTATAAAAAATATTACGAGACATCGGATTTATCGGTACATTAACTTTTCCGTCAATTTTCTTTTTATCTTCTGTTGCGTCAAAATACATGGACCTCCAAAGATCATAAGTTTTTGGATTTGCGGTTATTATCAAAAATTTACCTCCTCTTTCCAAAACTCGGCTTAATTCTTTTGAGGGTGTATCTAAATCGTCGAGATGAAACCAAACATTCACGGAAAACGCCATGTCGACTGATCCAGCAGCAATCGGTAGAGCATAAGCATTACCAACCATAAAGTCTCTATTTTCTTTTGTGTATAGTTCCTTAGCTCTTTCAACTAATACGGGTGATGGTTCGACTCCTAAGTATCTAACCTCACCGGATTGAACATGGTCAGCGCAGATACCTTGCCCGGAACCAATATCCAAGATTACTTTGGGTTTAAAGGTTTTAGTCCAGTTCTCCAATTTTGGATAAATATCATTATCTCGAATCATTCCTTTTTCATTCTCGACTGAATTAATCCATTGTCTAGCTATCTCTTCATCTTCAAATGGATTCTCCAATTTTTCCAGATCATCTTTGGTTTGCTCGTTCATGATAGTAAAAGGATACTGTATTATCTGTGAAATAGAAAGAGGTACCGGATTTCTCCAGCGCCTCACAAAACTCGACCTCAAGCTGTCAGCCGCCCAAGTCTCATATCAGGAATCTTGTAACCCGCATCCCTCAACTCCCTCATTGCTGCAACGTTACCGAAGACTGCATCAAAAAGGCGTGTTTGCTTATGATCGAGGCTTTTCAGTGTTCCCGTTTTGCCCTTCTTGCCACCAGTGAAAAATTCACCGAGCATTGTGAAGTGCAAGGAGACCCAGTGACTGTCACGAACGACTACAGGGTAACCGGTAGCAAATCGCCAGCAGTGCCCTTCGCCGTTTTCATCGGGACCACCAAACTGCATGACGGTATGAAGTTCTACTTCAAACACTTCCACGACCCCCTCTTTGTCACGAACCGTAAACCTCACTGATTGCGCAGGGTGTTTCCGAAATGAGAGTGACTGTAAGAAGTCAAACTTCGACGGACCGCCAATGATATCCCATACCTGTGTGGTTTCCATAAGGAACTCCTTTGCTACTGACCTGCTCAATTAAATAGGGCGAGCGTTACCTCTTACAGGCCACATAAGCAACCTGCGTCCTGCCTTACAAGACAGAAAATACCCGTTAAAATAATATATCTACCGCACCAATATGTCAATATTAGATCAGAAAATTAATACACCAACATGAAAGTTCCGACCAATAGAATAACGATCGCCACTATCCGTTGGGTTAAATGCTTTTTGGTAATTTCTTCTTTACCTAGAAACGGCAAAAATATCGTTATGAACAAACCGATTAAAAAGACAAACATCGGTTGCAGACCGTTTGCCAGATTCACAATGACAAGCGGAACCAGCAATGTGGCATAATTGGCGCAGAGCTTACCGCCGATATTTAGTATCTCGTTTATCACATTTATCAATATGACAAAGAATGAATTCTCTCTTATTAAAATCACAAACTCCCTCCGGTAATTATTCATAAATATCAATAAATACAAAGCGACGGCTGCCGCCCCAAGATACTCCCAAAATACCGTTCGCCAAAAAGTTCCTTCTGTGGCTATAAACTTAAAAATCAGAAAGTGGACGGCAATCAACAATGAAGATAGCAGCATCAAAAAAAGAGGTTTAATTTTAAAACCAATTTTAAATTTACTGAAATCTATGGATATCAGAACCGCACCAAAAATAATAAAGATACCGGCGATCGCCTGAAAGGGCGTGATTGTCTCTTTTAAAATAAGAAATCCCAAAATAAATGAAAAGATTGGGATGGTTTGATAAAGAGGGACAACAGAAGAGGCATCCTCGGTATTTAAGGCGTAGTAGTACGGAATATAGGCAATTATCAAGAGGGCGCCATTTAGGATAATTATTATGCCATTAATGATACCGATACCAAGAATATTTCCGTGATAAAATAACAAAACAGCCAGTGAGAAAAAGAGGCCTATAATACCGACAAATATGGCGATTACTCCAGAATTGGCATTTTTAAGATATCGACCCAAGATATACTTGTCCACATGATTGGAAATTGCCCATAATAACGGCGAGAGGAAGGCTAAAAAATACCAGTGCATGATTTTAATATTGTGTTTTAAAACCTCATATTGTACCAATCCAGACCATAGGTATCTTGAATAAGGATTCGCTCACCTTTGGCCCAGGTTTTATTGCTATCTAAATTCAAAAGAGAAATAGCTTCCTTAATGCTTTCCTCGCTTTTTCCTTCAATTTCCAGATAAGCCGGCATTTTGGGATACTGATCAATATCAAACTGCCAATCTTTTAAAATAAAGCTTATTCTATCCTTTTCCTGATGGGCATATTTTTCCAAACCCAATTCCTCAAACAAATCAGCCAGTTTTTCTGGTTCGGAAATAATAAAATTAATTTCTTTATGCTTTCGGGCAATTCCGAGGATATCTGACTTGGCTTTCCAGGTCACTTCATGTTTTCCTTCCGAGTTAGAGCGAATCCGCAAAAACCAAGGATCTTCTCCCTCTTTGATTCCTTTTATTCGATACCAATCAACAATCAATCTGGTTTCCTGCTTTTTCTTCGCTCCAAAAGAAATAAGTTTTTCTTTTAGAAGATTCGCATCAATATCTAAAACTTTTGTTTCAATTTCATGGGCCATCCGGCAAGTATAGCAAAAAAATTACAAAAGAATAGAGCGCAGGTCCATTCCTGGTTCCTGCGCTCTTTTAGATACAGATATCATACCCGCAATGATGGAAAGACTAACGGTATCTCCCGTGCTGCCGCCGCATCCGAATCGGAGGCATGAAGACATGTCTCCCTTTCGTTTGCTTGGTATTTTTCCCTCAGCGTTGCCACGACCAGTCTGCGAACCAAGACAACAGTATCGTCCCCACTACTCTCCACCACTTGAAATGGCAGCGGCATTGAAGACAACCATCCGGCGAAACCCCTGAAGTCCGGAAATGCCGGATTATTAGCATGAACTGAGTAGAATTCAAACCAGAATTCTACAGGTTGCTGAACCAGTTGATAGGCAACCAAACGCAAACTATTTCTTATGTTGAGGCGAATCAGTTCCGACATCAAACACTTTCTTACGCCATCAGGCTTAAGGAAAATCAATGTTCTCATACTTAAAGTTCCCTTTCTTTTTATCTTTCTACCATCACTTATAACAAATAATGTATAAGTTGTCAAACATAAAAAACCATGCTAAACTCACCCCATGTTTACCAGAGGCCGGGCGAGTGCCATAAAATCACTGCAAGATAAAAAATACCGTCAGAAGACGGGCTTGTTTTTGGTGGAAGGCGAGAAAAGCGTGGTGGAAACTTTGAATTCCGATTTTGAAATTAAGACGCTTTTAGTGACCAAATATTTTTACACCAAATATTCAAAACTGATTAAGGATAAAAAAAATGATTGTGAGATAGTGGAACCGGGTGAAATAGAAAAAACCGGAACTCTGGAAAGCAACGACTCGGCCTTGGCTATTGTGCAGCAAAAAAAGACTGAGACTTTAGACCTGAATGGACAGACAGATGATAAGATAGGTGAAAACGAGATAGTCTTAGCTTTGGACAATATTCGTGACCCCGGTAATTTTGGCACCATTATCCGGATAGCAGACTGGTATGGGATCAAGAGAATATTTGCTTCCATTGGAACGGTAGATTTTTATAATCCGAAGGTTATCACAGCCACCAAAGGTTCTTTTACCAGGATCAACGTTTACTATGTTGATCTGAAAAACTATTTGGAAAAATCCAAAGTACCAATACTTGGTGCTTTTATGGCGGGAGAAAATGCCCACAAATTTAATTTCCCAAAAAATGGGATTCTGGTCATGGGCAATGAGTCAAACGGTATCACGCCGGAAGTAGAAAAATTAATCAAACAAAAAATAACCATCCCCTCTTTTGGTCAGACAGAATCTTTGAATGTCGCCATCGCCACGGCAGTATTATTGGACAACTGGAAAAGGAATTAGGGTTTTAATTACTCAAAACCTCTTCTCCACGACCGACCAATCAATTATCTTTAAAAAATTTTCGATATACTCCGCCCTTTTGATACCGTAATCTGTCATATAGGCATGTTCCCAGACATCCATGATCAATAGTATTTCTTCATTGGCTAGATGCCCCATATCGTGCTCGCCGAGCCAAATATTCATCAAGACTCCGCTTTGTTTATCCCTGACCAAAGCCGCCCAACCAATCCCTCTTGTCAGCCCAAGAATCTTGAAATCGACTAGCCAATTTTCATACGAGCCAAAAGCGGTAATTAGATTCAGATATAAATCACCTTGAACATCCAATTCTTTGAAATCTTTGGCTAAAGCTTCAAAATATAGTTCATGTAGCTTCATTCCATTCCATTCCCACCCAAAACGGCGACGGATTTCATTGTACTCCACCGAGCCGATCTTCAGGGTTTTTGACAATTCAACAAAAGCGTTCACGTTTTTCACGTAACCTTCATAAAGAGTGAGGTGGTTCTTAAGCATCACTTCGCTTATTCCTTTTACCCCCAACAAACTCTCATACTTTTTGGGTTCATAAGTCATAATGCCATATTACGATTAATGTTTAAATATTCTATTAATATTAGATGGATACCTCTTCTTTTCCACCATAATCCAAAAGCGCTTTTATGCCGGCGAGATTTTTATCCCATTCAATAGTCTCGTGAGTCTTGAGCTCCACGGTAATAGCCGGAATATTTATTGACGACAACCAATCCTCCACGGCTCCAGTCACCGCATAACTATCAAACACATCCACCGCCGGGTAGCCTGCAGCCTTGGCATATAGATTCATGATATTTCTTGTCTCCGGTAGAATACCTTTACCACATTGAGAAGCGTACACGGCATTGGACTGACTGTGAAGAAAAACCATGACCGCCGGTTTATTTTTCAGCACAAAATCCCGAATCGCCTTTGCTTCCGGCTCGGAAAAGGCAGCCGTACCGGCACTTACGATATTTCCTTTCCAAGTGCTGGTAGCTTGCCAATCACAATCAAAGTTCCGGTTCAGATCTACTTTATCGGCGTTAAACCGTCCAGTGCCACTGGGTAAATTTTCTTTAACATCCGCCACTGTAAAAGGTCCAGTTTTACCGGTTACCAAGTACACGCCATCGGGGTTAGCGTCCGGTATTACAGTCACCGTCAGATTAGCGGGGACTAGGCTTGGATTGGTGAGTAAATAGTCTTTCAACTTGTAAGCCAAAAGAACACTATTCCATTCATAACCGCCGTGAATGCCGCCGACAAAGACAAATTGTTTTGGACCACTGCCGTACGTATACGCTTCTATCTCTCGCCCTTGAACCGATAATCCGATCACGCTCCGTAAACCAACGTTTGTTACTTTGACCGGTGGTAAAATCACCGGTTCAGACTTTTTGGAGATGATATAAGCCAGGAGGCCGATGCCTGCCAAAACAAAAAGGATCAAGATGGTAATGATCGCCCTTTTCCAAAAATTTGAACTCATTAGTTGGTATAGTATTTAAGAAGAGCCTTGATGCCGGCCAAATTCTTTGTCCACTCAGTATCGGAATGATTCGTCAGAAGAACACTGATAGCAGGAATCTCTTTCTTGGCCAACCAATTTACCATGTCACCGGTAATTTCATAAAAGTTAAATTGTTCAAAAGCTGGATAACCGGAAGCTTTGGCAAAAGCATTAGTCAGAGCTTTAGTCTCAGGCAATACCCCATTATGACAACTTGATGAATATACTCCGCCGGCGGCACTATACCAAACCACAACCGCTTTTGGATTTTGCGTTTCGATATAATTTTTCACCGCCAGACTCTCCGGTTCGGAGAAAGCAGTAGCACCGCCAGAAACAGTTTGACTTTGCCATTTACCTTCCGTCTGCCAGTCACAATCGAAGTTACGGTTCAAGTCCACGTTGTTACCATTGAAGCGTCCGGGGACAGTTTTTGCTTCGGAAGTTGGCACATCGGAAGCGGCAAAACGGGTAGAAGTGCCGACCACTTTATTCAAACCGTCTGGATTTAATACTGGAATGACGGTAACTTTCAAATTAGCTGGAATTATATTTGGGTTAGCTTTTAGATAATCCATGACCTGGAAAGCAAGAAGAGAAGTATTCCACTCATAACCGCCGTGGATGCCGCCGACAAATAAAAGTTCAGTGTTACCGGTACCATAATGATAAGCGGTAATATCCAAACCGCCCGCCGATTTGCCAATGACGGTCACATCCTTGTTTGCAGGTGTAGTGGTGGCGATTGTAGAGGTAGTAGTGGTTCCGGTCTGATTATTAACAACCTCAACACTCTTTGATGATCTTATAAAATAGTAAACGCCAAGGATGATTAAAATCACAACAACAATCCCAATAATTATTCTCTTCGTCATGTTTGAGATTTAAGCGTTACTTATTCCGCCTAATCTGATTATATCTAATAAATAGTAACACCAGTATTATACACCCGTGGCCAAACGGAAACAATGCAAAATAAAATGGCCAGGGTTCCTCTTGGAACCCTGGCCACAACAAACACTGACAAACACTAATCACTTGGCCGTAAACATCCTCGCCAGAGCATGCACCGTTGCATAATCAGTAGTCGTTGACTTGTCAAAACGAACTCTTTCTGCAAAACAGTTGTTCAAACAGAAAGAATTGCCGTACCAAGAGTGAAATCCGGCCGGAAAGGGCGAGCTTGCCCATTTGATATCAAAGACTTGCGTCTCAAGAATGACCGGCTCGCTTACGTTAACCACGACTTGCGGTTTGGCAAGTTTGGCCGAAGTTACCTTGATCTGCTTGGTCTTTGAAAAATACCCGAAGAACCTACTCCGACGCTTTTTATCCAGCACCTCAACGGCCTGGAAAAAGACCAAATGCTCGGCAATGAACCGGCGCGGGACGGTGTTCAATTTTGCCGTACCTGCACAGAATTCTTTCTTTTCCGCCCTGAACGTCTCGCAGAGATCGACCAAGTCCGACCTGGCCGGAAGATTTGAGATCACTTCCTCAAACGGCAAGTCTTTCAACTCGCCTTCTCCAAAGAGATACTTCACGACGAATTTTCCCTGCATCAGGAACACGTCATAAAGCGTAAGGATCCTCCCTTCCGGATCAATTCTTTCTTTCACAAGGCTGAACAGGTCGGAACGCAACTCCGTCAATCTTTGTCTTTGACCCGCCGTCTTGATTTGCACCCCATTGGGATCCAAATTGACTTTGGTTACCGGGAGATAAACTCCGAGTGCGTTATCGCACAGTCCCACAAGTGCCCCCTTGATGTTTTCTTCCGTCAGCCCGATCTCGGTTTTTTCGAGATACAGACCTAGAAGAACGCAATCAAGAGTCTCGTAGGCTTTGATTTTGACACTGCGCGGGCCAATGATGAGCTTACCCTGTTCATTCCAAACAGATTGGACAACGCATGTCCCTTCCAAACCGTTTCCCTCATTCTTGGCCACGTAAGCTATGAGCTGACTGTGATTGTAAATCACCGTCCTTTCCACCACCCGCGCATTCAAGGACTTTTCCCGAAGATAAACCGCCAACTGCTCCAACAGTTCATCAACTTGACTATAGTCTACTGGCAATCGACAGAGAGAAAGCATGTTTTTCAACTGGACCTCTCTCGGTCGATTCCACGTCTTGGGATCGGCGATCGCAAACAATCCATGGAAGGCCAACGTGAGCTCGGTATCCGGCAAAGATTCGCCCTCAGTGAAAAGTGCCGGGTTGGACAAATAATTCGCCAACACTTTCTGATCCAAACCAGTCTGCCCGGGCTTTGGCCAGTAAGTATTATCCGGTATCCTTAAACGAACCCGGTTAAACCCAGCCAAATGGAGATGACGTTTATTCACCAACTCGGCATCACCAATCATTGCCGGCAACCCCTTAAACGTTTGTGCAAGCTCCGGAAACATCGAGAGGTCATACCGGGTAAACTGCCTGGTAAACGCCTCGTTCACGTGTCCGGCATGAATTTGCATCCGATAGCCGTTTTCCTTTACGGAGGCCCGAGTGTAATACCGACTGCCGGAAAAACCGGCAAAAGAAATGCCCGCCGTGGAATCGGTAAAAGTTGGATTCAAAGACGCCACCGGACGCCCCAGCAGAGGAATTTTCCCGTGAAGATAAACCTCGCGCTGATAAGCAACGAAGTCCAAAATCTCCGCATCGGTCCGTCCCACCAACTGTGGAATATATCGAACCAATTCCTGCTCCAGAAAGCGTTCCGCCGCATTACCGGTATTTTCACCAAACATGAGTGCTTTGACCTTTTCCGATTTATCTGTGGTCACAAATCGTGACATATTCTGCCTGCCCTTCTGTTTTTACTGTTTTCTTTTCAAGCTATCTTCCTTATCACTATCACGAAATATACCAATTGTCAAATATTTATATATAAAAATGCGACACCCCAACGGAGTGCCGCAAAGAAAATACCGACGAAGCGCTTACGACGGATTCTTCATCCCATCGACCCACTCGGGCTTGCTTTCAAGATTTGGACCGTACTTACCCGGAGATATTTCGACGTCGCCATCAACCATGATGACACCGAAAACCTGACAACTTTCATCAGGTTTAAGTGCATCTTTGATGGCTTCCTTCGTTACTCTAACGAGTTCCGCAAGCGCAAGTCGAAACTGCTCAGATGTCCGTCCGTCACGACTAGCGCCAGTCAAGCGCACCTCCACCCCCATTACATCGCTCGAACCCTCGTCGGCATTTTGAACATAAAATTCTGCCGGTCGATTCAATACATTGCTAACGCCCAGGACTTTTCCTAAGACGGCTAAAAGGACAACTCGGGAAAAATCTTTTCCACTCAATGCCCTTACAACGGCGTCAGGGGTCCCAACACACGCAGCCTTAATCTTCATCTTCTGTTCCCTTCTGTTTACATTTCTTTTTTATTTCCAACACAAATCTGCCTTAATATCTATCATTTTGGAAGAAGACTGTCAATTCCAGAAACTAAAAAGGTTCTTTAAAATCTTCCGGATTAAATAGACCCGGCAACTCTTTTGTCTGACCAGCCAACTCTATTTTTGAAAGCTCTTCTTTGGAGAAAAAACTTAGATCCTCGCACTCTTCTGTTTCCTTAAAATCCAGACTTTCAAACTCTACTCGGTAGGCCAGCACTAGGGAATAATACCAATCCAAGCCGCGCCGCTCTTTAAACTTATGCGTCCAAACATATACCGGCGCTTGGGATATTTTTGTGACCTTCAAACCCATCTCTTCCTCGAGTTCCCTTTTAAAACCGATTTTAATATCTTCGCCAAAATCCAAGCCGCCACCGGGCATTTCCCATTTGCCGCTACGAGCTTTGGGCTCAAGCATTAAAAGAACCTTGCCGTCTCTCACGCAAAGACCTTTGACCGTCACTCTATAAAAACTGTCCGGAAAATCTTTTGAGCGTTCCATATTTTATTATGATTTATAATTAACCACGTGATTATATTCGCAAGCGCAAGGAGTTTTATGACATTCATGGCAACCGACGGAAAACATCTGGACGAGAGTTTTTTCATAATCAATGCCGGCCGAATTAAAGACCCCCATAATGCAGGAAATCAGATCCGAAGCTTCAAGCTTAAACTGCTCAAAAATCTCCGGCGAATGTTGGCCGCGAAACATTAATATTGCCTCGGAAAGCTCCCCCACCTCTTCCGCCAAATGGATACCGGCATGTTCCAAAGTTCGGCCTTTGGCCGGATATAAATCATTGAACATCTGCTGAAAACCGTTAATTGTCTTGGGGCGACGTTTATCATTCACTTTTATTTTTAAGCGCTTTTGAACCTTCTTTGTCTTACAGGCACAAGGGCATTCGCCACAGTACGAACAGAGGTAAGGAAAGCGCTGCCAAACGCTGTCTCCGATATTGATATCAAATTGATTCATGAGTGACATGAACCAGCTCAGGGCAATCACCAGGTTCATTTTGATCTTTTCTGCATCATTCTTACGGATACCTTTCAAGCCGCGCATGGAAAAACGCGTGATGTTGGCCACCATGTCATCCACGGAAAAGTTACGCAAATTACTGGCGCCATAGACCGCCTGGACAAATTCCTGATAATCCCCAAATGAAGGGTGTGTGTTAAGCGCCGCCATACGTGCCTTTATCATAAACTTTTTCACGATAAAGGCAATACGGTAGATTAGACTTCCAAGTCCTTTTTCTTTTCTTCAAACTCCTTCTTGTCTATTTCCCCTTTGGCATAGCGAGCCTTGAGGACATCCAGGGCGTCCTCGCCTTTCATCATCCATTTCATTCCTTGACCATGGTGCATCGTCATGGAACGTCTGATAAGCCAGACAATAAACAGTATTACCAAAATCCACAAGATAAAAGTCAGTAACCCGCCAAAAATCCCCGAACCCATATTTCCACAGCCAAAATAATATCCCATATTATTAATTAAATTATCGACTAATAAAGCAGACCTTTTCTGCCAGTTACTATATCAGCCACAGTATAAAAATAGGATTAAACCAAGGAAATAACCTGGATACCTTTTTCCTCAATGTCTTTTCGGGAAAAAAACGGCGCCAGATCATCTATCTTCCATTTACCAACAAAGCCGACTTTTCTCTCCAACACTCGCCCGGTGTAATCTTTGGTTTTAGGGTTCCACTCCTTTAAGACAAGAGTGTCCCCCTCAACTATGTCAAAATCATTAAGACGAAGCTCAAAGGTCTTCTTGCCTTCCAAAATCTTTTGGAAATATTCCGGCCAAACTTTTTTCTCCACGGTTTTCATATTATTTATATAACTAAATATTCATATTAAGAATATTGTTTTATCTATCCTATCTCCATTGGCTTTTTGCCTTCAAGGTTATTTTGATTGAAAACTACGGACGGCTTGTTCCAGTCATTAACCATCATCTGAGTTTTCTCTTTAAGCAGTCTTATAACCATATCTCTATCAATGTCCGGTTCCAATAAAAAAGCATAATTTGGGTCCTGACGCAGCATGGACAACACTTCATTCTTTGTAGTCCACGGATCAAAATTATGAAAAACCACCCGAATATTCCGGCTCTTATCTTCAAAAAGGACTTCCCCCTGGCCACCAATATTTAATCCGATAGAAATATCTATGTTTTTTGGATTATCAAGCCTGCCGGAAATTTTAAACCGGACATCTATCCTGGTATCTTTCTTATCCTCCCGCTCGTGATGCCGGCCAATAATATACAAATCACGATATTCTGTTTCTGTACTTTCTGCCTCAGGACTTTTGATATCCAAATATCTCAACCAGCGAACAGGGGTCTGCGCTTCTTGCCATGAAAATATTCCTTCATCCATACGTTCAAAATTCAAGCCCGTTAATCTTTTATCACCAATCGGGTTTGTCTCATAGGTGAATTTGGCGGAACCATGAGGGGAATCAACTTCGCCCGGAGCCGCGGTATTTATAGCTTGCCGACTTTGGTTCAAAATCGAATCCTTAACCGTGGTAACCAAAATATTCCCCAGCCCCTCACTGGCATCCGGTTCCAATATTTTAATCTCACGAATAATGTCATTACTCTGTGTCTGCTTTGGGACGGTGGATAATATCACATATCTCACTCTGGAACCTTGGGCATAATAGTGACTGGTACGGTTTTCATATGACACAACGTAATATGTCCCAGGGTAGTCAGCGACAATTGAGTTAAGAGCGGTCGGCAACTCTTTGGCATAGGGATTATCGCCATACTCACCGTTCACATCGGAATACCTTGAGCCGGCATTTTCTGGCAGATTTTTTTCGGCAAAATCAAACAATCTTTTGGCTAATTCAAAAGGACTCATTAATTCCCCTTTACCCTTTGGTACCAATGATTCCACTGTAGGATTATTCATAGTGTTTTATTATAAT
This sequence comes from uncultured bacterium, assembly GCA_903822075.1. Lineage (GTDB taxonomy): Bacteria > Patescibacteriota > Minisyncoccia > Phycocordibacterales > GWA1-40-21 > CAIJXO01. The sequence goes on from CAIJNK010000009.1 coordinate 18,818, forward strand.
TTATAAACAATATTATACAAAACGATAACCATTTCAAAGAAAATTCAAACCGGGATAAGGTAAATCACCTTCCAGATACCATTTGTCTTGATATTTAACTAATTTTATTGTCTGTCCGGACGAAAGTTTACAGGTGCCATCGGTATCAGTTTTTTCAATCAAATAAACACAGCCTCGAAAATTATAGTAATTTTCAAATGAACTGTGAGCCACCCTAAGAGTCTGAATTTGATAAACAGCCAGGATAATGAGCATTAGAAGTACAATATAAACCAGGACTATTAATGATTTGTTATCACTCTTTTCCCATAATTCAGATCCGGGCCGGTCGCCAGTCAGTATGGCAAAAACAATGAATATGACAATAAGCGCAACCGCGACCACAATACCAAATATGCTTTTCTTGAAATAAATTACATCAGCAACAACCATACCTAAAAAAACAAGCGTGGCCAACCACCCCTCGGGACTTACCGGTCTCAATCCCCAACCGATATATTTTTTTCCGAACCAAGCTTTTTTAGTTATTCTTTTCATGTTATTTTTTAACCGTAACAAACAAGAAAACCTCTCCTTCCTCTAGTCGACCGTCAGCAGTACTCCTGTCAATGATATATTTCAAAGATTTGTCGGCTTGCTCCTTGGCTATTTGATCAAATTCTTTCATAGCAATCCAACTGACTATTAATCGGCTGTCGTCCGTAAATTTATCATCACGCAAACAGTTATTAAAGCTCGTGCTTGAAGTTTTGACTTTTACCACGAAGCCTTCTTCCGATATCTCTTTTCGCAAAGATTCAATATTTTTTCTTTTCACAGCAAAAGAATCATCCAAAATATCCTTTAGGCCGGCCAAGAATGAATTTTTATCATTAACAACAAAAATTGCCGACCCGCCGTCTTTAAGTAATTTCTTGGTCTTCTCCAGATATAACGTATCATTAAAAGAATAAATGCTATGAATAAACAGAATTAGGTCAAATTTTTCTTTCGACTGATAATCCTCGAAGGTTGAATGTATCGGCTTAATCTCATATCCCAATTTATGGTCTGATAAGGAAGACTTTAAATCATTGATGAAAGCTTCTGATTGTTCAACGACTGTCGCCTTCGAAGAAACACCTATCGCTTCCAACAACCTCATTAGAAATTTCAATCTCTTGGCATCACCGCCGCCCACATCAAGAATATTCAGCTTCTTATTTTTTATTTGGGGCGAGACATAATCAAAAAGTCTCGTAATCAAAGAATCTGGATTATCATACATTATTTCCTTGAATTTATTATAAGCTTCCACCCCCTCGCTGGTGTTTAAATATTCCTTATATTTTTCTTTAGCGCTTTCGGTCATTTTATCTATTTTATTAATACGTTACAATCCTTATAAGTAATATTACTAGGGTCGCCTTCGGTAACAAAAGCCGTATCACCTTTATTCCAGAAGACAAGGGATTCATCTGGGTTGGCATAACGAGCGCCGGAGGCGGAAATAGTTTGTGGCAAATACATCATTTCTCCGCCACCAAACTTCAGGTGAACAAAATTCTTGTAGAAATCCGCAGCGATCACTTTATTTTCAGCACAAATAAATTTCACACTGTTTACGGGCTCGCCTAGAATACTGACGCTCTCAAACTTCCGACCCAGCATAAAGCCGACAAAAAACACCGCCACAAAGACGATTATGGCCACAATCTGCGAAAATTTTGTCACTTTATTCCAAATTATTTTCATAATTGCATTATACCACGTTTTTCAAGTCAGCCAGGTTGTCTATAACTCTCCAGGCTTCCTTTTTGATCCTTGAACCGGGAAAAGTGACTCCACGGCTAGGTTTATTAATTTCAGCAATTTCATATATTTACCTTATTCATTTCTTAATCAGATTCCAAAGAAGATATCTTGTCTAATTTTTCAATGATATCTTTTTTTCTTTCTTCATCGGCCTGTAAAAAATATTCCTCCACCAGTTTATTGGTGCTCTCGCACTTTTCTCCGTCATCAAAAGTATCCAGGAAACCGAGAACCCTTATGGATCCTGGACCAAAAACAAGATCAATCGGGGCCAGAGATCTTAGAGATCCCGAGAAATGACTTCTGACAATATCCTGAATAAAATGTTCGCTGATTTCGTCTGATTCTGACATTATTTCGCCTATTTTTTCAAAAAAATCACTATGTCTTGAACCCGATCCATAAATCGAACCCTCAATATCATTAATCGTTATGCCAAAACGGCTTTCTAGAGTCTTTGAAATTTTCTTAAGGGAATAATAGACCAAAGTATTGACTAGGAACTCATTTAGCCCGCGATTCTCGGTTCTAGAATCCTTCCATTGGGAACTTGTTCGTAGACCGACTCGGGCGTCAAAAACATGCGTTCCATCTTCCTTTAAGTCAACAAAAAAATATTGTTCTGAAACAGCGTGCAGACCTTCGTGGAGCAGGGTAGCTATTAAGTGAGCGCGATTTTCTCCAATTAAATCAGCGTTTATACGTATAGCTCCGGTCGTCGACAAATACGAACCGGCATTGCTTGAGTCAGCGATTTCATCGAATTCTTTTCTGTGCAAAAAATGTATCTGTTTTGGATCAACACTTTTACCATCTTTAATATCAAAGTAGCGATATATCACATCCAAGATCTGATTAACCGTTCGAATTGCTTCATTGTAAAAATCAGTCTTTTGAATTTCTCCCGGTATTTCCTTTCTACCTTGAGAATAAAAAAGATTTAATGCTTTTATCGCCTCCAGCCGATCAGGGTCTGATTCGGATTTTGGACCGACAAATTTAAATCCTTCAGGGTTGTTCATTATATTAATACTCTATGGTCTAAAATATACACCAGGGTTTCCAAAAAGTCTATTCTCTCGGTTCGATTCCAGGGAGGGTTATTGATTGTGCTGTAGAATCTTAAAAACATGCGCTTGCTCGGCGGGAGAATTTTGAGATAACAAAAGCAAATCGCAATTTCCGAAATGAAACTGTGTGAGCACCTGTTTCCAGTCCAGCTTGTAATACTCCGCATAAATCATTTTGCCAATATCACCGTGAGTAACCACTAATATATTCCCTGACTTATGTTTTGCTTGGATTTTATCAAGTAAAGTCTTTCCTCTCTTTATCAGATCAGGAAAAGTCTCAGCGCCTGCCGGACTAAGGAAATATGTGATTATTTCGGCCTTAATGATATTCGGGGTACATATCTTTTCAATGTCTGCTATTTTCTGGCCGGTCATTACCCCGAAATCTCTCTCAATTAAGAGGGGTTCCGTTTCTGGCTTCATAGAACTGACATTTTTAGAAATTATTTCCGCGGTTTTAAAAGCCCTTTTAAGGGGTGAACTGTAGATGGTGTCAAACACAATTCCAGTCTCTTTTATTTTATTCGCTACCTCATGTGCTTGTTCAATGCCTTTTTTGGTCAGCGGTTCATCACGGTGGCCATTCAAAATACCCCTGACGTTATCTCCATCTTGACCATGTCTGGCTAGGTAAATATTTAGCATATTATTTTCTTAGATGAATACGCTTAATATTGTCCTAACACCTAAAATAATCAAAACCGAGGCAAGGACCTTAAAGGTGGCGCCCACTAGATCATTTTTTTGTAAAAGAGGACGAAATTTATAAAATATAAACGTTAGGGCTACGGTGATGATAAGCCAGGCTATTTCAAAAACGATCAGAAAGATAAACTTTCCTCCGATCATGGTCTGATCCAAAATTAAGGCCTTGGGGATTCCAACTGTAATCCAAAAAATCCAATAACCACTATTCAAGGCGGTCAGGACGACTATCTGCCAAAATGAGAGAAATTTCTTGTCTTCAGTATTTATTTTGCTTATATTCCAAACTTTTGATGCCAACCAAAAGAGAACCAAACCACCACAGATAGAAATTACTTGAATAACTATCTTTGATAATCCTAATTGATAGAGAATAAACAAAGCTAAAAGAGCACCAACTGTTTCAGCAAGTAAAGCCCAAAAGATTATTCGCAAACCCCGTCGGAAATTAGTATTCAGGATTTCCGTAAATGTTCCGGTCAAAATCGGTCCAGGAATTGCCCCACCAACCAACCCCAACAAAAATGCTTCAATGAGTGATGTCATGTTACTATTCTTATTCCTTGATCATTCACTAAAACCGCTTGACTATCATAAATGAAAATCAGCGGTTGCTTGGACTTGATATCCGGCAATTCGGATACCATCTTGGAATTTCCTCCGGTAAAATCTTTATTATTGGTGTGGGGTATAATCAAGAAATTTACCAATTTTAAACCAGAAAAATCCTTTATCTTTTCAACGTCTATATACTCCTTCTCCTCTGGATCAGAATAACTTAAAATCAAATCCTCCGCCACAATCATTGATCCGGCGCTTGTCCCGGTATAAATGATCCGGCCTTTTTTAACAAAATTAGTCACTAATTTATCAAAACCTTTCTTTCTCAAGAGATCAATCAAATAAAGGACACTCCCGCCGCAAAAATGAATAATATCAGATTCACGTAGTGTTTTTTCAAAATCTTTTTTGGGAACTATTCTTAAGTCCGTATCAATAACCTTACAGCCAAGTTTCAAAAAAGCCTGACGGTCTGCATCAATCCACCACATATCTCCTGTGTGAGTATCGGCGGCATTGGCTATAAAAATAACCTTTCGGCCTTTCTTTGAGCCAAAAATCTTTTTAAAAGATAGGATACTCTGATCAAAAGATGATGCTAAAAATAATTTCATAATTTTATAATATTAATACTTTTTCCTCCTCGGCATAATCACATCAACCAGTTTCAGAGTAGCTACCAGATAAAGAACGAGCAGACAGATAGCCACCGGAACAACCAAAGCGCCCTTAATCCCTTTCATGCCCCATTTCCTTTCGCTATTAGTTAATCTAAATTAATCCTAACTCACAGATAGTCCGAAGTCAATTTATTTCTTAAAAATAAATAATGTGTTTAAAAAATATCCATCATCTATTTCTTTCTTCTCTTCCACCCAAAAACCATTTTGAGAAAATATATCAGCATAAAGGTCTTCATCCCTATTATAGTCAAAAACATATCCGATGCCAGGCAGTAATGACTTGTGCAAGAATTCTGTATAGTGTTTACCCTTATATTCGCGATTATTCTTTTCGAGAATAGTAAAAAGATCCTTATTGTTCTTTGAATCCTTGTATGATTTTTCGGCAGCAATCACGCAATAGAATCTTCCGCCCTTATTCAACATTAAATACACTTTCTTGGCAAAGTGTTCAATATCCTCAAAGAGGACGGCAGGCATTACGTATACGGCGGTAATAACATCAAACTTAGACAAGGTTTTTACGTCAGCAATAGTCTCATGATGAGCCACCATATTCATCTCCTTGCCTGATTCATTAATAAAATATTCGAAGCTTGTCTTTGACGGCTCACAACCCTCCAAATAAACCCTGGCGTATTTCTTAGAGGCTTTTTCAAGAAACATCCGCAGAAATAAACCTATGCCAAAACCAACATCAAAAAGTGAGATGGCGTTATCGTTATATTTGAGAAAAATATTGGAAATAATATAATCATAAACAAATGAATTCATCTTTGTCTTTTCCTGATTTTTCCAATCAATATTATTATACTGTTCGTATATGGGTCTTTTTTTCATTTTGTTGACTGTCTGGTATGAATTAGACGTTCCTTAATTTATTCCACTGGGTTGAAATATAAATAAGAATCAATATGTTTAAGACTAAAATAGTATAATTATTTTGTAATGGAATTCGGGCAAGTGGTTCCACTGTCCTTAATAACTGGGGTAGTATAACGGCAATCCATCCAAAAACAATCGCCCAGTTTTTATTTCTCCACAACCCAATACCGGCAAGAATAAATAATAATATAGTGGCAATGTAAACACCTAAAGTGGGAATATTACTATAACTAAAAGTAGCTAACACTTTAGTAAAAATAAGTGTAAATTTGTATAAATAATAAATTCCTTCAATTAGTAAGAGTAAAGCAAGAATATTATTTATATATTTTTTCATATCTTTATTATGCTATTTTATATATAATTTACGAGCTGAGATGCTCGGGCTGGAACCTTTAGGTTCATTGCCCTGTAAGGTTATTCTAGCATACTTTTAATCTAAAAATCGACGCGACTTGAGCTACTAAATATTTTAAGCATCACCTCGAATACGAGCCATAGCAAGATCTCTATCGATTAGTAGTCTATGGTTTTTTGGATGAAATTCATGCAAAACCATTTGCTTCGATCCACCATCATGATAAAGAAGACAAACTTTATCAAAAAATATCTTCCCAGTACAAATTTTTGTAAATTCAGAATAAAATTTATCTATTTCAATCATACTATTATCGGTGGGTGCTCTAAGAAATATGACCAGTGTAGTTCCGCTCATATCACCATATTTTTTAATAAATACTTTTTTATTTAACCAAGTAGCAAAACCAGTGGGAGTATGATCGGAATAATCTCTTTTAATTTGAAAAGAGATTATTTGTCTACTACTTCTAACTTCACAGTCAACATATGTTCCACTTTCTATATTTTCTATTAAATCCTGGTATGATTTTATATCTTCTGGTTTAGTATTCCTCTTCAGTTCAAAACAGATATCCTTATTGGTATTTGGAAAATAAAAATCTGCTAGTTGCAGAGCAGCAATAAATTCAACGAATTCTGTTTGTTTGGTCATAGACTTTATAAAGCCTCTTATGCTATCTATAAGAACTCCTTTTTGAGTATCTAGCTGTCTCTTTATTTCTGCTCGCGGTAATTTTTTAGCCCAACCATCATAATTTTCGCGTGACTTAGATTTCATATATTGAACATATAAATCACGTATATTTTCAAATGAAGTATAATAAGGATTATTCATAAAATTATTTTCCTTCAGTTATTTCCTCAATTGATTCTCTTGTAACTCTAATTTTCTTTCCAGTCGGAAGAGTAATTACCGATTCAATTTTTTTAATTAGTTCTAATGGTTCCAACTGGTTATCTTCTATACGAATTTCACCAGTTTTCTCATCAAGTACAGCGTGAGCCTTTTCAGATTTTCCATCCCTTTTTCCGATAAGTAGGTGTATATCACCATCTTCTTTAGAACGTGATTCAATAAATAAATTCTCGGCTTCCAAACGGTTTTTAAAAGTCTTTTTAGAATTATTAATATGGTCCAAAACTTCTTTTATAAAAATTCTCCAAACTTCAAGTTTTGAGTTGGCAGTCATTACATTATGAAAACCTGGCTTCAACTGATCTCGCCATCCGCTATTTAATTTTTTAAACTTTAGTTGGAGTACTTCATCATCTAAATTTACTACAATATTATCTACTTCTGTTCTAATTTTATATTCAGTATTTTCTAATTTTTCTCTTTCTAAAAGATCTTGTCCACCTAATAGATAACACCTATCTATTTCTTGCAACAATGATTTTAAAGTTTGTTCCATATATTTATAGGACTCGTGCATCGCACGAACTGGCTGGCCGTCTGGGATTGTATCCGAACTATTTTATCATAAGCTTGATAGAGTTTACCGGCTTGCTTGAACTAAACCATAAGAACAAGATAATTAAGAAGTTTGTTTAGTAAGTGGTAATTTCTCTAATATTTCATGAACTAGGCCTAATTCTTTTGCCTTTTCAGCACTCAGTATTGTGCTATTTTGTAATAATTCATTAATCTGCTTTTCTTCCTTCCCTGTCTCTTTAGCTAATATACTTATATGTTTTTTTAATAATTCCTTAAAAATAGCTAGAACTTCTTCATGATTATGAAGGGTCGTTGTTTGTGTTCCAGTCGTAAATGTCCCTTCGTGCAGAAAGAAACGACACCCTTTTATTGCGATCCTTTTTGCTCCAGCAGAATAAATAATATTGGCAGCGGAATCAATTTGACTTAATGCTATTGTCTCAATTTCTATAGATAATGCTTTTAGGTAGGAATAAATTCTAATTGCAGAATCAACATCACCCCCGGGTGAGGATATAAGTATTTTTAATTTTTTTATATTTGAGCCATAAATTTGACCATTAATATAAGTAATAAGGTTATGAGCTGTATTAATATCAATACCTCCTGTTATTGTGTACCATTGTTCTTCCATATGTTTATATTTAAATCAAATTCTTCAAGCACAACCAGGCCCACAATATCCGGATGTTACCTTCATATTTCCTCTTGTAGATCCAGTAATTGGAACCGCGTTATTTGAACTATTATAAAGTTGCATGTCGGACGAATCGATACTAGTGGAAATAGAAAATGGGGAATCGTCTTTTGAATATTTCAGATTTGTTCCTGTCGTGTCAACTTTAATAGTAAACTGACTAGGGATATTAGCTCCGAAACTAGCACCAGTTGTGTTATTAGGAATAAGGAATGTCGCTGTATTACCAGACACTGAAGCGCTAGATACTGGGGTATCATTCCCTTGGTATAAATATGCGGTAGTAATTTGAGCTGTGCCATTTACACTAAAATGAACGGTCAAACGGTGAAGGTGTAATGTGTCATCTTGTCCTTCAATATCAAAAATAAGTACCGGAATCATTTTTACAATACCTGAAGCCTCGGAAGAAGGGTTTCTTAAATCAGTATATATTGTGGCTGAGCCACTATCTTCACTAGAATTTGCTTCTGTTGAATCAGTTACGGATATTGGCTGTTGTGGAGTTTTACAATATGCACCACCTGTCTGAGGACAGATAAAATTTTGTCCTACAGGACATTCGCTCCAATATGTACCATTACAAAGAGTACCTGCTATTTGGGCTTGTATCGTAGTAGTCGTTGTGGCAGAGCTAGTTGATATTTGACCATTATTTAAACTTGCCAAAAAGGTATTCACTGCTGGTAATTTATCGGGAGTAATGACACCAATAGTAATTAAGAGATTAATAAAATCTTTGATAGACATACCAGAAGCTGATGCCTGATTAACGGTAAAAGATACCCCGATTAAAAATAGAAAAGCAATTAAAATAATGATCGTGTATTTTTTCATATTGATAACACTATACAATAAAATAATAAATTAAACAATGTCTTAAAAATTAAGGCTATTCAAAACACAAAAACACCCATTTGGGTGCTTTTGTGTTTTGAATACCGCTCTCAGCGGGTATGCTTTCTCAGGTTAGACCTTGCGCTTCATTCGATGCAACTTGAGCGCTCAAACTGCGCTCAACTTAGCTCGAGGACTTGGACACGCGAATACACATTTTCATTCGACTTTTTCCTGAACACAGCTGGGGGAGCTGGAATCGGACCAACATTCCACCCTTCAAAGGGGCGTGTCCGACCATTAGACGATCCCCCAGCTCTGTTCACGAAATTTAAGTCAAAAACCTTTATTTATGCCCCTAACCCATCCGGCTATCTGACGATTCAAGGATGAACTACGGTATACTTTAACCCTTAATTGACCGTTATACAAGTCCCCGGTATTTTTTCTCTTAGTATTGATTTTGTTTCTTTTGAAGTAAACTGTATTAAAGTAACTCAGCGGTAAACCAGTTTTTTGTGACCAATACTCTTGGAAACGAGCAATTTCATTTTTATAACTGTCATGTAAGTATATTTCGCAACGAATTTGATCTTTTGGAATATGACAAATTTCAAATAACCATCTCAGAAACACAACGATCAAATCTGCATCTGAGTTAATGAGCATTACCCCGGAGCCAGGGCGAGATTCTTTCTCTTTTGACCCTTCGGCCCAGTATAAAGCAACGCCAAGTAACCATAATTCTCTCTTGGATAATTTGCCAATCTCTTTTTCCGCCTTGCCGATTATTTTGTTAAATAGGGTAATTCTTTGATTTCTCCTTGCTTGACCGCCACGGAGTGATGCTAATCTTCTTTTCTCGGTAAATACCTGCTTTACTTCTTTTACCATACCAACTTCCCTAAGCCATTCAGATAAAGTGGATTTGGCCACGGGAATAGCCTTCATTATTTCAGAATATGTATTCCCCTCTTTCCTTAAGGCAATTGCTTTGTTTTTTAATTTACTTTTCATGAACATTAATACTAAGCCCACAGTATACATGATTAATGTTCAACATACCAGACTTTTTCAAGTATAAAAATACCCCGCTGTGTAGAAACAGCGGGGTGAAGAGGAGCAGGTATCGAGGTTTAGCCTTTCGGGTAAGAGCTTTTCGTAGCGCTTCTTGCCGATGCAATGGCACTGACGGATTTAACCGCCTAACTTAATGTCTGTTACCCGTAGTTTCCCGTCATAACCTTGCACACAAAGCGCACAAAGTATTTGACAGTACTTGAGGTCCGCCGTAGGACTTATTGACCGTTCTCCCATTTGAGAACAACCGATACGTTCCATGTTCGACGCCTCACAACCTTAGTCCCGTGAGACTAATTTAGGCTCTTCCCTTTTTTGGGAATCGATATTTCTTTCTTCCTCTAAAGACCTGCTCACGATAGTATACGTTTTTACTTTTTAGATATCAAGACTAGTTATCCACACGGATAAGTTTAGTCAAAATGAGCTCCAACACCATTTCCGGCAGATAGGCTTTGGCCACAAGATCATAAGACGAGAGAAGGGCAAGTAAAGTATCAGAATTTATTTTGGAAGGTTTTTCTTCGGCCAGAGTTTTAAGAAAAGTGAAATCCGTATCCGTCATCTCCTCTTTTATTTTTTCTTCCGCCGCTTTCAGGTTTCGCAGGAGCAAGATGGCGCGCATTTTGTGGAGGACCAACTTGAAATATAAGAGCAAATCAATATTAGCCTCCGTGGCTTGGGCAATAGAAGTGAGGCCGAGTTCAAGGTTACTCTGAGCGATGGAACGGATAAAATCATTGATCATTTCCCCTTTTGGCGCGCCGGTCACAGTAACCACTTCTTCCAAAGAGATTTTTTTATCTTTGGACGAGCCCATAACTTTTTGCAAGATGCTCTGAGCATCACGAAAAGAACCATCACCAAGCAGAGCAATCAGCTCCGCCGAGGCCGGCTCCAAGGTAAAGCCTTCTTTCTTCGCAATGGCAGTTACAACATCTTTCAAGACCTTTTGCGCCGGTTTGCGGAAAGAAAAAGTCTGACAGCGGGACACCACGGTTTCCGGAATCTTTTCAAACTCGGTCGTGGCCAAAATAAAAATCACATGCTTAGGCGGTTCCTCCAAAGTTTTTAAAAGGGCATTCCAAGCGGACTTGGAGAGCATGTGCGCTTCATCCAGAATGTAAATCTTGTATTTTGATTCAAACGGAATAGTGTTCACACTCTCATTTAAGGCTCGGATATCATCCACACCGGTATTTGAGGCGGCATCTATTTCAGTAATATCATTGGCACTCGTGCCCAATTCTTTGGCAAAGATGCGGGCCACACTGGTCTTGCCGGTACCTCGACTCCCGGAAAAGATATAGGCGTGGGCAATCTTGTCCAGTTCAATGCTAGACTGCAAAACTTTGACAATATGATCCTGCCCCAGGACTTCTTTGAAAGTCTGCGGGCGGTATTTTCTGTACAATGCGGTTTCCGACATGCCGACAGTATAACATGGGAAGGTAAAATCTTAAATAAAAGTGGCCGGTTGCCAGTGTGTACTGACAACCGGCCATCTGATCAAGCTGTAGACCCATTCATCAAGACTACTCGCAGTTTTCGATTTTTCATTTCTAGTCTTACTTCCACAGCCGACGAGAGACAGGCATACAAATGACTATGGCTATTTCAGCTCGTGTGCCTCGCCACTAAACACACTTAAGCGACAATCTTTGGATGTATACTGCGTCGCGCACCAATATCCTCCTTTCTCTTTTGCGTTCTGTACTCAAGATAACAGATCAAATAATTTTCTGCAACTTAGTCAGAAGTCGGGACAAAAAGAGGCCCCGTTGAATGTAATCCAACGGAGCCTGAACCGCGTGACCGCAAAACATCATCAATGTTCCAGATTTCTTGGGTCAAAATCCAACCCTAACATCCAGACCAAGGACTATTGGACATTACGAGAGCGCCTCTCGCTCGCTCCGGTAAAACCTGCGTTGTGCGGTAGAAAAGGATCACCCCCCTTCAAAGTTTGAATTTTGCTCCTCTCTCGCCAGCAAAAACCGAGAAACGAACAACGAATTTTCCACTCTTCATCCGGGACTTCCTCCTTTCTTCCAAGGTTATTTCAACCTATGGTTGATATAATATACCCGTCTCAAAAAATAGGCAAATAAAAAAAGAAGGGGTGGCGGCAACATGCAAGCATGCGACCTCCACCCCCTCAAGTACTCGAACAAGAATTTTTTATTTTTGAGAGGTCCAGACGGATGAAACCAGTTCGGGGTTATCTTCCTATCTCGTGACCACACTGAGGGTCCGAGCATTATTTTTTAATTTCCGGCCTACTCTCTGGTTGAACCAACTTACGGGGGAGCGCGTGCTTTACGCGAGGGTCGAGTTTTGCGCACATCTACCTCCTTTCACTCGTTCTTTTCATCATGCCAGGACCGGGGCGTTGCTGTTTGTTAGCCCCTGGCCGCGCGGGCGCCGATGGCGCTGGTGATCAGGCGGATTTCAAAACATGTGACTCTGGTGTTGCCAGACTCGGGACCGTAACGACTCTTCATGTGACCTCCTCAGTTGTTTCTGCGTACTGCTTACCGCCACTACAGTGACGGCCCTTTAGAAGTATCAAGCATATCACACCTACAGTAAAAGTCAAGCACTGTGACTGCTTTACGCTATTTTAGTATCTTAGTATCATTAAGTATGGCTCTAAATAAGGTTATTTTTGGAGGAGGTCAAAATTGTCACAGCATCTTTGGCGGTCTCAGTAAGCATTAATTTGTTTCGAAGTTCTTTGGCACCGGCCCAACCGTTTATGTAAGCCTTGAAATGCTTTTTCATGACCGAGAAATTTTTATCGCTTTTTTTTAGCAGAGTTTTATCAAAAATTTTAATATGTTCTATCAGAACGCTCATTTTTTCTTTGACCGAAATTTCATTTATATCTTGTCCGGAAAAAAACCACGGATTACCAAACACTCCCCGCCCAACCATCACCCCGTCAGAACCGTATTTTTTTATTTTTTCCTTAGCGTCAGTTAAATCCTTCACATCACCATTGCCGATGACAGGAATGTTTTTACCACTCGCCCTAACAAGCTCGGCCACTCTTTTGACGTAATTCCAATTTGCCGGTACCTTGGACATCTCTTTTTTAGTCCGGGCATGAACGGTTAAAGCCGAAATATCTTCCGCCAGTAGCGCCGGAATCCAGGTATCTATCTCTTCCTTATTAAAGCCCACGCGCGTTTTAACCGAAACCGGCAGGCCATTCCCGCCACGGATAGCTGCCTGAATTATTTCTCGGGCCAGCTGAGGATTCTTAATTAAAGCGGAACCAGCCCCCTGTTTGACCACACTTTTATCCGGACAGCCCATATTGATATCAATGCCGTCAAAACCAAGTTTGGAAATAAGCCGGCAAGCCTTCTCCATATTCTTTGGATTAGCCCCAAACACCTGCGCAACAATAGGCTTCTCCGGCTTGGAAAATTTTAAAATATGAGCCAGGTTTTTTCGCCCAGTCTTATTACATAGGCCGTCGGCCGAGACAAACTCGGTCCAAAAAACCACCTGATTTTTATTCGCTGGATTTTTCCCATATTTGGCCATCATCGCCCTGAAAGCCACATCCGTCACATCGGCCATCGGCGCCAGACAGTAAAAAGGCTTTTTCAATTTTTCCCAAAAATTCTTCTTTACCATAAAGTCAGACTAGCATTTTATAAACCGTTAGACAATTCGGCTATTTTTTGCCATACTATGTGACAGTTTGGGTCTTTCGAAAGGAGAATCATGCAAACCCTGTGTGGATATCTGTTTTCATATCTGACGGTGACCTGTTATTTCATGGTCTTTGCTCATGATCCGGTCACAAAGACGATGGGAAAAATCCATTTCATATTTGTCATAATAGCGGCCGCCGCTGTCATAACCTACGTGGTTACTACGCCGAAAAAAGTCCGAAAGACAGTGACGTAAAGACGGCAAATAACCGAAGTGCCGCGGAGATTACTCCGCGGCACTTGTTTTTTTATAATCATTTCTTCCCCACTACTATTTTATCGGCAAAACGTAAATCAATATATTTTATTTTCTGGACGTCTTTATTTAAATCCAAATTATTTGTCTGAACAGCCCGTAACAGATTATCAAAAGAGGCGTCAAAGTCCGTCTTGTCGTTGAAGATTATTTCTATCCCCTGCTCTAGAATAAACCGATAATCATGGCCGTCATAACTCATGGCTACCACCTTCATGTTGTTTTGGTCTAAAATTCCCGCTAGGGTCAGAAGCTTGGCGTATACGGGTTTGGTTAAAAACTGTTGGCCAATAGGTGAAGTAGAGGTAGAAATATTGCCATAGCCTTTTATAAACATACTACCGGAGAAAACGGGCGCCAAGCTATAAATGTAACCCTCGTTATCGACAAAGTAACACTGAGGGTCGACAACTTTTATATCCGGACCGCACCAGACTGAATCCGGTCTCCTTTCCATGACAGTAATAGATATTTTTTGCCAAGAGTTCCAAGAGACATCCACCTCTTTGACGGCTTTAATTTCGTTCAGAATGTCAGTTTGGATCTGGAAGCGCGGAAAAATCAGGAAATCATTCCGAGCAAACAGGTAAAAGTAACGGCCGGTCAGGTCTCTATTCACAATAGCTAAAATATCGTCAGCAGAGACAGCGGCGTTACCGTAGACGTTAATTTCTTTCACTTTTATTTTCTCGTGCCCAGAAAAAATAGCTAGAGTAAAAATAATAACCAACACAAAAAACAAGATTATAAGAAACCGGATTAAAAACAGCCTCCGTCTCCTCACACGTATTTGCGACGGGCCAAGATTTGGATTTCTAGTGATTGACATTATTTACTAATCACGCTTTTCCCCATATATTTCTGCAATACCTCCGGCACTTTGATAGTTCCGTCGGCTTGCTGATAATTTTCCATAATAGCAATCAAGGTTCGGCCAATGGCGATAGCCGTGGCGTCATTCATGTGGACAAAGTCGGGCTTATCGTCTCCTTTCTTGAATCGAGTGTTAAGCCTTCTTGATTGATAGGAGGTCATTAAATCGGAAGTTTGCGTTTCTCGATATTTATTCTGCCCTGGCATCCAAGTTTCAACATCGAATTGTCTGTGATCTGGACCGCCCATATCGCCCGTACAAATAAGCATAACCTGGTAAGGCAAACCCAATGACTGCATGATATATTCCTGAATGGCGACCAGAAATTCTTGCTCCTGATATGAATATTCCGGCAGACAAAATGTTTCCATTTCCACTTTATCAAACTGATGCATACGAAGTATTCCACGAGTATCCTTACCGGCCGCCCCCGCTTCCCGCCTGAAGGAAGTAGAGTAACCAGCATAACGGATTGGCAGTTTATCAACCGGAATAATTTCATCCATATGTATCGGCCCAAGTGTATGTTCCGCACTTCCCACTAAATATAGATCATCCGCCTCCGTATGGTATCTCTCTTCCCTTGGCTCAAGACGCGCCATCCTATTCATCACGGCTGGCTTTACAAAAACTGGTGGAATAATAGGCGTAAAAGGCTTCGTGCTGATATTCAGACCGGCGTTATTCTTTATTTTTTCTAAAGTATCTTCATTGGTTAATATTTCCAAGACAAATTGAATCAAGGCAAATTGCATTAAAGCCAAATCACCTTTTAGATATGTGAATCTTGGACCGGAAACCTTTGCCGCCGTTTCATTATCAATAATGCCAAGTGCCTCCCCTAGTTCCCAATGCTCTTTCGGTTTAAAAGCAAAGACCGGTTTTTCACCAACTTGTCTAGCCACTTTATTTCCGGATTCGTCAGGACCGATCGGAGTATCCGCGGATGGGATATTCGGTAAATCAATCATCAGAGCCATAAAGGTCTTCTCCACCTCGGCCAATTTGGCCTCAACCAAGACGGCCTCTTTTTTTATGGTAATTCCCTCTTCAATGGCCCGATTTTGAGCCGCAATGTTCTTCTTCTGACCTAATTCATCAAGTTGATTTTTTAGAACTTTTCTTTCTTCGTATGAAGCAAGTAGAGCATCCAAATCCACCGGCTTGGACCGTTTATTCTTTATGGCCGCCTCAACTAGGTCCCTGTTTTCCTTAATGAATTTTATGTCTAGCATTTTTTTAAAATTATAATTAACTTGTTTTTTATAATATCAATACTAGCATTTTCCAAAAAAGTTATCCACAGGATCAGGTTTTTAATTGTTGATTCAATTTTTAACCAGCGATATAATTATGGTGAAGATGGAGGGTAGGGAGATCAATGAGGGTTTCCCCTGAATACTTCTTCATCGAAACATGCATACCGACATAAGGAGGTACGGGTATGAGAACGAGACGAGTAGTGGTTGGTTTGGCGGCGGTGGTGGCGGTTCGTGAAGTCAAGAAGGTCGACGACATGGACACAACGGCGATCATGGCAACCGGTGCAACGCGGGCGACGATCATCGATATTGCGGCCGGCTCGGTCGTGGTTGAATAAGGACGCCAGCGAACTCACCAACTTCTGGTCCTGAAGTCACAATAAAGGACGGATCGGCTGAAGAACCAGCGGAACCCTCTCAATCCTAGAGCAAAAAAGGGATAAACGGATCGCAGCTTCTGGTTGCGATCCTTTTTTAATTTCAAAAATTTTCTAAAACAAAAATATCATGTTACTATTCAGCCAGAATGAAAATAATTCACCAGATGGATCAGGACTTCCCTATTCGCGAATTGAATAAAAAGGAATTTCCATCCCAACTATTGGAAATCCCCCAACCACCGGAAAAACTTTATATCAGAGGTGGCTTGCCCGGACCGAATACCAAATTACTCTGCGTGGTAGGCAGTCGAAGGTATACTAATTATGGCAAAGAGGTTTGTGAAAAATTAATCAGTGGCTTACGCGGTTATGACATAGCCATTGTTTCCGGACTCGCCATTGGCATTGACGGTATTGCCCACGAGGCGGCTATGAATACCGGTTTAAGAACCATAGCGGTGCCCGGTTCCGGATTAGGTGTTGAGGCTATCCACCCTATGGCACATGTTGGCTTGGCTAAAAAGATTTTGGATAGTGGCGGATGCCTGCTATCAGAATATGAGCAAGACTTTAAATCCACCCTGTGGAGCTTTCCGCAGAGGAACAGAATCATGGCCGGTCTATCTTGTGCTGTCCTTATCATTGAAGCCGAGAAAAAATCCGGCACTATGATCACCTCCCGAATGGCCACGGATTATAACCGCGATGTGCTTACCGTACCGGGTAATATTTTTTCCAAAACCTCCGAAGGGCCACATCTCCTGATCCGCCTCGGTGCCACCCCCATTACCAATTCCGCCGAACTGCTTTTGGCGCTTGGTTTTGAAAACAAAGATTCCGCGCCTCGAAATCTGGAATTGGAATACAGTGAATGTTCACTGGAAGAAAAAGCCGTCATCAAAATTCTCCGAGAGCCCATACCCAAAGATGACCTCTTGCGAGCCCTCAATATGCCCGTCGGCCAAGCTAATGCCGTCCTCTCCGTCATGGAACTCAAAGGCCTGATCATAGAAAGACTCGGCGAAGTGCATTTGATATAAAGTTGCCTTTTTACTTTTTTTGTTTTAATCTAACAAAAGAAGTTCCAAACACAATAACGATCTAAACAAATAGCAACGGAAAGGCACGGTAGATTATGGATCTGAAGCAACTGACAGATATCCTGACGATGTTTGGCATACCCTTTGCCAATTGGGGGAATGATCCGGCAAATCCGCACGCTCGAACCGTTGATGATTTGTTGCGCCTGATTAATGATGGCTTTGCAAAACTCGAGATAAGCGAGCAGGGATTATCAATCGCATCCCATGAAATCCACCTGTATATCACGAGGGAAGATCAAGAAGGTACCTTCATCAATGCACAGGAAATCCTGCCAAACGGCAAAGTTATCGATTACGGACCAGAAATATATTTGCCGGGATTTTCGGTAAAACTAAATGGCAATCCGATCTCAGAGGTATGGAACAGGATAATTAAAGGACTCGGATTGCAGGGCAAAAGGGATTATTGGATAAACAAAATACCCAAAGAAGACATCCCTTTTCCGATAACTCCAAGGAGTCCGTTTCCTGGTTTAAACCTGTCACTGACAGTCAGTGACGACTGGTACGCCCTTACTTTCAGAATAGGCGCTGAAGTTGAGGAGGAATACAGCTTTCCTCACACCGATGGTCGCCGGTCAGTTTGGCGTTGGAAAAAGAAATAGGGGCGCAAGCATCATCAGCGGCGGGATCAGCAGATCCCGCCGCTTTTTTAATTGTAAATTTTTAACTGATAAATTTTCCAAATTTGGTGAAAAATATATTCTGTGGCATACTACGCTTTATATGAAACTTTTAATCGTCGAGTCACCATCAAAAGCCAAGACCATTTCCAAATACCTGGATGGAAAATATGAAGTCCGCGCGAGCGTTGGGCATATTCGCGATTTGCCGAAGAGCAACAAAAAAGCCATTGACATCGAGGGCGGTTTTATCCCCCATTATGAAATTTCCCCCGGCAAAGAAAAAGTAGTGAGTGAAATTAAATCTTTGGCCAAAAAAGCGGACGAAATATTATTGGCCACCGACCCCGACCGTGAAGGCGAGGCGATTGCCTGGCACATCAAAGAAGCCGTGGGTTTGAAGGATCCGAAGCGCGTAGTTTTTTACGAAATTACCAAGGATGCCGTACAGGAAGCGATGAAGCATCCGCGCGAGATTGATGACAATTTGAAACAAGCGCAGGAAGCGCGCCGGGTGCTTGACCGCTTGGTGGGTTATGACCTGTCCGGTTTGATTTGGAAAAAAGTGCGTTACGGTTTGTCCGCCGGCCGAGTGCAAAGCCCCGCTCTCCGCATTATAATGGAAAGAGAAAGGGAGATCCGCGCTTTTATTCCGGAAAACTTTTGGGTCATCACAGCTAATACCTTGACCACTGGAAAAGAGGATTTGACACTGACTTGCTCCGAGGAGCCACGTGATGAAAAACTGGTTGGCAAAATTTTAGAAACTGGTAAAAAATCCAAGTGGCTGGTTAGGGATGTAACAGAAACCGAAACTAAACGCTCTGCCCGTGCGCCTTTTACCACGAGTACCTTACAACAAACAGCCAGTTCCCGCCTCGGCCTGGCACCTTCCCGTACCATGGGTATAGCGCAGGGACTTTACGAAGCCGGACTTATCACATATATGCGTACCGATAGCGTAAATCTGAGCCAAGTGGCCTTGGGTCAGATTCATAATTTGATTATAAAAAAATACGGTAAGGAATATCTAGATCCGCATGTCTTTACTGCCAAAAGCAAGAACGCCCAAGAAGCGCACGAAGCGATTCGTCCGACGGATATCAATAATATAAACGCCGGGATGAGTGATGAACAGAAAAGATTGTACCGCCTGATCTGGCAGAGAACCATCGCCTCCCAAATGGCCGATGCTAAAATGATGCGCACCAAGATTTTTGTGCAGGTTGGTTCATCAGAAACAATTCCAGAATTTACCGCCAACGGTTCCCGTCTGCTTTTCCCTGGCTGGCTCTCAGCTGATCCCGAAGGTACTGGCGATGACGTAATCTTACCAAAAGTGAGCGTGGGCGAAGAATTAAAACTCATAGACATAAGTGCCGAAGGCAAACAGACTGAACCACCTGGACGTTATTCCGAAGCTGGTCTGATTAAAGAACTGGAGAAAAGAGATATCGGCCGTCCGTCCACTTATGCTTCCATTATTAAAACGATTGAGGATCGTGGTTATGTGGAAAAAATAAACAAGGCGCTCGTGCCCACAGATACCGGAGATGTGGTTAGTTCTTTCCTGGAAAATAATTTCCCAAATTATATCAGTGACACTTTTACCGCGGAAATGGAAGACAAACTCGACTTGATTGCCGAAGGTAAAGCCCAATATTTAAAGACACTGAAAGACTTCTACGGACCATTCCTAAAAGATGTGAAGTCCAAGGATAAGATAGATAAAGTGAATAATTTTGGCGAAGCCAGTCCTGAATTCAAATGCCCTATCTGTGGCGGACCAATGATTATTAAACTGGGTAAGACCGGTAAATTTCTTTCCTGCGCGAAATATCCCGACTGTACCGGCGCAAGAAAAATCACCGGTGAGGAAATGGCCGGACCAAAAGAAACCGGCGAAAAATGCCCAGAATGTAAGGACGGCAAATTAGTTCTGCGCGAAGGTAAGTTTGGTCAATTCATTTCTTGTTCCAATTACCCCAAATGCAAATACATCAAAAAAGATGCGGAGTTGGAAAGACAAAACAGTACCGGCGTAGCCTGCCCAATGTGTAAAATCGGCCTCATGACCGAGCGCCGCGGCCGCTTTGGTATTTTTTATAGCTGTTCCAATTATCCTAAATGCAAAAACGCTATCAAAGCGAAACCAACCGGCAATCTCTGTCCCACTTGCGGCGCTTTGATGATGGAAGGAACCAAAACCATACCTGAACGCTGTTCGGTCAAAACTTGTCCGAACCACAATCCTCATAAAATTGACAAGATCAAATAACTATTGACTTTTATAGTGTTTACTGTATAATGGGAAAAGAATAAGAACACTTAGGATAGGAGTTTTTAAATGGCTTGGCAACTAACAACGGAACAGGAAAATGTCGTCCGAACGGTTGGAAGACTGTATGATGATGCCTGCGAGGCTTCATCAATTTTGCTCCGAGAAATCGAGGCGAGAAACTGTTTTATCATCTGGGACAACGGTGAAGTGAGACCGGGATTCCTGAAAGATGAGTTGAAGCACAGGGCGTTTCGAGAAAAACAGGGCTGGCCGCACAGTATTAAAATATTATTAAGCCACCTGCGGCCTCCCCCATCTACGGGCAGATTCGGTGACATCGGCCCATCAGGAGGACGGCTTCACCTTACACACGCCGCAGTCTGTAGGGAGAATGTCCAGTACTACGGCGCAAACATGTAACTGACCAGCCGTCAGGTAGCGCACCCCGAGCAAGCACTCGGGGTGTTTTTTATTTGCGATTTTTTTAGGAAGGTCTATACTGAATATATGACTGTCAAAGACATTACAAACCTGATTAATTCCCCCACACCGGAGGATATTGTCTTAATCACCAAGGCCTATGATATGGCCGAAGAAGCGCACCGCGGAGTACTAAGAAAATCCGGCGAGCCTTACTTTACTCATGTCTATGAAACCGCTAAAATCATTGCCGAGTTAAAAATGGACCCACCCACCATCTGCGCCGGACTCCTTCATGACTCCATTGAAGACGGAGTACTGACGGAAGAAAAAATCAAAAAAGAATTTGGTGATGAAATACTCTTCTTAGTGCAAGGAGTAACCAAACTTGGAAAACTAAAATACCGCGGAGCGGAAAGACACATTGAAAGCTTGCGCAAGTTGTTCGTTGCTTCCGCTCAAGACATCCGCGTCATCATTATCAAGCTTTGCGACCGTTTGCATAATATGCGCACCTTGCAATATGTCAGGCCCGATAAACAAAAAAGAATTGCCTTGGAGACCTTGGAGATATTTGCTCCGCTCGCCTACCGTCTTTCAATCAGAAAGATATCACGTGAATTGGAGGATCTGTCTTTTCCTTACGTTTACCCCAAAGAATATGAAAACGTCAAAGAATTGATGAAACTGAAAAATGAGGAGACCTTACCTCGTTTGGAAAGATTTATGAAATCGGTCAAAATAGCTTTGGTGGAAGGCGGCTTAACTAATTTTAAAACCGATTATCGGCAAAAAGGTCTCTATAGCTTAAGCAAAAAAATAATTAAAAAGGGTGGTGATATTGAAAATATTTATGATATTCTCGCGTTACGAATTTTTACGGATTCTGTGACGGATTGTTACAAAGCCTTAGGTATCATCCATGGTAAATGGCGTCCTTTACCCGGACGTATCAAGGACTACATTGCCATGCCCAAAACCAACGGCTATCAAAGTTTGCACACCACGGTCTTTACTGGCGACGGTTCGATTGTGGAAGTCCAGATTCGCACGCATGATATGCATAAACAGGCTGAATACGGTATCGCTTCGCACTTGTCGTACAGTGACATAAAAAACAATGAGAGTAAGGAGATGGGTTGGTTCAGCCAATTTTTGCCAAAATCTTTGAGTTTTTTCTTTAAAACCCAGACGCCAGACCAAAAAACTCCGACTTGGGTTAAAGATCTAGCGGAAGAATCATACAAAGCTTGCAATGGTGAAGAGACACTGGATGATTTAAAAACTGATTTTTTCCAACAGCGGATTTTTACTTTTACACCCAAAGGAGACACGGTGGATCTGCCAATCGGCTCCACTCCAATTGATTTTGCGTATGCCATTCACTCGGATATCGGAAATCACATTTCGAGTGTCATGGTGAACAATAAGATTGCTTCCCTTCATACGGAGTTAAAGAATGGCGACCAAGTAGAAATCATCACCAAGAAAAACGCCAAGCCAAACCGTAAATGGCTAGACTATGCCAAAACCACCATGGCCAAGAGATTTATCAAGGCGGCTCTGAATATTAATACCGAAGAGATTAAACCGTAAAATTGTCCGCCGAATAGAGATCTTGGTCATCCTCTTCCTTCTTCTCGTCTTTTGACCGATCATCAACCAAGATAGAATCTTCAGTTTTTGTTATTTCATTTTCGATCTTGGCAATATGGTTGTTCAACAAACTATTAGTACCTAGATTTTGTTTATTATTCACAGCATCAAGAATGGCGCGAAGGTCATCATTGGAAAAGAAATCAATCATAATTTTTCCACCCGTGTTACTTCTTTCAATCCTCACTCTGGCGCCAAAAGTATTCGCTAATTTTTCTTCCAATTCAGTTAATTCCGGATCTGGCATTCGTTCCACCTTTCTTACTCTCTCCACGGCGATTTTACGAGCTGTCAATTCGGCTTCCCGAACAGACATTTTTCTAAACAACATTTCCTTAAATAAAACGGCCTGCTCTTCCTTTCTGTCTTCCAACATCAAAAGCGGCCTAGTGTGCCCTTCAGAAATTTTACCTTCTGACACAGCTTGAAGCATGTCCGGAGGCAGAAGCAAGATTCTCAAACTGTTAGAAACATACTCCCGGCTCTTACCTACCCGTCTCGCCACATCCGCATGCTTGAAATGAAACTGCTCCACCAATTGCTGAAAGGCCTTGGCTCGGTCGACAGGATTCAAATCTTCTCTTTGTAGGTTTTCAATGATAGCCAATTCTAATTTTAACTGATCGCTTTCTTCTTGATCACGGATCAACACCGGTACCTGGGAAAGTCCGGCAATCTTTGACGCTCTTAACCTTCTTTCGCCGGAGATAAGTTCATATTCAGTGGTTAATCCGCCATCTTCCTTGACCACTTCCTTCCGGGTCACTACCATCGGTTGCAAAATGCCATACTGACGAATGGAATCAGCCAGATCCTTTAACTTGGATTCTTCAAACTCTTTTCTTGGTTGGAAGGGATTGGGATGGACCTTGCCTATCTCTACCCAAAATATAGAATCACTAAAAAATTGGCTCATGCTCCACAGTATATCATGCGAGTTGATTTTTACCAAAATTTTAAGTATGATGTCTGAGTTGAAAAATAGAGCCGGGATGGCGGAATGGTAGACGCAATAGACTCAAAATCTATCGATCGCAAGGTCATGAGAGTTCAAGTCTCTCTCCCGGCACACAGAAACATGAAATACTTTTTTATTTTACTGGTTATTATTGTATCTATCCTAGAAGTGATTGGAGATATTCTATTCAAGGAATGGATCATTAAAAACAATAAGTATCTCCTAATTATTGGAATTATAGCCTACTTGGCCGCAACGACTTTTTGGGCTTTTTCCTTGAAATTTCAAAATCTCTCGAAGGCGGTGGTGATTTTTGGTGTCCTGACAGTCACAATCGGTGTCCTTGTCGGTGTATTTTTATACAAAGAACCATTAACGAGCGTGAATATTATCGGAATAATTTTGGGTTTGGTCAGCATATTTTTACTTGAAATATGATCTCTAAACCACGAATTTTAGTAGTACTCGGTCCGACCTCTTCCGGCAAAAGTGATTTAGCCGTGGAGTTGGCTTTGAAATACGACGGCGAGGTTATTTCGGCCGACTCACGACAGGTGTACAGAGGAATGGATTTAGGTACCGGAAAAATTACTAAAGAAGAAATGAGAGGTGTAACTCATCACCTGCTCGACGTCGCCAATCCAAAAGCTGTTTACAATGTGGCCAAATATAAAAAACAGGCGCAAAAAATAATTGCCGATATTTTAAAGCGCGGGCATTTACCTATCATCTGTGGCGGCACTGGTTTTTATATTGATGCAGTTGTAAACGGTATTATTCTGCCGGATGTGCCGCCAAATCCTGAACTGCGAAAAAAATTGGAAAGAAAAACAGTTGAGAAGATTTTTACCATGTTAAAAAAACTGGATCCGAACCGAGCAAGGAATATAGATAGTCAGAATAAAGTCAGACTGATACGGGCCATTGAGATAGCCAAGAGCCTCGGGGCGGTGCCTAAAGCCAAGAGTAGCCAAATATACGACCCTGTTTTTATTGGCCTGGATTTGCCGGATTTAGAACTCAAACAGCGGATTAACGCCCGGCTAAAAAGGCGTCTAGCACACGGTATGGTGGCGGAGGTGGCTCGTCTGCACCAAGAAGGCGTAACATACCGCCGACTGGAAAAGTTTGGTCTAGAGTATAGAAACTGCGCTTTATTGCTTCAAAAAAAGATTACCGAAGAGCAGCTGATCCAGAATCTGGAAAGGGAGACATTCCAATATGCCAAAAGACAGAGAACTTGGTTTAGGCGGAACAAAGAGATTGTTTGGCTGAATCCACGTACCTGCTCCGATAAAGATTTTCTATTTCTCGAGCAGATTTAAAATCCAGCTCGGTCACTTTTTGCCCGGAATGATAACGTTGCGACCGGAATTGGATTTTTTTGTAATAAATCAGGATATCCGGGTGATGCCCCATCCGCTCGCAAATCGGCGCCAGGTCATTTACGAAGGTAATACCTGAGAGGAAAGTGGGAAAATCAAACATCTTGAATATTTCATCGTTTGCAAAAACCCAGCCGGGAAAGTCCCTCAGTTTGACTGAAATTTCTTCAATTGTAAGTGGCCTCTTATCACCGATAAATTCGGCCTCCCCACCGCTATTTTTTATGTCTCGCATATCCATACGTGGCCCTAATGTAACCCAAAAATATTAAATTTAGGATTAATTATACGGAAGGAATTATTTTCTCAATTTTTACTAAAATAGCGCCTTTGGCGGGGAATCCCTTATTCTCAGGCAAATTCTTTACAAAATCTGACCATTTCCCATCCGTAAAATATTCCGCTTGTCCGATCATCTTACAGCCTTTCAAATCCTTGTCCCAAACCAACAGACAAATATTCTTATTATTCAAAATATCTTTCAATGTTTGGTTCATGTAATTATCAGTAATCACTATTTCCGAGTCAGAAACAACCTTCACGCCGGCTACACTAATCGCATTTGGCCGTCCTTCTTCCATAACAGTTGCAAGAACGACAGGGTTATTCTCAATAATGTTTTTAATTTCAAGAAGATTCATTTTGCGGGGGATGTAGGAATCGAACCTACACTAAAGCGTTTGGAGTGCCTTGTGATACCATTTCACTAATCCCCCGTCGGGGAAATACTAGCATAAAACAAGCCAAATAAAAACCCCTCGAATGGGATTTTTATTTTTAGATTATTTCTTTGATTCCTTGTGAGTAGTGTTCTTCTTGCACCATTTACAAAACTTCTTGAGCTCAATTTTGCGCTCAACTTTCTTGCGATTTTTTCGGGACCAGTAATTTACTCTTTTACAGGTCTTACAGGCTAATTTGATCAATTGGTCTTGTGACATATGTGTATTTAGTTAACGAGGGTGAGTATAGCCTACTTTTCATTTAAATGCAACCTCTTTTTGGAATATAAAAAGAGCCCGGGAGTGCCAACATGCACACAACCCGGACTCTGCTCAGCTCACCAAGAAAGGCTCAACCACCCTTGCCACCACCTCCACCGCCATAGTAGTAATCCCACATCTGGTGATTGGCATCCTCATGGAACTGAGGCCAACCATCAAACCAGATGTCATACGTACCGGGCTCAAAAGTGAACGGACCAGTCGGACTAGGCTGCCACTCCGTATCACCGGGACCGTTATCATCCTTCAACCGACGGTATTGGAAACTCGGCGCTACCTCACCTTCCGACGTCTTTGCCCTGACCGTCACCGTCACCGTCTGACTGATCGGCAACTGATATAGTGGATTGATCCCGACCGAATTCTGGCTCGGAATCGTCACCAGAATATTCTGGTTTGTTGCCAGATATTCCCGACCGACAATTGCCGGATCGAGCGACCCTTCCACCACCGCCTGAATCTTTTCCCCACCGGTACTGGGATCAATGACGATCGTGAATGAACCACCCGCGCCATCGCTCTCAGTCATCTGCAACTCGGCAGTCTGACCATCAAGGGCCAACTGATCTCCCGTCACCCAGCCTGGGTACTGGAGATATTGTTGACCGCTTTGAGCAGTGGAGACCGGACAATTCCGATAACCGACGATGTTTCCGTTGGCATCATAGATCCTTACTCCGGCGTTGTTGACGACACTACCTTTGGGAATCGGCAGGGGTACCATATAGTCCGGCACCCGCAGGTTCACCGTCCTTGGTATAACCCAAACACCGTTCACCTTTTCCGCTGTGACGTTTTCGGCGCCATAAACGGTACAGTTACCGTCTACATCCGAGTACTGGATTCTCGTCCAGAAAGTCGGATACTGCGGATCAAAGTTTGCCCTCAGATGAATGCTCTTCACAATCTTCCTGAGCGCGGTCGCGTTGGCGGCGTTCGTCTGAACCCAATTGCTTGTGGCCCAGTACACATGATCGCCATCGATAGACACGTACGCCTGAACCGACCGTTCCTCCAGATAGCTGCGGAGGGCAGGACCGGACTTCAACGCCTGTGACCACTCGAGATCGGCTCGTGTTTCCGTTGCCAGAAACAACCAACCGACGATTCCCAACAATGCGATAAACCAGTTCTTCATCATCGTACTTCCTCCAATGTGGTTTGTTTAACTTCTCACTTCGAAACCGGATCCAAACTCACCTCAATCGTGGCCACCTCCTTGTTCGTGTTTGTTTCTTTCGGTTCATTCAGGAACCCCTTGGCTTCCGGTGCTGCCACTGTTTTTGTCGGAATTGGCTGTACGACGGGTGAACGTCGATTAACACCCGACATGAGACAGATTGCCAAAAGACAAAGTAAGACGAATAACGCCCACTTCGCCGCCCAGACCATATCTTCCTTAGTCATTTTTTTCTTTTTTTCCTTTCTTGTGCTCTGTCAAACCAACAAAAATAAGGGCTTTCTCCCTTATCTACCTTTCTCAAGTCTAGCACAATACCCTAATAAAGTCAATAGAAGAAATGCTTTTATTTCAAACGGCCATAATCATCTTCCAGTCTGACAATGTCATCCTCTTCAAACGTTCCAAAGGAGATTTCCAGCACTTTAGCCGGTTTATCCTTCCCTACCAACCGGTGCTTCATTTTATTTTCTATCGTACATTCCGTACCCACTACCGCCTCAATTTTCTGTCCATCTACTTCAAAAATAGCCTCCCCTTCAATTAATTTCCAAAATTCTTGCCGCTGGTTATGGTATTGCAGACTGCATCTTTGACCGGGATTAATAGTTAAAATCTTGACCGTTGTTGGCGTATTTAAAGTTAGAATCTCTTCCGCTCCCCAAGGTCTTTTATCATTAATTATTTTCATTTTCTTTTACTTGTCCTGATTTTTAAGCGAGAGATTAATAATGTTCCTGACTATATCTTTTGTCTCATTGTAATCGTCCACGTCAATATTGTCCACCCCAGTTTTAGTGACACAATAATCATTACCGCCCTCAAAAATAGCATCGCCAATAAATAGTACGTCTTCTTTTTTAAGATTCAAATATGAACAGAGTTTTTCTATGGCATAAGCCTTATTGATCGATTTCTGTGTGATATCAATTGAAGTGGAACCGCCAATTTCCACAGAAAATTCCGGCAAATACTTATCCAGGTGTTTTTTTAACTCGATTCTTTTCGAGATATCTTCATCCCAATGCTTCTTTATTTCCGGCGCCGCATCTTGGCCCAAGGCAGAGAAAGTGAATTCTGAGCCACGATCTTCAAGGAATTCTCCGGTATGTTCTTTTGGTAAAAAATCAACCTCTTCTCTTACTTTGACAAAAGCTTGAATTATTTTCTCTTTATCTTCACTTGATAAGGACATTTCGTATATCTTCTTCCACTCTAGGCCGTCAAAGGCATACATCATGGCTCCTTTGGTAGGAAAAATGTACAGATTTTTGAATTTTCTAATATCAAATTTAATTTTTTCAATTACTTGTTTTTGCAATTGAACAAAACCGCCACCGGTAATAATGGCCACTTTCATCACTCCAAGGAGTTGGTCCAAAAGGACAGACATTTCCGCGTCCAAACTTTGCTTACTTTCAGCCAAAGTACCATCTAGATCAAAAACTAATATTTTTTTGCCGCTTAAATCAATCACGCCTTATATTATATAAGATAAAGTTCGAAATAACCAGTCAAATACCTCTTGCAAAGCATTGCTCATTTACATATAATTATTATACCAACCCAAGGTAAATGCTATTTTGTTTTTTATGAAAAAAGGTAAAAAAGAAAAGAAGAAATTGAAGGAGGAAAGGATTTGTCTCCCCATAGGTTTTTACAACAGCAACAAAGAACACTCGCTTTTCTGCAGAAACAGCGACAACCCGGAGAAGATTTTTCTACTACCCAGTAAAAAAGGAGATTTTGGTCATTTTTCAAAAAATAAAAGGCCAGTTATTTTTAAACTTAAGTCTACTGATAAAAAAATAAAATTAGCGAATATTGATGATATTTGCTATTCAAAAGTTAATAATAAAGATCTAATTACTTTTTCCTACAACAAAGGCGCAAATCAATATCTGTATTGGGCAATCTCTAAAAAGAAAGATGAGTGGGTAATACAAGATCAGATACCAAAAATAAAAACCGTTGGTTCATTTATTACAAATCATGACCCCGAAAACAAATATTATGTATATTTTGGCGAATCTTCAATTTATATCGCGTACTCTGATGATCTTGAGGAATGGCAAAAACCCAAAGAGCCCATATTGAGACCTAGGCCAGGATTTTTTGATAACGGAAACTTAAGATATATTGCTTCCGTAACAACTCCAAAAGGAATTCTGGTTTTCTACGATGCTTCTGTTAAAAAGGGAGAGCAAACAATACTTCAAATTGGCTTTGCCTTATTTTCCCTAACTGATCCATGTAAGATCATCTGGCGCGCCGATGAACCGATTTTTGAAGACAAAGTCCCTTATGAAAAAAGTCTCCAATGCAAAGGGATGCTTTCAACCGACAGCAAGCTTGCCATATATTGGTATTCAAAAAATAACGGCCTGACCTGCGTTAATTTAGCCCTACCGTTTTCGCCAAACCTGATTGAAGAGACCGTAAAGAAATTAGACCGGTACCACAATAATCCTATAATCTCACCCAAAGACGCCGCTCAGCACGAATGGGTAACCAAAGGTGCTTTTAATCCAGCAGCTATAATTATCAAGGATAAAACACATTTATTATTTAGAGCGATTGGAGATGACGGAATATCTCGAGTTGGGTATGCTTCGAGTGAAGACGGATTAAACATTGATGAAATCCACCCCACCCCAGTTTTTTCCTTGAATAAAAATAGTTTTAATTTGAAATCAAAAGCCGCCGATACAAATTATAATCCCATTCTCTACCCTTCTGGTGGAAGTTGGGGTGGTTGCGAAGACCCGCGGATGGTGAAGATCGAAGATAAGATCTATATGACATTCAACGCCTTCGATGGTTGGAATTTTATTCGTGTAGGTTACACCTCAATCAAGGAAGAAGATTTTCTAAATAAAAAATGGAATTGGAACAAACCCAAGCTGATCTCCCCAGCAGGAGAAATACATAAAAATTGGGTCATCTTCCCAGAAAAAATTGGCGGAAAGTTTGCAATTTTGCACAGTTTGACACCTGAAGTTCAAGTGGATTATGTTGATAAACTGGAAGACCTAGCATCAGGAAAACAAGTTATAAAGAGCTGCTTTGGAAAAAAGACCCCGCGCCGCATGTGGGATACATGGTTACGTGGTGCCGGCCCACCACCATTAAAAACGGCTGCTGGCTGGCTGGTTTTCTACCACGCTATCAGTGCCGAAGAGACTTCAAAATATAAATTAGGAGCGATGCTTTTAGATCTTAATAATCCCCAAAAGATACTGGCTCGATCATCGGCTCCAATTCTATTACCGGACATGTGGTATGAAAATGATTGGAAACCGGGAATAATATATGCCTGCGGATCAGTACTCAATGGTGACACTCTCTACATATACTACGGCGGGGGTGACAAATTCGTCTGTGCCGCCACTGTCCGGTTTAAAGATTTCATGGATAGCCTGAAGGGTTTAAAAGAAACAGTACCATTTATCAGTAAAGTAATTTTTTCCTAATAATGTTTACAATTAAAAAGTCTCCGCACAACCCCTTACTATCTCCCAGCACCAATGACCCCTGGGAAGCAAAAGCGGTCTTCAACTGGTGTCCAGTCAAAGATGGCAAGAAGATGCATTACGTGTATCGGGCGATGTCCTCGACTGAATCATATTTTGGCAGCAACATAAGTATCTCTTCCATCGGCTACACCTCAAGTCATGATGGAATTAACTTTTCCGAAAGAAGACAACTTATCGCTCCGGAATACGATTGGGAAAAATATGGCTGTGAGGATCCGCGAGTGACAAAAATGGGAAATAAATTCTATATTTTTTATACCGCCCTCTCAAATTATCCGTATAACGCCCAAGGAATTAAAATTGCTGTCGGTATCACAAAAGATTTTAAGAAAATAGAAGAAAAGCATTTAATTACTCCTTTTAACGCTAAAGCGATGGCTCTTTTTCCAGAAAAGATAAACGGTAAATATGTGGCTATCTTGTCAGTCAACACCGACCTGCCGCCCGCAAAAATATGTTTTGCCGAATTTGATAATTTGGAAGACATGTGGGATCAAAAATATTGGGAAAAATGGTATCAAGAACTAGACTCTCACTGTATCGACCCTCGTCGATCAAAGAATGACCACGTCGAGGTGGGTGCGGTGCCGGTTAAAACTAAAAAAGGTTGGTTGTTGATTTATAGCCATATTGAAAATTATTTCAAAGATAACAATCCTTTTGTTAAAGTTTTTGGCATCGAGGCCCTGCTACTAGACTCCAAAAATCCGAAAAAAATCATCGGGTTTACCAACGGTCCTATGTTTGCCCCCTCGGAAATTTATGAAAAATATGGTCAAATTCCAGATATTGTTTTTCCTTCTGGAAGTCAAATTAATAAGAATAGTCTGAGTATATACTACGGCGCCGCCGACACCGTTTGTGCAGTAGCCAATGTCAACCTTGATGATCTTCTTGATAGCATGAAGCCTGGCTCGATTGATACGTACTGTGTGAGATATGATAAAAACCCCATATTGAGCGCACGGCCTGGAGTGGCCTGGGAAGCACATGGAGTTTTTAATCCTGCCTCCATTCAAATAGGAAATATTACCCATATACTTTACCGTGCTATGTCTCAAGATGACACATCGTACATTGGTTATGCCAGCTCCAAAGACGGCTACACCATAACGAGCCGAGATGCTGAACCGATATATATTCCAAGAGAAAATTTTGAAAATAAAACTCACTCCGGAAATTCCGGCTGCGAAGACCCGCGCCTGACAATTATTGATGACCAGATTTACATGTGTTACACGGCATACGACGGGACTAATCCGCCACGAGTAGCACTTACCTCAATTAGCCTGGATAATTTTAAGAACAAGAAATGGGATTGGAAAAAACCAGTTTTAATCTCCCCCGAAAACACTGACGACAAAGATGCTTGCGTCTTTCCGGAAATGATAAATGGAAAATATTTAGTCCTCCACCGAGTAAATTCGGATATTTGTGCCGACTACGTTGATTCTCTGGATTTTACAAATGGGGCACTCCAGGTAGCTACGCCGATAATTCTACCACGAAAAGGTATGTGGGATAGTGAAAAAGTTGGTATTACCGCTCCGCCAATAAAAACCAAAAAAGGGTGGCTGGTCCTTTATCATGGTGTTTCCGCAAATCACCATACTTACAGGGTAGGTCTAGCTCTTTTGGATCTCAAAAATCCCTTGGATGTAATAGCTAGGGCTAGTCAACCAATAATGCAGCCAGAAACAATTTACGAAAAAGTAGGAATGATTCCTAATGTCGTTTTTCCTTGCGGGACAGCCACCAGAAAATCAACCTTGTTTATTTATTACGGCGGCGCCGACAGCGTGGTAGGCGTAGCGACTGTATCACTGAAAAAACTGCTGGATTCCCTG
Source organism: uncultured bacterium (assembly GCA_903822075.1). GTDB lineage: Bacteria > Patescibacteriota > Minisyncoccia > Phycocordibacterales > GWA1-40-21 > CAIJXO01. Next base: position 51,421 of record CAIJNK010000009.1, read on the forward strand.
CTCTAGATTTAGTCAAAGATACTAGCTAAATATTTATCAATCTCGCGCTGATCCATATCAGAAAAATTTATCCCATCATTATGTAATCTGGTTGCGAGCTCGACCCCCACAAAACGCCAATGCCAAGGTTCATACTGGTAGTAAGCATTATTTTTTGGATAAGATAGAATAAAACCATATCTATAAGCGTATTTAGTGAGCCAATCAAAAGCAGGAGTTTTGTCGAAACTAATATCCAAAACCGGCTTTAAACCGCTAGTTGTAAGATCAACGGCCGTACCCAACTGATGCTCGGAATAACCCTGATCAGCGGAGAACTGGTTGGCACCGCTGCCGTAAGTCACCAGATAGCTGCTTTTTAAACTTGATTGGGTACCAAAAGAACGATAGGCAGAACTAATTTCCAAAGAAACATTATCTCGGCCGGCCCGACTCATCATTCGCTCCAAAAAAGGCAGCGCTGAGGCATGGAACTGTAAACTCTTGGTTTGGTCATATAAATATTGCCCATCTATAGTATCCAAACTCATTGGTACGTAGTTGTCACTCAAAAAATATACTTTGGAGTATTTTTGCAAGAGCTCTTTGTCTGTCTTGGATAGTTTTTCCAATGTTCCGACTGTCCCAGCGATATCATTAATATTTTCTTCTAAAGTCTGCCTCTGGTCCGCCACGTTTTGAGCTAACTCCTGCCCGGTCAAGGTAGTTGAGGCTAATACCGCCTCCAGATTAAGCAGTTTTTGGTTCAAATTACGATCCGACGAAAGCGTATCGGCTTGTAAGCCTTTAATGTTGTAAAACAAAAAACCGACGCTACCGGCTAAAATAAGTAGAAAAATAAACACTATTATCACCATAATCACGACCTCACGCTGACTTGCCCAATGTTTTTGAAAAAATTCTTTCATACTGGCCATTATAGCATAAATTAACAAGAAATTTAACTAGGTCTGTTATATTTTGGCCTTATCAAGGAAAAATTAATTCATCGATAAATACATGAAAATAATAACAAGACTTTCTTTCCTGATTATTGCTCTCCTTTTTTTCTTTTTTTCCACCGTCTTGAATGGACTGGCATACATGTGACGACAAAGACAAAGCTTAATCATAAATTTAACCATATTACATATACTAAATTCATGAAAAAAATTGCAAGGAGTTTCTCTGTGATGATTTTGATGTCAAAAAAACAAACCAAAAGTCGAAAATTATAAGCCATTTAATAATAAATAAAATTAAAAAAATGAACGTCATAAAAAAAATATCTTTCGTCGGAATGTTACTGGCCTCATTGTTAGGGTCATCTTTCTTTTCAACCATACCAAACATGGTTTCCGCCGCCGCTACATCTTCTCAAACTACAAACCCCGTCTTAACTTCCATCACTCTTGCACCAAGCAATCCAACTCTATCCGTCGGTAGCACTACACAATTCACAGCCACCGGCTTGGATCAGAATGGCGTGGCTTTAGTGACTCAACCATCCTTTGACTGGAACAGCTCAAACACGGCCATAGGAACAATCAATTTGAATACCGGAATTTTCATCGGCTTGGCAAATGGAACTTCAACAATCATGGTTACCTCTGAAGGCACAACCGTTATGTCCACTAGCACGATAGCGACAGTTACAGCACCTCAAGTTGCAACTTCATCCTTAATGGTCACTAAGATTACCCCGATTAAAACTACCGCCATCGCCGATAATACCTACACCGACGGCTGGAAATGGGTATTTGATGTCACCGTCCCAACCAATGAGACGCAGGTGGGAATGAAATTTGCTGATTGGGTTTCCGGCTCAAACATAATCCCAGCCACCGGCAATATCCGCTATTTTTCATCACAGTCAACTAATGCTAACTCCGAATCAAACGCTGTATCCATCACTGCCGCCAATACCTATCCGACAACTGACATGATTTTAATCGGTGACTTGGATAGTAATTCAACCGATCGACAGATTCAGATAACCGTGGAGGTAAAGACACCCACCGGTACAGCTGTCGGGTCCTACTCAACCGTTTATGGAATACAGTCAACTGCTCCTACCTCTGCGCCTTCCAACATCACCGCCATCGCCACTTCAACTGATATCAACGTCCCAATCGAAACTGCCACGAGCTCAATTCCTTTCCCAGCTACAGTTGATGTTACCTTGAGTAATGGCGCTACCACCACCCTCCCAGTGGTCTGGAATTCT
>CAIJNK010000010.1 GCA_903822075.1 uncultured bacterium
ATAGAAAACATCAAACCACAAGGCCTCGGATGTGTTCTGCATAATCCGAACCTCATACGGCCCGCCGCTTTTCTGCCCTCGATAGTACCCACCATCCGTTGACCACCATATGAACTCCCAGGTTTCAACGAGTTGTATCTCGCGACAGCCCAGGGGGGTTGTTACTACCGTTACTTCGGGGTTTGTCTTTTCTTTACTCAGAAACCAGATGATTCCCAAGGTCAGAAGAGCCGCAAGTATGGCTGCGATGGCTAGCGACAACAACCCGAAACCTTTTCGTGCTGATGTCGCAGTCGCACCTGTTGTTGTGGTCGATCCTCCCATCTTCTTCAGAATTGGAGGAACGAATAGCGCGGCTAAAATTACGCCGACCACTATTCCTAACCCCCACATTAAACCAAAGAAATGATAGATAACCACCAGCAGGCACAAAACCAGTGCCGTCAGTAGCAACTTCATGGCTTACCTCCTTTGCCCGTTGATATTGCGGCCGTAACATTTGAACCACTTTCAACCAGTGTTCCCAGTTTTGTTTCGGACAAACCTTTTGTCCGGAGCATTTCACGGGAAATCCTCTCAGCTTGATCGGGACTCATACCCTCCTTTATCAGTTTTTTGATCGTGCTGAGCAATATTTCCTGTTGGGCTAGCATGTCTTCCTGGTTGGCTCTTTTCACGGCTTTTATACCAGCCGCTTCCTGATTCTTTACATATCTGGTCGTATTGGCTATCCGTATCTTCTCGATATCTTCCGGCTTTCCAGCCAGTTCATAATCGACATAGGTAATCTTCTTAGATTCAAAGGTTACCCCGTAAACCTGAATTTCACCTATATTGTCGATTATTTCCTGGACCAGATCACAATACTCGGATACCGGTTCACCACCCTCACTTTTCTTGGGTGCTCTTTGTTCAATGAGCTCGTCTTGGCTGGTATGTCCCAGGAAAGCCTGGACAAACCGCATCAACTTACCTTGAACGCCGTTCATCCAATTCGTGGCGATGATGGCCAGATGGGGATCATCTATTGTCCCTTGGAGCATCAGGAGAATGTTAACCAGAATTCTTTCGAGTTTCTGATCATCTCCTGTTTGCTTTTTACCCGGCTTATCTTTATCTGAATCCCGGCCAAGAACCAGCTCTGGCAGCTTGAAGCCGAAAGTCTTGGTGATAGCAAAGGTGGTGATTGGTTCATCTTTGTGTTCGACGAATTTACCACCCTCGACGCTAAACCAACTCATTCTTCGTTCAAGCAAACCATGAATGAAGGGAACGCCGACAAAGCGGATCCCCAACAGTCGTTCCACCGGACCGAGAGTTTGTAAAACCTTACCTCTCGCACCCAGATCGACAAATTTACCCAAGGGGTACCCATCGCACTCTATCAACTTCATGTTCTTGGAGTTGTAGATTATACCAACCACTTCTCCGCCTTTTGTGACAAAGGCGAAGCGGTTGATCGGCAGAGTGACGTAGAACGTATTTAGGCCACTCTTCGCGTATATGAACGCGGCTAGCAAGTACACCCCAACTGTCAGCAGAAAACCGAGACAGACATGATATACCCGGACAGATTGAACGATGTCCGTCAGCCTGGTAAGACCAGAAATCGCGAACGTCTTTCCGTCGACGTTTTCGCAAATAACTGGGCCCCAAGCGAGCCAACTCAATGCAGCGGCAATGCCAACCAACAGAACAAACAACCATTTTCTCCAACTCATTTCACACCAACCCTTTCTGTACAAGCGCAACTTAACTGCTTACATTTTGTTTCCAAACCTTGTCAAAGATCTGGTAGGGGATCTTCCCCTTCTGAGGTAATTTTACCTCTGTTGTCTGTTGCTCAGATTAGCATATTTCAACACAAAAGTCAAGGTAAAATTGAGTCGGAACTTCCATGTGAAATACGCCTTAAAATAAGGTTTAAATGATAATTTAGTGGGCGAGGGGAGACTTGAACTCCCATGCCTTGCGGCACTAGCTCCTAAGGCTAGCGTGTCTACCGTTTCACCACTCGCCCGATGCGTTAGTTTCTATATTATTATCGCAAACAAAACGCTTGTCCGCCCGCTCGGGATCGAACCGAGGACCTTATCCTTAAGAGGGATCTGCTCTACCAGCTGAGCTACGGGCGGGAACCAGAAAAGAATAACAGAAAAAAAGAAAATAATCAAATAATGATAAATAATCTTGCTGTCGAAGTTATATTGTGTGCCCCCAGCTGGAATCGAACCAGCATTTCAAGCTTCGGAGGCCTGCGCTCTATCCGTTGAGCTATGGGAGCTTTGGTGCCCGGAATCGGAATCGAACCGATATGGTGTTGCCACCGAGAGATTTTAAGTCTCTTGCGTCTACCTATTTCGCCACCCGGGCATATTTAAATTTCAATTTACGGAGGCCTGGGGCGGAATTGAACCGCCGTATAAAGATTTTGCAGATCTTTGCCTTACCACTTGGCTACCAGGCCGACAGGTAAAATACTAGCACAAAAGTCTGATTCCTGAAAGAATAATTATTTTGTGGTTATTATCTCGTCAATTCGTTGCCGGTGCTTTTCTCCGCGGTCAATGTCAAAATGAAAATAAGGCATTCGGCCGGTCTTCACTTTTTCATTCATATATTCTCGGAAGTCTGTTAACTGTCGGCGAGCAAATTCCAAGGCTGCTTCTTGTTTGCTTTCCGGTAAGACCGTAAAAAGGACCGTGGCTTCTCGAGCTTCTTTACCAATGAGTACATTAGTCACGGTGATAAGTGAGGCGCCGCTAGATTCCCGTTGTAGGAACTCGGCCGCCCACTTATGAATCTGATCTTTTAATTTTTCATCTTTAAAAGTGGTATTCATGTTATTTTTGGATTATTTGGTAAGCTTCAATTTTATCTCCGGGGGCCGGAGTGATAGCTGACTGTAGTTGGCAACCAAACTCGACGCCGGACCGAACCTCGCTCACCTTTTCTTTCATTTGCTGGAGTTCGCGAATTTTTCCACGTCCAATTTCAATTTCTCGACGTATCAATTTTACTTCGTCACCAACCCTGATCTCACCTTCTTCCACTCGAGCCCCGATGACATTCTTATCTTTTACGGCACTAAAGAATTTTAGGATTTTGGCGCGGCCAGTCATTTCTTCAACATTTACTTTGGGTGTCTTGGCGATGGCCATTTCTTGGAGCCACTCGGTCAACTTATATATAATATTAAAAGTCATTATTTGAATGCCGGATTTTTCGGCTGAGGCCAGAGCCTTCTGGTCGGCTTTTACATTAAAACCTAGGACTAAAGAGCCGGCCTTTCCACCCAACATGTGGATGTCATTTTCTGTGATGTCACCAACACCAAAATGCACTATTTTTACTTTCATTCGATCTGTCTTTATTTTCTCCAGTTCGTGTTCAATGCCCTCAATTGAACCGGTAACGTCTGCTTTTATTATTACATCAATCGTTCCAATGTTTTCTCCTTCCTCTGTTGGCACGTATTTTATGAGAATTGGTTCTTGATAACTCAGGATGGACATCAAGGCTTCTTCCTTGTCCGTAAAAGCAAAGAATTTATTGCCAACTTTTGGCAAGGTATCAAAGCCAATAATCTTGATAGGGGAAGAGAAAGTTGCTTCAGATATTTTTTTACCTAAAAAATCCTCCATAATCCTAGTTGGCGCCAAAGCTTTGCCGCAAGTCACAAACATTCCGCTTTTAATAGTTCCATCTTTGATTATCATCGTAGCAGAAATACCTTTCTGTTTGTTCATGTTGGCCTCAATGATTACCCCTTCAGCTAGTTTATCTTTATCGCCTCGAAGTTCAGACATTTCGGCTACCAAGAGCATTAGGTCCATAAGCTGATCTACCCCTTGGCCGGTCTTGGCGGAAATCGGCATGAAAGGTACTTCACCACCGTACCCCTCTAGGTATATTTCATTTTCTGCTAGGTTAACTTTTGTTCTTTCAATATCGGCACCGGGTTTGTCGATTTTGTTGATAGCCACAATCATCGGTGTTTGGCTTTCCTGGATACAATGGAGTGCTTCCAGAGTCTGTTTTTTTACGCCGTCTTCGGCAGAAACAACAAGTACGGCAATATCGGCTACACTGGCACCACGCTGTCTGATTTTAGCAAAACTTTCATGTCCGGGAGTATCCAGAAAAGTGATTTTCTGGCCTTTGTGAGTTACTTCATAAGCCGAAATTTTCTGGGTAATTCCACCAGCTTCCGAATCAACAATATTGGTTTTTCGAATGTAGTCTAAGAGTGTCGATTTGCCATGATCAATATGCCCCATGATGCAGATTACGGGTGGACGCTCGGTTTTCTTTTGTGCGTTCTCTTTGGCCATATTGAATTTTAAAGGGTAATTTTAAACGAAAAACGTTCATGATTTTACTTTATTTTGATGGAATCTTTAGCTTTATTCATGGCCTCTCTTTCTTCGGCTGTCAGTTCACCTTGTTCGGAAACTAAATTCTTGATTGGCTTGGAAAAAACACTGACATGATCTCGGCTATACATGCTCGAAATGATGACGCCGTCTTTCTCTTCGTTTAAGAAGGCTGTGGCAAAGCTCTGATTACCGCCAGAACCGTCACCCTTAAAAGGGTTGAAACGAATTGTTTCCAAACCGGAGATGGTCTTCTTCAGACGTGCATCAGTGGCCTTAAAGGTTTCAAGGGCTTCATTCTTGAATTTCTTGAGTTCAACAATTTCCTTATTCAATAAAGCAAAAGATTCGTCCAGGTTTTTACTTTTACCAATCAAGAGCTTACCCAGTTTGTTTTGTAGCCAAACAATCCAGATAAACAAGATTATTATAACGAGCGCCAGCGCGCCCAAGGTGTATATTTCAAAAGTCATACAGTGAAGGATTATACCCCAGAATAATAAAAAAGACAACAAGAAATTATATTGCAGAAATCAGAAAAGAAAAAGGCTGGCGTTCTTACGTCAGCCCATGATAACCGATTACCTGATATTACTTGAACATTTGGAACTCTCTTTCCGATCTTGGCTCACCGTGTGGTAGCCGCCGAATTCTGAACGGGTAACCACCCCTACTGAATCTCATGTTCATGGTTGTGCATTTGGTGCAGGTTAACTTTGCCAACCTTGGGAATTTTTGCTCGACGTCATCCCGAGAAACTGGTCGATTTTTTCTTTCCCGAAGGGTACCTATGATGGCAGCTTCACCTGTATTCCAATTGAAGCTGGAAATCAGGTTCCAATCTTCCTCCGTCAAGTTTGGATTATCGGGTCTTAGCGGTTTTTTACGCCCGCCTGGTTCAATCTTCACTTTTACGATCGGAGTTTTCTTGACTTTGATCGTCACGGATACTTCCACAGTCTCTCCTTTGGAAAGCATCTGTCCGGCGGTGACCCAGTCCTCCAGTTCCTCAGCGATTTCTCGCTCTTTTGTGACCAGTAGTGCTGCTGGTATCATTCTAGCCCTTTCTATGTAGGTTGTTCTTATCTGTTAAATAGGTTATATCATAATAGTACACTTGTCAAACTTAAAAATATCTGGTAGTATATTCCAAATGAGAGGAAGAAAAGTAATCTATCTCGATAGTGCCGCCACTACCCCAGTCCGAAAGGAGGTGGTTTTGGCCATGAAACCGTATTGGAGTGAAGGTTTTGGCAATCCGGGCTCGATCACAAAAATCGGGGTAAAAGCCAGGGAAGCGGTGGAAAATTCCCGAAAGATTATTGCCGAATGTTTGAACGCTAGACCGCAAGAAATAACTTTTACTTCTGGTGGTACAGAATCAAATAATCTGGCGATTTTTGGAGTGGTAAATGATTTGGTAAAGAAAGGAGTGAAGATTTTTGATATGCATTTTATCACTACCAATATTGAACATAGTTCTGTTACAGAATGTTTTAAAGAGTTGGAGAGACGGGGAGGGAAAGTGGATTATTTGAAAGTGAATGAAAAGGGAATTGTTGAGCCAAAAGATTTGCGAAAAATTATCAAGCCGAATACGGTTTTGGTTTCAATCGGTTACGCCAATAATGAGATTGGTACCATTCAGCTAATCCGAGAAATTGCCAAAGAAATCCGCCACGCCCGAAAAACAAATCCTGCTTTGCTTTTTCACACCGATGCCAGTCAGGCCGGACTATATTTGAATTTGAACGTTTTGGAGTTGGGTGTGGATTTGCTTACCTTAGATGCACAAAAAATTTATGGTCCGAAAGGAGTGGGAATTTTGTTCGTCAAAGCCGGCGTGGAAATATCGCCGATCATTTTTGGCGGTGGACAGGAAAAAGGTTTACGTTCCGGAACAGAAAATGTGCCGTTAATTGTTGGTATGGCTAATAGTCTTGAGGTTAGTAGAAAAGATTTTACAAAAAAAGCCGATAAAATTAAAATCGTTCGTGATTATTTGTGGCAAAAAATTCAGAAGGAAATTCCGGAAGCAATTTTGAACGGGGACTTGGAAAATCGCCTGCCGAATAATTTGAACATTTCCATTCTGGGCATTGATTCGGAATTTACCGTTTTGTGTCTGGATGAAGCCGGTATTGTCTGTTCCACTAAAAGCGCTTGCAATCATGATGAAGACGGCTCATTTGTCGTCCGCGCTCTTGGTAAGTCTGAAGAACTATCAAAATCCACTTTACGTTTTTCTTTGGGAGATGATGTTACTAAAAATGAGGTTGATTATGTCGTAAAAATATTAAAAAATATTGTGCAGAAGCAGTTGACATTGGTTACTGTTTAGCTTAATCTGGAATTAGAAAGCATAGTGAAATATAGAAGGAGGCAATGATGAACGTGACTAAGAGAGGCGTCTATTTTACTGATCCGGGCGATATCACTCCAGATGAGATCTTGAACCAGATGACGAACCCGGATCGTGTCCCAATATGGCAGATGCACCCGTGTGTGCAGCATGCTATCAGGATGTGTGATCTACAGCTACCAAGTATCATTCAGCGGTATGACACTGATCGCTGCCGTTGGGTTCGGGACCATACGCGGGGCGCGCAGATTTTCATGGAGATATATCGAGTCAGAAGAATATCGCTGAAATTCTCGCTGAAGTTTCTGAACGAGGTCACGTGCATTAGTTCATGGCCGACCCGTCATCGCAAATAGTGGTATGTCCACCGAGAGAAGGGCGTTGTCTGCGGACAGCGCCCTTTAAACCCTAAGAATTCACTTGATTTTTATGTATTAAGTTCTATAATACAGCCATGGATATGGAAAAACTGACAAAGCAACAAATAGTTTTAGTGACATTGCTCGTGAGCTTTGTCACTTCTATTGCCACGGGTATTGTGACAGTAGCTTTGATGGATCAGACACCACCCGGAGTAACGCAAACTATTAACCGAGTGGTGGAAAGGACGATTGAAAAAGTTACCCCATCGCCAACCACTGATAACGCCGCCACCGTCTTAACCAGGGAAACTGTTGTGGTCAGTGAAGACGACAAGGTTATGGAATCTGTTGATAAAAATAAAAACAGTGTGGTCAGGATCTATACCAACGCTAAAAACTCCGGAGATGTGGCTGAAAAAACGCTAATTGGTCTTGGAACAATCGTTTCAAAAGACGGCCTGATTGTGACTGGTGATGTTTTTGCGGATACAAACGGCCGCTATGTCGTAACTCTCGATAACAGTCATTTTTACGACGTCAATGTTTTGCCTAAAAAGGAAGGTGACCAGCTTTATTTTTTGAGAGTGATTCAGAGTAAAAAAAGTCCCATTAGTTTTACTCCCGTTACTTTTTCAGATTCGGATGGTTTGAAATTAGGTCAAACCGTGATTGCTTTGGGCGGACAAGAGCAGAATGCGGTTTTTACCGGCATAATCTCCAGTTTGAATATGTTGGAGTCGGCCAGTACCACCGCGACCTCTACCAATAATATTCGAAAAGTATCAGCCATCAATACCAGTATTAGTCTGATTAACAGCCTCTCTGGTGGCCCTTTACTTAATTTGAGTGGAGAAATTGTTGGGCTGCTGGTCAGCCCAAGTTTGTCTGATAAGTATAATTTTCTTCCCGCCAATCAGTTGAGCAAAGAGACTGCCGAGGCCGCCATCTTATAGAACTTTTAATTTGAAGTTTATCTTTATTTTGATATGATGTATTTCTATGCCCCCATTTAACAATTTTACAACTAAAGCTAAAGAGGTGATCAGGCGTGCTCATGAGCTCGCTATTGAACGTGGTCAAAACCATGTGAACCCAACACACCTTTTGGTGGCGCTGATAATGCAGGAAGAAAGCATGGTCTCATCCATCTTGGATAGATTGGAAGTTGACGTTATTTCGCTGACGGACACTCTGCTTGAAATCATTGACGAGATATCCCCTAATACCAATATTTCTTCGCCGGCCATGCAGATATATTTAACACCGGATTTGGCCCAAATAATTGAAGCTTCCGGCAATATCGCTAAGGAACTTAAAGACGAGTTTATTTCGACCGAACACCTTTTTGTTAGCGTGATTGATACTCCTAGTCTCGCCAGAGATATTTTAGCGCGGTTTAAGATCGATCGTGTCCGAGTTGTAAAAGTATTGGAAGAATTCAAGAGTAACAATATCAGTGAAGTGCAGCCCGTAAAGAAATTCAAGGCAATTTTGAAGTATACCAGGAATCTGACTAAACTGGCCAAGGAAAATAAATTAGATCCAGTCATTGGTCGGGATGCCGAAATAGGACGAATAATTCAGATATTATCAAGGCGCACAAAAAACAATCCGATCTTGATTGGTGAAGCGGGTGTAGGTAAAACGGCCATAGTGGAAGGCTTGGCTCTTAGGATGTCCACTGGAGATGTGCCGGAATCGTTGAAAGATAAAGAACTGGTTTCCCTGGATATGGGGATGTTGATTGCTGGAACAAAATATCGCGGGGAGTTTGAAGAGCGTTTGAAAAACATCATTAAGGAAATTGAAAAATCCGAAGGTAAAATAATTGTGTTCATCGATGAGATTCATACCATCGTGGGTGCCGGTTCGGCCGAGGGATCCATTGATGCTTCCAATATGCTAAAACCGGCCCTGTCTCGTGGTGAATTTAGAACCATAGGCGCCACCACAACAAAAGAATATCAAAAGATTGAAAAAGATCCGGCTTTGACTCGTCGTTTTCAATCTGTTTATGTGAATGAGCCGTCGATTGAAGACGCAATTGCGATTTTGCGTGGTTTGAAGGATAAGTATGAGTTGTATCATGGGGTACGCATCACTGATGACGCAATCATAGCATCGGTAAATCTGAGTTCACGTTATATTACAGATAGGTTTTTGCCAGATAAAGCTGTGGACTTGATTGATGAGGCGGCCTCTGCTTTGAAAATTTCATTAGAAAATATGCCACCGGTTTTGGAAGAAACACACCGAAAAGTTTTACGTTTGGAAATTGAACGTGAAGCTTTGAAGAAGGAAGCGGATCTCGGCGACAAGAAGGCTATAACCCGGACCAAAATAATCGAGAAAGAAATAGCTGACCTAAAAGAGAAAACTTCCGAGATTGAGTTAAAATGGAAAAATGAAAAAGAGATAATAACGGACATCAAAGCAATTAAAAAAGGTTTGGAACAGGCTAGGATAGAAGCCGAGGCGGCTGAGGTGCACGTGGATTTGGCCAAGGCGGCGGAGATTCGCTATGGCCGTATTCCACAGATGGAGAAAGACTTAATGGCAAAGGTAAAACGTTTGAAGATTTTACAGAGTTCGAGACAGATGCTTAAGGAAGAAATAGGTGAGGAGGATATTGCTGACATAGTTTCCCGTTGGACGGGTGTGCCGGTGACAAGAATGTTAGAGGCGGAGGCCGAGAAACTGAATCGCATGGAGGAGGAGTTGAAAAAAAGGATTATTGGTCAGGACGAGGCGGTTAAAAAAATATCCGATACGGTTAAACGATCTCGGGCGGGGATTTCTGACCCTAATCGTCCTATCGGTTCCTTTATTTTCCTTGGACCGACTGGTGTTGGTAAAACCGAATTGACCAAAGCTTTGGCCGAATTCATGTTTGACGATGAAAATTCTCTGATTCGGGTGGATATGTCTGAACTCATGGAGCGTCACTCCGTTTCTAAGTTAATAGGTTCTCCGCCAGGTTATGTGGGCTATGAAGAAGGTGGTAATTTGACGGAACAAGTCAGGCATCGCCCTTACTCCGTGATCCTTTTTGACGAAATTGAAAAAGCTCACCCGGAGGTATTTAACATTCTGCTTCAAGTATTGGATAACGGCAGGCTGACCGACGCCAAAGGACGCACGGTAAATTTCAAGAATACCGTCATTATTCTTACTTCCAATATTGGTGCGCAATACATCGATAAAATGGAAGAAATTGGTTTCAGTATGGATAAAGGGAGTAAGGCGGAATATGAAGACGTGAAGGGTAGGGTAATGAAAGCTTTGAAAGATAATTTCCGGCCAGAGTTCCTGAATCGTTTGGACCATGTGATTGTCTTTGATATCTTGAGTGAGAAAGCCGTCGCTCAGATTGTGGACATCCAATTGGATATTATTCGTAAAAGGTTAGAGGAAAAAGAAATTAAACTGGTAATTAGTAAGGAAGTTATTTCCTATTTGGCTAAAGAAGGTTATAATCCGCAGTATGGCGCTCGGCCTTTAAAACGTTTGATTCAAGATAAGATTCTCACGCCAGTGGCATCTCTGATGATTTCACGTGGGGTTGCCGCTCACGGCGTTATTAATGTCGGACTAAAAAATAAAGAATTCACTTTTGAGGTTAAAGGGAAGAAAAAATAACCACCTCTTGATTGATAACAAAAATCTGATAGACTGTATCGGTCAGTAAATATGCGCCGGTCGTATAGCGGCTATTACAGGAGACTGTAAATCTCCCACCCTATGGGTATCGTTGGTTCGAGTCCAACCCGGCGCACAAAAATTTTAACCTTGTAAAACAAGGTTATTTTTTGTTAGAGGTATGGATGTTGGAATTGTGATATAATTTTTGGATGAAAAAAGGAATAAAAATTATTTTAGCTTTAGTTGCGCTTATTGTGTGTGCGTTTTTTGCTTATCAATTTTATATGTCTAAAACAGAAATAAAATTTGAAAACGTTAATGAAAATAATATGAAGCAATATTGTGAAAATGTTGGTCAAAAATATTACAAAGAACGAATCAGGACATATAAATATCCAGAACAAGTTGATCACTATATAAACGATGAAGCTAAGGGGCAGGTCGAAAATTGCTACACCGCTATTGCTGTAAAAAATAATAATACTAAAATTTGTAAGCAAATTAATGATGAGGATAGTATGCAGCTTTGCTATCTAAATGTTGCCTGGATCAATAAAAACCCGCAAACTTGTCTTGTTGCTGAAGCTGGATATTGGAAAGATTATTGTTACACTGGACTTATTACAGGTGGATATTTAAAAGACAGGAGTCTTTGTGATAATATTCAGAAAGCAGGGGACAAAGAATACTGTTATAATCTATTTCATTAAACAGAAAGTTTTACTTCATTACCCATTTAGACAAATTAGGGATATACGGAATCACCTTACTCTTCATTAACTCAGTTCTAACATTATCCAGTACTCCGCACATTAAAAAAACGGCTACGGCCGGTTTTTTAATGTGCGCCGAGCAAGTAAGATTACTTACTTGCGTGGTTGGACTCGAAGCCCTTCTCCCATATTTGTGAGTAATTCTGATTATGAACAAATGGGAAAGGGATACTGCTCCTGTAAGGAGAGAGACGTGGAGCGATCCAACCCGGCGAACAAAACAATCCGTATCAGAGGGGGTTTTGCATGCATTGACAAATAATACTAAAAGTGCTATACTTGTACGAGTGCCAGTCCTTTAAAAAATATCTAGATTTGGCTGCATCTTTTAGGGCATCTTGTGCTTTAAAAGATGCGGCCAAATGACTTGACCGTATGCAAAAATCCTAAGCAACCACCAAGCGGTGGTAAGGAGAAAGAATGAACGAGAAACGTAGGTTGTTGAAGGTTGAACCGGCGGTATGGAAGTTTGCATTTCTGGATAATATGTCATCACCCAATTTGTGGGGTTGGCATCAAGCTAGAGAGCTCCTGATCGTCATTAACAACATTCTAGCTAGTCTTGGCCAGAAGCCAATGACAACGGCGGATCTCTTGAGGGAGTATCCCTTCATCACCCCGTGCTTTAAGGGGGAATCAGGGAGAAGCTACTGGCACGTGGACAAAGATGAAAAGATTTGGAACACGGTTGTCGGCGCTTACGAGAACTGGCTTGAAGAACTGGTCTCCAATGATCATTTTCTGCCGGCCGGAATCGGGTCGCTCTTTATTGAGGCGATCAAGGATCCAATCGAAAGCCAAAAAAAGAAACTGGCTTGGATGACGGCTGGTCAGTAACGACCCCGTGCGTAGACGTCGAAGGACCCCAAACTTCTGTCTAAGTGCGGGGTCTTTCATTTGCATATTTTTATTGAGATTAAATTTGAATTTTATATCCTATTTACTAAGGTGGGGCTAAACTTGACATATTACTACATATATGCTAGTCTAAAAACAGAGAGCGTACTTCACAAGGAAGTAACAATCTGCTAACTACAGGGTACAGTAGTAGAAAGAGCTCAGACATCCTCCCTTGTTTCGTAGGAATACGAGGCAGAAGAAAGGATGGGTTCTCATATAAACCACGGCATGATGCCGTCGGTAAATAGGAGGACTAGCAAATGCACAAAGTGAAGTGTGGAAAGTGTGATAAGGAGTATCTGAAGAACGACGAAGTAGCGGTAGGTTGCAACGATATCTGTTATGACTGTGCTCTAAAAGGGTTCATCGGCAACGGTGGACCAGAAGAGTCGGACATAAACACGGCCTTGCTTCAGTCAGGAGAAATCTCTGACGCGGATCTGATTTGCTTACAGAGAGATTTGGAAGCGGTAGATTACGCGGCACGAGCTTGCTCCGATTGTGGCCAGATTCGATGCTGTTGCGATCCAAGTGAGCAAATTGACGAAGACGAGTATTGATCTCGACAACGCTCTACTCACGACGGAGCCCCAATATCCAACATTCGGTTGGTGCGGGGCTCTTTTTATATAGTGTCCTAGGGTGTAGGCTGAAACAGCTTTACTTTATCAGCCCAAATTGATAGATTAGGTATATAAGGGGTCACTGGAGATTTCATTAATTCAGTTCTAACATCATAAAGTACTCCGCACAAAATAATCCCCGCAAGAGCGGGATTTTTTGTGCACCGAAGTAAACCCCAATATGCTGATATTTAAGAGCATCTAGGATTAAATGGTAAAAGGAATTATATTTGAACTTAAGCCTTATAATTACTGTATTTTTTTGATATAATTGGTTAATAAAACTATGTTAGAAAAAAGTGAGCTAAAACCAGACACAGCCGAGAAGGCTGACGTTAAAGAAGGACGGCAGCAGGAAAAAGGTATCTCACCTAGAGAAGGTTGCTTTGATTGGGATGAAATGACCGATAAAATGAAATTTTTTGTTGGCAGATTGGAAAAGGCTCGAGCTATTGATAAAGCAGAGAGGAGCCGGCGCGATATGGAAGAATTATCTAAGATGGAAGAAGAGCAGGTTCAAATATATGGAGAACAATTGGGTTTTGTTCAGGATCCAAATTTTTTAATAGAAATCGCCGAAATCGCCGGTAGCTTGACTAAAGCCGCCGGTTTTGAAGAAGACATATTGGTTTTGCCCATTTTAAGTAATGAAGTAAATGCATTTGTTTACACAAACATAACAAAAAAATCTTCTGGAGAAACAGCTAAGGATGATGAGCCCAGCATTTATAGTCAACCTGGCGCAATGGGACGTCATATTTTTCTTTGTACCGGATTAGTTACTAAGTTTAAAGAATTTTGTGAAAAAAGGGGTGAAGAGATGACCAAGGATGACTTGGCTTTTGTTTTGTCACATGAATTGCGCCATTTGATCCAACAGCGCCAGAAAGAAAGAACATATATCACAAGGCGACAGGAGGAGTATGACGCTGATTTGGGTGGTATGGATATTTTAGGCAGAGCCGGATTTAATCCTCGCGAGGCAGTCAAGGCAATGGAGTTTTTATGTTCTGAGGGTGGCGGTTATTCTGATACGCACCCTGCATCTGCAAGTCGATTGGTGGAGATATCGAAAAGAATCGCTGATCCTGATATGCCATTCCGCGGACTAGGCGCTGTCCCTAAGAAGATTGAATCTATAACTAAATTTGAATCAAGAAGTGTAAAATTTGCAGAGGTTGTTAAAACAAGCCCGAATCTAGAAAGTTTAATAGTACAGTTAACTAAGGAAACCGATTCGCTTCCAAAACTTTTGGCAACTCTGCCACTAGCTTGCAGCGCTATAAGATACGCGGCCTTTCAAGAAATAGGAAGCACACCGTGTTTGGAGAGCTTATTTACTAAATATCTATATCAAAAAGGGATAGAAACGGCTAAATTTTTAGAAGAAATAAGAAAGAAAATTTCAGATGCAAATATAAAAATAGAAGAGCTTGAAGCCAAAGAAAATTTAAATAATAAGGAAACTGTTGAACTACGTAATTTGAAGGCCCGCGTCAGACGCGATGAGGAAGAGATGAGAGAGTTTAAAAGGTTTGATGTTAGTAATGCAAACTTAAATCCAAAAGAGAACGATTTTCTACAAGCTTGGGAGAAAACTAATGTAAAAACTGAAAAGCTTCCTATGGTAGGACAGCCAACAGAAGAGGATCTAAAAGTTTTTCTTCAGCCGAAGATCTTTAAATGCAGGTCGGGGTCAAAAGAGTTGGATTTTAAAAATCTGCCTGATTTTGATTGGGCTGAAATTTCTAAAGCATGGATTGAGGGCGGGGAGGTTAGCTCGGAAATATCTGAAGTTTTGTCTTTGGGTATGTGGGCATTTGAAAGAGATAACGTAAATAGAGAGAGGCTTCTCAATAAAAAGATACCTATTAATGATTTGGGAAATGAGGCATCGCGAAGAGCAGTATCTAGAGAATTTGCAATAAATTTTGTCGAAAATTATAATATTGACGACGCCACTCGCAATTATGACAAAGATGCAGATCCTGACCTAAAGATTTTTTACGCAAAGTTTGATAATTTTCTTAAGGCTGCTACGACAGAAGGCTTAAAACCTATTATTGATAAAATCCCGGAAATTGTATCAAAATATTTGCCATCAAATTTATCAGTCGAGGATCGTGATAGAATTATTAAAGAATTGGTGCCTTATGTTGTTCCGATGAATACGGCGGTGGCTCTAAGATACCCGCAAGACGATTCATGGTCGTCAAGAAGGCTGACTCCTGAACAAGCCACAATTATTTTAGAGGCATTCCCCAGTATGATTTTTGACAGTGTCTTATGGAAAGATAATAATTTGAAAGCGTATGACTTGGGCTGGGGTCCAAATTATGAATATTTTTTTCACAATACAGGATTATCGCAAAAAGGACAAATTAGCGTAGAAGTTGTTGACCGGGCAAAAGAGCGTTTAATGGGGAGATTACCTAAAAACCAAGAAAAAATAAGAACATTGGATGAAATGAAAAAAGGACGCTTCCTACTTAGGGGTATCGCCGCTCTAGAATTTTGCAGAGATAAGATTAATGCTGGTGTGGACGAAGTTGAGTTGAAACAAATTGTTTGGCAAATAGTCGAATCGGACATGTATTCGAACGAGCAAATAGCGATTCTCTTAAGGCTCAACGGTATTCGTAATTTTGAAGGCATAAGTAAATTAGGTTACTCTTTGAAAGAAGAAACTCCATTAACTAAGGACGAAGTTGAGAAATTTCTTTCTTTCGTAATAGGGAGTGATCTTGGTTATGACAAGAAATCTGAAATTATCCGGTCCCTCTCCCTGAGTTTCTACGGTTTTATAAAAAAAGAAGACTTAGATTCTCGCATATTATCTGAAACATGTTTAAGATTTTTACACCGAGATAAGGATTCTGATGAGGAATGGCTAACTGAAAATTTGAAGGGCCTATCGATAGAAACAAAAAAGCCAATACCTGAAATTTTAGGGAGATTTTTAGATGGAGACTTGGTTATAAATGCTAAACATTTGCAAGGATTGGCAACAAACGAAGATATAAGCGCTCAAGATTTAAGAACCTATTACCGACAAGTAATATCCAGGTTGGGCGTAGATGGTAATCGAATACGAGAAAATATTGAGGATTTTAGATCCGGCTTCAGTGGGGGGCATCAGCCGGAAACCGTATATCTTGAAAAATTGATGGTTTTAATAGCGGGCGCCTCTTTCATGAAAGATAATCCAGAATTATCGGAAAAAATTTATAAGTGCGATAGCGCATATCAATTTAAGGAGGTGTTAGAAGAGGCAGAGTTAACATTTGAACAAATTACAGAATATTTTCCTGAAAGTTCTATGCGAAATGGATTATTAATGGATTGGTGGAGAGGAAATAATTTTGAAGTCGCTCTTTTTGATAAAATTTCACCATTTTTAGATAAGAAAGACGGTAATGAGCAACTCACAAAAAGTGAAAAGTTTGAAAAATTTGAAGATGGCAGAAACGTTCTAAGCTTTCCTGAACTTATTAAGATGGGAGAGAATCTAGTTGAAGGCAAAGGCGCGGAAGAAATTGAAGATAGCAAATCGGCTTTTGAAAGGTATAACGCACTTAAGGCCGAAAGTAAATTAATTGATTATGGTCATTCTCGTGTTTTTGGAGGCGAAGGCTATCTTGGTATTCTTGAAAAAAAATATGGACAAGATCCAGGGTATTTCATTAATTCTGAAAGTATTCTAGAGGAGAATCTTCGGAGAATTTTAGATGTTTGTCCGCCGTCTGGATTTAGGGATTATTTAATCTCGCGCGCTTTTAAAATCGAACTTTGGAAAAAATGTGAGAAAAAGCCAAATCTGGAAATATCCCCTCTCTTTGAACAAATAGAAAATGAATTCATGAGAGCTTCGGTCGAAGATCAAACAATTTTGGCTATTGTCGATAAGCTGGATTTCCCTGCGACTGAAGATTTGAAGAAACTAGATAAGGTTGATTTAATACGTCATATACGTGCCGTGATCCCGCATATTGAAGACGAACAGGAAAGGATGGGTTTGGGTAGGTGGGCTTTTGAGCTTTTATCTCCAAAAACCAAAGAGGAAGAATTTAAACTGATAAACGAATTTTTTTCTGAGCCAAGTTTTGCAAAAGATCACTACCTTAAGAACTATATGCTTAAGTATTCGCTTGCCGTTTCAGAGATTAAGGGTTTGGAGGGTTTACTTACACAAAATTTGATTCGAAATGGTAACCTACCCGAGGTGAAAATTTTAGGGGCAGAAATAGAAAGAAATCAAATAAAGGATTTATCTCCTAAAACAAGATCAGAATATCTCTCGTGGTTATTGGGTATTAACGAAGACCCGCCTATGCAGCTAATTCTTTCTGGGGGAGTATTTGGTTTTGATTACGGTTCGGTAAAAGATAATTTTTTCAGATTAACAAATACTGAGAAAACTGAATTTTTAAGGGAGTTTGTTCTTTTTGAAGGCGGGCTTTTTCAACCAAAGAAGTCGGAAGAAGAGAAGATAATGACTGATTTTATCGGCAACGTGTATGACAAAAAGTTGGCTGATGGCGCCACTGACAATGGTCTTTTAAGAGAAATATTTATTAATATATTCGATAAATCAATTCCCGAGAAAAGACATTTGTTATTTACGTCTTTACTATTCGCACTTGAAAAAAACAAAAGTGAAGGAAAAGATGTGCTAAGTTCTGACGAGAAGATAAAACTAATGCTTGAGCAAACCGGAGTAGTTGGAATAAAAGTAGGCCAGGTCCTATCGGAAAGTGCTAATGTGCCATTCAGTAATGGTACCGAGAAGATGTCGGCCGGATTAAAAGAAACATTAAGTAGTCTTAAAGATGGCGTAGGACCATTCAACATAATCGGTGCGGTGTACCGTTTAGAGGATAATGGAATAGCTGGTGAGGTTAAAAGTATAGATAAGTTCTTGGCAACAGCCTCCATAAAACAAGCTCATGCTATCACTACCGAAAGAGGCGCCGAAGTGTTAAAAGTGAGAAGGCCTTCGGCCGATAAATATATTGAACATGATCAGAAACTCTTGGAGTCTTCGCTGGAAATTGCCCGAGCGCACGGCAAATTAGTTCCGAAATATTTCTCCGACTACGTGATGTCAATTCTTAAGGAAGAATCTGATTTTAGAAATGAAGCTGAAAATCAGAAATTATTATCTCAGAATATTTCACAATCAAGAGGCGGCTGGGAATTTAGGGTGCCGGATATATCATACGCTTCAAGTGATTTGATGATTGAAAAATTTGCTTCAGGTAAGTCGCTAAGCGTCATAAAAAAAGATAATCCGAAACTTTATAAGGAAATTTCTGCTTTAGTGGGTATCGAATTGTTAAGTCAATTTTTTGAAAAGGGAGTATATCATGCCGATCTACATGACGGGAATGTCTTTGTTGATGAAGAAAGTAAAAAAGTCTTCCTGATTGACGCCGGCGCGGTTGGAGACGCTAGAAATGAATTGAAACCATTAAAAAGAATATTCAGGGGTTTAATTATGGGCGACTCAAACTCAGTTGCTGCGTCAATTTCTCAGATGACAGATAAACAAGCAATGTCGGCAGAAGACCTAAAAATAGAGCTAGTTAGAAAGTTAAAACCAATTATGGAAGGAAAAACAAGCTTGGAAGAAAAGGTTCAGGCACTTTCTTTTGAAATTTTAGACCAATGTTTGCCCAATAAATCTCTGCGTTACTTTTTGAAGGCAATGGCCACAGGTGCTCACCATCTAGATCAAATTATGCTGTCAATGACTGGTAAGGAAGACGGTATTTGGCAAAGAATGAGATCGATTCGTGAATTAGGACCAACGCTTGTAAAAGTTATGTTTTCTGTTTTAAGGTAGACTTGACCTTTGCGCCAAAAATATTCAAGAGGTATAATGCATAATTAATTATGCGGAATCATTAATAAAAATTAAAATTCGTAAATATATATGGAAGGACCAAAGCTAGTAACCAATGAAAAAATTACCAATGGAGACAGAAAACTGGCTTTGAAGACGGAATTTGGAGCCTTAAGACATGATTGGTTTAAATCCAAAGGCATTAATATAGAAGGTAAAGGTTATTCTGAAATTAAGAAAGCTATTGGGCAATTTTATACTGAGAATTCTGGAGTAATTAAGGAGGCGATGGAAGCAACTGAAGTAGATATGGAGACTGAATTGGGGGAGCTTTCTGTAAAAAATCTAGATTTTAGGCGATTAGCTGAAGTCCGAAAGAAACTTAATTTGCCCAAGTATGTATCCTTGTCCGAAGCGGTGGCCTTTATCAAGACGGCTATGGATCTTAGTGATGATACTATAACTGAAAGATATGCCGAATATTGCGCCTCTGGTATTTCACTTGATGACATGCGAAATACTTTGGCTTATGAAAATGATGTCAAACCGGTTCGCCTGGACACCGATATATATCACCAATCTCCAGAAAGGACCCGTTCGGCCGTCGAAATTGTCTCAAATGCAATTGATGCTATGAATAAAACCGGTATTACCATCGGTCGGTTTGGTGTTGGCTTCTATCAGATCCTATCTCATCTAAAAGAAGGTGACGATTACGTAAAAGTCACGACAGGCAATGAAGAAACAGGTTTTTACGAGATTAGCTTTAAATTGGAAGGAAAAGAGATTAAATTTCACCTCCAAGAGGTAAAGGGAGAAAGGAATAGCGGAACAACTGTTGAACTTCATGTGAAAGATTTTCCAAAAGATGAAGCTGAAACTTTAGTTAAAAAACACTTTGCATTCAACTCTGGTGCCAAGGTAAAATGTAACGGCGAGCAGGTAAACAATCTCGATTCCTTTGGTGTTGATCAATCAAAACAGAATACTGCCGATATTAAACTTACTGAGTATGGTTTTCAAGTTACTGATACTGGTATCGGTATGTCTCCTCAAGTTATTCTGGAAAAACTGTTGGTCCCAAAGATTTCTGGAAAGAAACCAATCCAAGAAATGATGGATTTGGATATTCAGCCTACGTATATAATTGAACGAGGTGGGGATAAGTCATTCACGGGCGGAAAAGTGGTTGTAAATGTTGGTGGGGTGGTAATTGAAGAGATTCCTCTGACTGGTATTAATGTTCTTAAAACCTTAGTAATCGACCTACCGCCTTTTACTTTACTCGGTGAAGAGAGAAATCAGGTGGCTGTAGATGAAATAACCATAAAGGCAATGAAAAAGGTTATTGACAATGTTGTCCAAGGTGGAGATTTCCAGACAATTAATTCCTTAGCTCCTATTGTGAATAAATTGCAAGGCAGATCTATGAATCACCACGAAGGGAACAATCTGAGTGAATATCTAAATAAAAAGGCTGGCGAACTTCTTCCGGATATAAATAAATATTTCCCTAATATATCAGGTTTTGAAAGACTGGATATTCGTGACGCTGTTTTTCTCGATCCAGATGTAAGACAGACTAACTGGAATACGATACCAGAAATATTTAAGCCAAATATGAACGAATCTGGTGGTCTTATCTTTATCGCTCCTCTTACTGATTCAATTGAGAGTCCCTTAATAAGGTGGCGTAATCGGATAATATTTAGTCAAAAGTTATATGATAAATACAGGGATGACCCAACCGTCATTAACATATTTTTGGAAGCATTTGAGCACGGTAATGATCTCAAACTGAAACGTCTGGCTGATAAACAGGAAAAAATCTCAGGAATTCAATTAGAAGCAGGAGAGAAGAAAGAATATAAGGATTTTTCTCAATTTGTTGTTGAAAATTGGAGAGCTTTAGGCTTTAAAGATAAAAATACGGCTGAATTGCTATTAAGTAATTTAAATAATGAGAAGTATTTTATCGACTTAGAGGGTAAGGTTTTATCTGAGTCTCTGATCGAAGAAGGAAGGAAAGAACAACAACGATTATTACAACTGGTACATAAATATATAATAGTTAATTTTCCGGAATATTATGCGCGATATTTTGTGGATGCTGTTTTATATAATCAGATTCCTCCGCTTACCGAGGAAAATTTAGCTAATTTTGCTACCCTTGCCAGGTGTGCCAAATTACCGGTATTGCTATCGGATTTAATGATCTACCCAATTGTCAGTCGGGAGGAACAAATTGATCACTTTGACGGAATCGGATTCAAACCTAAGCTAAGTGATCCTTATGATGATATGAGCTATTGCGCTTCAACTGACGAGCAAAGGAAAGAAGAGGGTGTTTGGGGGACGAGGGATCATTTATATGGTGAACGTGATAATAATATTGGTAAGTGGTATACAATTCATCAGTGGGATCGAGAAAATCTGGTTCATATCGGTGGAGAAGTCTTTCCGGGAGAAGCTACACATCTGAATAGGTCAGGTATGTTTTTTGTGCGAGATGGTAGAAAATATTATATGGTCAATGAGAGGACTAGGGAAAGAATAGATATAGATTATAGATTTAAATTTGATATTAAAAAAAGTTATCAATTTCACGAATTTCCTTTCGGTAATCAAGAGCTTGTTGAAGTATACTGTGGAGAATTTCTTTCTCGCGACAGAAGAAGGATGGAAGAGTATATCTTTGGCGATCGTGATAGTAGCTCAGGAGAAGGATTTGTACTTTTTGATGTAAATAATCGAACTGAATTTAACCCTCGACCTGAGCTTGGTGAGATAATCGATTATGTTAATTCAGATAAAAAGGAGTACAGGTCATTTGCGGTTGAGCATACATATTTACTTTACGAAAAGACAGTGGGCGTTAAGAAAAAATATTTTGCCTATTTTCCTGACGATACTTGGGAAGAAGTATTTACCAAAGATGAATGTATCCCTGAGAGAATGCAAAAAGATATTAAGGAAAAAGGCACAGTTGAAAGAGGGGACTTCTATAAGTCTTCGTTCTATACGGGTTCAGCCTATGGCGATAAGAATTATAGAAGAGAGATAGGTTACATACCAGGTAAGGACATGTTGGTAGCCTATGGGAAGATGACATTTGACAAAAATGGAAAACCAGACAATTACCCTAGTAGTTTAGCACTTATTAAAAAAGCAACTGAATTAAGCGAAGTAAAAGCCAATGCTGTCTATCGTGTACTGGAATCAAGCTCGGTTGAAAGTGAGCAGAAACATAGGAGATTTTTGAATAGAATATTTAAGTACAGTTATCTTAGTGACCAGGCTTTTAATTATATCGCTGATGTTTTGTTGGAAGTGGATGACATAGAACCATCGGTATTGCAAGAAGATCTAATCAGTGAAACTGAAGTTCGATTGGCCGGTTATGATAAGGATGCAAAAATTTGGTTTTATCGGCTGTTAGTTAAGATGGTTGATGACGAGTGGAATAAGGATGAACTGAACGTTTTTTTTGGTAAATTTGTACGGGTCTATATTGATAAAGTACTCGATCTATCAAACTCAGAGAAGGAGTCGATGTTCAAGATTTTTAATGAGGCCAGGGTTTATGGAAAAGAATATATCGTAAATGGCTGGAACATTATTAAATATAAAACACCAATACCAACACAACAAATACCAGAGAGTATAAGACCAATCGTAGATTTTTTGAGGTCTGATGAAAAAACGATGTTTGGAAAATCAAGAGAGGAAATTGCTTTTGCTCAATCCTCCCAATTTACTTTATCACAACTTATTCAGGCCAAGAGATTAAATGAAACACAAATTCGAGGTTTTAATGGGAATACAGCAGAATTAGAACAACTTGTTAAAGAAAAAGTTGAGGGGAAAAAACAGGATCATATTCAGAGAGAAATAATTCATCCTATTTATTACCAAAGTGTTAATAATCCATATCTTTTTATTAGAGAGTTAGTACAAAATGCACACGATGTGGTAATTCAGAATAGACTTAAATCCAAAAAAGATAAGTCGGTAACTATAGATATTTTTAGCAGAAAAGAAGAATCAGTCACCCTAAGAATTGAAGATCATGTCGGTATGTCACTTGGAGAAGTGTTAAATTATTTCTTGATACCGGGAGAAACTACAAAAATTGGGCAAAAGGATGTAATCGGTTACTTTGGTCAGGGGTTGTTTACGCTTTTTCGAGGGGCGAAAGAAGCTGTACTTAAAACTAGTAAAGGAGATGGTTTTATTACTAAACTCAAAATAATACCTAAACTTGATGATAAAGGTATGGTTTCTGACCTGGATTTGACGATTGAACAGGAGGAGGGTGATTTCAAAGGTACTATAATTGAGCGAACGGTTGATACGGAATACCCGACTGTAGAGGGTGCTTATATTAAAAATGCCACCGCCACCTTTACTTCTTTGGTTGATGGGAATGTGGTAGATATTTATATGAATGGTCAAAGATTGAATGATAAACAAATTAAGCTTGCTTCCATTGATGTTCCTGGGGTTGGTGAAATGCAAATCTTTGATGCTCCAAATAATGTAATTACCCAGAGAGGTCTTTTTGTTAAGAGTGTAGATTCTGATTTTAATACAGAAATGCACGATGTTGAAGCTATGCTGGAACATAGGGGTTACGTACTGAATATCCCGGATGATGTTCGTTTGACAAGATCAAGAAATGAGATAGCACAGAAACAGGAAACACTTGAAAAAATAAAGGCTTACCTTCCTACCCTTAAGGTTAAGGCATATATAGAGATTTTTAGGCAGGATATTATAAGAGGTCATGTTATTCAGCTAAAAGATCTTCCTTCTGATTATTTTTACCAGGATTACAACCCTAGTCAAAAATTGGCAAATGATGCTGAAAAAATTCGAAAGGGCCAGTCGCTTGATGATGTGAGTCCATATTTGGAAAGAAGTAGTTTAATTTCCTTACTTGTTTTATTGCCAGTAGTTGAAATTGGAAGCAAATCTTATTCTTTAGCAGAACTCAAAGCCGCTTCATTAACTGATGCACCGCCTCTTTCCTCGGAAAGAGATTATGAGCAAATTCCGGCTGTAATAAGAAACAGACTGCTTGATGGTAAAAAAGAGCACGGAAGAATACAGTCCGCTATGTCTCAAGCAGAGATGGATGGAAGAAAGGTTCCAGATTTTTCGATTAATGATTGGCAGAGACAACCTGAATTTATTAAAGAGCAGGTACAAAAACAACTTGATGAATATGGCAATATGTCTAAACTTACTGATAGGTTTAATGAAATAACTTGCCGTTCATTTGGAGACGGAAGATCTGTTGAAACGACATTCTACAATGCACCTGGATCAAAAGCACATGCCACTCAAGGATTTGGAGGACTTGGATGGAATCTAGAATATTGGAAAGGCTGGAATATTAGGATGTTTGGGCAAAAAAATCCATCCGACCATGAATTAAAAAACTTCCTAGATGTTTGGAGTCATGAGTTCGGACATATTCTTGAGGAGAGTGGTTTTACTCATAACCCCAAATTTTATAGAAGACAGGCCGAAGCTTTATCAAGGTTTATGTATGAAAGAGAGGTTGGCTTGACAAAGAAGAGCTTGGTTGACAAGCTCAACCGGTAGAACCAGAACTCGATTCGATAACCCGAGACCCCAGTAAGCTAACGCTTCGGGGTCTTTTTTAATTATATATATTATTTTTGAATTTTATGTAAGGGCTGTTTTTTGCTAGGGGTGGACGTTACGATTAGGTTCATATACTATTAATGTTAATTTTATACAATAAGCTGGCATAGGGTTGATTCCATTGATCTGGTAGATTTAATTCATTTTAATAAATGTAATGATAGAAAGAAACATAACAAAAAATGATAATGACAAGAAGCTTCCGATTACTCTTATTAATAAATTGGTAAAGGCGAGGATAAAATTTAATGAGGCAAGGTAAAATAAATGTATGACAGAAAAGATAATTTCAGGTGGTACGGTACATAAAATTTCATCGGATTTACAAAAAGCTCTCACTTCTGACAAAGCGGCGCTTACAAAATGGGAGAGCCTCACGCCACTTGCTCGTAACGAGTGGATTTGCTGGACCATCTCTATTAAGAAAGCTGAAGTACGTCAAGAGCACGTCAAGAGAGTGATGTCGGAATTAAAGGAAGGTATGCGCCGTCCGTGTTGTTGGATCGGTTGTATTCATCGCGCAGATAAACCGATAAGTCCTTCAGTGCAAGGTTTGCTGAATAAAAAATCTAGAAGAATATTTTAAGATTAAACAAAATTTAACTTGACAAAAAAGATGAAAGGTGTTATTCTTGTCAGTAGATCGAGAATCAAAATCGTAAATACAAACAAGAAAGGGGATAAAATCCCATGATCAGAGAAATCTTGAGTGATATATTTTCCCCTTACTCGTCGCTTGGGGAAAGGTGCTGGGCCACACTTATAGTGTTGCTCGTGCTCGTGATAGTTGGATTGTTTTGTTATTTGGGATTTACTTTTGTCGATTCCGCAGCCATCACTCCCACGAGGATGACGGTTACGGTGGTCGATGTAAAAGAGGTCGTTCCTGCTTATACCACCATTATCATGGTAAGGAACGTCACGATCCCAGAGTACAACCCGGAATCCTACCGACTTCATTTTAAGCTTGATGGAGAGAAGGTCTCTTCGTCCGTTGAAAAGAAATTATTCGAGGAGATCAATGTTGGCGATAGGATCGAGGTCGTTTACGGATTCGGACGACTAAGCAAATCGCACCAGCCAACGCGAATCAGGCTGATAGGAAACTGAAAGGATTATTCAACCCACCAAAAGAATGCCCACTGGGCACCTTGTCTGGTGGGTTTTTCTTTTACGTAAAATTATTAAGTTTGTATCTTTTTACCCTTATTGAAAACCCTTTATGGATATGATAGGCTCTTTAAAGAATTTGGAGTCGGTGAAAAATACGCAAAAGGAGAAACGGTATGGGCTACGAAGGCAAGAAGTATCAAAAGAAGAGCGGTAACGGTCTCTGTCGTCGGTGCAACAGGCCCCTTTCGGGTTCGAAAAAAAAGAAGGGTGAAACCATCTGTGCAATCTGTGTGGTGGAAGAGAGACAGCAGGCCCAAAAGCGCCGGTGGTAAAACATCCACAACTTCTTGATTTATATGGCGGTCCACGACACGGATCGCCATTTTTGTTTTCTGGGTTTTTATGTTATAAAGATTTTATGACTTTTCATATAATAACCTTGTTTCCGAACATTTTTGACTCATATATAAAAGAGTCCATTTTGGGGCGGGCGGGGAGAGAAGGAAAGATAAAGTTCTATTTTTATAATCCGCGGGATTTTGTTGTCCCAACTAGGATCCAAAAGAAAAATGACAAGCCGTATTTGCGTGTTGATGATAAGCCATATGGCGGAGGCCCAGGTATGGTCATACAAGCCGAACCGATAATAAAGGCCATAGACGAGGCTAAAAAAAAGATAAAGAGTAAGAAGACCAGGATAATTTTTTTGAGCCCAGCGGGGAAGCAGTTTGATACAACATATGCCAAAGTGGCGGCTAAAAAATACACGGATATTATTATAATTTGCGGGCGATACGAAGGTGTTGACGCTCGGGTAAAAAAAATATTCAAAGCTGAGGAGATTTCCATCGGTCCGTTTGTCTTGACTGGCGGAGAGCTACCGGCCATGATTATGACGGACTGTATTTCTCGACAGATAGAAGGAGTACTTGGTAATTTTGATTCAAGGGAAGAAGAAAGAATTTCTAGTTCGGAAACTTATACTCGACCAGAAGTGTTGTTATACAAAGGTAAAAAATATAAAGTACCGCCCGTCCTCTTGTCTGGTGATCACAAAAAAATTGATAAGTGGCGAAGCGGTAAAAATGTCTAAACCTAGATACATCATTGGTGTAGATGAAGTGGGGCGCGGACCAATTGCCGGTCCAGTAGCGGTGTGTTCATTGTGTCTAAAACCAGGTTTTGATTTTGAAAACTTTAGCCCCCTCGACAGATTCGGAATGAAGAAATTTCGCGATTCAAAAAAACTTTCACCTATCCAGAGACTAAAATGGTTGGAAAAGATTGATCTGGAAAAAAAGAAAGGGAATTTAACTTACAAAGTTTGCTTTGAAAGTAATAAGACTATCGATCAAAAGGGAATTGTTTTTGCGATTAGCAGAGCTCTAAAAAACTCTCTGAATTCTTTAAAAGTAAATAAAAAAAGCTGCCAAGTACTTTTGGATGGGGGTTTAAAAGCACCGGTAGAATATAAATATCAAAAGACAATTATTAGAGGTGATGAAAAGGAATTAGTTATTGCCCTAGCTTCTATCGTGGCTAAAGTGACCAGAGATGCCTTGATGGTCAAAATAGCTTTAAAATACAGTGGTTATGGCTTGGAAAAGCATAAGGGGTATGGTACTGCCGCCCACTATAGAGCCTTGAAAAATATAGGTATTTCTCGTATTCATCGCAGAAGCTTTTTAAGGAAGGTAATTTAAATCAATAAAGTCCTTGACAGATAATATATTTGGGTGTATAATTGACAACAGAGATAAGTAAGGATTTTGTGCGAGTGCACACTAATCCATCGACAACGACATTTGGATCAATTGGAGATGAAGGATGAATATTCCATACGCGGGTGTGTTTGTGATCGATATGACGGACTGGATGGTTCTCGCCGGGACAGATTCTAAATATCCGGAAGAACTCAAAGCCCTTGGCGGAATGATGAAGCCCGGGGATAAGTCCATTCGGGCCACTGCATATCGCGAGTTGGCTGAAGAGGGACAGACCCAGGTTCTGGAAAGCACTTTGGTTTTTGTTGAGCCGTACAAAGGTCATCTGCGGCATTTCTTTCTGGCCGACAAGATCTCGAGCGCTCTCGATAAAGGGGCCACGTGGGAGGTTGAAGAACGGGGCGCTGATGGCCGGGTGGTTGAAAAAATCACCGCCAGGTGGGTTCCGCTTTCCGAGTTTGTCCACCGATTGTTCCCCAAGCAGCACCCGGCTTTTGGCGCCGTATTGGCCAAGCTCTCGGAACGGAATCCGGGCCTTATCCGGAGCGAACGCTTTCGCGCGTTGCTCCAGCGCTTCCCGGCACCCAATAATCTGGGTTTGCAGGGTGCCCAAGTCGATTGATCTCGACTGATCAGGTTTGTCGAAGCCGCCTACTGTGCAGACAGTCGGCGGTTTTTTTATACTCATTATTTTAATGGACTTGATTTTAAAAACAAAATAAGTTAGTATAGTGCCCATGGTAAATCATATGAGACATAATCGTTCCCGAGTGGGAATGACCAGATCACATCACGCTCTGAAGGTTCAGGGTCTTTCTGTTTGTCCTGATTGTCAGGCTAAAAGATTAAGTCATAAGGTCTGTGCTAACTGTGGAAAATATAACGGCCGAGTAGTACTGGACGTCTTAGCTAAAACCGTTAAGAAAGAAAAGAAACTCAAAGCTAAGACTGAAGCGGCTAAATAAAGACAAAAAGAGCTTCCATAAACTTGGAAGCTCTTTTTGTTGCTTTTCTTTTTTTTGATTTGGGTATATAATAGTGGCAGGTTAATTTTTTAATTAAAGTTATTTAAATGGCAAATAGGCACATTGCAAGATCCATCGTTCTTCAGTCACTCTTTGAACTTGATTTCAGGGATTATTCTGAGTTGAAATCCAAGGAAGAGATACTTTTGCGTAATGCGGCTGAATTTGCCAATGATGTTGTTGATCAAACTTTTGTCAACGCTCTCTTTGACGGTGTTATCAGTAAAAAGGAAGAAATAGATTTGGTCATCCAAAAGGCCGCTCCGGATTGGCCCCTGGAAAAAATCTCTACTATTGATCGAAATATTTTGCGTATCGGTCTTTATGAGCTTCTCTTTGCGGACAGTAAGGAAGTGCCGGCCAAGGTGGCTATTAATGAGGCCATTGAATTATCCAAGAATTACGGCGGGGAAAAAAGTAGCAAATTTGTAAATGGCGTTTTGGGTTCAGTGTATAAAGAATTGGGTGAACCGGATAAGGATGCCGTCTCAAAAAAGAAAAAGAAAACGATCATGGATATTCCATATGAAGAGATGCCCATTGAGCGCTTGGGTGGAGCGGTCGTTTATGCAAAAAATGGTGATGATTATTATCTGGCAATGGTCCATGATGTCTTCGGTTTTTGGACCCTGTCAAAAGGCCGTCTGGAAGCCGATGAAAAAGAAATTGATGGTACCAAGAGAGAAATTAAAGAAGAAATCGGTCTGGACGTTGAGGTCTTGGATGAAATAGGTCGTAACGAGTATATTGCCAACCATCCGGAAAAAGGCAAGCTGCGTAAACAGGTTATATATTTTTTGGCTAAAGCCGATTATAAAGATCTACAATTAGAAAAGGATAACGGTGGCTTGGATGAGGCACGTTGGTTTAAACTTTCCGAACTGGAGGATGTAAAAACCTACGGTGATATTCTACCTTTCATTACCAAAGCCGTCTCCTTGATTTCCCAACAAAAATAGCTAATATAGAGACATGATGA
The DNA here is from genome assembly GCA_903822075.1 of uncultured bacterium. Taxonomy (GTDB): domain Bacteria; phylum Patescibacteriota; class Minisyncoccia; order Phycocordibacterales; family GWA1-40-21; genus CAIJXO01. The sequence continues at coordinate 29,398 of CAIJNK010000010.1, forward strand.
AAAAAAGTACTCCGGATTTTGCCAAGTTTGAAGCTAGCGCTGGTATTACCTTTAGAAACAAGGAACTGCTTCGCCGTGCATTTACTCACCGCTCCTTTTTGAATGAAAACCGCGGGAGCGAATCATCACACAATGAACGTTTGGAATTTTTAGGTGATGCTGTATTGGAACTGATGGTGACCGAATATCTTTTTGAAAAATATCCAGATAGTAATGAGGGAGACTTGACCGCTTATCGCGCTTCTTTGGTGAACGCCATCACCCTATCCGAGGTGGCCCAAAAGATAAACGTAAATGATTTCCTTCTTTTGTCCAAAGGTGAGGCCCGTGATACCGGCAAAGCACGTCAATACATTTTGGCCAATACCATGGAAGCAATCATCGGCGCCATCTATTTGGACCAAGGATATGACGCTGCTAAATATTTTATTTCAAAAAATCTGTTCCATTTGATCGATCGAATAGTTCAGGAAAAAACTTGGATTGATGCCAAGAGCTTGTTTCAAGAAAAAGCCCAGGAAAAAGAAAGTCTGACCCCACAGTATAAAAGCTTAAAAGAAGAGGGTCCGGATCATGATAAAAAGTTTACCGTGGGTGTCTATCTGGATAAAGAATTGGTAGCCGAAGGTGACGGTATGTCCAAGCAGGAAGCAGAGCAGGTAGCCGCCAGAAAAGCACTCGAGGCTAAAAAGTGGTTATAAATAATTATGTAATAATATGTCAAACGAACAAGCGTTAAACGGTCCGTCGCAAGCTGAGATTGAAAAAACAGTGACCAGGAAGATTAACGAATTCAAAAAGAAGAAGGAGACTTACTATTCCTCTCACAGCCGTGCCGAAAAATATGAACGAGATGTGGATACAATGAACTCTCTTGCCACTAGATTTTATATTGAAGGGGAAAATATCAGAGAATATGTTTTTTGGAGAATTCTTGTTGGTGACACAATTGCTGGTATTAATTTGCTAACAACCAAGCTTGATACTGATAATGGTGATATAGAAAAGCTACTAGATGAAATGCTTGCCGCTAAATAAGACTTTTATCTCTTCAAAATATCTGTTAGAATACTCTTATGTTAAAAAGCATTGAGCTATGCGGTTTTAAGTCGTTTGCCAAGAAGGCGGTGCTCAATTTTAATACCCCCATTTCCTCCATTGTGGGGCCAAACGGCTCCGGCAAGAGCAATGTGGCTGAGGCTTTTAGATTTGTTTTAGGTGAACAGAGCATTAAATCATTGAGAGGGAAAAGAGTTGAAGACCTGATTTTTAACGGCGGCAAGGACGCCCCGCGAGCTAATCGAGCCTCGGCTAAAGTGGTGTTTGATAATACGCGGCGCATTTTTAATGTTGATTTTGACGAAGTGTCAATTGAGCGTGTGATTCATCGCGACTCTGTAAGCGAGTATTTTATAAATGGCTCTCCGGTACGCTTGAAAGACATCATCGAGCTTTTAGCCAGCGCTCACATTGGAGCTTCCGGCCACCACATTATTTCCCAAGGCGAAGCAGACAAAATTTTAAATTCCAATATCAAAGAGAGGCGGGAAATGATCGAAGACGCTCTCGGCCTGAAAATTTATCATTATAAAAAAGAGGACAGTCAGCGAAAATTGGAAAAAACAGAGGAGAATATTAAACAGGTAGAATCTTTGCGTCGCGAGATAGCGCCACATCTGAAATTCCTTAAAAAACAAGTCGAGAAGATTGAGAAAACAATTGAGATGCGCGAGCAGTTGAAGAATTTTTATCTGGAATATTTTAAGCGAGAAGATGAATACATTAAGGGGGAAAAAGATCGACTAACGGAAGAAAAGAGGTTGCCCCAGGCTGAGCTTCATCGCCTTGAACATGAACTTCGCCAAGCCAAAGATATTTTAAACAAATCCGAAAGCAAAGATATAAAGAGCGATGAAGTAATGCGGCTAGAAGGTCAGTTGCGAGAGACCCGTTTAACCAAGGACCTATTAGTGCGTGAAATCGGCCGAATGGAAGGAGAGATAAACTATTTGGACCGACAGTATAAAAAACAAATCCAGGTCGCTACTTCGGTTGAGACTAAAAATGTGGACTTGAGCGCCGTGGAGACGCTGTTTAATGAAGTTTCACTGGAAATTGACCAGGGTAATGCTAGTGATGACCTAAATATTATTAAAGGTATTTTGAATAAGATAAAGGGCGTACTAAAGGATTTTGTAAACAAGAACAAGGATAATCGCGACGAGGAATCATTAAAAGAGCTGGAGCGTGAGATTGTTGATTTGCGTCAAAAAAAGGCTGAAGCCGATACTGAGTTGTTTAATCTTAAAAACAAAGAAGTAGAATTCACAGCTGATTATAATGCCGTCAAGGAGGAGATTGAAAAAGAAAAAGATTCAAACCGAGACGCTGAAAAAGCCGTGTTTAGGATCATGGCCGAGCAGAATGAAATAAATACCAGGTTGGCGTCCTTACAAAACCGGGAGGATAGACTGATAACAGATGAAAACAATTTCAAACAGGAATTGATCGAAGCCGGGGTTCTGGTGGGTGTAGAAGCTGTGCGCTATAAGGAGGTGGCGTTTGAGATGATACCCGAGGAAAGAAATCGACAGGATGAGCGCCGAAAAAATATTGAGAGATTAAAAATTAGGATCGAGGATGCCGGCATTGGTTCTTCAGATGAAGTACTGAAAGAATATCGTGAAGCTAGTGAGCGTGATGCCTTCCTAGAAAAGGAATTGGTGGATTTACACACCTCGTCTGATTCCTTACAGGCACTGATCAAAGAACTGGATGATAAGTTGACTACCGAATTCAAATTTGGTGTTGATAAAATCAATACGCAATTCCAAGATTTCTTCAGTAAGATGTTTGGCGGCGGGACAGCTAAATTATCCGTGATTAGAGAAATAAAGAAAAAGAGAAAGGATACCGACTTGTCTGTTTTGGAAAGGGAAAATATGGATAATGAATCTGATAGCGGAGAAGAAGAATCAGAAGAGGGTATAGACATTGAAGTCAATTTGCCGAAGAAAAAGATCAAAGGTTTGATGATGCTGTCCGGCGGGGAGCGGGCCCTGACTTCCATTGCCTTGCTTTTTGCCATGTCCCAGGTAAATCCACCACCGTTTATCATCTTGGATGAGACGGATGCTGCTTTAGATGAAGCAAACTCCAAGAAATACGGCGATATGATTGCCGAGCTCTCCAAATATTCCCAACTAATCTTGGTTACTCACAATCGGGAAACCATGTCTCGGGCCGGTATTATCTACGGCGTCACTATGGGGATGGATGGAATTTCTAAACTTCTCTCAATTCAATTTGAAGAGGCAGTTCAGGTTGCAAAATAAGGCTTTTTTGGGATTTGAATAAAGAAAATGTGTAAAGGTATCTAAAATACTTGACATTTTGTGTGTATATGCTATACTACAAAACAGACAACTTGAAATGAATTTGCCGGACCTAGTTTATCGCGGTCAGGGTTTTCCTGGATACCGCGCGGTGGTCTGGCATTATGAGATGGGAACGGGGCGCAGTTAGTTCGCCGCGTAGGTACGGGTACGGGCTCGAGTTTCTCGAGCTGCTGCGACCAAATTCGACCAAATTGCGGCGGTTGCCCCATGGTACCATCTCTCGGGGTATTGCTGAAAAGCAATAGCTCCTACATCCCAACGAACGGTCATCGGTTCGCTTGGGTGAGCGTATAATCAACAGGTGTGCGCACAAGAGTGTCTGCTTCGGTGGACATGCTCATGGTGGTTACGGCCATTGTGCAATAAAATACGTATCTGGTGGGAGGACGAATATCTCGGGCTCTCTGCTCGAATTTTCTATCCTCTCACCACCTTTTGCTCTTTTCAGAAACGAGCCAAAAATATGCTATAATAGAGTCTTGAAAGTACTGTTTCAGTAGGCATTCGTTTGCCTACCAGCTTCTGAAAATCGGCTGTGCAATGCGTCCTAGCGGGTAACCTCGCGTTTTAACGGATAGCTGAGCACTTTGACGAGGGCTTATAACCCCACCGAGGAAGCTGAGGAAAATTCAAGATTCGGAACAACACAGGAGGAAACAGCAAATAAGTTAACATAGTGTAAATTTTTCGCCGCGTTGGTGTCACCACAAGACAATGATAAATAGTGGGCTGGTGTGGCATAGCACTAGGCGTTCATGGGAGCTGGGAAAAACTCATGAGCTTAAGCGGGGCAATATCCGTTTGATAGGTCACCACTGACTGGACCTCGAAAAATAGGTGGGAGTTGTGAAGCACTTCACTATCGAAAGACCCGACGCTAACGTTTGGTCTTTTTTTTATGCTAAAATATCCAGATGAGAATAATCGTCAAAGCCAAGACTAAGGCTAAAATAGCCAAAGTGGAAAGAGTGAGTCAACCGTCACTGGATTTGAATATCAAGAAAGAGGTAAATCAAAAAATGGAAGAACCGGTTATATATAAAGTATCAGTTAAAGAAGCACCGATTCAAGGTAAGGCCAATGAAGCAGTTATTAAAGCGCTGGCAGAATATTTTGATGTTGCCCCATCTCGTATACAGCTTATCTCCGGTCAAACCTCCAAGCAAAAAATATTTGATCTATCATAGAAACTGTGGTATGCTTTTATCAGATTGATCTCAGGCAAAACGTAGGGAGAAAAAAGATGGGAAAGATGAAGGTCATTGTCCAAGTCAATAGCTCCGTAACGCTCGATGAAAATCTGAGGAATGTCAGCCGTTCGGTCAATGCCGATCTGCAAGCGGCCGGTTGGACAACCCAGGAAGTCTTGTCTTTTAAGGCCAGGACCCAGGCCGGAATTATCGTAGACGTGGACCAGCTAGTGGTGCACCACATTCGAACAAATGATCCGAAAGAGCTTGAATTTCTTCGTGCTGTGGGTATCACGGTGACCAAACTTGGCAAGAGGTATATACTGCATCCTCACGATGATTTGGCTTCACTTAATTGATGAGCCGTTTTCCTATTTTGAAGGCCACTTTACGGAGTGGCCTATTCTTTTATTTTACACCAACAAGCAGTCGATGGCGCGTTTTTCTAGGTCGGCGCCGGTAATTTTAAATTTGACCTGATCGCCCAGGCTGAATTTCTTTTTGGTCTTTTCACCAATCAAACAATAATTTTTCTGGTCCAATATAAAGTAATCATCACCAAGATCACGGATTCGGACCATACCCTCAGCCCGAGTTTCTTTTTCTTCGACGTATACACCCCACTCTGTAACACCGGTAATGGTACCATTAAAGGTTTGTCCCACTTTATCTTTCATATATTCGATCTGTTTGTATTTTTTGGAATCACGTTCGGCTTCTGCGGCCCGAATTTCTTTCTCGGTGGCATCGGCGGAAATTTTTTCATATTTTACCCACTCGCTTTTGGACAGTTTCTCACCTTTCAGATGTTTTTCCAGCAGGCGGTGGACCAAGAGATCCGGATAGCGGCGAATAGGGGAAGTGAAGTGAGTATAGAATTCAAAGGCTAGTCCAAAGTGACCAATATTCTTGGTGGAGTAGATGGCCTTGGCCATAGAGCGGACGGCAGCAGTCTTAATCATGCTTTCCTCGGCTTTGCCTTCAATCTGCTTGAATAGGTTCTGTAAATCTAAGGCGCTAATTTGCTTACCTTTTTTGATTGGTAAATCGTACCCCAAGGCTTTGACAAAAACGCTTAAGGCGCTTATTTTCTCATTATCCGGTAAATCATGGATGCGGTAAATAAATGGGCTGTCGGAGTTTGTTCTCTTGTACGCCTTGAAAATAAACTCAGCGACTTCCTTATTTGCCAAAAGCATATATTCCTCTACCAACTTGTGCGTATCAAGTCTTTGTTTTTTATAAATTCTAATCGGTTTACCATTCTCATTAAGTTCAAAAGCCACCTCGTCCTGTTCAAAGTCAATGGCCCCATGAGCAGTCTTCTCTGCCCGCAATTTCTTGGCAATATCATCTAAGGTCTTTAGCTCATTGTGGAATTCACCTAGCGGATTATTCAGACTCTCCTGGGCTAATTCGTAGGTGAATCTTTTGTTGGATTTGATGATTGTTTTCCCAAACCACCGGGTGACAACTTTCCCGCCCATGGTCATTTCAAAGGCAGCCGAGAAAGTTAATTTTTCTTCACCGGGGTTTAAGCTGCAAATGTCATTGGATAGAACTTCCGGCAACATGGGGATGGTACGGTCTACCAGGTAGACGGAAAATTCTCTCTTAACTGCCTCCGCATCCAAAAAAGTTTTCTCACGGACATAATGGGACACGTCGGCAATATGTACGCCTATTTCAAAATTACCATTTGGCAAACTTTTGATAGAAATAGCATCGTCAAAATCTTTGGCATCTTTTGGGTCAATGGTGAAAGTCAAAGTGTTTCTAAAATCTCGACGTTTAGAAATTTCCGCCAGGGGGATAGGCTTCTCGGTTTTTTCCAGTTTTTCCGCTTCCGCCTCTACTGCCAGGGGGAAATTAATTTCAAAACCTTTTTCATACAGGATAGATTCCATCTCCGTGTTATGTTCACCGGCTTTTCCTAAAATCTGAATAATCTCCCCTTCGGGATTTGCCCCTTTATTCCACTGGTTAATTTTAACCAATATTTTCTGACCAATCTCGGCCTTTTTAGCGTTTATGTTATCTTGGGAAATAATAATGTCAGCATACATTTTCTTGTCATCGGGTTGCAAAAAAAATGTATCTTTTTCCTTCTGGAGAATTCCGGCAAAAGTCCTCTTGGCTCGATTTTCAATACTCACAATCTTACCGGCGGTTCGTTCACCTTTTCGGCTTGGCAGCAGGCTGACATTAACACTATCACCGTGCAGAGCGGTATTTAAATTACTATTCTGAATCTCAATATCCTCTATGGTCTTGTCTTTGGTTCTTAGATAACCGGTTCCGCGGGCATTCACGCTTAGAATACCGGAAATGGTCTTACTCTTAAACTCTGGTCTTTTTACATTAGGCATTGGCTAATCCTAGCAGATAATGTGAGATTTGACTATTTTATTCTTTTAGTATAGGATACCCGTTATGTTAATGATCAGATTACAAAGGGTGGGGAGAATACACGAGCCAACTTTCCGTGTTGTTTTAGTGGACTCAAAGAGAAGCACCAAAAGCGGCCAGGCTTTGGAAATCTTGGGTAACCATGATACCAGAAAGGCCAAGAATAATAGCAATGTAGATGCTGACCGAATTAAGTATTGGATTTCCAAGGGCGCACAGTTGTCTGATACCATGAGAAACCTTTTAATTTCCAAAAAAGTCATTACCGGTAAGAAAGTAAACGCTCTCCCTAAAAAGCGTCCAATCAAGAAAGAATTGACCGAAGAAGAAAAGAAAGCCGCTGCCGATGCCGAGGCAAAAGCCAAAGCAGACAAGGCCGCTTCCGCCGCTCCAGCCGAGACGCCAAAAGCCTAATAAATAAAATCTAAAAAACACCTGCACATCTTGCGGGTGTTTTTTGTTTATGATAATATTTACCCAGGCAGTATTATTAATAATTACAGGTCGAACTACTGCAGAGTGAATTAAAGAATGAATTAAAAAAAATACAATGGAAGCAGATGCAATGTTCTTGGATTATGTCATCAAGGGTTTGGTGGACAATCCAAATGATGTGAAGATCAAGAGAACGGTAGATGAGATGGGTGTATTACTTACTTTGGATGTCAATGCCGCCGATATGGGCAAGGTCATCGGAAGAATGGGTAATACCGCCAAGGCCATCAGAACCCTTTTAAGAGTCGTTGGAATGAAGAATAACTCCCGAGTTAATCTAAAAATCAGCGAGCCAGAAGGAGGTTTGAGACCAGAGATGAGAGCGGCTGATGCTGCAAAGCCAGCTGAATCAAAAGCTTCAAAGACAGTTGATGAAGCAATGGCCGGATTAGGTTTGTAATACTATTAAAAACCACCCTGCAATAATTTTAAAAGTCCTCGGGTCGCCAATAGTAAGGCTCAACCAGACATTTTAAAATCATTGCAGGGTGGTTTTTTGTTTGACTTTTAAATCTCTGGTGTTAGATTTAGTTCAGATAAGGTTGATCTTCGAGAAGTAAGGGTAAAAAATGAAAGCGAGGAAGATAGTGAAGAAGAGTAGAAAGGGCGGAGATATGTCTCGGTATGAACGGCGTGGAGTCTCATCTACCAAGGAAGAAGTCCATGCGGCCATTGCCCATCTGGACAAGGGTTTATATCCTGGTGCGTTCTGTAAGATCTTACCGGACGTACTTGGTGGTGATCCAAAATACTGCAATATCCAACACGCTGATGGGGCCGGCACCAAAGCTGGTCTGGCTTATCTCATGTGGAAGTTGCACAACCTCGTCGGTGTTTGGAGGGGGGTTGTACGTTGCAGCCTCTTCATGAACTTGGATGACGTGGGGTGTGCGGGCGGAGTTGGTCCATTCCTTGTTTCACTTGCAATTGATCGGAACAAAGCTTTGATCCCCGGGGATGTTATCTCGGAGATTATCAACGGCTGTCAGGAAGTCTGCGACCTACTTACGAGCTATGGAATCCCTTGCGTGTTTAGTGGTGGAGAGACGGCCGATGTCGGTGACCTGGTGCGAACTATCACTGTAAACAATACGGTGACTGTGCGGTTTAAGCGTCGGGAAGTCATTGACGCGAGCCGAATCAGTGCGCCGGCATATATTGTCGGTTTCAGTTCAACCGGTCAGGCACAGTGGGAAACGGAAATCAATTCCGGTGTTGGCGCAAATGGTTTCACCAACGCCAGGCACGATGTTTTGAGCCCTGTGTATCGAAAGCATACTGAGACTTATGCTCCGGAAACGGAGGAGAATCTCGTGTACTGTGGTGATTACACTCTGCTTGATGCTTTGCCTGGGGATATACGTTTTTCAATTGGGACGGCGCTGCTGTCACCTACGAGAACGTATCTACCTCTGTTTGTGAGGTTATTTCAGGAAGTTGGGCGCAAGAATTTCTTGGGGCTCGTTCACAATTCTGGTGGTGGACAGATCAAGTGTGGAAAATTTGGTCAGCTTGGGATTGCTTACGTTAAAGACCAATTGTTTCCAGTCCCGCCGCTCTTCGCTCTGCTCAAGAAGGCCCGTGGGCTCTCTTGGAGGGAAATGTACACTTCATACAATATGGGTCATCGGCTGGAGGCTGTGGTGCGGTCAAAGGAGATTGCCCGAGACTGTATTGCTGTGGCCAAGGCGTGTGGTATTGATGCTCAGATTGTCGGAAAGGTTATCCAAGATAAGAAGAATCCTGGTCGGAGATCTGTGCGAATCAAGACGGCTGACGCCTCTGAAAGATATTGGTTCTGAAGATCGTTTGTGCGGGGTTGCCAAAAGCACCCCGCACTTTTTAATATGTATTTAAGTTGACAATACCCTAGGGGGGTATATACTTGTAACTATGAACAAGGAAAAACAAAAAGTATTGCGGCGTTTACAAATTGTGGAAGGTCAGATCAGGGGTCTGCAGGAAATGCTAAAAAAGGACGTTTACTGCATTGATATCATTACCCAGACTTCGGCGGTGAAACAGGCCTTGTCCGGCATTGAGGACGCCTTGATGGAAAGTCATTTGAAAACCTGTGTGATGGATCAGATTCAAAAAGGCAAGGAGGTAAAAGCGCAGGCGGAAATATTGAAAGTTTACAAGTTGAAAAGGAAATAAAATATTTATGACCGGTACCCAAACATATAAAATAAAAGGCATGCACTGCGCTTCGTGCGTGGCGGTGATTGAAAAAACGCTCAGGAAAACTGAGGGTGTGGTGCTGGCTGACGTGAATTATGGGACTGAGTCTTTAAGATTGGCTTTTGATGAAACCAAAACAGATTTAAAAAGACTTTCATTGGAGGTAGAAAAGTTTGGTTATTCATTTGAGCTGAATCAGGTAAGGAATGGGAAAATGGAAAACCTTAAAAAGATGAAAAATAAAGTCATCATCTCGGTTATTTTGGCAATCATGGCCATACTGATGATGGTCTTGGATATGTTTGGTCAAGGCGCTATATTTAAGTATCTATTGCCATTTATGGCTGCTTACATGCTCTTTTTTGTCGGTTGGCCATATCTTTTGGGAGTTTACCGGTTTATTCGTTACGGCAAAGCCAATATGGACACTTTGATAGGTATTGGAACCTCGGCCGCTTTTATATACAGTTTTTTTAATCTGAATAATAATTATTTTGATACGGTGATTGTGGTGATTGCATTTATCACTCTCGGC
>CAIJNK010000011.1 GCA_903822075.1 uncultured bacterium
CGGATTATGCAGAACACATCCGAGGCCTTGTGGTTTGATGTTTTCTATCAGTACGATGGTAAGCTTCAAAAGGCCAGCTTTGAGCTAACTTGGGACGGTAGGCAGTATGCGGGAGTTTGGTCACAAGCTTCTCCCAAGGATACAGGCAACGTCTACCTTAGACGGGTAAATGGCGCCTGGAGTGGGCACTATACGAACAGGGATAATGTATCCTTTGATTGTGGGCTCCAACTAGCAGCAAAGAAGTAACGGTTCTAAACAAAATATAATACACGCAAACCGACGGACATCATGTGATGCCCGTCGGTTTTTACTGACCACAAATTACTTAATTATTACTTCCCTATTGTTCCTAGTAACAGATTTAGAACGCCGTAGGCTGTCACCATAATAAACAGCCCGAGCGCTCCCCAAAGCATATGCAGACCACCCTTTTTTCTCTCCTCTGAGCTCTCTGCGTTGCGAACAAACTCAAACACCCCCCAGAGAAAATATATAATCGCCACGGCTACCATCAAAGTAATCAGCGGGTTGACGATATTTGTCAAAATATGCTCTATTAAAGTGTCCGTCGAGATGGGATTACCGGTCAAACCGGCGGCATAGGCTTTTTCGGCTAAAGAGGAAAACATTTTAATGGTTGTTAGGGAAGAAGTCTGTTTACATTACCAGCACCAGTGGTATTTACTCCAAAGACGCTTTGCAAAATGGCCACTAAGCCCCAAACAGAGACGATGACGGCAATAGCAATAACACCCCAGATCATCTGACTCTTGGCGGCCCCTTTCTTCTCCTCATCTGAGGACATAGTGTAGCGAACGACGTTGAAGATAAACCAAACTACGGCCAGAGCGACCAGGAAAACCACCAACTTATCCAGAAGGCCTTTGGCACCATCAATGAGCGAACTGAGATATGTTGGATTAGCGGTTTGAGCCAGAGCCATAAATGGCAAAGCCCAAAGTGATCCGGCGATAATTTTAACTGTCTTTTTCATATGATTTTTCGAAATCATGTCGCGCAACCGTCCATTAAAGCGCGACGTTCTTTCTTTTAAAATTAAACTATTAAACTAATAAATTAATAAACTTTTTATATGTGTGGAATCATATTCCCCAAACTACCCTGAAACTGACTGGCTCCCTCATTAAGACCAAAGGCGACTTGCAGAAGTGCCACCAGGCCCCAAACTGAAATCGAAACCGCAATAGCAATAACCCCCCAAATCATCTGTCCTTTGGCTTTTTCCTTTTCACCCTCGTCTTCGGACATAGTATACTTTATCACGTTCCAGATGAACCATACTACAGCTAAAGCCATGAGGAAAATCAAGGCTCTCCTTAAAATAACGGTGGCACCATCAACGATACTCACTATATACCCTGAATTAGCGCTTTGGGCCAAAACGAACATTGGTAATCCAAAAGAAACAAACGAGATAATGCTGACTAATTTTTTTTTCACGTGATTTTACGAAATCATATCGCGCAACCGTCCATTAAAGCGCGACTCTTTTTTTAATAAACTACGACCTTTTGTTATTTTCTCCGTTAATTATAACTTTTTGAACATAAATGGGCAACTGCGGTATCCACAGTTTAATCAACAATAGGAGCGACTCCAGCCGGATTGGTACCGCCCGAGCCTCCGCCTGGCGCCACAATCCTCACAGTTCTAGCGGTATTATCGAGATTAAAAGTATTTGACACGATTGCCACCAGACCCCAGACAGAGACCATTACAAAAATACCAACTATCCCCCATAACATGTATTGTTTACCCTCCTCCTTTTTCTCACCGCCTTCTGACAACATAAGTAACAATACACCATATACAAATACTACTACCGCCAAGCCAACCAAAAGTGGTACTAGCGGTCTCAATATGCCGTTAATAAAAACATCATTCACCACCGCCTTGAAATTCTCGGGGGCGGCAAAAACTGGCAAGGCAAAAATGGTCAGAAGTATAGTGGAAATGAGATAAATGTTTTTTTTCATCATATTTTGATTAATTAATAAAATATATTGCTAGCTTCTGCCTACAGTGGTATTAACGGTATTAATTACGACATTGGCAATAACATCGGCGCCTAAAAGGATAGCCCCACCTATAATGGTGGCATAAAAAATTTCTTTAGCCTTTGTCACCTCACTTTCATTACCTCTGGCCGTCACAAACTTGTAACCGGAATAGATAATAAAGAAAACCACGATTATAGCTCCCACCTTGGCCACTAAATCCATAACCAATCCTAAAATTTTCTCAACACTATCATTACCGGGCCCTAAAGGATTCTGAATGGTTGTGTCGCCACCAACCTGGGCGTGGGCCAGAAAAATTGGAAGCAGAATAACCAAACTGAATGAAACAATAAACCCGGCGATTTTTTTATAATTTAATTTAAGCATTATGAATGAATATGTTACTTTATAAATTTAAAGATTAAACTATTTTTGTCCGGAACCAGACTAATCAGAATAGTGTAGACTATCAGCCAAGATATCAGAATTATTACAAATCCCTTGAGGGTACTCCACAGGACGTCCTTGGCTTTTTCCTTGTTGCCAGGATTCTCACCAGAAATAATCCAAAGGAACCCACCATAAATAAAGGAGATGGTGAATATGACGCCGGCAATACTGATTATCCAATTAATGATACGATTTATGGTCCCAATAGCATCCGCAAACTTACATTCGTGAGTCGTGGCAGTGCCACACTGAATAAGCGGAGTGTAGTCCAAAGCAGAAGCGATTGCCGGGACAATGAAGATAGCCAACAGAGCTAGAGATAAACTGCCAGCCAATACTTTTTTTGTTTTTAAAGTCATATTGTTTTATTTAAGAGAGCGCCTAAACGATCGGAAGCCGCACTGATGGCTTCCGCCATATTTTCCCGGCCAGTAGTAAATGATTCTACCATCTCTTGAAATATTGCTCCCGTCTGGGTTTTATCCGGATCCAACCAGCCTTTACTCATAATGGCCGATTTATTAAAAACGGTCTTAACAGCGCTTGATTCCGCCTGGTCCAAAACGTCTCGCCGGGCCGAAGGTAGGTTAAATATTGTATTCCAGAAAGGAAAAGCGTCTGCACTGGTCAAGGCGCTGATAGCAGTGTAAGCGCCAGAAGGACTGCTAGAATTTTTCATTATAGCCATGCCCAACATCCGCCCGTAGGTGCTATAGACCTTGGTACCAGCTACTTGTGGCAAAAAGGACACGTCAAAGTTTAGGTTTGGATTTTTGCTTTTTATCTTTGTAAACTCTGAAGCAAAACCAAAGTAAATAGCCAAATCTCCATTAGTAAAATCGTCCAAAGAATTTGGCAGGGATCGATTCCAAGAATACTCATTCTTCACTGGATTTGAGAAGTTAGTAAAAAAACCAAGCGTCAAAGTGGTTGGTGAGACGCTCTGGCCAAAATCCTCATTGAGCGTACTGGCGAGTGTCCCGTCAGGATTTAGATTAACAATCGGACTCAAAGACGATCCGGACCGGTTATTACTGTTAGCATCGTCGACATTTTGAATCAGCTGCGCACTGAATATTTCCTTGGCGTTGGTAACGTTTCTAAACTCACCCAAAGCCGCCGCGCTTCGTAAAATATTTTGCGCGAGGTCCTTCTTGGTTATTTTAGGTGCCAAATTGGCCAATTCAGTCCAGGTGGCTGGGGACTTGGTCAGACTGACATTATTAAAAATGTCTCTGTTCCAATACATCACCAATGGATCAACACTGAAAGGCAGAGCCATTATCCCTTTGTCGTTCAAATAAAGCTCCCCCTCTTGGACGAAAGTTTGTTTGAAAGTCAGCTGCGGTAAGAGAGCGTACGGAATAGGATATATTTTATTGCTATAACGCACAATCATGTCTTCCGGCATGATTATGGCATCCGGGCCGGAACCGCTAGCCAGAGCCTCAACTAAGTCAGTATCAAAAACAGCGGGATCTTTTTCGACGTAATTCACCGTATATTTTAAGTTAGCCTGACTGAAATAATGCGCCATGAAAGTTGTAAAACTGCTCTCCGGCAGGGTTCCCCACATGGTAATATTTACGTTTACTACATTTTTATCACCGGCTCGATATGTGGAAAATAGAATTGCGCCGACAATAATGAAAAAAACAAAGGCCCCCATGAATATGTACTGAAAAAGTTTTCCGTTTTTCATTTTAAAATATTATACCTTTTTCCTGAAAATTAAACCATAATGATGATCCCCGGCTGAGATTTCTCGATCTAAAATAAAACCATGATCTTGAAATATGGCGGTCATCTGCATTTTGGACACAACGTCCTGTGATAGTGGGCCAATCCCGCCAAAAGAACCGTCCCAATCCACGACCATTACCCGACCGTTAGGCCGCAAAATCCGCTTGATTTCCAAACATAAACCATCCTTGTTTTGAACTTGAAAAAATAAGTTACTCGCAATTACGGCGTCGAGGTAATTCTCGCGCAGTTTGGTCCCGCCTAAGCGTTCCAAATCGCCCCAGATAATATCAATATTACTGATATGATTTTGCCGAGCGCCGTTTTTTAATTTCTCCAATAAATCTTTCTGAATATCCACTGCAAAAACCCGACCGTTTGGCGCTACTGCCTTTGCCGCCGCCATAGAATAAAAACCGGAACCGGAACCAAAATCTGCCACCAACATCCCGGGAGCCAAGGCAAATTGTTTTATATTATTTTCCGGATCAGAGAACATGCAGATATTATAACGCTAAAATATTTTATAGACAAGTAATCGATGCCAGGAAATCCCCTTCTCGCAGTTTCATAATGCGGACGCCTTGGGTCTGACGGCCGAGAGTGGGAATTTCTTTGGTTTCCACGCGGATAACTTGGCTCTTCTTGGAAATAGCGGCGATCTCATCTATTTCTTCCGTCATCACTTTGGCCGACATAATATCCCCAGTTTTAGCCGTCACTTTCATGGTCTTAATACCGGAGCCACCACGATTTTGCACTTTATATTCTTTCAAGGCGGTCTTCTTGCCGTAACCGTTACTGCTGATGACAAAGAAAGTCGGGTTCACCATGGTCTTTTTCACCACGTCGGTACTTACCACAAAATCAGTCTTACCCAGTTTTACTGCTCGCACCCCGGCCGCTCCACGCCCCATCTCGCGAATATCACTTTCCTTAAATCTGATGCTTTGACCCTTGGCGGTCGCTAAAATCATCTCATCAGTTGGCGCCACAAACTGTACCGAGGTTAATTCATCCCCATCATGCAGGGTAATGGCAATCAACCCACTACGGCGCACATCATGAAAGGCAGCGGCGTCCACTTTCTTCACGGTTCCTTGCTTGGTCACCATCATCAACGCCAGTTTGGAATTTTTTAACTCTTTAGGCATTGCCAAAACGGAAGTCACTTTTTCTTCATTGGAAATAGACAGGTAATTCACCAGCGCCTTACCCTTGGTAGCTCGTTTCCCTTCCGGCAGTTCATGCATTTTTATCTGATAAGCCTTGCCTTTATCACTAAAGAAAAGTATATCATTGTGGGTCGTCGCAGTCAGAAAATTTACCACAAAATCCTCGTCTTTGGTATCCAAATCCACCACCCCCACTCCCCCTCTTTTTTGTTTTTTATAGTCGTCAGGGCTAGTCCTTTTTACATAACCACCGGTGGTAAGAACAAGTACATTTTCCTCATCGGGAATCAAATCCTCATCGGACATGGAACCCACGCCCTGCTTCACAATCCTGGTTCGGCGTTCATCGGCATATTTAAGCGCGGTCTCTTGAAGCTCACTCTTCACAATGCCTAAAATCTTCTTGGCGCTACTCAAAAGGTCTTTCAAATACTTAATCAGAGCTTGGACTTCTTTCAATTCATCTTCAATTTTTTGTCTTTCCAGACCAGTCAAACGACCGATCTTCATATCCACAATCACTTGGGCCTGGATTTCTGAGAACTTGAACACCTTCATCAAATTTCTCTTGGCATCTTCAATATCTTTGGATTTTTTGATCAATTTGATTATTTCGTCAATATGATCAAGGGCTTTTTTTAGGCCAAACAAAATATGTTCGCGGGCTTCCGCTTTTCTCAAATCAAATTCCGTTCGTCTTTTTACCACAATATTGCGATGGTCAATAAATTCATCCAGAAATGATTTCAGGGATAAAGTTTGAGGCACACCATCCACCAAGGCCACAAGGTTGTAATGGAAAGACTCCTCCAACTGGGTATGTTTGTAGATAAAGTTTAAAACTTTTTGTGGCTGGGCGCCGGACTTTAAATCAATCACAATTCTTAAATCCTTAGCGGACTCGTCACGCAAGCCTTTAATTCCCTCCACTTTTTTCTCCCGTACCAAATCCGCAATAGACATAATCAGGTCAGCCTTGTTCACCCGATAAGGGATTGAAGTGATAATAATTTGGAAAGTGCCTTTTTTGTCCTCCACAATCTCGGCGACGCCGCGTACCACCACACCGCCACGACCTGTAGCATAAGCATGATTGATATCATTTTGATTGTAAGCCACACCACCAGTCGGGAAATCTGGTCCTTTAATAAATTGTAATAAATCTTCGGTAGTATCTTCGGGATTATCGATCAAATGAACAGTGGCCTCTACCACCTCCTTCAAATTGTGCGGCGGAATGTTGGTGGCCATACCCACGGCGATACCAAGTGTTCCGTTCAAAAGTAAGTTTGGCAAAGCCGCTGGCAACACTTCCGGTTCCTTTCGAGTGTTATCGTAGTTTGGACGCCAACTCACGGTTTCCTTTTCCAAGTCTTTCAAAAGCTCACCGGCGATCTTGGACATCTTGGCCTCCGTATACCTCATGGCGGCAGCGGAATCACCATCGATGTTACCAAAGTTTCCCTGGCCAATAATTAAGGGATAGCGGTGAGAGAAATCCTGAGCCATCTTCACCATGGCTTCATACACCGATGCGTCACCGTGCGGATGATAATTACCGAGCACTTCTCCCACCACGGCGGCGGACTTTCTGGTCTTGGCACCGGCGGTCAGATTCATCTCGTGCATAGCGTAAAGGATCCGACGATGCACCGGCTTCAAACCGTCACGCACATCCGGAAGGGCGCGGTCCGTAATAACGGTCATGGCATAGTCAATAAATGACTCCTTCATTTCCGTGCTGATATTTCTCTGAGAAATACCTCTCTCGGGAACTATTTCTTTTTTGCTTTCTTCTTTTGCCATGTTATTTATTTTTTTTCATTACTTGTTCTGAACTTGTTGAATGGACAGTGGTGGTCGCTTGGGTCGTACTGGCGGTAGTCGTTGTTGCGTTCTCGATTATCTCAACCGGTGAGGTAGTGCTCTCGGTACTGGTGCTTGAATCATTTTCTTTTGTAACATCATTAAAGCCTGAGAACGCAGTGGAAAATTCGTCCTTGATAGCCTGCCAGGGACTAGTGGCGCTAAGTTTACTCCCTTCGTCCCCGGTCGAACTGTCCGCCGAACGAGTTAGGGAAAACCAAACGGTCACAATGACCAGAGTCAGAATAATGGCCGTCACTAGGGAAATAACTTTTTTTTGCTGATCGGACTTTTCTCGGATGTTGGTTAAAATACCCATAATATAAATTGTAAAAAACTAATTCGATTGACTTAAGATCACAACCTCGCCCTCCTTGCCTTCCAAATCTTTTTTCTTGAGTGTCAGTTTATCAACTGGCTTAACGCCTTCTTCGCCGGCTTCTTTTAAGAATTTCTTCAAAGCTCCGGCTACACCCACATCATCAAAATGCATCGGAATAATTATTTTTGGTTCCAAAGTTACTGCCAGTTTGTTGGCCTTATTGGCGTCTAGCACTCCGTCATCACCGATGGGCAAAAATAAAATATCCACGTCTTCGATGGCCTCCATGAATTCCGGCGAAAGTTTTTCGTCAGAGAGAGCACCTAGGAAACACAGGGTCATACCTTCAAGCACGACAATATAAACGGTATTAATTCTTTCTTTGCCGCCATAATTGGTCTTGGATTGAAAGCCTTTAATAAAGACACCTTTTGTCTCATATTCGCCGGGGCCGGAAATAACCAAGGGGTCGTTGCCATTGTAAGACAAGTTTTCCACGCCGTTAAAATCGACATGGTTAGCAGACACCAAAGCCACATCCGCAAAAAAGCGGGTATTCTTAAACTTGCTCTCCTTGGAAATCGGATTAAAAGCGAGGATAGTATCCCCGAACTGAACTTTAAAAAATTCCACTCCCTGATAAGTGATGATCATAACTCTGTTATTATATCAAATCTAAATACATAAAACAACCTCATTTTTCTAATTTTTTGCATTGAAAGAGCCCGGGGTATTTTATCCCCGGGCTCGACGCACCTTCCACACTCATCCCATCGCCGAGAGATGACTCCTGTTCGTGGTTAGCACAATCGCATCATGCTGAGCCTGCTCCTCTTGCAAAATCTCAAGCATGCGTTTGAGAATTACCATCATAGCCATCTCGTTCATTACCGTCCTGGGACAGTAGCTCTGAACGTGCAAATCAGAGGGCACACAGGAGGAGTCACCTAGGTCAGCTATTTCTCCACGTGTAGCAGGTGACATCGGAAAGAGTTTATCTCGAACCTCCACACAAAAAGTGGAAGAAAAATCATGACGACTTAGACGAACCTTTTTACGTATAACCTCCCTACGCACATGCAACTCCTGCATCATGTTCCTGACCCGGTCCGTGAGCTTCTCATCCGGGGTCCTCGTGTCCTTCCTCTGCTTGCTCATTTTTTAACTCCTTTCAAGAGTTTTCCCGT
This sequence comes from uncultured bacterium, assembly GCA_903822075.1. Taxonomy (GTDB): domain Bacteria; phylum Patescibacteriota; class Minisyncoccia; order Phycocordibacterales; family GWA1-40-21; genus CAIJXO01. The sequence goes on from CAIJNK010000011.1 coordinate 8,768, forward strand.
TAGCCTTATTGCATCCTAATTCCGAGCCTTCGGAATCATGATAGAGGTCTCGAGCAGACCTCTTAGCGGCCACCCATCATCTTTTAGAGATTGATAGGCATGGTGGTATTATACCACTCATTTAAGCCAAAAGTCAAGCTGTTATTTTTACCAATATAATGTATACTATGCCAGTTATTAGTTCACAAGAAGTAACACCCTTGGCGCCTGTGGCCGATGGACCTTTTTGGCGAAGTTCGCGCCAAATGTGCGCGATTTTTTTATCAAAAATTTATGGCAAAAAAAGCAAAAGTAATAGACGAGACAACAGCAGAAGAAAAGGCTCTCAAGCTCAAGAAAGACAGCTTGATGACCAAGATTGTAGACAAGAGCGTGACTCCCCCAAACGTCGGTGACGTGGTGGAGGGTGACGTGATTGGCGTGGAGAAATCCTGCGTTTATATAAACTTGAACCCTTATGGAACAGGTATTATTTTCGGCAAGGAATTCATCAACGCTCGTGATATTATCAAGAAGATAAACATTGGTGACAAAGTGGCCGCCAAAGTAGTGGACAACGGTGAAGGCAATAAAGATGGTTATATTGAACTCTCTCTCAAGGAAGCTAGACAAGCTCTGATCTGGGATGAAGCTGAAGCAGCCATCAAGAACAAAACTGTTTTGGAATTGCCGGTAGAAGAAGCCAACAAGGGCGGTTTGATTATCAACTGGCAAGGTATCAAGGGTTTCCTCCCCGCTTCCCAACTTCGAACCGAGCACTATCCCAGGATCAATGACGGTGACAAGGATAAGATCTTGGACGAATTGAAAAAATTGGTGGGGCAGAAGATTTCCGTGGCCATCATTACCGCACTGCCTAAGGAAGGCAAGCTGATTTTCTCCGAGAAGAATATTGAGAAGAAAGGTAAGCAAAAAATGACCGATAAATACAAAGTTGGAGATATCTGCGGCGGTGAAATCACCGGTATCGTGGACTTTGGTATCTTTGTAAAGATTGAGGACGGTTTGGAAGGACTGGTACACATTTCTGAGATTGATTGGACTTTGGTGGAAAACCCTCGTGCCTTTTATAAGGTTGGTGAGAAAGTCCAGGTGAAAGTGATTGAAGTGAAGGACGGCAAGATTTCTCTCTCCATCAAAGCCCTCAAGGAAAACCCTTGGGTGGAAGCGGAGAAGAAATATAAAAAAGGTGATGAAGTCCAAGGTGTGGTCATCAAATTCAACAAGCATGGCGCCTTGGCCTCGATTGAGGAAGGTATCTCCGGCTTGGTTCATATCTCCGAATTTGGTTCCGAACTCAAGATGAAGGAAAAGTTGGAGCTTGGTAAGAGTTATACTTTCAAAATCCTCCTCTTCGAATCAAAGAATCAGAAGATGGGTTTGTCATTCGTTGATTCTGTAAAGAAATAAAGTTAAACACAATTAAAAAAGCCGGTGGGAGAGAATGTGCCCACCGGCTTTTTTGTTACTTAACTATTAAATATCCAAATTAGCTAATTTAGCATTCGACTGGATGAAGGATTTGCGAGCTGGGACATCCGTACCCATGAGCATATCAAATACTTTGTCGGCTTCTTGGGCGTCTTTGATTTCCACTTGTTTCAAGATTCTCCTAGCTGGATCCATAGTTGTTTCCCAAAGCTCCTCGGCATTCATTTCTCCCAAACCTTTGTAACGCTGGACATGCAGTTTTTCTACCTTTTTTCCACTATTTTTACCCTTTACTTCGGAAGCCTCAGTGCCTTCGCTTTCAGCTTCGTCTTCCTCAGGAATAGGTTCACTACCTTCGATCACCTCAACGTCCATCGGCATATCCGAGCCAAAAAGCTTCACTTTTTCTTCCTCGGAATATACATAGGTGATTTCCTTCCCTTTTTTGATTTTATAGAGTGGCGGTTGGGCAATGTAAATGAACCCACCATCAAGTAATGGACGGAAAAAACGGTAGAACAAAGTAAGCAAAAGTGTGCGAATGTGCGCCCCATCCACATCGGCATCGGTCGCAATCACAATTTTATGATAACGCAATTTTTCAATATTAAAAGTATCACCGATAGCGGTACCGAGAGCGAGCACAATATTTTTGATTTGCTCGGAACCCAACATGCGGTCCAAGCGGGCACGTTCAATATTCAGAATCTTTCCGCGCAAAGCCAAGATGGCTTGAGTACGGCGATCACGACCGGTCTTCGCGGTACCACCGGCGGAATCTCCCTCGACAATGAAAAGTTCGGATTCGGCGGCATCGTCAGACTGGCAGTCGGCCAGCTTGCCGGGCAGAGTCATACCTTCCAAGGCGCCCTTACGCAGGATGGAGTCCTTGGCGGCTTTGGCAGCTTTCCTAGCGCGGAGCGCCAAAATCACCTTACTCACAATGGCTCGCGCATCCTCAGGGTTCTCTTCCAAGAAGGCTTCAAAAGCCGAACCAAAGACGTCTTCCACGGCACCTCGCGCTTCCTGACTACCAAGCTTGGCCTTGGTCTGACCTTCAAACTGAATTTCACGCAGCTTAACTGAAACCACGGCCGTCAAACCTTCGAGTACATCATCGCCGGTAAAATTGTCCTCGTTATCTTTTATGATGCCATTTTTACGTCCGTAGGAATTTAGAATACGTGTCAGTGAAGCCTTAAAACCGGTAGTATGTGTTCCACCCTCCGAAGTATAAATGTTATTGGCAAAAGCCACCACGCGGGCGGAAATATCATCAACATACTGCAGAGCGACCTCAACCGACTCTACACCCTCCACTTTTTTCTCGACGTAGAAAATATTCTTATGGATTGGTTTTTGAAATTGATTGTAAAATTTAATCAAAGAATATAGACCGCCTTCAAAATAGAAAGTTTGAGATGGAGCTTCCACAGCAAGCTCGCGGAAATAAAAAGCATCAGCTTCATCATATTTTTGGGTGGACTCACGCGCATCAATCACCGATATGCGCAAGCTTTTGACCAGATAAGCCTGCTGACGCATGTGGGAAAAAACTTTGTTCCAATCAAAGACCACGCCTTCTTTAAAAATAGTAGAGTCCGGCTCAAAGACGGTAATGGTGCCGTGATATTTGGTATTGCCGATTTTCTTGACCGCCGCTTTTCTCTTGCCGCAAGAATATTCCTGCATATAGACTCCGCCATCTTTATGCACGGTCACTTTCATATAAACAGACAGAGCGTTCACCACTGAAGCACCCACACCATGCAAACCGCCGGAGACTTTATAACCCTCACCGCCGAATTTTCCGCCGGCGTGAAGCACGGTCATGATAGTTTCCAAAGCGGACACTTTTGTCTGCTTGTGCACATCCACCGGGATACCGCGGCCGTTATCGGCGATTCTCACCCTGTTTCCGGGCAAAAGTACCACTTCAATATCATTGGCAAAACCACCCATGGCTTCATCCCGGGAGTTATCGAAAATTTCCGTAATCAAGTGGTGCAGACCGTCAGGACCGGTAGTACCAATATACATACCCGGCCTTCTTCTTACCGGTTCAAGACCCTCCAAAACGGTTATTTGTTCCGCTCCATAATGAGCTTCCTTTTCCTTGCCCTTTACCTCTTTTTCTTCTTTATCTTTAGCCATATTTATGGATTTTTTACAAAAATTAAAAAGCTATTTATGCTTTGACTTACCCATATTATACCAAATCCTTATCTGACTTGCCAGTCTTTTTGGGCGTTTAATTTGGCGGTAATTTTTTCCATCACACCAGTAATCTCCTCCTCGGACAAGGTGTGATCAAAGGACTGCAAAACCAACCTGAAAGCGTAGGAAGTCTTGGACGTGCCATCCGGTAACTTCTTGGTAAAAACGTCAAACAAACGGTCCTTGACCAAAAGCAAGCCGGCTTCTTCTTCAATAATCCGCCACACCTCCCGTTCTTCCGTTCCTTCCGGCACAAATACCGCCACGTCACGGACAGAAAAGGGATAAACGGAGATTTTTTCAAACCGCATATTGCTTGGCGCCATGGGTAATTCAACGTCATACGCCGTCGGTTCGGGCAGCCCCACCAGCATCTTATCAAAATCAATTTCTATTACGTTCTGAAGGTTCTGAAATTTTTCGAAGGTTATGGTTATTTTTAGTTCACTCTCCAAGGATTTAATAATATTCACCAAAACATCCACGTCTTTCAATAAGCCTTTATTAGCAGACGGAGTCTTAACCCCGAGAACGAAATGTGTTTGTTCTCCGCTTTTCTTGAATATCTTGCTGATCTCGAATATTTTAATCTGTGGCATATCGACAAGCTCAGAATAACGAGCATTGAAGTCTAAATATTCCGCCATACTGGCACTCAAGTTAGCCCGCAAAAACTTTTTGTCCGGAGCTACCGAGTTAGCCAATTCTATTTCTCCTTTTTCGGCAAAGGTATACCCGTATATTTCCGAAAAGCCGTTATCTGACAGAATTTTCTTTATTTTATTGGCATAATAGAAATTCTTATTTATGACCGCTCCGGCAGTTTTTGTCAGTTTCTTTTCTCCCTCAATCTGTCCATAACCATACACTTTCAAAATTTCCTCAATCAGATCTTCTTTGATTTGCAGATCCAATCTTTCAAAAGGGATTTTAACCGTAAAATTATCGCCATTTATTTCATACTCGAAGTTCATGCGCCTAAAAATGTCTATAATTTCTTCCGTCGAAATTTTAATGCCCAAAACCTTTACTACTTGCTCGGTTGAAATATCCAATGAATGTCTGCTGGCTACGTTATCATAAGCATCAACCATATGACCCACCTTTGTTTCATCTCCGCTCGCAATATCCACGATAAGTTTTGTCAGTACTTCCATGGCTTCCCAACAAAGTTCCGGGGTCAAATCGTTCTCATACCGCTTTGAAGCGTCAGTCTGAATTTTAATTTTTTGGGCGGTCTTTCTGATCAAGACCGGATCAAAATTAGCGGATTCCAAAATAATGTTTTTGGTTTTTTCGTCAATCTCCGCCAAAGTGCCACCCTTAATGCCAGCAATGGCCAAAGCCTTGCCACTATTGGAAATGGTCAGAACGGTGTCATCCAAAATCACCTGCTTGCCATCAAGAGTTTTAATTTCATCCGCGTTTATCGCTTTCTTTATTTCAATCAAGCAACCGCCTATTTTGCCGGCATCGAAAACATGCATTGGCTGTCCCAGTTCCAACATCACAAAATTAGTCGCGTCGACAAGGTTATTAATGGACCGCTGGCCCAGATTTTCCAGTCTTTTTTTAAGCCATTCAGGTGAAGGATTGATTTTGATATTTTCGATCACACGACCAATATAACGCCGACAATCATTTTTATCCTCAATTCTTATTTGCGGTTTTAGATCACTTTTTTTTACCTTATCAATATCCGGAATATCTCGGGAATATTTCTTCATTGGCAAATCCAGCAACGCGGAAAGTTCTTGAGCGATTCCCCGATGACATAAACAGCTATGCGCCATGTTTGGTAGGATCTTAATGTCTAAAATATAATCGCCATCCACCCTTTCTACCCCTTCCACCTCGCTCGAATTCATGGTTAAAACATCCGCCACCTTTTCCACCGGTGGTAGCTTTTCGTCAAAATATTGATTTAACCAATTATAAGAAACCTTCATGTTATTTTTCTTTTAATATTTTAGAATTGATTTACTAATCTTAAATCTCCGGAATACATCAAACGCACATCATCGATGCCGTATTTGAGCATAATAATCCTGTCCACTCCCATACCAAAAGCAAAACCTTGCCATTCTCTAGAATCAACATTCACACCTTCCAAGACTTTCGGATGCACCATCCCCGCACCGACCACCTCCACCCAGCCTGTGCCCTTACAAACCGGACAAGACTGTCCCTCTTTCAGGTCTCGGCCACCATTACATTTAAAACAGGATATGTCCGCTTCCAAGCCCGGTTCCACAAACGGGAAAAAGCTAGGACGAAAACGCACTTCCACATCTCGTTCAAAAAACTTATCAAAAAATGTATTCAGAGTTGATTTTAAATCACTCATGTTAGCGTCCTTAGTGATCATGAGTCCCTCCAGCTGATGAAAAACCATCTCATGTGTGGCGTCCGTGGCTTCATTTCTAAAAACCTTGCCGTAGCAGACCATCTTAAACGGCGGCTTGTTTTTTTCCATATAACGTACTTGCACCGCACTAGTCTGTGTTCGCAATAACTTTCTTTCCGGATCATTTGGAGATTGCTTGAGCCAAAAGGTATCCTGCATATCTCGGGCGGGATGATCTTTAGGCACATTCAAAGCGTCAAAATTATAATGTTCCGTCTCAATTTCCGGCCCGTCGACCAAGGAAAAACCCATCTCATAGAAGATGGCATTGGCTCGATTAATAAACTGTGTCATAGGGTGTATATGACCTTTTTCGGTCTTTTGTTCCATCCGCTTATCCTAACATAAACCCCACAAACAGAAAACCCCACCGACGCAGGCCGTGGGGCTCTGTGTTGATGGGGTCACTAATTTTTCAGAACAAACCAGTTACCGCTACAGAAATTCTTCAGCGATCTCAGCTAAGGATTGATCTCCGATGTATACCCTGGGAAATACATTGGGTCCGAGGAATGGAAGTGGACCAACTGTCCCTTCGGAGAAAAAGAGACGAATCCCTTTTTCTTTGACTTCACCCGTAGTATAAATGCCGAGGTACATTGGTCGGTCAGAGACTGCATCCACCGAAATCCCATGTCGCCCAGTTAGACACGCATTCATATGTGCAAGCAATCTTTTGGCCTGATCAATTCTCACTTGTCACCAGTTTTTCTGCAGATCTCTCTGCTTGTGCTGTTTCAACTCCGAAATCCTAACTGTAGCAAGTATAGCATCTTTGAGTTAAAAAGTCAATAGGTAAAAATAACCTTGTTTCTAGGGCTATTTTTCTGAGTTTTTCTTCAAAATTACCTGCCATTCCGCTTTTAGATCATGGTATTTATTTTCAGACTGATCTTCCTTTATTTCCTCCACGGTCAAGCCATGATCCTCAGCCAATCTTCTGATTTCTGATTCAGTAAAATAATGCTGATAAACACCCACCTCTTTTCCCCCTTGTACCTGATAAGTTTTTCCGCCCAGATCATTTTCTTGGGTCAAAGTTTCGTTTTGTTTTGGTAATTGTGCAGTAGATCTCAAGGTGAGTAAAATAAGGGTATTTTCTTTTACGACTCTTACAATTTCGGAAAATACCGTATCCAAACCGTGATCATCATTATAATCAAGAACTCTGTTCGAAATCAGTGAATCAAAAGAAGCGTCACTAAAAGGTAAATGATGAATATCCGCAACAAGAGCATCCGACCGCGGATAATCAGCTAATATTTGTTGTGTTTTTCTAACTCCTTCTTGCGATAAATCCACGGCGGTCACATCAATTCCCTTCTCGGCTAAATATTTACTGTGCCGGCCGGCGCCACAGCCTAGATCCAGACAACTTTGGCCGGGAATAAGAAAATTATCAATAAAATAGACCACGATGGAGCGAGGGGAGGTTTCTTCCTTTTTACTATACTTTTCATCATACATTCCGGTCCCATAATTTTGTTCCATCCTCTGATTCTAACATGTACGCAACAAACAGAAAACCCCACTAGCGTGAGCTGGGGGCTCCGTGTTAGTGGGGTTTGATTACCTAATCTAGCTCGTAAGACTCCTGGATGGCCGCTGCAAACGGCATGAAGAGACAAAGGACAAGGCTGAAGGCAATAAATGCGCCAATCACCAGGATAGGCATACTCAAGACTCCAATCTCATCGCCAATCCTCGTAATTTCCTCTGCGGAATTATTCAGCCAATGGAAACCTGCCGTGAGTATGATTGCCGCTACCAGTCCGGCTAGCCACATTCGAAGCCTCGGCCAAAGAAAAGACCAAAGACCCTCAGTCCTGATCCAGCCAAGCTTCCGCTGATCAATTCTGCCCCGTATCACCGCCACCACCAAGGTACCGATGAAGTAAATCAGGACAAGAATGAATGGCGACTGAACCGACAATAGCTCTTTCATTTTCTCTTTTCTCCCTTTATATTTTCACGTTTAGAACTGTTTCGATGTGGTATTCTTTACTTATTCAAGTATAGCATAAATATGTGTAAAAGTCAATTATACCAGAGAATAGCAAAAATAGCCCTATTTCTAGGGCTATTTTAAGAGAAACTTTAGTAGTTCTGCAATCTATTTATCTTCCCATGCACCCTTATCTTTTCGTGCGCTTTAGCCTCAATCTGGCGGATACGCTCACGAGTAACGCCAAACTCTTTACCCACTTCTTCCAAAGTATGGGTAATGCCATCAATCAAGCCGTGACGCATTTCTAATATTTTTCTTTCTTTCAGTGAAAGATCGGAAAGGATTTCCTTAACCTGATCTCCCAAGATTCGGCGGGAACTTTCCTGATCCGGCGACAATATTTTATCATCCGCCACAAAATCACCCAAGGTAGATTTTCCGTCATCACCATCATCCCCCACCGGCGTTTCCAACGACACGGTATCTTGATCGATCTTTTCAATATTATAAACTTTCTCAATCTCAATCCCCATCTCGGTCGCAATTTCCTCAGGTAAAGGATCTCGGCCCAAGTCCTGAGACAGTCTCCGCACACACTGTTTGTACTTGGCAATAGTCTCCACCATGTGTACCGGCACGCGAATAGTTCGGCTCTGATCGGCCAAAGCTCTGGTGATAGCCTGTCTAATCCACCAAGTAGCGTAAGTAGAAAACTTGTAACCCTTGGTCCAGTCAAATTTATCCACGGCCTTGAACAAACCGAGGTTTCCTTCTTGAATCAAATCAAGTAACGTCAGATCAGCACTTCGGCCCACATATTTCTTGGCAATGGATACCACCAAACGCAAGTTGGCCCTAGCCAAGAGATTTTTCGCTTCTTCATCACCCACCTGAATCTTACGGGCTAAATCTTTTTCCATCGTCGCGGAAATCAGTGGGTACTGACCAATCTCTTTCAAATACATCTGAATAGAGTCGTAGGAAGAGTCACCAGTTCGGCCGCCAAAGGCGTACTTCTTCAAAGTTTCTTCTTCTTTTTCGATGTCGAGCATTCCACCGCCCTCAAGCACATCCACGCCGGTAGTGGATAAACGATTATACAAATCGTCCAAAAATACCACATCTGTCTCAATGTTTGGAAACTCTTTCAAGATTTCATCATAAGTGACAAAACCTCTCTCCCGACCCTTAGCCAAGAGTCTTGAAGTCTTGATCTCCTGCTCCTTTTTCTTGTCCATCCCAGTTTTCTTGATTGGCTTGGCGGATACCTTTTTAATCTTTTTAACTGGACTCTTTTTTACCGCCTTCTTAGCTGACTTTTTTACTTTTTTGGTTATTTTTTTCTTCATTGTTTTATTTAAGTTTAGCTAATCTTTTGGTAAGTTCGTTACACAACCCAGCCATTATATCACGTTTTTTTAAATCTTTTTCTTTCTCGGCTTTGATCATCTCACTCATTGTCCGCGCCAATTCTCGTTTGACATATTCTTTTTCCAGTTCCATTAAGAGCTCGTCGAGTACCGCCTGAATCTTCTTTTTCTCATAATACTGCTCAGCTTCAAAAATCGCTTCATTTATCACCTGGACTGGCGCCGTCTCCCACTTTTTAAAATTCTCCCCACCAATGATTTCTCGTACCTTCTGTTTCGATGTCTGAATATCGATCAGTTTTTCCGTGTCTTTCTCTTGCCAGCCAATGACCCCCAATACTCGCCGTTCAATGGAATCCACCCGGTCTATAGCTGTCTTATTATCAAAATTACCGCTTTTTGTACCAACACCATCCACACCCGGCTCCACTTTTACTTTTTTCAAATCTTCCCAAATAGCCGCCTCGCTGATGCCAGTCTTCTCTGCAATCTTTTTTACAAAATGTGATTTCTCAATACTACTTTCAATGATTGCCAAAAAGGGCAGTATTTTCTCCTGCACCTCCTTACCGAGTTTTCTTGGTTCTAATTTTTCAGCTAAGATTTTCGCTAAGTAAAAATCAATAATATGCATGGAATCTTTGAGCGCCTCTTTGAATTTTTCCTTGCCATCCGTACTCAAAATCACATCTGCCGGATCTTTGCCATCCTTAAATTCAGCAATTTTTACTTCCATACCTAAGGACAATGCCAACTGCCAGGCTTTGGTAGCTGCCGCAAAACCGGCCTTATCCGCATCAAAAGCCATAATCACTCTGTTTGATATTCTTCTAAGAAGTGTGAGATGTTCTGGAGTTAGGGCTGTGCCGGAAGTAGCCACCACATTTTGAAAGCCCGCCTGATGACACATAATAATATCCATTTGTCCTTCCACAATCACTGAATAATCAAATTTCTTGATGGCAAGTTTAGCCAAATCAAAACCATAAAGAATCCGTGATTTGTTGAACACCGCCGTTTCCGGAGAGTTCAAATATTTGGCGCTTTTGCCATCGTCATTTTCCGGCAAAATTCGCCCGGTAAACGCCACCACTCGGCCGGCGCTATCTCGAATCGGAAACATAATCCGACCTCGAAAGCGGTCATAAAAACTGCGCTCATTTCTCTTAATCAAACCTGCTTGTTCTATTTCACTGTCAGAAAATTTTCGGGCGGCCAGATAATCATAAAGCGTACGCCAATCATCAGCCACAAAACCAATTCGCCAATCTTTGATAGTCTTTTCTGTTAAGCCTCTTTTTTCCAAATATTTTACGGCACTATTTGATTTAGGTAAATTAGATTCAAAGAATTGGGTGGCGGCTTCGAGTGCATTAAATATCGCCTCCTTTTCATCTTTCTTTTCAAAATCGGTTCGCTCCAAAGTCACGCCCGTTCTTTCCGCCAAGAGTTTCAAGGCGCCAAAAAAGTCCAAACCTTCAAACTCCTGCACAAAAGTAAAAATATCACCTTTTGCGCCACAGCCGAAACAATAATAAGAATCCCGATCCGGCGATACAAAAAAGCTCGGCGTCTTCTCATTATGAAACGGGCACCTGGCTTTCATATTCTTCCCTGCTTTCTCTAATTTTATATATGTACCCAAAAGATCCACAATATTCAGCCTCTCTTTTATTTTTTCTACGGGGGTGCTCATCTCTTAATTTGTACACTTTCTAGCCAAAGCCGGGCAGGCAATATTTGCACCAGCGTTTGGCAACTCGCAGTTATTGTTATCCACCGCCATCATGCCTTGATAACCGTTATTGCATGCTCCCCAACCGCAAATCCAGTTTGACGTGCAGGAAGTAGTAGTGGCTTGATCTAAAACACACTTATGATTTATACATCTATTAGCCGGAAATAGTGGCCCGCCACCAGGACCGGCGCCTATAAGCTGTGGGCAATCAGTATCAACTTTGCATTGTAAAGCTGGTGTTGAAATCGGAGCTAAGACCTTAAACGTCTTCACAATATTCACCGCCTCCTCCCCGCCCAAGGCATCGGTAAAACCCCACCAGCGTGGTGGCGTGGCAAAAATATAATTCTGATTTTCTCCCACTTCACCGGGACCAACCGGCGCGGCGCTCACGGCGACCTTTTCCGCTGAAATAAGTTTCCAAACATCTGGCGTGATAATCATAAGCGGAATATCCTGCCAAGGTTGGCTCGGCGTGGACTGCGGATTTTTAAAGATTAATTTTGTCCCAGTGTAAGTAGTAGTGCCATCAATTAGCCATCCAGTCCAAGTACTTTTAACCACGGTATACCCCCTCCATGAAGCCGGAAATTGCATGGTAAAACCATATTCTGTATTGGTGTAAGTTTCCACCGAGAAAATTGGTGTTAATAATTGGGCCGATTTTAATGAATCCTCAAGGGCAAATACTTGCGTGTAAGCATAATCTAAAACCTTTGGATCTAGCGAGCAGGGGTTGGTGGATCGAAGATAAAAGATGTTTTTATCACCGATAGTTATAATGGCTGAAATTTCATCGTTATTAAGTATCGTTGTGGTACTGGTATTGCGTAAAAAGATACTCCCTAATGAATCAGTGTCTGCACGACAAACATCTCCTCCCATTTTTATTAGAGATTTTGAAGTAAAGCCCACACTTTTCGAGTCAGTGTTATAATTATATGTCAGGTCTTCTATTCTGGATGAAAGAGGTATTCCAATCCCAAGTTCTTTTATTTGAAGAAAGTTTAAAGGTGCTTCTACCCTCTTATTTTGGCAGATAAACATGACTCCGATTATTAGGATAATGATGACTATAATTATGAAGAGAAAAGTTTTTTTATTTTTCATGATTTTTTTTCTTCTTGACGGCTGATAAAATCTTTTTAACTTCCCGATCAAAATCCGAAATATAATTTTTATCCTGCTCCACCTTGTATTTTTCATACTCTTTGAAAGCCAAGGCAAGAGCCACCTCATGACTTATTTTACCGGCGTTTGTCAATATTTCATACTCGCTAAATTTCAGGAAGGCATTAAGCTTAATGACCCAATCTTTCATCGTCATTGCCTTACCCCTGGCCGCCTGCATCTCGGCGTAATCCAAATACATATTTCCGATCCGATTCAAATGTTCCAATTCTTTTTTATCTAAATAATTCTTGGCAATTATCGTATCGCTTGGCATTATTTTCCCTTCCGGCGAACGTCTCCAGGAAGTTAGCCCCATTTTTTCTTTCTTGCTACTTACCCTGTCTGTTATAATTTCCGCCGCCGTCTTTCCGGTAATGGCAAAATGCAGTTTATTCTGAACTGTGGCAAAAAATTCCTTGCTCTCACTTGCCTTTGCTGAATAATCAATTGAGGTGGCATAAATATCCGTAATCTTCTGATAAATCATTCGCTCACTGGTGCGAATATCTTTTATTTCTTCGTATAATTCATCAAAATATCTGGTACTGAAACGAGAACCGTATTTCATCCTATTTGTATCCAAAGCATAACCCTTGTGAATGTAATTTTTCAAAATCCCCGTCGCCCATTGCCTAAACTGCGTACCTCTTTCGGAATTTACCCTATAACCCACGGCGATAATGGCTTCTAATGAATACATCTGGGATTTTCTCTCGACTTCTCTTTCTCCTTCCGTTTGAACTTGTAAGAAATCCTTACAAGTTGAATTTAGGCTGACTTCCTTTTCTGAATAAAGAGTTTTCAGATGTTGAGTAATATTTTGAGGAGTAGTCTCAAATAATTCAGCCATTCTCCTCTGGGTTATCCAAATATTTTCATCAGCATATACCACTTCAATATTCACCGAACCGTCCGGTGATTGATAGAATGATATTTGATTATCTGGTATTTTTTTCATATTCAATCTCTCTTTTATTTTTTCTACAGGTGTGGACATTAAGAATGGTCAGACCTAATTAATTAATCCTTTACTATTCAAACAATCTTTATACCAAAAATCAGCCTTCTCCTGTTCTGCTTTATTAATTTTAATCATATCATTACCCAACTCTTCCTTTTCGATATCACTCGTTAAATCCAACCTACTTTCAGAAACATATTTTTTACATTCTTTTCTAATATTTGATGGCCTTAACTGAAACCAATAAAAAATACACACTAAAATAGCTAGAATTAATATAATTACATATTTAAATTCTTTTATTTTTTCCATATTTTTTTAATTAGATTAATAAACAATCCAATTATAGCACCTTTGGACTGGAAACCCCTCCTATTCTTAGGAGGGGTCGCCATTCCGATGGCGGGGGTGGTTCTCTTCCCCTCCTTAGTTAAGGAGGGGTTAGGGGCGGTTGTGTTTTACTCCCCTCTTTCCGCATTCAATTCCTTCATGAATTCAGCCACCATTTTGAACTTAGGAGAATCTGGATGACCGGTACCGGCTGGAATAAGTCTACCGATGATAACGTTTTCCTTCAATCCGGTCAGATGGTCAACGGAACCGCGAACAGCGTTATTAATCAAAACTCGGTTAGTGTGCTGGAACGAAGCAGCGGAGAGGAATGATCGACGAGCGAGTGAAGCTTCGGTGATACCCATCACTACCGGCTCTGCTTTCATCACCATCTTACCATTAGCCTCGGCTTCCTCATTTTCCAAACGATAATCCAATTCATCAATCACATCGCCTTCAGACACGGTGGTCTCACCTGGGTTCTTCACTTTCATTCGGGAGAACATCTGCTTCACGATGATTTCAATATGCTTTCGGGACACGGCCTCTCCTTGTAATTCGTAAAGTTTGTTCACTTCCGTAATCACATAGTTCATGGTCTTCTCCTTGCCACCATATTTGAACAGTTCATCAATATCAGCCGAACCATCGGTCAAAAGCTGACCTTTCTTTACCTTATCACCAGTCTTCACCAAAGCCACGCGCTTGAAGCTGAATTCATATTCCACTTCGGCCGCCTTCTTACCCTTGGCTTTATCTTCAATTTCCGGCAAAACAGTAATGATTTTTTCCTTACCCATATCTTTTACCGAAGTCACCACACCGTCACACTTTGACACCATGGCTGGGCTCTTTGGCTTTCTCTTTTCAAAGACTTCTTCCACACGAGGCAAACCTTGAGTAATATCTCCACCAACGGAGGCAGTACCTCCAGAGTGGAAAGTACGCATCGTCAGCTGAGTACCAGGCTCTCCAATAGCTTGAGCGGCCACGGTTCCCACGGCTTCACCAAGACCAATAAGTTCTCCACGGCCCAAGTCTGAGCCATAACATTCTGCGCACACGCCGTGAACGGTTTTACAGGTCAAAGGTGAGCGCACGTAAACTTCATTGGCGCCCTCGGCTTCCACTTTCTGCGCTTCATCTTTCTTTAGCAAATGTCCTTTCTTGAATAGCACTTCACCCGTCTTGCTCAAAACATCGGCGGCCAAAATTCTACCGCGAATATGCTTGGACACGGAAACACCTGATTCAAATTCACTGCTGTTTTTGATACAGATGCTTTCCTTGGTCTTACAATCCGCTTCGGTAATAACAATATCTTGCGCGACATCAAACAATCTTCGGGTCAAATATCCGGCCTTGGCGGTGTTAAGCGCGGTATCGGTCAAACCTTTTCGCGAACCGTGAGTGGTAATAAAGTATTCGATCGGAGTCAAACCTTCCTTCATGGAACCGATAACCGGGAACTCAATGGTCTCACCGGCGGTATTCTGAATCAAACCTTTCATACCGGCCATCTGAGTAATAGCACCAAGCGAACCTCGAGCACCAGACACCCACATATCGGAAACGGAACCGTTGATATCCAAAGTTTTTGGAATCAATTTTTCCAACTCGTTCTTGGCACCGTGCCAGATCTCAATATTTTTTCGTAATTTTTCTTCGTCGGTCAAAAGTCCTTCGTTGAAGAAATTCAAAACCTCAGCGGATTTTCTCTTAGCTTCAGCAATAACTTCTGGCTTCTCGACTGGAATATTCAAGTCATCAAGACCCCAAGTTACACCGGAAGCGGTGGCATATTTGAAACCAAAAGCTTTTATCTTGTCGAGCACCTTTGGAATATTAGTAATGCCATATTTGTTGATCAAATCATCAAGAATAGCCGACATGGTTTTCTTGGTGATTTCCTTGTTCACATAAGAATAATCGGAAGGCAAAGTGGAATTGAAGAGCAATCGTCCGACCGTTGTCTCAAATGTCTTACCGCCAAAAATTTGATATTTTGGCTTATCGGTTCCCAGAACATGAATCTTGGCGCGAATGGAAATGCCACCAAAATCATAAGTAGTAATGGCGCTGTTTGGAGAAGAAAAATATTTACCCTCGCCCAATTCACCCGGCACATCTTTGGTCATCCAATAACAACCAAGCACGATATCCAAAAGCTTGGCGGAGACGGTCAATTCGCCGTTTCCTGGCTTCAGGATGTTTTTGTCCGAAGCCATAATTTCATGAGCTTCGATTTGTGCTTCCTCACCCAATGGTACGTGAACAGCCATCTGGTCTCCATCGAAGTCCGCGTTGAAAGCGGTACAAACAAGTGGGTGAACCTGAATAGCGGAACCTTCTATGAGCACCGGCTTGAAAGCCTGAATACCCAAACGGTGCAAAGTAGGCGCACGGTTCAAGAGCACATATTTATTCTCAATAATTTCTTCAAGAATGGCCCACACTTCTGGAATTCCATCGTCAATCAAACGGCCGGCACCACGAATGTTGAAAGCTAATTCTTTCTTTAATAATTCAGAAATAACAAACGGTCGGAAAAGTTCCAAGGCCATCATTTTTGGCAAACCGCATTGGTTCAACTTTAATTCCGGACCGACAACGATCACCGAACGGCCTGAGTAGTCCACGCGCTTTCCAAGGAGGTTAGCACGGAACAAACCACGCTTACCCTTTAGGTTATCAGCGAGTGATTTCAAGGCGCGCTTCTGAGAATTTCCCACCGCGGAAAAAGCATCATTACCGCTTCGAATCGAGTTATCAATCAAAGAGTCCACCGCTTCCTGCAAAATTCTTTTTTCGTTTCGCAAAATAACTTCCGGCGCGTGAATTTCCTTCAATTTCAACAAACGATTGTTTCGGTTTATCACTCGGCGGTAAAGATCGTTCACATCGGACGTAGCATAACGGCCTCCGTCTAATGGTACCATTGGTCGAAGCGCTGGTGGAATAACTGGCACGCGAGTCAGGAACATCCATTCCGGCTTCACGTTAGCTTCTCTCATTGAACGCACCAAGGAAATTCTCTTGTTTACTTTTTCTCTTTCCAAAGAACCGGCTTTTTCCAACTGCACTTCCAATTTCTTTTCCAAGTCCACCAAATCCAAATTTTTCAAAATATCAAATATCGCCTCGGCACCGATGGATGCCTCAAACAAGGAACCATATTTCATGGAATACTTGTGATACATAACCTCGTCCACCACCACGCCTTCGCGGATGCTTTCCACTTCTTTCTTGGCATTGATCAAAAGTTCTTTCAAAGCCTCCTTGGTTTTTTCATCCTGGACGGTTTTGACTTTCTGCTTGAACTCATTATCAATGTCATGAAGAATTCTTTCTCGCTCAGCCTCATGAGTAACTGTGATGATGTAGCCGGCAAAATAAATCACTTTCTCCAAATCGGCAGTAGTCATACCGAGCATGGTTCCAATTTTTGATGGAATACCGCGCAAGAACCAGATATGAGAAACGGGAGACGCCAATTCGATGTGTCCCATCCTCTCACGTCGTACTATTGAGCGGGTAATCTCCACGCCGCATTTTTCACAGATAATTCCCTTATAGCGAATACCTTTGTATTTACCGCAATAACACTCAAAGTCTTTGTCCGGACCAAATATTTTTTCATCAAACAAACCGCTCTTTTCCGAACGCTGAGTTCGATAGTTAATGGTTTCCGGCCTCGTGACTTCACCAAAAGACCAGCCTTTGATGACTTCCGGTGAAGCGACTTTTAGCGAGATGGCATCAAAATCATTGAACTCAACATTTTTATTTTTATTATTCATATTTTTGTTATTTTAATGATTTTGATAAATTAATTTGTAACTGTGAAAGGATAATCGCTGTCGTCCATCGGGGCTGGATAAGACTGGGCAGCAGACGGAGAAACTCTTATTATATATTGTCCGGCATCAATTCTTCTTCCGCCAGGACCCTTGTCAGTTGGAATCCACCAATTAGACTGCAAACGATTCACACTAACGAGAGACTCAAGATTATAAACTAAAGTTCCATCGGGCTTCAGTAGATTAATTTCCAAAGTTGAATTAATATTCTTTGCCTGCCATTTAATATCAACGGTATCACCCTTTTTATATGTTTCTCCTCCATTTGGTGAAAGAACAGTTATAGATGGTTGAGTTGATGTAGAGGTAAATTTAAAGCTTGAGCTAACTATTTTAAATATATCTTTATAGCCAGCATCAGATACCCAAATGTTCATTGCAAGATTCCCCTTCGTTATCATTTTAACATTAGGGTTATTCTGTCCAGCACTAGTATTAGTAGAACCATTGTAGTCACTACGAAGTTGTAGACCAACAACTTTATTTAATTCCACTCCATTCGCAGCGTCAGAACTACTAGAGGGATAGTAGACTGACAAATCAGCTATCATGCTTCCCTGGCAGCAATCATCATATATTTTAGCATTTGCCGGATATTGAAACGAAAAACCATATTGAGTACTTGTATATGTTTTCCAATTTGAAGTAGCGTTTAATCCAGGAGAAGTAGTATTCATCACCCTAACACTAGTACTTGCGGTGGTCTGTGCACCAGTACTGTCTTTGGCAGTGAACACAAGAGTATATGTTCCGAATTGCGAATAAGCATGAGTGAATGGTGGATTTTGAGTGTAAATAGTATTAGAATCACCCCATTTTTCCGAGTACGTTAAAGTACTACCCTCTCCCTTATCATTAGGACTATAAGCATTGACTGTCCATGTGCCTAGTTGGTTCAGAACTAATTCCTGTGGTCCATTCACTTTTAGTACCAGAGATTTATTATTAGTAACTGACGGATTTTGAGTACTTGTCTGTTGTTGATTTTGGTTTTGCTGGTTTTGGACAACTGGTGCTTCAACTTTCTTATTTGTGTAAATATAAACACCACCACCAATTATTAAGATGGCGATTATGCCAATGAGGAGTGGGATGATAAAACCTTTTTTATTATTTGTTTTCATGATTTTGTTTTTTCCTCTTTCCTTCCCCTTTCTCCTCCTTTTCTAAGGAGGAGTACCCGAGTCTTCGAGGGGGAGGTGGTGAGGTGGTTTTTTTATCTCTCTCCACCTTCGTAAGTTGAAGGTTTCTTATCCTTTAAGAGTTCAACGTCGAGCCCTAATCCTCTCAAGTTGTTGAGAAGCACGTTAAACGAAGCCGGAATATTCGGTTGCTTGATGCGCTCACCTTTCACAATAGAATCGAAAGCGGCGGAACGTCCCACAATATCATCTGATTTGATAGTTAACATTTCTCGAAGCGTATAAGCGGCACCATGTCCAAGCAAGGCCCAGACTTCCATTTCTCCAAATCTCTGTCCTCCTCCTTGTGCACGTCCACCAAGAGGTTGCTGCGTAATCATGGAGTATGGTCCGATTGAGCGCATGTGAATCTTGTCTTCCACTTCATGGTGCAGTTTCAAGATATACATATAACCCACAGCCACTTCTTGCTGGAAGCTTTCACCGGTTCGTCCATCACAAAGTTTCATCTTACCGCTTTCCTTAAAACCAGCCTTTACCAATTCCGCTTTGATTTCCTGATCGGTGGCACCTGCAAACGGAGGAACAATGGCTTGATAATTCAAAGTATTTGCTGCAAGACCTAAGTGTAATTCCATAATCTGTCCCAAGTTCATACGAGAAGGCACACCAAGCGGAGTCAAAATCATATCCACTGGTCGGCCGTCTGGCATGTATGGCATATCTTCTTCCGGCAACACTTTGGAAATAACTCCTTTGTTTCCGTGACGTCCGGACAGCTTGTCTCCCACGGAGATACTTCTGAGTTCCGCCACTTCAATATGAATTCTCTTTATAATTCCACTTTCCAATTTATCGCCTTTCTCGCGAGAAAACACTTTTACCGAAACAATACGGCCTTTCTTTCCACCTTCCAATCTCTTGGAAGTATCTTTCACATCACGGGCTTTCTCACCAAAGATAGAACGAAGTAATCTTTCCTCTGGCGTTAACTGAGTCTCACCTTTGGGCGTAATTTTACCGACGATAATATCACCAGGGCGAACTTCCGCGCCGACGCGGACAATTCCGTCCTCATCCAGGTTTTTTAGTTTAGCCTCACCAACGTTTGGAATATCGTGAGTAGTTACTTCCGGTCCAAGCTTGGTATCGCGAACATTCACCACAAACTCTTCCATGTGAATGGATGTAAACTTGCTGTCCTTCACCAGTTTTTCGGACAAAATAATAGCGTCCTCATAGTTTGATCCGGACCAAGACATGAAGGCAATCAAAATGTTTTGACCAATAGAAGTCTGGCCCTTATCGGAAGAAGAGGTATCGGCGAGCAGTTCGCCTTTTTTGACTTTCTGTCCCAAGGAAACCACTGGTCGCTGATGGAAAACGGTAAAGCTGTTTGTTCGAGAAAACTGGATCAGATTATATTCCGCTTCTTTTTCTTTATCATTGGTAATTTTAATCTTTTTAGAATCCAAGTAAGTCACTTCACCGGCTTCGTCAGCGTAAATAAGACGTCCGGTATCTCTTGCGGCAATTTCCTCAATACCAGTAGCAACAAGCGGAGCTTCCGGCCGCAAACATGGCACGGCTTGTTTCTGCATGTTCGAACCCATGAGTGCGCGGTTGGCATCATCGTGGTTCAAGAAAGGAATCATGGAGGTAGCAATAGAAAAAGCCTGATTAGTGGCAACGTCCATAAAGTCCACATCCTCGCTCTTAACGACAGTCGGAACACCGTTCACACGCACCTCCACTTCTTCATCAATTATTTTTCCATTGACGTCGACGTGGGTGGCGGCATGGGCAATCTTAAAGTTTTCCTCTTCCAAGGCGTTCAAATATTTTATTTCGGGGGTGATCACGCCATGCTTGACCTTGGCGTAAGGAGTTTCGATCATACCAAAATCATTTACCTTAGCGTAAACAGAAAGACGCAAGATCAAACCAATGTTCGGTCCTTCTGGGGTATGGATAGGACAAACGCGGCCATAGTGAGAAGGATGAACGTCACGAACCTCGAAGCCGGCACGCTCGCGAGTCAGACCACCGGGTCCGAGTGCGGATAAAGTTCTCAAGTGTTCCACCTCTTGGAGGATGTTTTCCTGAGCCATAAACTGCGACAACTGGTTTGTAGTAAAGAATTCCTTGATTCTAGCTTGCAGTGGACGAGGGGAAATGAAGTTTACCGGCATAGTGATGTCCGGATCCACAGTGGACATACGATCTTGAATATTTCTCTTCATCTGAGACATACCAATCCTCACTTTAGCCTGAAACAATTCACCAACAAAACGGACGCGGCGAGAACCCAAGTGATCAATATCATCTTCCACGGCATCTTCGTCGTGATTTAAAGTGACTATGTTACCAATGATAGTGAAAACATCATCCAGGTTTATGGTCTTGCGATCAAGCTCCTTAACATCCATACTCTTACTGAATCTTTTGTTGAAACGGAAACGTCCCACCTTGGAAACGTCATAACGGTCAGCGCTAAAAATACCGTTAATAAATTCCCGGGCGTTCTCAGCGGTAGCTAGATCACCGTCACGCAATCTCTTGTAAATCTCCACGTAGGAATCATCCAGGGTCTTGGCATGATCCTTGGCCAAGTTTAGCTCCATGGCTTTCTTTGAAGCCTCATCCGTAGTAAAATACTCCATCATTTGCTTGTCGGTTGCGCCCAAAACGCGCAAAAGCGAAGTGACGGGGAATTTTCTCTTTTTATCAATCTTAACATAAACCAAATCATCAGCATCGGACTCGATTTCAATCCAAGCTCCGCGTGATGGGATTATTTTGGCGCCAAAATAACGCTTACCCTTAATTTCATTAGTGGTGAAAAACATACCAAAGGAGCGGGCCAACTGTGGCACAATGACTCTTTCAATACCATTGATGATGAAAGTGCCGTGGTCCGTCATGAGAGGAATATCGGTCAGAAAGATTTCCTGCTCTTTCTCGGTATTTAAAATTTTATTCTTCAGTTTGACCCGGGCCTTTAGTTGACCTTCGTAGGACATTTTATTGTCCTTGGCGTAGTGCTCATTATATTTAGGCTGATCAATCTCAAAAGCCGTAAAAGAGAGCTCAAACTTTTTCTCGGCATAGTCCTTTATAGGAGAGAACTCCTTAAAAACCTCCGCCAAACCTTTCTCCAGGAACCATTTGAAAGATTCCGTCTGGTGGCTGACCATGTTTGGCGGGGTGACAAGCGGAGCCTTGAACTTTCCGAAATATTTTTTTTCTCTTTTGATTGATTTCATATAATGATTGATAAAATTAATAAAACAATTTTTCTAATAAATACGTACAAAGCAAAAAGGACACCCTCCGACAAAGGCGTCTTTCAATTTGATAAAAATTATCTTTTCTTTATGATAAGCAAGGATTTTAATAAAACTGCTAATCCTTTCCCCCGTAACTCAATCTTGCTAATGTGCTGTGATGGTATACCAGGAGGCCTCACTTGTCAAGGACTTTATCCACTTCCTAGCTCACGGCCTTAATTATGGCTTATTTAGGATATCCAAGTATGATATTTAGTTATCCCCAATTTTGACTTGACAAGAAAAATAGGGTATGCTATACTTGAAAAACAAATAGAGGTGTGTCACAAAAACTTAGTCGATTTTTAGAGCATAACGTTCGTTTGTATTTTATCAAGTAAACAATAATCAATGACCGGTACAATTAAGAAATTGGTCTCTGAGAAAGGTTTCGGTTTCATCACCGCTGAAGGTTTAGCTAAGGATTTATTTTTCCATAGCAATTCCCTTTCAGGTGTTGCATTCGCCGACCTTCGCGAAGGAGACGCTGTATCATTTGACACTGAAGATACCCCAAAGGGTCCAGCAGCTGTCAATGTTACTCGAGCATAATTAATCACGGGTTCGTCCCGTATTGATATCTCAAACAAAAAAACCATTTCCGCAAGGAGATGGTTTTTTTGTTGTAAAAATCTCTAGATTTAGGAAATGTGCTTGGAGATAAAACCGGCGATTTTCATCATGTTAACTTTCTTCGTACCGCCAAAAACTTTTAACAGTTTTTCGTCAGCCACGATTTCGCGCTTATCTTTGGCGTCCTGAAGATTATTAGCTTTGATATAAACCCACAACTTGGAAACTATTTCCGAACGGGGCATTGGACCCTTGCCCACCACCGCCTCTAACTCAGGGCTCAACTTCTTTGGTTGCATAAATGCTGAAACTTTTTTCTCTGCCATATAATTATGTGATTAGATTAATAAATTAATAAACGACCGTTCCAGTATAGCATAAAATTACTCCGTGTGTACCTTTATATCCGTCCGCTCATGTTTTAGTTTCAAGAATAGAATAGAAAAGGAACCAATAAAGATGACGACGGCGGCCACGAGAAAGACATAATCATAAGCATCCACTTGGGCCTTCAGGATAATAAGAGAAATGTATTTTGAAATGTCCGCCGGCACGTGACTATGCAGCCGGCTAAAATTATTCAGAGTTAAAATATTGGTATTAGTCCGGTTATTTAAAATTGTGGCAAAGATGGCAATACCAAAAGCACCAGCAATATTTCGGACTAAAGCGAGGATAGATGAGGCCACGCCGATCTCACTCTGCGGTACAACCGAGGCAATAATATTTGTGCGGTGCGACATACCCAAACCAAGGCCAAAAGCCATAATAGTCAGAGGGATGGTGATGTCGAGAGAACCAGACTTAGGATCCAAATAGCTGAACAAAAAGATGCCGATGGAGGCCACGATCGTGCTCCAAAAGATAACATAGCGGGCTTGAATCTTGCCGGTAAATCGTCCACCAATGGCCGCGGAGGCCACCATCACAAACGCCATCGGCATAAACAAGAATCCCGATTCCGTAGCGGTATAACCAAGAAAAGTCTGAGCAAAAACCGGGATCAAAAAAACGCCACCCATCATCCCCATAAACACCACAAAGTTGTTAAGTAGGGCGTTCACAAAAGCCGGAATCTTAAAAAACTTGAGATCAATAATCGGTTCCGGTACGCTTTTTTCAATCTTGAGAAAAATACCGGACAAGAGAATCATAAAGAAGTAACACGTCAGGCTTTCTGCAGAAAGCCAACCCCAATCAAAGCCTTTGTCCAAAACCAAAACTAAGGCCGAGAGGGCGCCGCCCAAGGTGAGCGCACCCCACCAATCGAAGAATTTGGAAACTATTTTAGAACGCGATTCGTGGACAAAGTGAAAGGCCATATAGATACCCAAAAGTCCGATTGGCAGATTGATTAAAAATACCGACCGCCAGCCAAAATTATCAATTAGCGGCCCGCCGATGAGCGGGCCAAAAACGGCGGCCGCCGCAAAGGAGGATGACCAGATACCGAGTGCTTGCGCCCGCTCCCTCCCTTCCTTAAAAGTAACGGCGAGAATAGCCATGGCGGTCGGATAATCTGCCGAGCCAGCAATGGCCTGGATTATTCTAAAGATGATTAGGGAAGAAAGGTTCCAAGCCAGACCGGCTAAAACGGACCCAAAAATAAAAATCGAAAAACCGATAATATATACTTTTTTCCGGCCAATAGTGTCTCCAAGTTTTCCCCAAATAGGCACAAAGATGGCATTGGCCAAGATATAGGCAGTGGCAATCCAGCCGGCAGAAGAGACAGTGATATTGAAGTCATTAATGATCTTGGGTAACGCCAAGTTTACAATCGTCTGATCCAGACGGCCCAAAAAAGTTCCGATGATTACCGTCAGAAGGATCCACCACCGCAAGTTTGAACTCCGATTTTCATCCATATCTTTATATTTGATTTAGCAAAATAACTTACTTAGCAGTGTGGACGGTTATCTTGGCCGATAGGCCGTTTATGAGCTCCGGATACTTGGCCACATCAAAACTGACCTTGATATTGAAATTACGGACTGGTCGTTTATCCGAGATGGAAAATACCACGCTGTTATCATTGGAGGTCGGGCTTATCTCAGACACCACGCCTTCGTAATTTTTCCCCGGAAAAGCATCGACAGTAAAAGTCGCGCGCTCTCCGATCTTTATGACATTTAAACCTTTAGTTTCGTCGACAGCTCCCACCACTTTCATTTCTTGATTATCGATGACAGAAACCACAGTTTGTCCTGGCGCGAAATAGTTGCCAATTACCTGTGCGGCGTCGGCCACTATCCCGGCGGTCTTGGTATAAATAATTTGTGAACCCACCAAGGCCACCGGCGAATTAGCTGAAACTTTTTCGCCTTCAGTCACATAGAGGGCATTAAGAATTCCGGCAGTCGAACCGGACAGATTTATCATCGGCGCTTCCAGATACGAATTTTCCACCAGAACGGTATTCCGGCTGGCTTGCCAAAAAAGAAAGATCGCTAGTGAACCAAATATCACCACTATGGCAATGAGACTTTGCAGCCAAGGTTTTTTAAAGATACTTGTTTTATTTGTCTGTTCTATCTCCATTGTATTTATTGATTAACGCTGCC
Source organism: uncultured bacterium (assembly GCA_903822075.1). Lineage (GTDB taxonomy): Bacteria > Patescibacteriota > Minisyncoccia > Phycocordibacterales > GWA1-40-21 > CAIJXO01. Next base: position 33,814 of record CAIJNK010000011.1, read on the forward strand.
AGTAAATTCCATCGCTGGTGTATTAGGGACGGCAATTTGTCCCTGACTGACGTAGACTGCAGTGACCACACCATCTCCCGGTGCGACGATAATGGTGTTTTCATAAGTGGCGCGAGCAATCTGCAGAGCACCGGAAGCACTGTCCACTTGGGCCTGGGCCGCCGCCACATCCTCCGGTCGAGCCGTTGAAACCAAAGCGGTCAACGAAGCGTTAGCTTGATCAAAAGAAGCCTGCGCCAAAGCGATGGCTTGATTCTTAGTCTGTAAAGCCAACTGATAAGCACTGTTATTGGCATTATAATTTGCAGCATTTTTGTTTGGTATATCAACACTAAATTCCACGCTAGCCAAAAGCTGTTTGGTTTTATCAAAAGACAAAAATAAGCCGCAGGTCCCAAGCGGCCGCGGAACATCGGTGATAAACAGCGTCCCCGCCTCGAGACCGGAATAATTTACCGAAATACCGCCACTCGAGCTATAAGTCTTTAAAGTGTATGTACCTTCATTTTTACATCCATAAGTTCCCGAAACCGTAGGGGCATCATTGGCTCCAAAGTCACTGACACTTTGAGCCTGGAGAGAAGAGTTTAATAAAGTTCGATAAGCATTGTCCACTAATATTCCCTGCTGTTTGGTGACTTCATCCAAATTAACTTTAGCCACATTTACGGCGGCGCGAGCCACATCAACGGCTGTCCCGGTTGCCCCATTCACGATTTTTTGATAATTAGCGTTAGCTGTTTCGTAAGCCGCCTTGGCCTGAACCAGAAGGCCGGAAGCGTTTCCGGCATCAAGGGAAGCCAAAACATCGCCCTTTTTGACTTTATCGCCAACTTTAACGGAAACCAGATTTATCCGCCCGGCGGAGAGAAAACCGAGAGAAATATTTTTAGTGCTGGAAGCGGTCAGGGCTTGAGTCAGCGATTCGGTATCCGTGTAAATTCCAGTTGCGGTCTTATTAATTTGCCAATAACCAGCCACACCAATAATAATGGCGGCCGTTAAGGAAACACCGATGACTTTTTTGGGCTGATTCAGAAATGAAATAAAAATATTTTTCATATGATGTTATGCGGTTATGATGATTTTAATAATACGCTCCAGTGTTCTTCTATCCTTTTGATTCAATTTATGTACCATCTGGTTTAGGATTGACTCTTTGTTTTTTGAAATTGAAATAAAATTATTCTTCGTGGCACTGGTCAGTACGACAGAAACTATTCGTCGGTCTTTATCATTGTTAAGGCGACGAACCAGATTTTTTTTCTCCATTTCTCTGATTATTTCCGTCACGGAGGGCGGAGTAACCATGAGGTACTCGGCAATGCTTTTCATGGTTTTCTCACCAGAAACCCCGATAAAATTAAGCACTTCGATCTGAGAAAATGTTAATTCGTGCTTGATACCCTGACGTTTGATACTTTCCAGGATATTCCGTCTGAAATGAAGCAGTAAATCACCCAGATTTGTTTTTTTATCGTTATTATTCATCACTTGTTTGTTTGCCTAATAGTTAGGTAAACTAAGTATATTCCATTACCATATTCTGTCAAGATAGTTTACAAAGTCCTCGCGATCAGTGCCGGAGTAGCGGTGGCGTTTTCCACCTTAAACCTTATCTCCCCCAGCATCTGACCGGAAACAGTCTCTACTCTTACTCGCCACAAGCCTGGTGCGACAACATGTTCAAAAGAATACGTGCGAAAGCCTCCTTCCCTCCCGCCGGTAATCGGCAGATCGATCTTGGCCTGATTCACCCAAGTTTTCTTTGTCTCATCGTAATACTGCCATTGATGAATAATTTTAGTCACAAAGTTTGCCGGTGAAAAGACGGCACTAAAAACGTACACGGTGTCGCCGGCGATATTATGAAAAACGGGATAGCGGTTAAAATAATCGGTCCATAACTTTTCTTCGCCTACCGCCGTATAGTTACCATCAGCGGTTCTGGTAATTTCATGATAAACACCTGAGGCTTTAATCGCCAGCGGTATAGGAGGAATGATATTCAAAAAATACAGAGCGTTCATCAGGATAAAAATACTGGCCAGACTTATTTTTATATAATTATGGCTGTTCTTAAATTTCTCCAAGGAAAATTTTCTAAGCAGGAGAGTAAATATGAAAATAACCACCAGACTCAAGACCCCGCTCAGGACAAAAAGGTCAGCGCCAAGACGATGGAATAAAACTGGCAGAGCAAAAATCAAAAAAAGGTATAGCGATAGAAAAAGAACGCTGATTTGAAAGGTCAACCGAGTGTAATTTTTCTTCCACAGCTCATTACCAAAAAGCAAGACAAGTAAAAGCAGAATAAAAAGCCAGCTATCGGAAAATGATGTGCTACGCAAGTAAAAAACAAAGAAGGTAGAAAATAGGCCGCCAAAGGCAAACTGGATGATTAGAGTCAGAAAAAAGTAAAATTTTTCACGTTCTACTGCCGGTAGATTTTTTTGTTCGGCTTTATTCTCGTAATAAGTCAGAGCCAAGATGCCAAAACCAGCGACCAGTAAGTGAATAATAATCCAAAAGTTTTCCAACCACATATCCACCCGCGTCAGGGTGAGCGAAGTAAAAATAAAACCGTAAATCAAGCCGACGGGTGAAATCCATTTCTCAAATCGCTTATAAAAATCGCCAAATTTATCCAAGATCATTTGGCTATATATTATCATAAAATTTTTAAATAAAAAAAGCGTGGAGCTCGAGGATTGTTTTCACAACCCTACAAACTCCACACTCATCAGGACCAAAGTCCCTAAGGCATCAAGCGGCAGTCGTTTCGAGTGCTCCCGCTGCGTCATTAAAGACACCGATCACCCACTCGGATGATTTCAGAAGTTCACCGATGGTATCCCCGTGCCGACAGAAACGGGCATCGAATTCAACTTCGAGCGGCAGACCAGTCATGGCTGACCAGCTCACCCCGGCCCGAATCGTAGCCACCTGATCTTCCACCCACTCCGGCAGACCTTGACCCGGCAAAAAGTCATTGTCCACGTACTGCGGGAAGTCACCGATTGGCGTACCGCCCTCCACGGACAAGAGCTTGGTAAAGTTCACTCCACCAAGACCGCCGGAATTCAGATGAATCCGCCCGCCAAAAACGTTGGCGGAAATTGCCTGATTCATGGCGTCCACGAACTTCTGACCGCTACCGCGACTGTGGCAGAACTCTCCCTGCCACTGCGCAATGTGACCGCCGTAACGAGTGTTGATCTCGTTGATCCCCTTGATCTCCAAGGTAGTGTCCGTGAACACGTCAATGTAGCAGGGATCACCGGCCGGCTTACCTTCAATGAGAAGGTTTGACCCGTCAATGAAGCCAAACTTCAGGGCGTCCGCCAGAGCGCCACTCAGACCATCGATGATCGTGCGCCACTCTTCGAGCTGCGGGTTAAGATCATGCCCGAGAAGAACGTTGTCCCCACTGATGACACGACCCCAACGGATTCCATCCGGACCGGTCCAGTAGATCACGCTGCCTTCATGTCCTTCCATCTTGACCCGTCGCGAAGCCATAAAGCTCAGGACCATCATGTCATGAGCCAACTGACGTCGTTCGGGATCCGGATTAATGAAGGCGCCATAGTCACTCCCCGGCAGACCAAACCCAGGCGGAATAATCCGCCCAATCCGAGGGTAACTACCGGCATCAGCTCCTTCCATCCACTCGTCGAGGCTAATCGCCCGGGGATTATTCCATTTGGCGCTTTTGCCGACCTGAGTATCTTCCGTCGGCACACACAGTTCATGCCACCAATGTGCCGACACGGCAATCGTAATGCCGTACTTGGCCAGGAGCACCTCGTTCAAAGCAGCAATCGCTGCCAAGGCTTCCTTCATGGTTGTGAAGCCACCGGCCGTCGGATTCCCGAAAGCCATAATCTGCTTCAACATATGCCAACTGCCCACCAACAATTTCAATACGGGTTTATGCATGTTTCTCTCCTCTTCCTTGTTTTTCTTTTTTCTTCTTTCCCATCCAAACAAAACCAAATCACAGCAGAAAAATCAGTGCTTCACCTCCATATTTTATAACTCCCCACCTCATGTGAAAGAGCGCTTATCTGGGGAAAAAGCTAACATTAATTTAGGCGCTTGGCAAATTTTGATTGTAAAAATAACAATAAAAAAACGGGTAGAGATTACTCTCTACCCGCGCGTTGAGTATTACCTCATTGCTTCGTATCAGCCGTACACCGGTCCCAGTTTCTCGCAGGCGCGGAAGTCATTCCCGCCGCAACGATCCCAGAACGTCGGCCGGAAGATATCCGCCTTCGGTATGTTGTGCAGATCCACCGGGATGCGCAACATAGCATTCACCGTGATGAGATCCCCCCCGATCAGACCGACGGAGTTCGCATCATGATTAGGCCCGATCTGTGTCATATAGTCATATGACGACATGTCCCGCGGTTTCCAAAACGACTCTGGCCAAGTGCCGTCAGTAACCCGACTGATATGGTCCGCCACCTTTATGGGCAGCTCCACCGTCTCACCTTCCACCACGGAACAAGTCAGCATGTCGCCGGCCATGTTGTAGCGGTAGGCGGTCATCGGAATGTCACCCGGTGTTCGGTAATGACTGGACAAACCATCACCCGGAAAATACTCCAGGTTTGCCGCCATGTACTCTGTATGTGTTGTCGCTCGCTTCACGAGCTCATGCTGTAGATCCGTATTACTACGAAGTACAGCCATGGACTGTTGAATTGTCAGATCCTTGAGGCCGGTAAACTCCCGCACCAGACTCAGAACGTCAATACTGTAATCGAGCGCCCCAGCTCCGGAATTACGTTTGTCAATGAGCCCTTTCGGACACACCGCACTCACGTCAACCCCAGTGGCTTTTTGGATACTCGCAACCGTCCAGTTCGTCCTGATGTCGGCAAAGAGCTGTGGCATGCCACCACTCAGCAAAGTTGCCATCATCATTCCGAGCCCGTTTTTGCAGTCATTTTCCGTGGCCACAGTGTGCGGCGCGCGGAAACCATTCCAATCAAACGAACTGCAGAGTATGGACTCGGTCAGATCGAAGTTCGGATACAAGTCCGTCCAATCGCGCTGCCCTTGAGTCCCGGCCGCAATGGCGTTGAAGCCCTGGGCGTGTTCCACATCAGCCTTGAAACCTTGCTTCCTGCCCACTGTCGGATTAGCCAAGAGAGGATTCCCGATCATCATATCTCTGACAATCAGGGTCATCTTCAAGCAATCCCGAAGCAAAGCTTCCGTCACTTGCGGTCGAGCCTGCTGTGCCGGAATTGGCGCCCAGTTGAAACGGAATTGGTCCTTCATGAACATGCAGGCCCTCTCGAGCTCCTCGTGATCATAAAAACCGCGATCCATTCGTCCCCGGATAGCCACCATGTCCACGGATTTGGTCCCCAACCCAAAATATTTGAGCATCGTATTTCGGTCAACGTCCGAACCAATGATACCCATGGACACCCCGCCAACGGACAAGTAATTCTTGCCCCGGATCTCGGCCACCGCCGCCGCACACCGAGCAAAACGGAGCAGCCGTCCACGCACATACGGCGTAAAGTCGTCTGCCTCGTCTTCCAGGTTTTCATTATAGATGCAGAAGATCGGACGCTTTTTCTCGTCCATCGCCGCACAGAAGGCCTTGAGTTCCACCGCGCCCGGTCGGTCGGTCTGATTCAAGCCGTAAGCCGCAAACTGCCATTCCGAGCTGCCCAAGCCCATAATCGCGCTCATAAGTTCGTCACTATAGGCCCAAGACCGGCTCACAAAAATGACAGACGACACGCCGGCCTTTTGGAATTTGACTTGGGTTAAAGCGCCGGACCGCACACCGTACACAATCTCCGGCGCCACGACAGTCTGCACCCTTGTCCCATCGGGCAAGAACACATTGTTCGCAATGAGATTGGCCACCTTATCAGCCAACGCCCACGTTGCCACCGAGTTTGCCTCAAAGGCACCCGTCCGCCACTGGCACGATGCCAATAGTGGGAATTGTGCCAACAAGCATTCGGTTTGTCACCGTAAACGTTCTCGGAATTATTATTTCACCTGTCTCGCTCATTCTTCTGTCCTCTTTTCTTTTTTCTACCGGTTTGAGATTACAATCAAAAGCAAAAAACGCCAACAAAATATCTTAAGTTTTCCTCCTTTGTTTTGACTCCCCACCTCATGTGAAAGAGCGCTTATCTGGGGAAAAAGCTAACATTAATTTGACATTATGGCAAATCTAAAAAATATTATTATATATTTTTTGTCGAAATTTTGACATAAAAAAACCGGCGTCAGAGTGACTGCCGGTCCGTTCCCTCTAAAAGAAAGAACTATATTTTCGCCTGCTGCGCTTATTTCTGCGGAGCGGCGCCGGTGGTTGCCGCCCGGTGCTTCCGATAGGAGCTCAGAATGCTCCGACCGGCCGCCCTGACCGCCGATGATCCCTTACCGGTCTTGACCCAGTCCGTGAAGGCCAAGCCTTCGGACTTCACTTCTTCGAGGGTCGTGCTGATGGCCTTGCCCACTTGGCGTTTGGCCCCTGCCCACTCCCGCCCGATCTGTCCTCCACATCCTGCGCCCGCCGTTCCGGTCCCTGTTTTCGTTGCCATGGTACCCTTTCCTTTCTCTATTGTTACTTACCGACTGAACCTAGACTATACCATACTTTACAATTTTATGCAAATAAAAGCGCCCACTGATTCATCATCAAAATGGGCGCAGTCTCTTCGATAAAGAACTCCTCCTCAGCTCTGCATTATGTCACTATGTCCCGCTCGTGGAAGGTACCATTCAGATGATCCTCTTCCAATGACAAGGACTGGAACGACTTGGGATGCTCCAAGTTGAACTCGGCCACATGGCGCCGGTGATTGGGGTTGAACCCCGTATCCAGCACCTGTTTCATCAGAGCCCCAAACTCGGCGGTCTTCTTGACCTCCGTGGACATCGCATGCTTATCAAGCGGTATGTCCATAACGATCCGTGACCCCGAGAGTTTACTTCCGTCATCCTGGTCTGATGTCCAGTACTGCGACAAGACGAGTAGACGTGAAGACAGGAAGACCGCTTCCTCCAAATCATGAGTGACAAAGATGACCGTCATCTTATGTTCCTCCCACAACTGTGAAATCAGCACCTGCATATCTTCACGCGTTCCCGGATCCAGTGCCCCAAACGGCTCGTCCATACATAACACCTTCGGCATGCCGAACATGTCAATCGTGACGAGGGTTTGAGCGATGGCCACCCGCTGCCGCATTCCGCCGGAAAGTTCCTGCGGATATTTATTTGCGGCGTCGGCCAGGCGCATACGTTCCAGATATTTCATCGTGATCAGGTTGGCTTCCCGACGCCACTTTGGACGCCAGAGGTCATGGAGGTCCGCTTGGAACTCCAATCCCAGCCGAACGTTTTTGGCCACCGTCAGATTCGGCAGCAGGGTGTATTGTTGAAACACCACCCCGCGTTGCTTATCCGGGAAACCGACCGGCCGACTAAAGACGTCGAAGTGCTTGGCCTGCTGGACCCTCTCTTGTCCAGTGATGAGCCTCAAGAGTGTGGACTTGCCACAACCCGAAGGTCCCACCAGACAAATGAATTCACCAGACTCCGACAGCAAATCGATATTCGTCAGCACCCGTTTGGTTCGGCCCGTTTCCGTATCCGGATAACCGTGATACGCGCTCTCGATGTGCAGAGCTTCCTCCCCGGTGATAACCGGTTTTGCTTTTACGCCATTTGTTCCGTTCACGTTTGTCTCCTTACTTGTCCTCGGGTTTGTACCAAGGGAAACATTTTCGGCGAATGATCTGTAACACCAGGTCCATGCTATACGCAATGGCTGAGATGTACAGTACATACGGGATGATCAGAGACATGTTCATGTATCGCTGTTGCAAGTAGATGCGATAACCCAACCCTTCGGTCGAGGCCACCGCTTCCGCCGCAATAACGAATATCCAAACCTGTCCCAAATTTACCCGCACCAACTCAATCAACTGGGGCAGTATCTGTGGAGACACTACCCGAACGACAATCTGCGATTGCGACGCCCCGAGAGTTTGTGCCTTGACGATCAACTCGTTTGGCACTTTCTCCACGGCTTGTTGGATGCTCCGCACTAACGGTATGCCGACACCGAATACAATGAGGAAGATTTTCGATCCCTCACCGATCCCCATAAAAACCAAGATGATTACCAAAATGGCTAATGGATTGATGTTCGAACACAACGTTAAGATGGGTGTAAAAATGGATTTGGCACTGGGGAACACCCCAATAACCATACCCAGAATATAACCCAGCACGGCCGACACCCCAACACCAATGCCTAAACGGCAAAGGCTCGATTTAGTATCCGTCCAAAACAAGACTTGCTCAGTTCGTTTATCTGGAACCGTAGCTATCTCCTTCATGGACTCATACATCTGCGACGCTCCAGGCATGAGCTTGTCCTGCGGATTATCCACGTGCCGAATGTACGACGCCGTAAAATATCCGCCAATCAAGAGGACCAGAGGCAAAAGCCCCAGCACCCTCGAGAACACCGGCCCTGGTCGGGCATTGATGCCCCAAAACATTGGAATTCTAACCTTTTTCACGCTATTTTCTCCCTTCCTTTCATACTTCTGACAAAGTGCCCCTACCCTAAATATCTCAATACATTATACACAAAAATTACTTCTTGTCAAGGACTCAGGCATAAAAAAGCTCCCCCGTTTTCTTGGGGGGAGCTTACGCTCGAACTTGAGCAGAAGGGCTCTTAGAGCTTACCTTCGGCTGCCGCTTTCATGTAGGTTGTGGTGTACGTGATTTTCACGTTCTTGGGATCACCCAGAACGGTTGCGTCCGGGAACTTGATACCGATCAGATCGGCGCTCTTCGCTCCCTGGCCCAGAAGACCCTGCGCAAAGCAGAAGTCCATCACTTGCCGACACGCTGTCTTATTCTCCGGGCTGGCCGCAAACGTTGCGCCGTCCTTGGGAGAGTAATACATAAATGTCGTCTTGAGTTGGGCCTTGAACTCAGCCACTGTGCCACCGGCAAACTTCGCCATGGCTTCAATCGCTTTGTCCGTCTGACTGCCCTGACCATTCATGACTGCCATCGTCTCGTACCAGGCGCCGACCAAGGCTTTCTTGACCGCTTCCGGCGCATCCTTCCGAATCACCATCAAATCCTGAATTTCTCCAGGGATCTCTGATGAGTCAAAGACCAAGGTGACATTCGGCAGATTACGGATGTTCATGAGTATTGGGTTCCAGGTGACACACGCCCCTTTGGAACCGGAACTCGCGAAGGTCGCGCCGATATTTGCATCAGAAGTGTTAACTTCCTTTACATCGGAATTCTTCATTCCATGTTTCTGCAAACCACGCGACAAAGCGTAACTCGAAACGGAACCCTGAACGATAAGTACGTCGCGGCCTTTGATGTCGGTGAATTTCTTTCCGTTCATCAGACCGACGCCGTCATTACCATTACTGTAATCGCCGACCACTTCCACCTCCGAATCCACTCCACCGACGGCGGGCATGTCCAGCGCATCCATGATAGTCATGGCGCACCCGACGGCTTCACCGGAGGTGTACTGATTGATCGAAGTGACGTAGTCATTGATGAGCACAACGTCGATCTTGACGCCGAGCTTGTCCGCCCATTTCTTCATGATGCCGGAGTCCACCATATACTGATAGGGCTCCCAGCCCGTGTAGTGGGACCAGACGTACCGATAGGTCTTGTCCGTCGACGCTTGCTTGTCTGCCGCAACGGCAGGACTCGTAAACACCGACGCCAGAACCGCCAAACCAACCACGCACAATGTAATGACTTTCTTCATGACGAACTACTCCTTTTCTTTTGCTTCTTTTTCTGCGTTACGTTTTACCTCGGGGAGCAACCCTGTGCTCCCCGAGGCCTTTCTCTGTTCCTTTTTCTTTCTTTTCTCTGTCTCCCCACGTACCACGGTTTAGGCCGCGGCCGTCGTCGGCTCGAGGTCGAGGGTGATCGCCGGACGTTTCGCGTTACCGCGTTCCATCCGTTCAATCTTCTTTTCGGCCTCATCCGCCATCCGCTTCATCTCCACCATCCGCTGCGCCATCTGAGGCAGAGCGTCCTGTTTGAACTTGGCCATCTGTTCGAAGGCCGAGTCCAGATCGGCATAAACCGACTTCAATGCTTCCATACTGATGGACTGGGTGGCGGACATCTTGAAAATTTCCGCTCCCTGAGTCTTGAGCTGCCGCGCGTTTTGCACCATGAGCTCCGCAGTGGTCTGATCCACCGCCTGAACCGAGCGCAAAACCATCCGCTGTTTCGCCAAGGCCATAGCCAAGACGACAGCGATTTCCAGCGCTCTGACCGTAATGGTCTCGCACCGCTTAGCGCCACGGATAAGCTCACGATTCGTCCGAATCGCAAACTCATACGACATGACACCCTGCTGGTTGACGGTCAGATTCTGCTGCAGGTCACCGATCCGCTGACGCAAGGTGAAGAGAATTTCTTCCTCCATAAACTTGCGCTGCTCACTGCCCGCTTCCATCTTCTCGATGGCGGCGGAGAGTTTCTCGTTGACCAACATGAGCGTCTGGATGACTTTCTGCAACCGCAGAATTTCCGAACGCATCACGATCTGGTCAGCCCGCAAGGTCTCATTGTCTCGCAACAATTCCTTGGCGCCTTCCCGGATCTGCATGACGATCGAATCAATCACCCCACCCGCGCTTTGCCACCTGGTGAAGTACGAGTTCATGGTCGTGCCCACGCCTGGAATCCAAGCAAAGGCCCTTCCAACGCCGCCCGGCTCCAAGAGCTTGTAGCGGTTCGGATTGATTTTGTCCACGTTGACCTTCAGGTCAATCAGGGACTTGGCCACCGAGCTGCCTTCCGGCTGGGAAGCCAGAACGCGGATCTGATCCTTGAGCAAACCGCTCTTGCGCGCCAAGGTTTCTTCAACATTGGCACCGGCATTCTCGACGGCGGTCCGGACTTCCTGCTGATGTGCAGGATCCGTAACATCACCGGTGAGAAGCGACGCAGTCCATTCATCGGCCATCTTGACGACGGCTGGATCAACCTGCTGTGACGCAAGCTGATTGGCGCCCACAAAACCAAGATCACTCTGGATCTGGCTGGCCTGCGGAACCGCTAACGGCTTCGTGTCTTCCTGAACTTGAACTGGCATGATACTGTCTCCTTTTTTTCTTACGTTTGTTTTCGTTACACGGACAAGGTCAGGGACTTCCCCTGGCCGGTGCGTGCCCTCTCAATCAGAGTCACCAACTCACCCATCGCCGAATCCAGATTACCCGAAGCCGCTGAGGACTTTGTCCCGCGGATACTGGTAGCCGCTCTTCCCGCCGCATCGATCGCCGTCAGAGCCTGCTCGTTTTGAGCGAGTAAGGCATCAACTTCAACCACACTTTCATCAAAGAGCCGCGCTCTTTCCTGAAGTGCCTTTAAAGTTATTGTATCTGACTGCCGAGGAGCTTGAAGAGCTTGGAGGGCTTTTATCCGCCCCTCCAAATCCTGACGATCAATATCGTCCATATTCGTCAGGATGGTAACGATGCGGTTCAAGTTTTCCAGTCCGGAGTTATAGACTTGCTCGGCCGTTACTTTATAACGACTGAAGGTCATCTCCGTCACCGAAAGAACCCGTTCGAGCACCGCCAACAGATTTTGAAACTTCTCTTCAAACTGGGGTACTTGATCGTAACCCTGTTTGCATTTCAGTTTCTTCAAATCCGTACCGAGCGTGGCGAGCTTTTTCTCCTTCATGATTTCAAACTGTTCGTGGAGTTTCGCGTAATGCTGTTGCATATACTCGTCCTTCCCGCCGAAAAATTTGAGTGCCCAATTGGTGGCGCCGAATCCGACACCGCCAACGGCAATGATTCCAATAAGCAAGGCCGAGGCTGGGGAAAAAACTCCCACCGCCACAGCGCCTACTGTCCCTATGGCTAGTGGCCACAAGGTCAAAGGATGCTGAAGCGTTTCGGCTAAAGCATCTTTTCGGACCGCCCCGTCGCTGAAATCCAGCTCACTTGGGCCGCCCTCTGGAGTTTTCTTCATGAATTATCCTTTCATTTACACTGTATTTCCTACATGAACGTCAAAGACCATTCATACTTTTTCTACCAGACAGTATACACGAAATATTAAAATTGTCAAGTCTTTCCAAGCATTAAAAAATACCGTACTCCCCTCGTGGAAAGTACGGTATTAGACCTCGTAATCAGGCTCTCTTTACCCCCTGACTTGGGTTTGTTTTTCGGCCGATAGGATCTGGTCCGCAAAGTTCGTGGTGAAGTCCCGAAGAGCTTCCGCATGATCATAGACCAAATTCTGTTTGTAGATTTTTGTCACCGCACTTACGACATCCGCCACGGTAACATTGTCAACCGGCACCTTATTCACCAGATCCCTCGTGAGAGCCAGCTCCTTGGCTTCCTCCGCTATCGCCGGGATCATGGCCCCGCTCACAATATCCGCCAAAGTGAAGAGCGTATCCTGGTCCGAGTCTCGGCGGTGAATTTTGTAAATCACCTTGTCAGGCGAAAACAAATTATCCACCACCGCTTTTGACAACTCATCCAAAGTTCCGCTAATCGGCACTCCGCGCATATTGTGCTCGAAGATTTGCTTGACCGCCAGTTGATCCGGTCGGCCAATCACAATCCCTTTGTCAAACCGCCCTGGCCGCGTAATCGCAAAATCCAGAATCTCCGGTTTGTTCGTGGCGGCAATGACCAGTGCTCCGCACTCAATCACGCCATCCATCTCTGTCAGGATTGCCGGCACTATCGTCTTCAAGACATCACTGCTGATGCCCCCTTCACGCTTGGCCATAACAGCCTCGCACTCATCGAAGAAGATAACCGCCGGAACGCCGTACTTTTCTTTGTACTTGCGGGCTCGCGCAAAAACGTGACGAATGTAGGCTTCCCCCACCCCCACGAATTTGTCCAGAAATTCTGGACCGCGAACCAGGATGAAACCCTGCGCCGGATTTATCCCCTTGGCCTGACAGCGCTTCACAATGGAAGCATAGACCGCCTTGCCGAACATAGTCTTGCTGCAACCCGGAGGTCCGGACAACAAAATTCCTTTCGGCGGCTTTTTGCTGTAACGGGCATAGTGACTCGGGTGATCCATGATCCCCTCAACTGCTTCCTGCAGTTCCCGCTTGGGTCCGGCTTGGCCAAAGATATCATCCCAGGTGACCAGGTTTTCTGTCTGGCCAACCGCGAACGATCCATCTTCCAATCCGAAGTTTTGAATGATCACCGACAGACTGGCATCCAGGACTACCCGGCCGTTGACTTCCAACTGCCCGGCAAACTTCCCGGTTGAAACAGTCCGCAAACCGCTCTGCGCTTGCACGACGGCAAACTCTTTGGCGATAAGCTGAGTGACAAACACCACCTCGCCGGACGGATTAGCAGATTCCGTGGCAATAACCTTGAAAGTCCTCGGTTCCAACTTCAGAATGTCCCCCGGGGAAACCTTGAAATTATTCACCGGCACTTCCATTGTCTGTCCGCTGACATTCACGACGGCCGAGGAAAACGCTTCCACACCGTCAAGCTCCAGATCGCAGGCACCATCATCAATATCGGGATTACCGATACGGTAGCGCTGCCTGACTTCTGCCGCCCGGCCGTTAATCGGACCAAACGACACTATGACCCAGCCCGGCAATTTGGGATCCGGACCAAGAACGGTTCCCGAATCTTTCGGCGCCAGGGCATAGTACTTACTGCCGGACTGGACTCGAACCACTGCTCCTTCCGCCGACAAAACTTCCGGTGTGGCTTCCTTCTTCTGTTGGAGCAACCGCAAAATAGTTGCGTGTATCAAAGCGCTCATAGTCTTTACCCTTTCTTATAACTGACTGACACGAGTTCATCTCAAAAAACTTCTGCCATATGTATAGCATTTATTATTGAAAAAGTCAAGACTAAATTTTTTATTAAAAAATGCCCAAATATGTAATAAAAGAACCCGTCCTGCCATCACAGCAAAACGGGTTCGCACTAACAACTTCAGACACGAAACCTCAGAAGGTTTCTTCCAGCAGAGATATCTGCACTCGAGGCAAACGATAACCGTAAGCGCGATCCGATTCGTCTCTCTCCCGTGGCAGAGGTTTCTCTCCCCCATAACCCACGGATTTGATCCGATTCTCATCTAGGCTGTAAGTCACCGTCAGATACCGTGCTACTGCTTCCGCTCGCTGTTGCGAGAGATTCTTGTTGGCATCAGGGTCACCGGAAAGTGACGTATGTCCACCAACCAAAATCCGAAACGATGGATAGTGTTTCAGCCTTTCCATGGCCGTATCCAACTTTTCCTTCTGCTCCACATCCAGATTGGCCAAACCGGTCTGAAAGACGATCGGCTCCACCCGGATGCTACCCACAGCATGCAGTTTGTCCCACTGAGCATCGCTCAACGGTTTAAAACTATGTGCCAAGGCGGCTGTAGCATTTGTTCCTCCAGGACTGACCAAGGCCGCAAATCCGTTCTGGATTCCGTTCTTGTAGATTTCCTGAATAAACTGACTATTCATGATCCGGTAAGGATCCTTATCTGGCAGTGGGTTACTCTTAAAGTCCCCACTCTCAACCAGAATCGAAACCGTTGAATCAATCGTGTCTACCAGTCCTTGCTCGGCCACCTGACCCGGCCCCGACAAACCAAACCACGAGTGACAGTTTTCGCTCAGATTCACCCAAGCGACGCCATCAAGCATTTTCTGGATCGAATCATCCGTGAGCTTAAGCTCGGTATGGATATCCTTCTTCAGCTCTTCCTGCTCGTCAGTGTAAAACTTCAAAGTTCGGAAGTAGGTCCGCAGTAGGAAATCCACACGCTCGGGATACTTGCTCGCGAACTCGCGGTTCACGACCAGAATATCCACGATCACCTTGCTCATGCTCTCCGTGCCAATGATCCGACCGACACCAGGGATCTGCAACGCTTTTGACACGTTTGGTTCCCACAGGACGGCCACCCGCACTTTCTTGTCCCGGAGCAAGCCCAACGCTTCCTGCGAATCTTTGGTTTTCACTCGCTGTCTTTCGGGTAAATTTTTCAACCCTGGGACGTTAAAGTGAACCGGCAACGCTTTGAGCAAATGCTCACTCGGCGAACCGGAAGTGTAACCAATGGATCCGTTAAACCCATCCTGAAATGAATCCAGGTTTTTGACGAGGTTGGTGTAAGCCACCATCGCGTCATCACCTTTTGATTCATCCAGAACGGCAATGATCGTTCCGGGAAAATCCACCGGCACAGCGTTCAGAATGTACGAGTCCACGGTCACAACCGCAAAATCGTACTTCCCTTCTTTGAGAGCTTGCATCCGAGCCGGATAATCGGCACCGTCATTAACGCCGTCCAGGATGTAGCCTTCACTCCGCGCAAACTTTTTCATGCGCGAAGAAATTAGCGGATAGTACCCGATCCAATCGTCGTAGGCAATTGTGATCTTGCCTTTGACATCCTTGGCATCACTCGTCGCCACCTGCACTTTCTTATGCAGGACTGGTAACAAGTATTTCACTGCCGGAATAACCAGCACCGCCAGGATGATGAACCCAACCACCAACATGGTATTCTTCTTCACGATTCTCTCCTTTTCTTCTGCTTTTTCTTCAGTCAAAGACCACTTCAACCACCAAAAAAATCTGGTGCAAGTATACACCCTTATTAAAGTTTTGTCAAGACAATAAAAAACCCCGCCAGCACATGCTAGCGGGGCTCGACTTCACCTCATCATAGAACTCAGTACGTGTCGGCTTCGGCCATCACACTCTGCAACCCTTCCTCCAGATCCTTCGGACTCTGTGCGTCCTTGTAGATCGTTCGGCCGGGTTGGTTTAATGAATGCTCTGGCCCTATCTCGAAACCGATGGTATGAATCACCACCGGCGATTCTCGGAGAATCAGGTTCACCATGTCGGTGGGGTCGTAGCCCATATTGGCCTCCCCGTCCGTCACGATCACCAGATGATATTCTCCGTAGCCGAGCTGCCGCCGAGCTTGTGCTTTCAACGACTCGTAACCGATCTTTACAGCCTCCGACAGAGGTGTCCCTCCGTCAGCCGAAGCCGCATTGACCACCGCAAAGAATTCCTTGCGGTTGTTAACTCCGAGCGGCAACCGCTCAGACAGGCCGTGACCATCAAAGATAGCCAAGCCCAGACCGGTGTCCTCCGGTATTGATTTGCCGAACTGATTGATGGCCTCTTTGGCCGCCGCAATCTTCCGACCCACCATACTGCCCGAGCAGTCAAAGATCAGGTAGATATTCTTGCGCAGAAGATTATCCTCGAGCTTAACGCCTTTGGTATCATCCGCCTTGATCCACGTATCCTTGATCCGCCCCACAGTCTGTTTGACCGGAGCAATCGGCGCCGATGGACTTTCCACCGGCCCGCAACCGGCACTGGCGACAATCAGCGCCAAGCCGATCAAAACGAGTTGGCAGACTTTCTTCATCATTTGCCACCTCCCGCCGGCGTGAACACTGATGCCTCCGTATCACCAACGGGAATGAGTTTGAACACGACACGCATGTTCGAGGCCCACTCTTGCTGATTCTTTGGACGCACTGGCTCACCATTGACGAGACCCGTCTTCGGTTGCTCAAAGCCGTGACCAACCACCGCAAACTGCGACGGATCCATGACCACGGACTTGACCTTGCCATAACCAAGCAGACTTTCCCGAACTGCGATTGCTCGCGTCAGGGATAAGTTCTTGGCCGACTGGCGCAGACGGGTCAGGACGAGTTCCTGGGCACCGGCCGCTTTTTTATCCACATAGGACGTCGGGTCCGAATGTCCTTCGACAGTCAGAATCGCGCCGCCATACGTGGCTGCCAGCTCGATGGCCTTGTCAAACTCCACTTTGTAGAGGTCGGCATTGAAGGTGTTTTGGTTGGCGCCAAACAGTATTTCGAAACTGAAAATAGCACCATCGTCACCACCTTTCGTCTTCGCATCGATCACTTTGGCCACTTCAGCCGCCTGGAAACGCGGAGTTTCCACCGCCACCGTCTTGACGAGACCGTTTTTCAACGCCTCGTAATCAAAACCGGCTTTGGCAATATCCGCTTTCGCCGACATCAATCCAAGGCCAATGAAGGCTTCCTGGATCTCCGTCGACACGGTTTCCAAACGACGCACTTCCGTCGGCGTCGCGAAGAACTTGACGTTCCCCACAAAACCGGCGTACGTACAGTCGCCATACAGACCCAGAACATCATTCTTGGCTTGATCGCTATCGAGGATGATCTTACCGGACGCCGCGAGCGTTTTGTCATATTCCGCTTTCGCCGCTACCGGATCAGCCATCACCCGCGAGACGTTTTCTTCCGCCGCCAACAAGGCGTGGACGAATTTCTGCACACTATCTTGGTGTGACCCGAGATAGTCCGCCCGAACAACGTAGACATCAAAGATGACGTTCTGCGCTACCTTGGTGGAAAACAGAATCCGCGCCCCTTTGGCCGAACCTTCCGATCCGTCACCCACTTTGCCACCGCTCGTCAGAGCATTGGCATCGGTGGAGATGACGAAACAGGCGTCCACTTTCTGATCATCAAGAAGTGCTTGGCCCGGAGTTTCCTTCGAACCAGTCAGATCCTTAACCCAGAGAACCTTCACGTCGGACATCTTCAACCCGGCGCTGTTAAGCACCGTGCCGAGAAATTCGACATGTGGACCATAAGCCTGCAAGGCAATGGTCTTCCCTTTCAGATCAGCGATCGTCGTAATCCCCGGTTTGACCACCAGGCAATCCCCACCAGTTGACCGGGTGAGATTGTAAACGACCACCGGCTTGGTCCGTGAATCTTTCGAAATCACTTCCAAGGCCATATTGATCTGACCGAGTGTTCCGCGCAGGTACGGCGTCTTGCCGCTGAGGAAACCCTCAACCTGTTTCGGGAAGTTGTCCTCGCGGACGATCTTCCATTTCAGCCCTTCTTTGTCGAAGAGACTGCCCGGCGCCGTATTCACCTGGTTGCCGTTCGCGTAGATTGTCGCGATATCGCCACCCCAAGTGATGATCCGGAGTTCTTGCACTCCACTTTCGGGCACTGGACCCACGGCTGTCCTTACGACTTCCGCGAGCGAAGGCGACTGCACATACTGCACCGCCTTGACCGACAAAGCTATGAGGCTTGCCGACAACACCAAACATGCGATCTTCAGACTTTTCATTCCGACTCCTTTTTCTCTGTTTCTATTTCGAACGTTTTTCCGACTTGCGTTACTCAAATTTATCTCCTAATCCCGACCGCTATTTGAGAAACACCTCCTTCTTACTATATTCTATGATTTGGCTATCAAAGAACGTTGATTTATTAATCTGTTAGATAGTATACACGAAATATAAATATTGTCAAGTCATTATCATAATGTATAAAAAACACTTTGGTAAACTTTAAAACAAGTCAAAAGGGCTGCGACATTGTTTCAGTCGCAGCCCTTCCCTCTTTCTTCTTTGTGCTTTTCTCCCGGTCTTCCGGTTAGAGGTCGAGATTAACCCCTGTCGTGAAGGCAATAGCCTTGCCTCTTGAATCATCATCAGCCGTGGCGGTGAGCGGTGCTATCCCCAGAACATCAATGACGTTCCAGGTCAGCTTTTTCGTGACTTTGACCTTGGCGCCAAAGTCCAACTGCCCTGACAGCAACGCACCATATGGAGCCATTGCGTCGTCCCACTGAAGCCCAATCTTCTCGTAGGCTGTCAACCGCGGACTAAGCGTACACTCAGCATTCACGCTCGGCATGATTGTGATCATACCACCTTCAATGTTTCGAATGTCGTGCCAATACTCCATTCGAACTTCGGCCGTGACCGCAACTGGCGCCCCTGCAAAAACCTGACCGAACAGACGCTTGGTATCAATTGTCCGGCCAAAAAATACATCGTAGGCCAGGGCATCGTTACCATTCATCACGCCAACCGGTAGGCAGTTCCAGTACGCCACACGCAGCTTCAGGTAGTAATCTGACGGTAACACAAACGTTTTCCACAAATAAGCATCGAACTCGTCGACACCCTTGTTGTCCGCATCTGCGTCCGCCAAATCCACGTACTCATCCACTTCGGCCATGAACCCCGCCGGCAAATTCAAACCACCGTCGAGATAAATGTACGGTTTATTGTAATACATCTGACTCGTGATCGGAGAGATTGCCTCCGACGAAACCGAAGCGGCCACATAGCCACTGGGCGTCCAACCTTGATCAACAACCGTAACTCCCGCCTGCGACCAAAGTCCGCCCAGAACCGCCAACGTTACCATTACCGCTATCAATGTACTCTTCACGTTTCCTTCTCCTTCTGTGGGATCACCACACTAGTTACTTCCTGGACAACCTTTGTCCATCTGCCACAAGTGTAGCATACTTGATGGTAAAAGTCAAGCAAAATAATATATAAAATACCCATAAAAAAACAGGTAGAGATTGCTCTCTACCTGTGCACTTAACTGCAACATCGCCGCTTACATCTGCTCGAGTAGTTCACCCAGATCCCGAATGGCCAACCCCAAAATGGCGAGCTTCTGGTTCAACGGATTGTCTTCCGCCGGAGGGACACGGACTACTGCCCAGTCATTCCGGATGGAAAAGTTCCCCTCCTTGGCGGTTTGCGGAATTTCTTCCGCCACCCCGGACCAGAGCAGACAATTCATTTGTTCGTAGAGTCTCTCCAGGTACTTCATGTTGTTCGCCACCTCTTGAACATCTTCCAAACTGCCCTGTCCCCCGGGAAGCATGATACCTTGGTTCACCTCATAGTAATCGAGAAGAGCAGCCTTCAACTTCCGGCAGATCAAGTACAAGGCCTTGAGAGTCGGGCTGGTGATTTTCCCGACAATGCTTTCTTCGGCTTTTTCATCGATCGGCGGCATTTCCAAACCGTCAAAGGACAGCTCCTTCTCGTCCCTGATCGCAAAAGCCTGCCTGACATCGGAAAAAAGAGTATTCGCCGGATGTTCGATCTCCGGGAAAGGCCGATCAACCAGCCCTTTGGCTTTGTAACAGATGATCTGCCACCCAGCCCTCATTGCGGCGCCGGCCGGAACAAAATACTCCGCTCCGGTTTGAAAGAGGGTGGTGAAGATACCCGCCGCGTCTGACAACGCCTCAATTCTCGTCTCATGCACCAGGCAATCCTGCTTGGTTTTGCACTCGTGCATAAGGTGCGCCGCCAGATGAGTTCTTGCGGCCAAATCCTGCTGGACCAAAAGGTCATATGCTCGGGAAAAGAAAGCCCGAACGACGGGATCATTCAAAGTCCCCAGAACTCTCTCCTTCTTCGGGTTGAACGGTATCTGCGGTTCCTGGGTTGCCGTTATACTTCCGGCAAAAACCTGTCCCACCTGGGTAAAGATTCCCGCCTCAACAACCTTACTCGCGGCACCGTCTTTCACTACTGGCTCGGTCATACGCTGACTCCTTATTCTGTTATGTTCCTTTAGTTACACCCAAACAGCTCTATCTGCTTGGATCCTGGACTGGACAATATACAAAAATATGACTTTTGTCAATAGAAAAATTACAGTCCTTTCTTTTTCAAAAAAAGGCGAACCAAGCGTAATTCTTCAAAGGTAAACTGGCCACCAACTTTTTCTAAAAACTTCATTACCGGTGATAGACGTAATTCCCTATTATCACCGTAAGTGTCAGTGAAAGCTTTATATATTTTCTTGAATTTATTGAGCGATATTTCATTTTCCAAACCGCGGATATCCAGTGCCGAATCCTCGGTCAAAAGTTTCTCCAAGTGATCGAGCACCGTACCAATTTTTGTGCCCTTGGCAGCAGCAATTTCATTTAAGTTTAATCCCGCCTCCAAATATTTCCTCGTTTCTTCAAAAGTGGAGATTTTCGCTTTCTTTACTCGACCACTGGCGGTTCTCTCCGGTGAAATTTTTTCCAAAAACTTTTTTTGCTTTTCTTTTTTCTCGGCATCAGACAAAGAGAGCATCTCGGCCAAATGTTTGTTGGAAATAATTTTTATTTCTTCGTCAAAATCCAAAACTTCACCCCGGACTTGAGTGGCCATCTCATTCAGACCGAGCAAAGTAAGACCATCCAAAGACCGGACGCGAGACAGCGCCACATAGCCCATGCCCTTTTCAAAAGATTTTGATAAGTCCACTTCTATCGCATCGAGGCTCATGCCCTGGCTTTTATGCACAGTAATCGCCCAAGCCAAACGCAGAGGATACTGGCCAATACTGGCTTTTGGCTTACCCTCTTCCTCAATGATCCAACTGGCGGGTTTGACATGAATAAGTTTGCCGTAGGAAGTCCGGACAATCGGACCATCCTGATCAAAACCCTCGACCTTACCCAAAGTGCCATTAACAAAGCCCTCTTCAAAATTATTTTTGACAAACATCACTTTAGCTCCCGCCTTTAACCGCAAAATTTCCGGGGCCAAACAACTTTTTACCAAAGAATCCACAAGCGGTTTTCGACCCTTACTCTCCATCGAAAATTCCCTTTGCTGACCATGGAGTTTTTGAAGTTCTCTTTGGTTTACAATATCCACGTCAATATTGTGAGTATACAAACGAGTAGGCTCCAATCCTTGAAAAGTTTTTTTATCCTGCCGGTCAGTCAGATGTTTCAGCCCTTCACTCGATAATTTGTTCCGGCGAATCTCATTCAAAACTTTTAGAAAAGCCGAGTCCGTCTGACGATGCTGCTCCTCCAGATAACAAATTTTAAAATCAGCCTCCTTCCAAATTTCCGCTTCATAAGCAAACTGGGCCAGCGGTTCGCCACTTCGGGCAATAGGCGGCAGCTGAAAAAAATCCCCGCAAAGGATCACTTGTATCCCACCAAAAGGCAACAAACTGTTTCTCATATACTGACAAATTTTATTTATCAAATCCAGACGGAAATGATGGAGCATGGAGACTTCGTCAATCACCAAGACTTGCGTGCGGTCAAAACGATCCCGCAAATATTTCCGCGTTTTTAATTCTTCCAGATCAAATTTGGTCAAAGAATCTTTGATCCCCATCCCAGTCCAGGAATGGATGGTGGTGCCGCCCATGTGCGTGGCCGCAATCCCAGTGCTCGCCGTAATACCCACGTCCACGTAATTATCTTTCAAAAAATTAATATACCGGTTCAACAAGTGCGTCTTGCCACTGCCGGCCGGACCGGTCAAAAAAACATTGTGTCCAAGCTTTAGAATATTCAAGGCTTCATCTTGTGTCATGTCCCTCATTCTAGCATAGAAAAATTATAATATTCTCTCACTTGACAAAAAAGAAGTATTCGTGTAGAATTTAGTGAGTTAGAGAAGTACAAAAAACCATGAGGAGCAATAAATGAAGATCAGGATTGACGTGATTTTGGACCCGCACCAGACAAATCTGTTTTCTTCCGGCGAGCGCGTGGATGCATTTCTTCAGAATGAAGTGGCGCCTATCGTGAGAAGAGAGTTTGAAACCACGAAGACTGCCGGCCGGGTAGACATCGGTTTGAATATCGTTGGCACGGTCAAGACGATCGGGATGTCAGACATTCAGATTGTCGTCTACTACTCAACGATGGGCTTACCGGATCTTTGGGTTAGCCTGCGCGAGTCGATAAAGAGGCAGATCGGGGTAGTATTCAATCAGACTCGTTGCTTCGAGCGTTCGTCCCCTCTTTTAACCCTCTCGGTAGACTGTCTGGCGGAACAAGGTGAAGGTCCCATGACCTTCACCCACGCCCCCATTCGGTGAAATATCGACAAGGTTAGCCCGACAGATCGCACTCGCGACTGTCGGGCTATATTATTATTTACTGAAATTTTGTGCTAACATTTACACATGATTAATTATCAAGATCAAATGGGAACAATAGAAAATCAAATAAATAGTCCGGAAGATATTCAACGAGTGACCCTGGCACGTGGTGAAGCAGAGACCAATTTAGGTGTCATGGGAAATAATGACAGTGAGAGAGACCGCATAGAAATGATTTGGCAGAATTTTGAAAGTAGAAAGATTAATGCCGATAAAGCAATTGAGGATTTGAATCTGGTTTGGCGTTCCAAGCAAATGGGGGCAATGTAATTTCTAAAACCCAAACAAACAAAAACCGTTCATAGCAGAACGGTTTCTGCGTTTGAACGGTTAGATTAGAGACATACCCATGTAATCGTGTTGGCCGACTTTCTTGCACTGCGCATCTTCAATGTACTCATGCCCATAGAAGTCAGAAAAGTCCGCGGTTTCTCCAAGGTTGAAATAAACGAATAACTTCTCTGACTTAACCCGGAAAGGACCGCGTCCGCCACGGAACAGTTTACTCTGGTAAGCCTTGCAAAGGACTTCCTTCAGGAACGGAATCACTTCCTTCGGATATGACCCCTGGTAGGACATCCGCCAGACCGGCAGCCAGCCAGACCAAGATTCAAGTTTGAAGAAAATGGTTGTGGTCCCGGCCGAAGCGTCCGACTGACCGTTGGTCACCAGCCATTCGTCCACCATCTTGAAGTGGCCAATCCACATGGACACCGTTTTGCGCCACCGGGTCTTGGTCACTTTGACCCTCGTGCCGGTCGGTGACTTCCGGCGCTTTCCGCCGGCATAACCCAAGAGCATGCCCATAAAAAACACTTCTTGGGCACCGATTAAGATGGCTTTCCTCTCTGTGCCATCTAGGATCTTCATTCCCGCCTTAGCCTTTTTTGTCTTCTTCATGTCTTCCCCTCTTTTGTGTTTGCCTCAAATACCAAATCTGCTTATCTATTCAAATACTACTCATTTTTAGCATATATGTCAAGCCGAGTAAGGCATCTGAATTTTGTGTATAATGTTCACATGAAATACGAAAATAAAGATTTGTTGGATTTATATAAGTTAAAAGCCGAGGAGCATTGGCATACGATGTTTAACCCAATGTTGAAATATTTGGGTAACCTTGAAGGTAAAAGGATTTTAGATATCGGTTGTGGATCAGGCGAGCTTACAAACAAAATGGCCGAAACCGCAGGGCAAGTTACTGGTCTGGATTTATCACCTAAATGGATTGAGTATTGTAAAATTAGTTACCAAAGGAAAAATCTCTCTTTTGTCCAAGGTAGTGCCACTGACCTAAAAATGTTTCCGGATGACTATTTTGACATTATAATAATGAACCTGGTTTTGCCAAATATTTATAAAGTAGCCGACATGGAAAAGATATTTTTAGAAATTAAAAGAGTGACAAGAATATCTGGCGAGTTTATTTTTAGTGATGTTCACCCAATTTTGAAAATGACCAAAAAAGAAGGGGCACGCAGGCAAGAATATTCCAAAGGTTTCTCTTATTTCAAGGAGGGTTCAAAGCTTTCTGTTATTGTTGCCTTGCCAAATAAAAAGGAAATAGAGTTCGAAGACGCACACTGGTCTCTTTCTTTTTACTCAGACTTAATTGAGAAATATGGCTTTGGCCTTGTTAAAATAATCGAATCCAATTACCCTAAAAACGCTCCCAAAAAGTTTTTCCGTTATTCCTTCCCCGAATATATCACCTTTTGTTGCAAGAAATTAAAATGATCGTTGAGTTTTTTCCAAAGGAATAATCTATTTCAAACGTATTTCATAAATAGAAACAGGACCTTTTTGTATGCCTGCAGTCACTTTTAGATTGAATCTCTCTGAAACAATATAGCCATGTTTTGGAGCCTGAACGGCAGGATTATTAACCGGCCCGGCCAAATGAAAATAATTCATTATTATGACTCCATCCTTATTAAGGAATTTTTTGACATCTTCAAAAAATCTATGAATCAGACTTCCACGTTTAATTATTGAAAAATCTACAGAAAGCTGTTCGCTCATTGGTCCGTCAGAAAAGAATTGATGATTAAAAACGATGACGTCAAACTTTTGCGACTTAATATTCACAAATAAATCGCTTTCAACCACTTTGATCTTTTTTGAGAGTTCGTAATTATTAATATTTAAATTTGTATTTTTTACAGCCACACCATCGACATCAGAGCAAATTACCTTCTTGGCTCCGCACAGGGCCATAACAACGCCCAGAATTCCTGTTCCACAGCCGACATCAATCACCGATTTATTTTTGTATAGTCCATTATTCAAGCAAAGCCACTGCGCCAATTGCAAGGAAGACATTATTTCCGGCCTCAGAATATTAGCAGACACCAAGAAATTTTTTAAAACAAGACCGCCGGCAATTTCAATATCAGTTTTGTATTCCGAATGGCCGTGAGCCTTAAGTTGTAAAGCGACCTGCGTCTTCTGTTGAGGATTTAATTTCATATATTCATAAGCATAACAAAAAAAATAAGCAGTTAAAAGAGCCGCAACGTTTCCGTTGCGGCCCAGTCCTTTCGATATACTTACTTCTTTGTGCTTTTTACTTCTTCAGGATCACCTGATTAGAAGTTGCCCGTTACGGCCATGGCAATGCTGATTACTCCACCTTGCCGAGGATCTTTTGGACCAGCGTCCCCGAGCGGAATAACTCCCGTGACATCCACGGCGTTCCACTGTAAGGATTTGCTCAAGGGGATCTTGATCCCACACTGTGCTTGTCCGGACAGCAGCTCGCTAAATGGAGCCATCTCGTTATTCCATTGTAGGCTAAGCCGATCATAAGCCAAGAAGCCAACAGCCTCCCCTAGCCGATATTCGTGCGTCACGCTTGGTATGATCGACACCATACCATTGTTCGCATCACGCACATAGTTCCAGTATTCGACCCGGATCTCAGCACCGACAGCGTTGCGCTCGTCGCATTTCCACTTCCGGCCCAAGAACACGTCATACGCCAGAACGTCATTCCCGTTCCCCGTACCTACCGGATATCCGTCGCACCATTTCAGACGGAATTTCAGATAACCGCTGTTTGGCAGGATGATTTTCTTCCACAAGCAAGCGTCGAACTCATCCCCCTTGTCCCCGTCCAGATCAGCATTGTTCAGCCCGGCGTATTCGATCAGCTCAGCCGCAAACCCCTGCGGCAAATTCAGCCAACCGTCAACCATCGCCTGGGGCTTGTCGTACTTATCGAACGAAATGGTCGGGTGGATGTTTTTCGTTTGAACCATCATCGTCATACTGCCACTCGGCACCCAGTCGGTCGTCGGCACCGCTTTGGCACCGAACGCAACGAGCCCAACCAACACTACCATCGCCATCATTTTCAACGTACTCTTCTTCACTCTCTCATCTCCTTCTGCGGATTGTCCGCCAACATCACTTGACTAAGTGAACTCTTAGTAGTATAGCATACTCTGGTTTAAAAGTCAAGCGATGGAATAGGCTTAAAAAATAAGTAAAGTAAAGGTTTATCATTTTAACTTTATAGACTATAATGCCCACATGTCCTCCAAATTTATTCATCTGCATGTACATTCCCACTATTCTCTGCTTAATGCCTTACCAAAAATTCCGGAGTTGGTAAAAGAAGCCAAGAAGTACGGCATGAACGCTCTGGCTTTGACGGATAATGCCAACCTCTACGGCGCCATAGAATTTTACAAAGCCTGTAAGAAAGCGGAGATAAAACCAATACTGGGTTCAGATTTTTATATGGCCGCCCGAACCAGATTTGACAAACAAGGTGGGGTGGACAACCGACGCTCCCGCTTGATACTTTTAGTAAAAGATTTATCTGGTTATCATAACCTGATAAAACTAGTCACTCAGGCCAACCTGGAAGGTTTTTATTACAAGCCGCGAATCGATAAGGAATTAATAGAAAAATATAGTGAGGGACTGATTTGTATCTCCCCGTCTTTCTCGGGTGCCACCACGCAAGCTTTGAAAAATGGCAATATCGAAGAAGCGCACCGATTAATTTCCTGGTACAAACAGATTTACGGCAAGGAGAATTTCTACTTGGAATTAACTCATCATCCGGAAATCGAAGGGCACGAGGAAATTATGAAAAAGATTATCCGATTGGCGCATGAAACCAACACTCCCTTGGTCGCCGCTCATGACACCTACTACTTGCACCAGGAAGACAAGAAAGCCAGAGACACCTTAATGCTAGTAAACACAGCCGGTGACTTTTCCGACAAGAACTCTGACAGTAATGAAGAAGATTTCTCTTTCATTGATCAGGAGCGCGCGGAGATACTTTTTGCCGATACGCCGGAGGCTTTGGCTAATACGGTAAAAATTGCAGAGCGATGTAACTTAGAATTAAAACTTGGCACCTGGGTCTTTCCAGATTTTAAAGTGGAGAGCGGATTAAAACCAGATGATGAATTGAAAAGATTGGCTTACGAAGGTTTTAAGGTGCGCGGTTTGGAACAAACAAAAGAGTATGTGGATCGTCTGGAATACGAACTTAAGGTGATTAAAGACAAAGGTTACTCCCCTTATTTTTTAGTGGTGGCCGACTTGCTGCACTTTGCTCATGCTCATAATATTTTGACAAACATCAGAGGATCGGTGGCCGGCTCTCTAACTACTTATCTGACAAAAATTACGAACGTGGACCCAATTGATTTCAAACTGCCGTTCGAAAGATTTCTAAACCCTGAACGCCCCTCCGCTCCCGATATTGATATGGACTACGCAGATAATCGGCGGGATGAAGTGATTGCTTACGCCAAAACCAAATATGGGGCGGATAAGGTGGCGCAAATCGGTACTTTTGGAACCATGATGGCGCGCGGTTCGGTGAAAGATGTGGCCAGAGCAATGGGTTTTCCTTATACTCTCGGTGACCGTATTTCCAAGCTTATTCCAATGGGCGCGCAGGGTTTTCCAATGACTATCGATAAGGCTTTGACCGACGTGGCAGAATTAAAAAAAATGTATGACGAAGAAGAGGATGTAAAAACGATTATTGATATGGCGAAAAAAGTGGAGGGTTGTGCTCGACACATTTCTGTTCATGCTGCTGGTGTAGTGATGGCTCCCAGTCCCCTCACGGATTTTACCGCTCTGCAGTTTGATACAAAAGGTGAAGAAAAGATTATCACTCAATATGACATGCACGCCGTGGAAGATGCCGGGCTTTTGAAGTTTGATTTTTTGGGCATTAAGAACTTGGCCATACTTTCGAATGCCGTAACTTTGGCTAAGAAAATCGACGGGGTGGAAGTAGATATTGAAAACATTCCGATGAATGACGCTAAAACTTTTGAACTATTGGCTAAAGGTGAGACTACTGGTCTTTTCCAGCTGAACGGCACAGGGATGACCAAATACCTGAAAGAGTTGAAACCTTCTACCATTCATGATATCAACGCCATGGTAGCTCTCTATCGTCCTGGACCGCTCGACTCCATTCCGGAATATATTAAAAGAAAACATAATTCTCGGACGATTCGTTTCTTGGATCCGCGCATGAAAGAAATTCTGGCACAGTCTTTCGGAGTGATCACTTACCAAGATGACGTCATGCTAATTGCTATAAAACTGGGTGGCTATTCCTGGCTCGAAGCCGATAAGCTCCGTAAGGCTATGGGTAAGAAAATCCCAGCCGAAATGGAGGCTCAAAAAAGCAAACTTAAAGAAGGTCTTTTGAAAAACGGCATGACTCAGGAAAAAGCGGATGAATTGTGGGCACTAATTGAACCCTTTGCCGCCTATGGATTTAACAAAGCACATGCAGCGAGCTATGGCCGGGTGGCCTATCAAACCGCCTACATGAAAGCCAACTTCCCAGCCACCTATATGGCCAGTGTTTTGACGGCAGATTCCGGCGATGTGGAAAAAATTGCCGAATTTATCAACGATTGCAAAAGAATGGACATACCAGTGCTCCCGCCAAATATCAATGAAAGCTTTCAGGCTTTCACCGTCATCAAAGCCAAACTGCCGGGGGAAAAAGATACCATCCGTTTCGGACTGACCACCATCAAAAACTTTGGTGAAGGTATTGCTAACAGCATCATTGAAGAAAGAAAAAAAAATGGCAAGTTTATTTCTTTGGCCAATTTTCTGGACCGGATCAAGGACCGAAATTTGAACAAAAAATCACTAGAGGCTTTGATCAAGGCCGGTGCCATGGATGAATTTGGCGAGCGCGGAATTATGCTTGCTAATGTAGAAAATATGCTCACTTATTCGAAGGAGGCCGGAAAAATGTCTGAGAATCAGGACTCACTTTTTGGCGCCTATATAACAGAAATGGGTGACGTAAATAATTTCAAGCTGCAAGAGGCACCAGCCGCGTTGCCACTCGAAAAATTAGGCTGGGAAAGAGAACTCCTAGGTTTGTATCTCTCCGGCCATCCGCTAGATAAATTCAAAAAAATTATTGACGAGAAAAATTACAGTATAAAAAATATAAAAACTGAGCCTAAAGAAGGCAAAGAAGTTACAGTGGCCGGCATAATAGAAGAAGTTCGAGAAATCACTACGAAAAAAGGTGACCCCATGGCTTTTGTCAAATTATCCGATTATTTTGAAACCCTGGAAACTGTAGTCTTTCCAAAGACCATGGCACAACTAAAATCTCTCCTGATAAAAGATAAGTGTGTGGCAATTAAAGGTAAAGTCTCCTTACGTAATGGCGAGGTAACCCTCATAGTGGATAAGATGAAAGAATTGGTCTAAACAAAACACTAAGACTAGAATTTGGCTTTTTCCTCCTCTTTTTTCAAGAATTGATCGAATATCTTATTCCAGAGGCTTAAATTTCTGGTAACCGGATTGGCGTAAATACCTAAGGAAGCCAAAAATACCAAAAGAAAAGCAGCCATACCCACGTCCATCGAGTTTTCAATGGCGTAAAGGGCCACGTAGAAAAAGAAGTACCAAATGACAATTTCAAAAATCCACCAAAATATTTTCTTTATTAGCATACCTTAATAATATGCTTCCCCCATGAAAATGCAATGAAGGATTTTTAAATAATTCCAAAATCAAAGAATCAAAGTGCGCCATGGCGTACTTGAGATTCACTATGGTTAATCTCATAAAGTTAAGACTTAAAACCCCGCCAAACTCCGGTGAGCAAGGCGGGGGGGAGCAGTATTGTTCCTCAAGACTTGTAGGGACTAGCTGGAATGATGGCTTCGATTTCTTCCTTAGCGGGAGAAAGCTGAGCGGAATCGCGAGGTTTTGTCAAAGGCCCCTTCCTTAGACACGCCACCCCGTAGTCTAAATCCATATCTGCCCCGACCAACCCAAGAAGCTCATCGAAATGCGTCGTTCCACCCTCGCTGCACATATCATGAAAACCAGCGACGACTTTATTTGTTTCGGTCAAAACCAGCCGCACGTCACGAGTCAAACCTTGGCTCTGCCGAATGAGCCAAATTAAGCACTTTCTGGTAAACTCATCGGCATCTTTCGACCTCCAAACCAGAAACTCGAGGTAATCAAGTTGGCGCTGACTAATCTTGGACATGAATCCTCCTTCCCCTAGAGTCTGCTAGGTCAGATACTTGGTTTCGAACAACATTCTGTTATTAAATATACACTCGTGATGTAAAATGTCAATCTGGACGATACAATTAAAAAGACTTATGATTAAATAAGTAGAGATTGTTACGGCTACCAACCGTGATTCAGAAATGAACCGAAAGGCTAATCTACACAAAGAGAAAAAAGTCAGGTGGAACCGCGAAATTGACTCGCCCCGACAAAAAGTGAAACTTCATTTTTTGTCGGGGCGATTTTGATTTTTGCACTTCAAAAATCATGTCGAAAGATTTTCTTTAACAAAGTTAAATAAAATTTTTGACTTGTTTATTAACTAATTAAAACATATGGAACAAGAAAATATTTATAAAATCAGGCATTCCCTCTCCCACCTTTTGGCTGGTGCGGTTTTGAGTTTTTATCCGGACGCCAAGCTGGCCATCGGTCCGGCTATTGATACCGGCTTTTATTACGATTTTGAATTTACCACCCCGATTGGTGACAAGGACCTGGGCAAAATTGAGCAGAAGATGCGCGAACTATTAAAGAAATGGTCTGCTTTTGAAAAGAAGGAAATTACCTTTGATGAAGCCAAGAAACTTTTTGCCAACCAACCATATAAACTAGAATTGATTGCCGACTTGGAAAAAGACGGCTCCTCACCCACGATTTATGTGTCCGGTGATTTTACCGACCTTTGTGCGGGGCCACATGTCGCCACCACCAAAGAAATCCCAAGTGGCGCTTTTAAACTGGAACGTATTGCCGGCGCCTATTGGCGTGGCAATGAGAAAAATAAAATGCTCACTCGCATCTACGGTTTGGCATTTGAATCCAAAGAAAAATTGGAGGAATATATTACCCTAAAAGCTGAGGCGGAAAAAAGAGATCATAAAAAGATTGGGAAAGAACTCGAATTATTCATGTTCCACGAAACAGCTCCCGGCATGCCTTATTGGCTGACAAAAGGTTTGATCATTTATAATGAATTGGTGAATTATTGGCGAATAAAACACAACACTCTCGGTTACCAGGAAATTTGCAGTCCGTTGGTTAATAAAAGCGATCTCTGGAAAATATCCGGGCATTGGGATCACTACAAAGAAGACATGTTCATTGCCGACATGGGTGAAAATGAAGTCTACGGCATTAAACCGATGAACTGCCCGAATGCTATGTTGGTTTATAAATCAAAACCAAGAAGTTATAAGGAATTACCTTTGAGACTTTCCGATACTGACCGTCTGCATCGTTATGAAAGATCCGGAACTCTGAACGGTCTGCTCCGTTGCCGTTCCTTCCAGCAGGATGACGCCCATAACTTTATTACCGAAGATATGGTGGCTTCCGAATATGAGAATATTTTTGCCATCTGCAAGGAATTTTACGGCATATTTAACCTTGAGTATTCATTCAGATTAGGCACCAGACCATTAAATGGTTTCCTCGGAGATGTTGAGACTTGGGACAAAGCGGAAACCGCCCTTAAGGGTATTTTGGAGAATTCAGGCAAAAAATATATCATTGCCGAAGGTGATGGCGCTTTTTACGGACCTAAAATTGATATTCTGATGAAGGATGCGCTCGGCCGAGATTGGCAAATGGGCACAATCCAACTTGATTTCCAATTACCAAGAAGATTTGAACTCGAATATACCGACAATGAAGGCAAGAAAAAAACTCCGGTAGTTATTCACCGAGTTATCTACGGATCATTGGAACGTTTCCTCGGCGTCTTTATTGAACACTGCGAAGGTAATTTTCCTTTATGGATGTCCCCGACTCAGATCAAGATAATCCCCGTCCGAGAAAATCACAACCAGTTTGCTCAGGATATTGCCAATGAATTGAAAGCTTTGAATATCCGGGTAGATTTTGACGGCAGTGATGAAGGCATGGGCAAGAAAATCCGCAATGGGAAAAATAACAAGGTGCCTTACATGCTCGTGATTGGCGACAAGGAAATTGAGTCCGGTGAGCTAGCGCTTGAAATTCGTGACGGCGCCAAACAGGAAAAAGTCACTTTAGAAAATCTGAAAATAAAATTACAGAAAGAAATTTCAGAGAGATTATAAAAAAACAAAAAAACCTTCGGAAGTTCCGAAGGTTTTTTTGTTTTTTTATATTTCCCTATTTAGTTAATTCAATTCCCCACTTTCTTTCTTGTAAGAGATGACAATATAAGTAATCCAAGCACTAAGGAAGGCCAGAATACCAATGAACAAATACAACTTCATATTGTCAGCCACCCCGGTATAAGGTACTTGGCTCAAGTAAACCGCGCTCGCTAATGGCTGCTGATAACTGTCCGTGTAAGCCAAGACCGTATTACTCTGATTCACATTCAAGTAGCAAGTGTCGGAATCCCGATTACCATTACCGTCGCGCACGGTGATGGTTGCAGACTTTTGGCCCGTGCTCGAATAAGTCATGGCTGGAGAACGACTTGAACTGTTCAAACCATTGGTACCTAACCAGTCATAGCTATAATCACCGTCTCCGCCGGAAACATTCACGTACCAATACATTCGGGTACCGGTTTGGACAGTCGATGGGCTAGCATAACAGGATACAGATAAATTATCATTAGTGTTTTCGGTATCAATCACTCGAGCCGTACAGGAAGCACTGACGGTGTGGCCATCGGAAGTGACAGTAACGGTTGCCCGTTTCGTTCCGCTATCACTAT
Source organism: uncultured bacterium (assembly GCA_903822075.1). Taxonomy (GTDB): domain Bacteria; phylum Patescibacteriota; class Minisyncoccia; order Phycocordibacterales; family GWA1-40-21; genus CAIJXO01. The sequence goes on from CAIJNK010000011.1 coordinate 66,864, forward strand.
AGCTCCAAGTTACGTTTCGACTACTACCATCTAAATTATCTGTTCCGGACCAATCATAGCTGTAGGAGCTGTTACCACCAGATGCATTGGCATACCAAGTTACGTCCTCGTCAGTGTCTACTGTTGATGGGCTAGCACTACAAGAAACGTAAAGATCATTTTGAACTACAACGCTCTGGATCACGGTCTGACAAGTTCTTGTTACGGATTGTGAACCGGAAGTGATTGTGACCGTTCCGAGTTTAGTACCAGCGCTGTCATAATTTTTATATACAGAAGAAGAGTTACCGGA
>CAIJNK010000012.1 GCA_903822075.1 uncultured bacterium
AAATAGCCGAGACAAAGATAATAGAAAGCAGGGTTTTACTGAAGAAGGTTTTGAACTTCATACTGGGGCTATTATATCACGAACAAACTGGTGACTACAACCAGATTATTGGGAAAAATAAAGGAAATGGGGATAACTTTTTAAATTTACTTCCCTGTCCGGGACAAAAGTGCCTTGATTGTTTTTAGGGAGATTTTTAAATCCAAAAAGAGCGAACGGTTTTTGATGTAATACAAATCATAAGATAATTTGTTTTTTGTTTCCTCGGTATTCACTCCCTGATGCGGATGGTTTTCATGATACAGTTGGGCCCAGCCGGACAGTCCCGGTGGAATCAGATGACGGACATTGTAATATGACACTTCCCCTTCATAGACCTTAGCCAAAGCCGGCAATTCCGGTCGCGGACCAATCAAAGACAAATCCCCTTTCCAAACATTCCAAAGTTGCGGTATTTCATCCAGCCGGCTTTTTCGCAAAAAACCGCCGACCTTAGTAATCTTATTTATCCCTCGCGGATCGTGAGTTTTGTCGAGGGATTCATTGTCATTGAAACTCATCGTGCGGAATTTAATAATCCTGATCAATTTATTATTCTTGCCAATTCGGTCTTGAACAATAAAAATAGGACCATGATCCTCTAATTTGATAGCCAGACAAATGAACGGATAAAGAATAAGGGAAAGCAGACCAAAAACAAAAGAGAAGATGACATCCATCGTCCGTTTGAAAGTGTCGTAAGTAACACTCTGTGACAAGGAGACATTGTTCAGAAACCAGTCATAGCCCAAGAGAGATAACGGTACACGGTCAAAGATATCTTCATATAGATTATTTATATCGACAAAACGGACTCGAGAAAATAGCAAGTCATAAAAATATGAAAGGGATTTCTTCAGTCTATCGTTTTGCAAATCAATGACGACCACCGTTATGCCGGCTGAAATTATTTTCCCAGTCACTTCCTGCTCGAAATCCACCTCAGCAAATCGGTCGAGGTCAAACGAGGAGACAAAGTTCAAGCCGTAACGCGGGTTGTCATTTACCTCCTGGATAAGCAGGGAAAGCTCCGGTCCTCGGCCCAAAATCATGGCTGGTTCCCGAACTTTCAAACCAAAGACTTTCTGACCATATATTCGCCAAGCGGAAATCAAAATGAGGGAAACAATTATATAGATGAAGAGAATAATCTTTGGTGTGACACCAAAATACGGGACAAAGTAGAAGAAAACGACCGCCAAAAAACTATTAAATAACTGGGTGTATAAGACACGGATTGGTAAATGACTTTTAAAAACTGTGGTGTGTTTTTCGTAAAGACCGGCAATAAAGAAAATCAGGCACCAGATGACGAACAGGATACTAAAGGGCCATAAAAGGTTCAGGAAAACCGACTGAACCGGCCACTTTCCAAAGCGAAAAAACAAAGAAAGCCACAAGGAAAAGATAAAGACCAGAACGTCACCGCTAAGCAACAGCCAAGGTTCTTTTCTATTCACGATTTTCATAAGAACTAAAGTATACATTTTTTGGTATATTCTTCAACTTTGGAAATATGCTATACTGGAAGAAAGATATGACGGAGAAGATAAAAATCCTATACGGTATCACGAAAAGCAATTGGGGCGGGGCGCAGAAATATGTTTATGATTTAGCCACTTCCCTGCCAAAAGATAAGTTTGAAGTAACTGTCCTGACCGGCGGAACCGGAATTTTAAATGAACGGCTCTCTTCGGCCCAAATACGCAACATCACTTTGGAATCTCTGGGTCGAGAGATAAAATTTTGGCAAGATATTGTTTCTTTCTTTAAAATTATAAACATCCTCAGAAAAGAAAGGCCGGACATCCTGCACTTAAACAGCTCAAAGATGGGTTTTATCGGCGCACTGGCCGGCCGTCTGACCCACGTGCCTAAAATCATTTTTACCGCTCATGGCTGGGCCTTCAATGAAGACCGCAGTCCACTTCAGAAAAAAGGTTTGTATTGGCTTCACCGGCTCACCATAAAACTTTCACATAAAACCATCGCGGTTTCCGAACAGACCAAAAATCAGATTTCTAAAGGTGACAGCATCGGTAATAAAATAAGCGTCATCAAAAATGGCCTGGAAAAGATTGATTTCCTAAGTAAAGCCGCCGCCCGGGAAAAAATTCGCTCCAGACTGCCTGTAGATTTAGAAATCGGAACGAATTTTTGGTTGGGTACCATTTCCGAACTGCATAAGAATAAAGGCTTAAAATATTTGATTGAAGCCATGCATCTCCTGGATATGGCAATTGAAAACCGAGATGATTTACCAATTTTGATTATTATCGGCGAGGGCGAAAGACGGAAAAAACTTCAACAAAGAATTAACCGTTACCAGCTAGATGACACTATCTTTCTAATCGGCCGTGTTGGCGAGGCGGAAAAGTACCTCAAAGCCTTTGATATTTTTACCTTAACTTCTATCACAGAAGCGTTGCCCTACGTTTTACTTGAGGCCGGCCTAGCCGGTTTACCGATTATTGCTTCCAGTGTCGGTGGTATACCGGAGATCATTGACGACATGCAAAACGGCATTTTGGTCCGTCCCAAAGAACCGGACGAAATCCAAAAGGCTCTGGCTTACTATCTGGCTAAGCCTGAAAAAGGGGCGATTTTTGGACAAAACATTCAAAAAAAGATATTAACAGATTTTACCAAGGATACTATGGTAAAAATGACCTTGGAGCTGTATAATTGATGGGTAATAAAATTTATTAGCTAATTCGCCCACGTTGGGTCAAAAAAAATGTCTGTTGAATTTGATGAACATCAAGCTTTAGGCTATAACTACCAGCCAAAGAAAAAAGGTAGCATCTCTGATCTCGTAATCAAAATGGGTTTGGCCAAGGACGAGGCCGGTGCTCAAAAAGTCATGGTTACCGTCACGGTTGTCTGTTTTGCCTTGTCTATCTATTTCTTTTATAAAGCTCTGCATTAAAAGATGAAAAAGTCTCCTTTTACAAAAGGTTTTACCTTAATCGAACTCCTAATGGAACACACCAATGGGGCATATTCCGTGGGGTCGTGGAACTTGGATGACATTGTCGGAGGGCAAGTCTTGGACAATTCTGGTTCAAATAATAATGGAAATGTAACCGGTGGTGTCACTTTAGCGCTCGCTTCAACTGATCGAACTAATGTTCCATTCCCCTCGATGAAGGCCTCCTTGAAATTTGATGGTACTGGCTATATCAGTATTCCCTATAAATCATCAATGAATTTCATTTTTACATCTGCTTATACCCTAATGGCTTGGGTTAAGCCAGCAGCTTTTAGTCAAAAAATGTATATTATGGGGCAGGTTCTTCCTTATCTATCGATTGATACAACTAAAAAAATCGTATTTGGTGTTTCAGCAACCGGAAACGATGTTACTCATTTACTAAGTGGTGTAAGCACACTATCCCAAGACAAGTGGTATATGGTTGCTGGCAGCTATGATAATGGCAGTATGAAGGTATATTTGGATGGTAAATTAGAGGGACAGATGACAATACCCTCAGCGTATAGTTATTCCAATTTACCATTTGCTTTAGGATCTTATTATGAAGGCTCGTCGAGATTCACCGGTAACATCGCCTACGCCCGCTTTTACAACATGGCCCTGTCCACGGCTGAGATTCAAAAAATGTATGCCGAGGAGTCCGAAAAAAACCTTCTTTCGTTAAAATAGAATAAATTTATCAGCTTTTATTAATCATAATTAAATTTAAAAACATGGCAGAAACAAACGAACAAATTTGCGAGAATGAGAATCCGGTTATAGATTTCGGCACCAAGGGCCTTACCGGTTGGTTGATAAAGATCAAATTGGCCAAGACCGAACGACAGGCTAAATTGGTAATGATAATCGTCGCCATTATCTGTTTTGCCCTGTCTTTTTACTTCTTTTACAGAGCCTTAAATTAAGATGAAAGGAATTAACGCAAAAAAAGGATTTACATTGGTTGAGCTTCTGGTGGTGATATCCATTATCAGCCTTTTGACATCCATAGTACTTGCTTCCCTGAATGATGCTCGGAAAAAAGCCCGTGATTCGGCTAGAATAAGCTCGGTTCTGCAAGTTCAAAAAGCTTTGGCGATG
>CAIJNK010000013.1 GCA_903822075.1 uncultured bacterium
CATCCCTATCTGCCAGCCACCGCCGCTACCACTCCCACTCTGTCTTCGCTCGACTCCATCTATTCCTCTCTCTCTACGCTGATCAATCCCGCAAACGTTGCCACCGGCACCACCTATCTGGGGGTGAGGGGGACGTATGTGCCAGCACCAGTCATAGCCAAGGTTGTAACTCTGGGTGTGGGAGCCAATCCGGATGTGAGTGGAGATTATGTGGAGGATGGAGATTATGGTGATTATTCCACTAGTATGTCCTATAAACAAGTTGGCGGCCCTTACTATATTTGGTCTGACGGAAATCCGCCTTCGGGTTACAAAATTAGCACAACGAAAGGAGACGGAACCAATATTTTTTGGAGTCAGGGTGGACAAGTGGATGATACTTATTCGAGTCAAGGTTCATGTGTTGGTAGCGTGACGGTGCATGATTATCCTTACACTCCGCCAACTGATCCTTGCGATGGCACGCCTGAAATCGGCACAGAGTGTGCGGATGGTACGGTGTATGTCAGTTCTACGCTTCGCACCACGTCGAGCGATGCCGGAACTTACGCTTGGGGACCAAAGGGTGTTACAACCGGAGCAATAGACGTGGCTGAAGGGAGAAACAACATAACGACATTAAAGGCCTTGAGCGCTGATTTGTCTGAATATCCGGCTGCACAGGCGTGTAACAATTCAACGGCCAACGGACACAATGACTGGTATTTGCCGTCGAGCGGTGAATTGAATGTGCTTTTTCAAAATAGTAATTGCAAGAGCGGGAATGGGAATTGTGATGACACAGGTTCAGTCATAGGCGGGTTTACAACGTCCGCCTATTGGTCCTCCACGGAGTTTAATTCCAATTCCGCCCAGTTTCAGATTTTTTCTGATAATAACCAGAGCTCCTTCGACAAGGATGCCACGTTTAGCGTCCGGTGTGTTCGCACAAATTAGGTTTGTGCTATAATCTCCTCATAAATGCCGCAAAAGACTAAAAAACTGGTGCTTTTGGATGTTCACGCGATTGTGCACCGTGCTTATCACGCCTTGCCGGATTTTGCCACAAGCAAAGGAGAGCCAACGGGCGCCTTGTATGGTTTGTCCACAATGCTGCTGAAAATTATTGCGGATTTGAAACCGGATTATATTGTGGCCTGTTATGATTTACCAAAACCCACCTACCGACATGAAGCTTACAAGGATTATAAGGCCGGCCGGGCGAAGACGGATGAGGAGCTGGTATCTCAGTTGAAAAAATCCCGGGAAATTTTTGAAGCCTTTAACATTCCCATGTATCAGAAGGAAGGTTTTGAAGCCGATGATATGATTGGTACTTTGGTGGAGAAGAATTTGGAAAATAAGGACCTGGATATAATCATCGCCTCCGGCGATATGGACACCTTGCAACTCGTAGTTGATGATAAAGTGCGCGTCTATACTTTAAAAAAGGGAATTAAGGATACCATTATCTATAACGAAAAGGCGGTCGTGGAAAGGTTTGGCTTTTTACCCAAGCTCCTGCCGGATTATAAAGGTCTGCGCGGGGATCCATCCGATAACATTATCGGGATAAAAGGAATAGGAGAAAAGACGGCTCAGATTTTAATTTCTAATTTTGGCAGTATCGAAGATATTTATAAAAAATTAAAAGCTAGAGGCGGAAAGGAAGCTTTTAAAAAAGTTGGGATTACTGACAGAATAGTCGGCTTACTGGAAACTGGGGAAGAAGAAGCGCAGTTTTCCAAAATGCTCGGCACTATCAGGCGGGATGCACCGATTGATTTTGCCATTCCAGAAAAAACCTGGGAAGAAAATTTGGACCAGGAGAAAGTATTGAAACTCTGGAGTGATTTGGAATTTAGGACTTTAGGGACAAGACTGAAAGAGGTTTTGACCGGAAAAACTGGGGAGAAGCCGGCGGAAAAAAAAGCCGAAGTGGAGAAGGTAAATAACCAACTTTTCGTTGATAGCGAGTTGTCAGAAGAGGAACTAAAAGAAGCACAGATAGCTCTGTGGCTTATTAACTCCAATATCACCAATCCGAAGATTGAGGATGTTCTTAATATGTCGGCTAAGAAAGATTTGAAGGAGGCTCGACTGGCACTTTTGGAGGAAATCAAATACAAGAAGCTGGACGAAGTCTTTGAGCACATTGAGAAACCGCTGATTCCGATTATAAAGAAAATGGAAGAGAGGGGGGTAGTGGTGGATAAGGATGTTTTGTTAAAACTTTCTGTTGAGAATCATAAAATTTTAGCCGGTTTAGAGAAAAAGATTTGGAATTTGGCCGGCGGAGAGTTTAATATTAATTCTCCGAAACAAATGGGGGAAGTCCTGTTTGAGAAAATGGGTCTAGTCGTAAAAAATCAGAAAAAGACGGCTGCGGGAAAAGTCAGCACTAAGGAATCTGAATTAGAAAAGATGCGAGATCTGCACCCGATCATCGGTTTGATTTTGGAATATAGGGAATTGCAAAAAATACTTTCCACTTATATTGATAATATTCCAGGAATGGTGGCGGAGGACGGGCGTCTGCACGCAAAATTTCTGCAGACAGGAACGACCACCGGACGAATGTCCTCTCAAGATCCAAACTTACAGAATATACCCAATAAAAGTGAGCTTGGCCAGGAGGTACGTAAAGCTTTCCGAGCGGCCGCGGGAGAAAAACTGGTCGCTTTTGATTACTCGCAAATCGAAATTAGGATTGCCGCTTTTTTGTCCGGGGATGAGAAATTACTGGAGATCTTTAGGCGAGGAGAAGATGTTCATACTGCCGTGGCGTCAGAGGTGTTTGATGTCTCCTTGGACAAGGTGGACAAGGAAATGCGCCGCAAGGCCAAAGTGATTAACTTTGGTATTATGTATGGCATGGGTGTTTCCGCCTTGAAAGTTAATTTAGGAACAGACAGGAAGGAAGCTCAGAAATTTTATGACGATTATTTTGCCAAGTTTAGTGGTCTTGCTTCTTATCTTGATGCTGTAAAATCTGATACGGTGCGGAGTGGTTATACTGAGACACTTTTTGGCAGGAGAAGGTATTTTGAGGGTATAAAAAGTAAGATCCCATTTATTAAAGCTATGAATGAACGGATGGCTATCAATGCGCCCATCCAAGGAACAGAGGCTGATATCGTTAAATTGGCCATGATAAAAGTAAATGATTATTTAAAGAAAGAAAATCTCTTGGAAAAAGTTAACCTGCTTTTGCAGGTTCATGACGAATTGGTTTTTGAAATGGAAGAGGGTTTGGTGTCTAAAATAGCTCCCAGAATAAAAGAAATTATGGAAACAGTGGTCAGCCCGGAGCAGACTAAGGGTGTAGTGTGTAAAGTGGAGTATAAAGTGGGGGATAACTGGGGAGAAATGAAGTAAAACAGCTTTACATTTTTATGTATAAATCTTAAACTGGGGGAATGATTTACCTTTTTCACGGCACGGATAAAACAAAGGCCAGGACGATGGCGCACAAGGCGGTGGAAGCGGCCAAGAAGAAACACGAAGGGGCGGAGTTTTTTAAACTGAGCACCGAGGATTTTTCAGCCAATAAATTAGATGAGCTCACGGCCAGCCAGGGGCTTTTTTATTCCGGTTCTATCGTGTTTGCGGATTCGCTTTTTGGTGAAGCGGGCATCTCTGAGATTTTGCACAAAAAAATTAAAGAAATTTCGGAATCACCAAATTTTTTCGTGTTTCTGGAAGCGAAGTTGAATAAGAAGGAGCTGGAAAAGTTTGAGAAATACGCGCAAAAGATAGAAGAGTTTAAGGAACCAGAAAGAAGATTGAGCAAGAAAGAAGAGCTGGCTTTGAAGGGGGAGAAGATAGGTTTCTTTGACTTTGCCAATACATTAGGCGAGAGGAATAAAAAAATGCTGTGGACTTTATATCAGGACGCTTTAGTGGAAGAAGTGGCCTCTGAGGAAGTGCACGCCATGTTTTTTTGGCAAGTGAAATCCATGCTTGCCGCTTTGAAATCCAAGGATGCCGGTGAGGCCGGACTCAATCCTTTCGTTTTTACCAAAGCAAAATCCTATGCCAAAAACTTTGGTCACACCACAGATGAAGCAGAGAAAAAACTAAAGGAAATGTCTACCACTCTTTTTGAAATGTATCACGAAGCTCACCGTGGTAATGCGGATTTTGCCGTGGCGTTGGAGAAGTTTGTGTTGGGGCTCTAGATTTGTCCCCACAACAAGAGATTATTATGACTATTTTGAGCGATAGTTCTTATGAGTGTAAGTCGCTAGTGGAGGAGTCTTACATACATACATTTTCTAGCGGTTTCGTATAATCAACACTATCTAACATCATTTTTTGTATGGAGATTTCATCATTTAATATATTACAGTCTTGCATTGTACCGATTATTATTAAAAAGCCGTCAGTTGTAACTGCGATATTTTCTCCGTATGAAAAACAGGCGTCTCCGGTACCAAAATGTGCAACCTTATACCCACGGTCGTTCAGAATTTGTTTTGGGTTCATAAAAGGTTCCACTTTATTTGAGCAAATATTTTGTTTTGTATCAGTATCAAACCAAATTTTTTGGTCAGGCAGATATATATAATTACCTGAATCAACCTGGACATTAAATGAATAATCTTTCGGTTTCTTTACTTGTACCTTAAAACCGCCCATTTCCTTTGTTTCAACATTCAGTAATGATCCGGTCGAGGTACTATTTTTGTTTGATTCTGTGATCGTTATATTTGGAGGATACTTAAAAGTGAAACCGTACTCTAGGTTTGCATAGGTTTTCCACTGAGATAGGGGAATACTTAAAGCCTCAGTAGCCAATATTTGTCTTTTACAACTCTCAATCTGTTCGTTCTGATTGAATGTAATTAAGTTACATATAGAAATATCTTTTTTGTTTACTGCCACGCTAGTATAACAAATAGTACGAGGTCGATATGCCCCACTGTCTGTTAAGGTCCCACAAATATCTAGATCCTTCCGTGAGCCGGCAACTTCTGCGGTACATTGATCTATATAGTTATTTACATAACTGTTAACATCACTTTCGCCAAAAGCAGCCGCTTGAGCAATTCGAAATTTTAGTTGTTTCTTGCAAGTATCATAATCTTCGTACCTGATTGCCACTTTGGTTATACAATCACCTATGGCATTCTCCTTTTGAAAAGAGTTCTCGCATTGTGATATTTCATTTTTTAATTTATCCGGAGTTATAATATTTTGTTTGGCAGTTGACGTATTACTTATGTTGCTAGTTTGATTTCCATTTGTCTTTTTTTTATAAACATACATTCCGGTACAAACTACTAATAAAGCAATTATTGCTATTAATATAGGAGCCACAAAACCTTTTTGTAAGTTTTTCATGTGGAAATTATAGCATAAAACGGGGGAGGAGCCCGGGGGAGATCTTCCATTACATGGACAGTAGAGGTTTCCCATTTTTTCACAATAGGAATTGCTCAAAAATATGGGAGAACCTTTTCTCTTCCCCCACGCAAACAAAATTGTTTGTTTGCTCGGGCGGACATTTAAAAATAAGCGCCTAGGCGCTTATTTTTAAATGTCCGCCCGGGGGGAATCGAACCCACGACCGTCTCCTTAAAAGGGAGCTGCTCTACCGACTGAGCTACGGGCGGAACAGGAAAAATATAACAAAAATAAGGCTAAATGTCCAATTGCCCATGACAAAATTGACTGCTTTGAACGAAAATCAGTTAACATTTAACTTACCACATGTTATCATGTGAACATGGGTATATTTGAAAACATGATGAATGCGCGGGAAGCACGAGGGATGACTCCAGCTTTTCAAGCCGAAATGGCTAGAGAAAATGCCGAGTTTATGGATATTTTGGGCCATCTTGGCAGTAATACATTTGATGCGGGTGTCTCCGTTATTCTCAAAACTCCAACCACCTTATTCCTGAATGCTATAAAAACCCTCTACAGTAAAGGCTATGGTTTTGATAGCTATACCAAGGACGCTTTTAAACTTTTTCTGGGGAAAGATGGCGTGGCACACCGAACTCTCAAGGTGGCCGCCAGTGCCGTCCATCTGGCTGGGCAAGGAACTAAGATAGGAGTCAGACAGTTATTTAAAATATAAACACAATGGATACACAACAAGAGATAAAAAAACTGATCGCGGAATATGTTAAAAAACTCGAGGATAAAGAGGGAGAATTGACGGCGTTCAAGAAAGAAATAGAAGCCATCATCTCGACCTCAAAAGAAGATTTGGCTAAGGCAACAACCGATCTTGATTTAAGATTTAATAATAATGAGATAAGCGAGGATGAATATTTGTCTTTGTTCCGTGATCAAAAACAAAGTATCCTGCTTGCAACCAAAGGGAAACTAGACGCTCTGGTCAAGAATTTAAACACTGATTAAATCAAGTAATATTTTGCCAAATGACGAAAAACTTAATAATGTCGGCCAACCGGTACTAAAATTACTGGAGGCTAATGAATTCTCAGATGCCTTCTGGGCGTCCGTGGAAATTGCCGATGATCTGGAAAGAGAAAGGCTGCAAAGCCTGATTAGCGAGAGTAAAAGAGCTTTTGTTCTAAAGAAGATAAAGGAAATTCCGTGGCTGGAAAAGATAGTTTCGGATCACTCCTATATTCTTTATTATTTTGAAAATGTCGACGCAAAAATTTTTGATCATCTTGACATCCTCCAGTCTTTTACAGAGGAAGCTATTTTAAAAGAAGAAGCTAATACTCAAACAAAGGAGGCTCTGAAGAGAAGACTGGAGACCAAACCACTTGCCTCTGACGAAGAAATTGAGGCGGGGACATACTGGGAAAGCCTTGAACCGCAAGTTGCGGAAGCAATGATTAAATTAAACAGAAAAGGCTACCACACTTTCGAATCCGGTTTTGACAGTGATCGCCTTGGGGCCAGGGAACAGTATTTCAGTGTTTTTAAGGAGACCACGCCACTTTCAGCCCCTGATTCACTTGTTCAAGTTATGAAGGGAAAGGGGATAACTTTGACCGTAAATGACTCAATGAGTGATCGTGACAGTCTGATTTTGTCATCCAACAGGAAAATGACTCTAGTTGATTGGAAAGAAGTGTGGAATCTGGTGGCGGAAATTTTACCGATCAGAGCGAAAAGTTTAGCCGAACCAGCCATAAAACCCACAGTGACTTTTATGGAACAATTTAGAAATAAACAAGAAAAAGTTCGTCGAGGTGAAACCGTATACATTGGTTATGATTTTTGGCTAGAGAATGGGAGAGTTGTTGAGAGATAAAATTCTTAAGAAGCCCGTTTGATTACAACAACGGTATATCTCTAGCAAAGAGGCCGGGACCAGTGAGCAGAAGGGAGAGGCAGATGGCGGAGAGTAATAGATAAAAAACCATATCCCTTTTTAGAATGGATTCCTCTTTATATTCCACCAAGAGTTCACTGATACAGATGATGGCTAATATGAGAGTGGCAAGTTGGGTATAAGCGCCGACGAGTAAAAGCAGGCCGCCAAGGACCTCGACAGCTGCCAGAAGGCCGGTAAAAAAACCAGCCGGTTTTATTCCTAAAATATGCAAGGAGCTTATCCAACCCGGCCTTTCCTTGGTCATTTTTAAATAACCTAGATTCAAGAAAATAAAACCAACCACCACTCTCAAAATGAGAGGCGCCAATAAGCTGTAGGAAAATAATTGGGGGAATAGGTTGAATGTTTGCATGTCATATAGTATAACATAAAATATAAAACATGAATAAAGAGAAGAAACAAATAGTGGTGGTTTTGGACAATATAAGAAGCACGCATAACGTTGGCTCCATATTTAGGACTGCCGATGCGCTTGGCGTGGGGCAGATGATACTTTGTGGAACTACGCCGACACCGACAGATCGGTTTGGTCGGGCAAGGAAAGATATTGCTAAAGTAGCCTTAGGGGCTGAAGAAAGTATATCTTGGAAATATGAGGAGGATACAATAAAGGTGCTTAAAGATTTGAAAAAGGTCGGTTATCTGATAGTGGCAATAGAGCAAGCTGAGAATTCGATGGATTATAAAAAAGTAAAATTAGATAAAAATGGCAAAGTGGCTTTTATAATGGGAGAGGAAGTGGAGGGGGTGAAACCGAAAATTTTAAAACTAGTTGATGTTATTGCCGAAATACCAATGTTGGGCCAGAAGGAATCACTTAACGTTTCGGTGGCGTTTGGCGTGGCTGTGTTTAGGATTTTAAGTATCTAATTCATTTAAGAATAATAGTTTGGGTGTAAACCTTTGGTTGATAAACACTAGCCGTGTTTTGTTTTTTTATAACAGGCTGGCTGTTAGCGGCTGTTTCTTGTTTCAGGCGCGCTGGGCCGCCGCCAACGAACCAGAGGCAGAATAAGATAAAGATCATTTTAAGTACCCACAACACGTCTTCATTCATAAAGGAGATATCTTAATTTAAAAAACTATTTTTGGCAAACTGGGCAATAATGTGTCCCACGGCCGGCATGTTTAGTTTTTACTATTCTGGTACCGCAGATTTTGCATTTCTGATCCTTACGTCCATAGACCATAAGATAAGGAACAAAACCGCCCTTCTCGCCGTTGCTGCGGCGATAGTTTTTCGAAGAAGTACCCTTCTTTCGAATGGAAAGTCTTAATACGGCAATAATATTCTTATGTAAATCAGTTATTTCTTTTTTATTTAAGGTTTCCACTTTTCGCATTGGAAGAACTTTAGACAGGAAAGCACTTTCGTCCGCATAAATATTCCCGATACCGGCAATCAATTTCTGGTCGAGTAAAACTTGTTTCACCGTCCTGCGGGAATATTTTTTCAGGATTTCCTCAAAGTTTGCCACCGTAAACTTGGGGGATAGGGGCTCTATGCCCACTTCTGTCTGAATATACTTTTTTAATTTTTCATCCAAAATTCTTACCCAGCCGAATTTTCGCAAGTCATTGAAATATAGGTCACCACCGTCCTTAAAAGTGAAGATAAGGCGAGTGTGTCGTCCGGGTGTCTGCACGTCCGAAGTGGGGTGGCCGCCAGTAATGGCTTTCCCTTTTTTAGGCACAAAGATCAGTTGTCCAGTCATCTTCAGATGAATCACCAGACTAATTTTATTAGTTAAGTGGATGAGGAGCATCTTAGCTCGACGTTCCAAACCAAGAATTTTTTTACCAGTGACTATTTTGGTAAAGTCAATTATGGAGGTGGGGAGAACAGTCTTCGGCCAGAGAATTTTCACGCCAGAAACAACCTTGTTTCTCAGGCTCTTATCGAGTTCTCGTTTAATGGTTTCTACCTCAGGTAATTCTGGCATTTTTCTATTTCTTCTTTAGCTACCTCGGCGTCACTCCATGGTTCTTTAGTGCCGTTCTTGCGCATAATATACGGGTCTGTTCCTTTACCAGTAATTAAAACCATATCGCCAGTCCTGGCAAGCTTGATGGCCGAGGCAATAGCTTGCCGGCGATTCATAATAATTTCCGTCTTATTTCTACCAGTATATTTTGCTAAATCTTCGACTATCTCTTTTGGTTCGTCATCATACGGGTCTTCATCGGTGAGAATGATTTCGGCGCAATATTTATCCGCCATTTCAGCCATCTCTTTTCTTTTCCATTTATCACGTCCACCGCCACAACTACCAAGGACGCAGATTTTCTTTTTTTCTGGAAAGGCGGTGTATAAGGCCTGCAGTGAGTCTGGCGTGTGTGCATAATCCACAATCACATCAAACCCCAATGTATTTGGAATCTTTTGCCCACGGCCTTTTATTTCTATCACCTTTTCCAATCCGGCCTTGATGCTTTCCATACTGATACCCAAGGCTCGAGCGTAAGTACAAGCCGCCAGCATATTATAAACGTTAAATTTCCCCGGTAGTTTACTTTGTATCTCTATACCTTCACAGACAAATTTCACACCGTCACTATGGCAGACAATCGGCTCACCGTCTTTAAGGGAGTATGGAGCTTTTTTCTCCACGTTTACATTTAGGAATTTATGTCCCTCCTTATCATCAATGTTGGCGCATATTATCTTACCTTTTTTGGGCGATTTCTCCAGAGAATGGGCAATGTTTAATTTGGCTTCCAAATATTTATCATAAGAACCATGTGACTCGATGTGTTCCGGTGCCAGGTTGGTAAAAATCAGGGCATCCAAGTCTATGAACTTGTGCCGATATTGCTTGGCCGCCTCGGAGGAAATTTCAATCACGGCATAATCACATTTGGCATCTACCGCCTGACGCAAGAAACGTTGGATAAAAAAACGTCCCGGCATGGTCATCTTGTGCATATTTGGTTTGCTTTTCTCTTTGATTTTAAAACGTAAAGTGCCGGCGAGCGCGGTCACAAAACCCGCTTCCTCCAGAATGGCATTTACAAATTCCACTGTGGAAGTTTTGCCCTTGGTCCCGGTCACGGCCACCACTTTGATTTTTCGGGATGGGAAACGGTATATCAAGGCACCCAAAAGTGCCAACTTCCAGTGGTAAATCGGTTGGAAAAAAGTGAAAATCTTTTTCGGGATAAGTCTTTTTATCTGCCCAAGGATTTTTTCCATACATTGACTTTAGCAGAAAAAGGCGTAATTTGAAAGGCAGACAGGGTTGTACAATAAACACAAAACAGGAGATAGATAGATGAAGGACAGAAGGATAGTAGCTCAGAAGCGAGTGGAGGCGATCAAGTTTTTCAGCCTCGTATTGTTTGAAGCCGTCAAGGCGGGTGCGGTCACAGTGACTTTTCTCCAACAAGGGGGGAAACTCTCGGTGAGCCGTCTTAGTCTCGCTGGAGCCAGGAACGTTAATTCCGTTCAACCGGTCTCCCTAGGAGACGGGTCTAAACTTTATCGTCAGATCAAGAAAGAGGTTTGGTTGATGATTAAGAGTCACGGGAAGTTTCCAGACGTTGCCGAAAGTTCTATCGGGTACCTGGGGGAATTCCAGGCGTCAATTAATTGTCGAGAGATTGTCTTTTCTCTCACCACCATTTTCGTAGTTGGCGGGGAAGCGATGATTCTGGCTCGGGTTACCTGAACCGAGGTCATTGGTTCACTTACAGAAAGGAAAGAGAAGTATGAACAGGCGAAAGAGGATTTACCGGAAACGATTGTTCGTGAACGTGGAGGATTTACCCGCCCTCCACGTTCTTATACAGATTCTTCGTTGTGCAGCTGAGGCCGGAGCTACTTCGGTCTCTATTGTTGCCCGAAACGAATTGTTTGTCGCCTCATGCTCTGATGGTAAAAGTTGCCCCAGACGAATTGGGGTGAATGTTAATTACCGCTTCGTCAGGGCCATTATCAACCGAGTAAAGATTTTGTCAGGCATGATGTTGTCTGTCGTGGATTCCGCGCAGGTCGGTAACTTCGCCCTTACTAACAAAATCCCGAATATTTCCGGTTGTCGGGTAAAAACCAGACCGACCAAGTCTGGCGAAGCTGTCAGACTTGTCTTTGTATCATAAGGTATCGATCCTTCTTGGGGCAACGGGGCGTATAATGCGCTCCGTTTTTTTATACATTGACTTTGGTAGAAAAAGGAGTAATTTGGAAGGCAGAAGTTCTCGAAAAAAGGAGGAGATTTATGAGATGCGCTGAAGGTGGAGTTGTAAGGCCGGTGGTCAGAATGTCGCATGATGGCAAGGGTTTACTCGAAAATATCCACAACTGTGTGGATCCGAAGGTTTCGATAACCTTTGATAAGGATGGTCAAGAGGAGACCCATCAACTGTGTCTCTGTCTGGTCCGCCCCGAGTCAAAGGGTATCCGTTTCATGGGTTGCTTGTACGGCTTGAAGATGAGGATCTGCGGTCTTCTCTCATCCTCGCCTGACCAACCCAGTTGGTGTTCGGTCTGGCCCCGATCAGTCTGAAACAGACCCGTGTGTTCCTGCTTTGGGACACACGGGTCGTCTTATTTTCCTAAGTGCTTCAGAGCGGCTTTCACCCGGCCGCTGGTGGTGGTGATTTCTTTGTTTATTTCCTGCAGCGCCTCACGGGATTCTTTGTGTGAATAGCCCAAGGCTTTCAAAGCTTCCAAGGCGTCTATCTCTTCCTTTAGACCGAGATTAATTTCTTCATAAGAACCGAGTTTACCTTTTAATTCCAAAACAATCTTGTCCGCCATCTTTTTGCCCAAGCCGGAGACTTTAGTCAGGTGGGCGGTTTCGCCGGTAGAGACGGCTTTGCGCAGGGAATCAACGTTGGCCACATTTAATATATTTAAAGCGGTCTTTGGCCCCACGCCGGAGATAGTGATAAGGAGTTCGAAAAAATCCAACTCCTTTTTATCTACAAAACCGTACAGGTCCAGGGCATTTTCCCGCACCGCCAAATAAGTCCAGATTTTGAGTTCTTGCTCCGCTCTGGCCAAGTTAAGCAAATCCGCCGTGCCAAACACCTTATAGCCAATATTATTTGTTTCAACAATTAGGAATTTATCCGCCTTGTGGATCACTTGTCCGGTTATCTTGGAGATCATGGGGTGATTATAGCATAGCACTCTTCTTGTTGCATTTTAGCCAGACCTGTGTTAATCTCTCCGCATGCCTATAACATCATCAGCTAAAAAAGCCTTAAGAGCTTCCAAACACAAAGCCGTATTTAATATGAAAAGAAGAGACACTGTTTCCGATACTGTAAAGAAAGTTAAGAAACTGATTGTCGCCAAGGATATCAAGGGTGCCGAGAAATTATTGCCAACCGCCTTCCAAGCTATAGACAAAGCCTGTAAGACCAATTTGATCCACAAGAATACCGCTTCCCGCAAGAAATCCAGACTAGCCAAGATGCTCGCTAAAGCCTCAAAATAAATTCAAGCAAAAAAACCACCTCGGAGACGAGGTGGTTTTTGTTATTTGACGGTATTTATGCTAACGTATTTGGATTGCTCTTGTCGTTCAATGGATAGGACACTCCCCTGCGAAGGGAGAAATGCAGGTTCGATTCCTGCCAGGGGCACATCATAAAGTCTTATTTAACCGCTATGCTTTTTAGCTTTTTCCCCAGGGAATATTCATAAAATGGTCCAATCCACATGCCGGCCAGAAACCAAAAGACAAATTCTTCCACTGGCACGTTCCAGATTCGGAAACCGCTTAAGCTGGGGAGGTAAGTGCTATCAATCCAAGTATTGGATAGGGTAATGATAATGATGTAAAACAAGATGGATATGGCCATCATGGCCGTGCCAGAAACCAGGGCATTAAAAAACAAATCTTTCCTGATATAAATCATGAAAATGACAAATAAAATCATACTGATAGTGCTGGACCAGAAAGAGGTCAGACCAACTCGATAAAATAGCCAGGCCATGAGAGAAGTTGAGAATATGAGAAAAATATAAGCATTTAAAGGGCGGTGTTTAAGAGCACGCTTCGAATATTTTTTATTGAAAATAAGATCATAAATAACAGACATGATACCCCCACAAAAAAACCCCAGTAACATATCTTCAACACCCACTACCGTGCCGGTGATTGTTGGTGGTCGCCACCAGTCCTTAGTCCACCAGAGGTAGGAGGATAAGACGTTAAAGATACTGGCTAGAAGGCTAATAAAAATTATTTCCCGTCTCAAATCTTTTCTCCTTATAAAAATAAAAACCCAGATAAGCAGGAAAGGTATTAGGGCTGTAAGATAAATATATTTATCCGGGATGCTCATGATAAATTAGAAACCCAAATATTCCATGATCTTGTGGGAGGCGGGTTCGGAGAGCTCCTTTTCTTCCAGGAATTCCCTGAGGACGGTGGTTATTTCATCAATACTGTCTTCGTGGACGGGAATAATGATGTAGGGCATGACCGTTTTCTTGGATTTCAGAATTAGTTTTGGTTCACCGCCACGGGTTTCCGCCCAAAAAGACTCAATGGTCAGATATGGGTGAAGCTCCTTGCCCACCTGGACTCCCTTTTGATTTATTTCATATTCCACTTCGATTGGCTCGCGGATGGTGTAATAAACCAAAATACCAGCTGAAAGCAAAATTAGAATTCCAAATAATGCATTACCAAAGACAAAGGCGAGAATAACGATACAGGCGGTGATGATGCCGACAGCCCAAAACCAATCAGCACTTCTTTGGTAGTGGTGGTATTCCGGCGCGCTCCAGTTTAGTGAATCTCCCATGCAAGTATTATACCAAAAAATAAAATAAGGACAATGTAAGTCTAGTTAATATCTATTACCCGGAAAGCGTTATCCTTCAGGTATTTTTCGCTAACCTCATATTTTACCGGAGCAAAATTTTCCACAATTTTTTCCTCTGTAATCTTTATACCCTGAACATGCTTTTCTCGCCAAATTTCGTTATAACGGAAGTATTCCAGCCCGTTCTTTATGAAGTAATGGTTTTTTTCTTGGAGATGGAATTTAATTTCTTTGTTTTTTACTGAAAGTATTTGGCCCTTAAGCTGGCTGTCTGTCAGCCAGAGTTTTATTTGTAGTGGTTCTTTAGAAATATTTTTTAATTTCAAATCTAAATAATTACAGAAAATAGTTGCTCCTGCGCCAAAAGGGATAGTTCGGCCGGAATCCGGAAAAGTATCCACTGAGTGATGGTGGCGCTCAATGATTTTTACGTCACAATGCAGAAGAATCCAAAAAAGGAAGTTTGATAACTGGCATAAGCCCCCGCCCACTCCCGCCGAAACCTTTCCATTAGAAATAACCATGCCCTCCATGTAGCCATTTTTACTAGTGGCCTTGCCTAAGTGGTGCCATAGGGAGAAAGTTTTTCCAGGTGGTATGACGATGCCGTCAAGCTTATTAATTGCTAGTTTTAAATTATGGATTTTGTTTATTTGCAATTTAGGGTCGCTATTTCCTAATTTTCTGAATAGAGGTGAGGAATGCCTAGCTAAAACGTGGTCAAAGAAAGCTCTTTTCCTGAATGGTTGGCCATGAAGACAGTAGTTTTTTAAATCACGGCCAAGTCTTTTGATTTTTGTTATTGCTGGGGAAAGGTGGGGGTAGACGCTTGAAATCGCTCGTCTTTTTTGTGGTGAGTTGTAATTGTTTATCTTTATTCTCACTTTCTTAAGTAATGGTGCATCCATAATTAAGCCATATTAGCATAAATTATTTTAGTAGAGTAAGATGATAGGTATGGAAAATAAATTCACCTTCATTATTATGGGCGCCACAGGGGATTTGGCTAAATTAAAGCTTATACCGGCTATTTATAAACTGTTAAAATTGAATACGGTGGAACACGTTTCTTTAATTGGCGTTGCTCGGTCCGATACGACCATTCACTCTATTTTGGATGAGGTAAAAGGGTCTATAAAAGATTTGGATGAGGCAGTGTGGAATAAGCTAAGCAGTCACGCCCATTATCAGCAATTGGATTTCAGTAATAAGAAAGATTTTGAAAAACTGCGAGCCAAGATAGTTGAAGTAGAAAAAGCGGATGATCTGTCCGGCAATCGACTCTTTTATTTGGCAACTTTGCCGGAACATTTTGAGCTAGCCACTAAAAATTTAGCCGGGGTTGGTTTAATAAACAGTTTGGATGACAAATGGGAAAGAGTGCTCTATGAAAAACCATTTGGAGACAGTTTACGTTCCGCCAAAAGGATAAACCGGGCTATTGATAAAGTTTTTAAGGAAGAGAATATCTACCGTGTTGATCATTACTTGGGTAAGGAACTGGTAGGGAATATTGCCCTGTTAAGATTTACCAATAGGGTCTTGGAACCACTATGGAATAGCAAGCATATTGATTCCGTTCAAATTATCTGTGACGAAAATTTTGGTATCAAAAACCGAGGTAACTATTTTGATAAATACGGGGCAATAAAGGATATGCTCCAAAATCACATTTTACAAATAGTATCTTTGGTGGCCATGGAGTCCCCGGAGTTTATTTCCGGAGAGTATCTACGGTCCGAAAAAGTAAAAGTCTTGAAAAAAACCAGGGTGACCGATATTTTGCTTGGGCAATACGAAGGTTATGAAAAGGAAAAAGGGGTGATGCCAAATTCCGCGACTGAAACCTTTTTCGCCGCTAAATTAGAGATAAACAATAAAAGATGGAAGGGCGTGCCATTTTTTGTTCGGGCTGGCAAAAATCTGAGCAAAAAAGAAACAGTAATTCATATCAGATTTAAAGCTGTGGATTGCCTTTTGGCCAAAAGTTGTCCTGCCGATAATAATTATCTCACTATTAGAATAGAACCGAATGAGGGTTTTTCCTTTGAATTGAATTCAAAATCCTTACGACAAGGCTTTGCCGTCGAGACGGTGAACATGGATTATTGTCATCGTTGCGAACATGGTGCGAACACGCCAGAAGCCTATGAAGTGTTATTAGAGCAGGCTATTCTGGGTGAACAAGCACTTTTTGTGCGCAATGACGAAATTGAATTGGCTTGGCGGATAGTTGACAAGATAAAGAAAGATGGACTATCGGTTTATAAGTATCCAGTCGGTAGTTCTGGTCCGAAGGAACTCACTGAGTGGAATAAGAAAAATAATATAATATGGAAAAGTTAAAAATCGGTTTTATCGGTCTCGGCCGGATGGGTGCCAACATGGTTTATAATTTGCTGGATAAAAAATATGAGGTGGTGGTTTATAATCGAACCAAGGAAAAAATGGACGAACCGGTCAAAGCTGGAGCAGTGGGGGCCGCCTCTATTTCTGAACTGGTAAAATTATTACCAGAGAAGAAAGTGGTGTGGCTCATGGTGAATGCCGGTGAAGCTTTGGACGCCGTGCTCGCCGAGCTAACCCCGCTTTTGAAAGAAGGGGACATCGTGGTGGATGGCGGGAATTCCTATTATAAGGATTCGCAGAAAAGATATGCGGATTTGAAAAAGTTAGGTATAAGCTACATGGACTGCGGGACTTCCGGCGGGATGGGCGGAGCGAGGCATGGTGCTTGCCTTATGATTGGTGGTGATAAGGAAAATTTTGAATATATAAAAAAAGTTTTCAAGGATTTGGCGCAAGAAGATGCTTTTGCTTATCTCGGTAATTCTGGCGCCGGACATTATGTGAAAATGGTTCACAATGGTATTGAGTACGGCATGATGTCAGCCTTGGCTGAAGGTTTTGAAGCGATCAAAGATTCACCCCTGAATATAGATTTAAAGGAAGTATCCAAGGTGTATTCACACGGCAGTATCGTGGAGAGCAAACTTATGAGTTGGTTAGCTGAAGCTTTCAACGAAGAAGGTTACCTGGAATCTATTTCAGGTAACGTGCCAAAAGGGGAAACGGAGGAAGAGATGAAAAAACTTCTAAGCGAACATACCATGCCCAGCCTTGAGAACGCCTTGAAAGTCCGTGCCGATTCTCGTACTACTCCCACATATACCGGCAAGCTCATCTCCGCCATGCGCAACAAATTCGGCGGACACAAGGTGAATAAGGAGGGCAAATAAATTATGAATGAATCAAAACAAAATGAAACGATAGGCAGAGTTGTCTTTAAAAACGAACCTAAATTATCCGAACATGAAGTTGACCAGGTGTTTAACGATAGGCGAGTTAGTCTTTTACCTCAGGTAAGAAATTTTATCTCCGCGCATGATAGATTCAAAGGCAAGGAAGTTACGGTGACTTTTTCTAGTAAGGGTGTTTCCTCACTTGTCTCGATAATTGAAACTCCTGATGAGAGACTGGTCCTAAAAGTTCCGTTGAGGATAATGTTTTCCGAAGGGGAGGGACAGTTTTTAAAAGTCTGGGAACGGGCTGGGGTTAGGGTGCCGCATGTCATCGAAGAGGGTACCATGGGTGAACACTCATATGTCTTGATGGAATATATTGATGCCGAAATATTAAGCGAAAAATATGATAATGAGCAGTTGGTTGAAAAAGGTATTATCACGGAAATGGGTCGGATACTCCGTGTTATGCATACACCTGAAGCGGAAGGTTACGGTCGGGTTGTGGAAGGTAAGGCAGAATATCCAAAGTTCGAGGACTGGCTTGAAAGTGATGATATTAAAGACCGGATCGAATACGCAAAAAAGCATAAGTTTCTTGGTGATAAGCTTGAACTTCTATTGCCGGCTACCTTCAAAGCCCTTACTGATCAAGCGGCAAAAGACAATAAAAGCAGTTATTGTCATGATGATTTTGGCGCTTCAAATATCTTTGCCACTGATCCAATCACCATTTTTGATCCTAACACCAGATTTAATAATCGGTATATAGATTTAGGGCGCACAGTGGCAATAACAGTTTCAACCGGCAAATATGATAAGGTAGTAGGCCAGTTAATCAAAGGCTATTTCGAGGAAGAGGCCTATAATCATAAGGCATTATTGGCGTCCGTATTACTGAACAGTTGTATGAAATTTCCTTATTGGGATAAGACAAAAAAGTTTAAAAGGATTAAAAACGTCCAAGATTATTTACTTAAGAATGCAGACCTAATTTAGGTCTAATCTTGCCTGATTTTACTATTTGGCCTTATGAAGGAGGGGGTGAGGAACCAAATTCGGAAACCACTCAAATGTCTTTTCCATCCATCTGAACAGGGAAAGACTATAAAGATGTCTGATCATATTTCCTTCAAGCTCGACCATGTTGGTTATGAGGCAACCTGGTCACTGCCGGCGGATTTTCCTCGACAGGCACGAAGAGTTTTTGATCAGATTCTGGAGAAAATCCTGTTTCAGGAACTTCGGGAGAAGCGCCAGTTGGTCTACTCTATTCGTACAAACTACCAGGACTTTCAGGATGTTTACGAGTACACGGTCAACGGACAGATAGATCCGAAAGCCGCTTCTTATATAGGTGAGCTGGTAAATGGTTGTATCTCGGTCGCCGCTTCAAGACTGGATATGTTTCAGCGGGTTCTCACGTCTTGCCGGCAGAAGTGTCTGATGAGTGATCTGTCTGGGCGAGACTTGGTGGCGGAAATAGCCGATGATTTGGCTTGTGGACAACAAATCATCACGCTGCAGGAAGTATTGGAGGGTTTAAACCGGGTTAAGTTTGAACAAATGGCGGAGATGGCCTGCTTCCTATGCCCGGAGCGGCAGTACACGTTTATGGTTTGTCCCTGAGAGGTGAGCGTTAGGGGTTTTGAGGGTTAGTGAGTTTGAATACTCGCCGGCCCTCTTTTTTATGCTTGATATTTGCCTCTAAAGGAGTAATATTTGAAACAGATTTAGTGCTCAGTGTGAGTACGCTGTTCTTTGACAAGAACAGAACAAGTGGAGAAAAGAGAAAAGAAAAAAAGGAGTAGGGAAAATGTTAACGAAGTTATATCGGAATGATGGTCCAGTTGAAGTGTGTTTCAATATCGACTCGACGACAGTTTTGTCGGAAGTCGAGAGGCGGAAAATCGGGTGGCTCATTGCCAGACAGTATGCCGGTTTGGACGCTCGAGTGGCGCCCAGCTTTACGAATTCTGACGTTGTGGAAATTGGCCCTCGGCTGGCTGTCGAGACGCCTTCTTCCAGTAACGCCATCGCGATTTGTCGGACCATGGGTCTGACCTCGGTGACGCGGATTGAAGAATCAATCCGTTATCGCTTATTAGCCGGACAGACACGGGAAGCCATCTTGGCCAGATATTTGGACCGGATGACTCAAGCTGAGTACCCGAACGGGATTGCCAGTTTTGACTTGGAGGTCAAACCGGTTCCGGTTCAGATTATTCCGGTTCTCGCGGAAGGAGCGGAAGCTGTTCGTAAGTTCAATTCCGACATGGGTCTGGGAATGGATGAAGCGGATATCGAATTCACTGTTGAATTGTTCCACAAGTATGGAGTTAATCCGACAGATGTTGGGCTGGTCCAGCTTGGCAACATGAACAGTGAACACTGCCGTCATAAGTTGTGGAAGGGGAGGATTGTGATTGACGGTGTAGTGATGCCGGAGACACTTTTGGATTTGGTCCGTGAGCCGCTTCGGCGAAGAAACGGTCAGTCAAACAGTGTGCTGGCATTCAATGATAATGCTGGCGCGATGCTTGGTCCGGAGATCTGGGGCTTTGTTCCGGAACATCCCGGTGAACCGTCACGGATGGTTCGAGTTCGAATGGTTCAGTATCTGACGGCGACAGCGGAAACTCACAATCATCCCACGGCCATTGCTCCGTATCCTGGGGCGGCGACAAAAGATGGTGGCGAGATTCGGGACGAAGGTGCGACGGGTCGTGGTTCACGATTTGGAATGGCGGTGGCCGGTTACTGTTTTGGTAACTTGCACTTGCCGGATTACTTGATTCCAGGCGAATTGGTTGGCGGTGAAAATCTGCCGAACTATGCTTCGCCCCTTAAGGTCCTGATTGAAGGAACCAATGGTTCGGCGCATTATTCCAATGCGTTTGGGCGGCCGCTGGTTGGCGGTATTTGCCGTGGTTTTGGTTTGATGGTGGCGGGTGAGAGACGGGAGTATCGTAAGCCGGTCTTTTACGGCGGTGGAGTTGGAACGATTGATGCACGGCATGTGATCAAAGGGAAACCAGAGGTCGGGATGCTCATCATTCGTTTTGGCGGTCCAGCCTTCAATATCGGTCTTTGTGGCGGTTCGGCCTCCAGTATGATGCAGGGTGAGAACAAGACTGACCTTGATTTTAATTCCGTTCAGCGGGGTAACCCGGAAATGGAAAATCGGGCTAACCGCGTAATTACCACCTGCACCGATATGGGAGACCTTAACATAATTGTCGCCATCAGTGATCAGGGAGCTAGCGGTCAGAGTAATGATCTGACCGAATTGATTGAAGCCCTTGGTGGCAATATCGATATTGCCGAGACGACTCTTGGCGATAAAACGATGGCGGACCTGGCGATCTGGAGTGCTGAGTTCCAGGAGAGTTACGGCGTGATAGTTCGGCGGGAGGACGCCTGGTTGTTCAAGAAGTATTGTGCGCGAGAAAGAGTCAGTTGCGACGTGATGGGGGAAATCACCGGCGATCATCGGATCAAAGTGATTAATTCCAGAACGAACACCGTGCTTGTGGATCTGGACTTACGGGATGTGCTCACGCATGCTCCGCAGAAAACGTTCAAGTTTGAGCGGATAGAACGAAAGTTCGAACCGTTCATCCTTCCGGCTGACCAGACGGTTGAACAATTGATTCAGACCGTCTTCAAGCTACCGCAGGTGGGCTCCAAAGGGTTCCTGGTGCGGAAGATTGATCGCAGTGTTACTGGTCGCGTTGTTTCGCAACCTTGTTGTGGACCAACACAGGTTCCCGTGGCGGATGTCGGTGTTCAGCTTAATGGTTATTTTGACAATACAGGTGTGGCCGAAGCTCTTGGCGAGCAGCCAAACGTGATGTTGATTGATCCGGCGGCTGGAGCCCGAATGTCTTTTGGTGAAATGCTGACCAATATGTGTGCGGCCAAGATTTCCGGGATTCCGGATATCAAGACGCGTCTAAACCAGATGGGGGCATTCAAACTGCCAGGCGAAGGGGCGCGGTTGTGGGATGCCAATGTGGCGGTTCGCAGCATGGTTATTGCTCTGGGTGGAGCGGAGGAGGATGGCGGCAAAGATTCTTCAGCCATGGCCGCAAAGGTAAATGGCAAAATGGTAAAAGCACCGAGTCAAATGATAGTGCTGGGGTATGCTCCGGTGCCGGATTGTGACAAGGTGCTGACGCCGGATTTCAAATATCCTGGGCTGAGTTCGATCGGTTTCATTGACTTGGGACACGGCAAGAATCGCCTCGGCGGTTCAAGCTTGGCTCAGGCCTTTGGACAAGTGGGTGATACACCGCCGGATGTGGATGACGTGGCTGAGTTGCGGCGAGCGTTTGAGGCGGTGCAGGAACTGATTGACCGCGGACTCATTTCTGCTTATCACGATCGTAGTGATGGCGGGTTGGTGACGACCTTGGTTGAGATGTGCCTGGCCGGGAATTGCGGAGCCTCAATCTTTTTCGAGGATGATAAGGACGGCATATCGACTCTCTTTAACCAAGAGTTGGGTATGACGTTTGAGTATTTGAGAGAGAGCGAGGATGAAATCCAGAGGGTTTTCTCTCGGTATAAAATCCAGTGGGCTAACATCGGTTGGACTAGGGATGACGACTCATTTTTCGTTCGTTACAACGGTCGGAAAATTGTGAATCTGGATTCGGGCACGCTCCGTACCTGGTGGGAAGCAACGAGCTCGCGCCTGGAGTTGGAGCAGTCCAATCCGGAAACGGTGAGGCAGGAAAGCGAAACGTATGCCAATCCGTTATCGATATCTTACGAAGTTACCTTTACACCGAGGTTGACTCGGTTGGGGGACTTTGGCGGGTATCGACCGAAGGTGGCCGTTCTTAGGGAAGAAGGGACGAACGGCGATCTGGAGATGAAAGCAGCCTTTGATGCGGCCGGTTGCGATGCGTGGGATATCAATATGGAGGATCTGTTGACTGGCAAAATAACTCTGGACGATTTCCAAGGTTTGGCGGCCGCCGGCGGGTTTTCTTATATGGATGTTTTCGAAAGTGGTAAGGGTTGGGCGGCGGGGATTTTGTTTAACCCGCTCTTGCAAGGAATGTTTGATCGGTTTTACAACCGGCCGGACACCTTCTCGCTCGGCGTCTGTAACGGTGCTCAGTTTTTACCGCTTATCAGATGGGTTCCGTTCAAGGATATGCGGGAGGAGGAACAGCCGAGGTTTGTGCAGAATGTCTCCCAGCGGTTTGAGTCGCGTTGGTCGCTCGTGAAAGTTCTCGCGAGTCCATCGATATTCTTTACCGGTATGGAAGGATCGGTGCTGGGAGTCCATGTGGATCACGGTGAAGGTCAAATGGTATTTCCGGACATCTCGATTCTGAAGAGATTGAATCGGGAGAAATTGGTGCCTTTGGCTTTTGTCGAACCGCAGGATCATCAGCAGACGGAGAGGTATCCGTATAATCCGAACGGGTCGCCTATGGGACTCACCGCTATGTGTACGCCGGATGGCCGGAACACGGTGATGATGCCTCATCCGGAACGGGTTTTTCTCAAGTTGCAATGGCATTATCTGCCTGAGCATCTGAAGCAAAGCCTCGAGGCGTCACCTTGGTTGCAAATGTTCCAAAACGCCAGGAAATGGTGTGCGGAACATCGGGTGAAGTAGAGAAGTTCTGTTCTTGTTTGTTCTGTTCATAGTCAGTGAACCCTCAAGTCAGCCGTCGTGGCGGGCTTGAGGGTTTTTTATTTTTCAAACTTTTTTATTTACACGACCGGCCATTTTTGATAGAGTGGATCCAGAAGGAAGTGTTCTATAAACAAGAGAAGGGAAGGTTTACTAATGAAGAAACTATTAGTGTTTGCCTCGGGCGATGAAGAAGGCGGCGGTTCTGGCGCGCGCAAGTTGGCGGAAAACGCCAAAGCTGGCGTTCTCCAAGCGGAGATCGTTGGTTTCGTTTCCAATCATCCGGCTGGTGGAGTGTTTAAACATGCCCAGGAAATGGGGATACCATTTTTCTATTTCCCCGGACCGTACACGGCGGAAAATTACCAGTCATATCTGGTGAAGACCGGCGCCGAGTTCGTGGCTTGCTCCGGCTGGATCAAGTATTGCCGAGGCCTGCCTTCGGACCGCACCGTTAATATCCATCCGGCACCCCTATATCGTTTTGGC
Organism: uncultured bacterium; assembly: GCA_903822075.1. GTDB lineage: Bacteria > Patescibacteriota > Minisyncoccia > Phycocordibacterales > GWA1-40-21 > CAIJXO01. The sequence goes on from CAIJNK010000013.1 coordinate 23,480, forward strand.
GGGCAAGGGATGTATGGTCTGCATGTGCATGAGGTGGTTTTGGAAGCGTTTCGGCGCGGGGAGATTACCTGCACGGAAGTGTGTATGCACTTTGTCATCGAGGACCCGTCAGACAAGGAAAAAGGGTTTGACAAGGGTCCGGTATTCTTCCGAGTTGAGGTGGAGATACAAGGTGACGACATACCAAAGAGTCTCCAGGCCCGCGTGAACAAAGTGGAACATGCCTACCAGTCCATCATCACCAATAAGGTGGTGACCGGCCAGATCCGGTGGGATGGGAAGAATCCGCTGAGCCTGGTCGGGGCAGAAGAGTATCGTTTATCTGCCGTTGGAATCTGAATTTGATCATCGGCTAGTGTGAGGACGTGATACATTATATGGTCACGTCTTTTTATTGACCGTGCTATGAGACAGGATTTGCAATAATTACAGAGGCAACTTTGTTGACATTGACAAAGTCTGATTAGTAGTGTTATCCTACACAAGAGATATTACTTCGTAGTAAGGGGATCTAAGAAGGGGGTAAAAATGTTTTTTGACTTGAACGACAATGACTCCGTCCAGGTGGTCAGAAACTTTCTGGATAATGCCAAAGCGGCCGGAAAAACGGTGGGTTTAGCGTCAGGTTGTTTCGACTTGATCCACTTCCATCATTTTAGTTTCTTTATCCGTTGCCGGCGTTACTGTGATTTTCTGGTTGTGGGTGTTGACTCGGATGAACTCGTCCGCGAGGCCAAAGGTCCATCTCGGCCAGTGGTTTCCGACTTTCATCGGGCCATCATGGTTGATGCCTTGCGTCCGGTGTCTTTTGTCTTCGTTATGAGTAGCGTTCTTGATTTTGGTCGGGCGGCCGCTTTTTGTAAGCCCGACGCCATTTTTAAGAATGATGAATTCAAAGGCAAGGAAAGTGATATTGTCGGCCGTGAGTTTGCCAAACGAGTTATCATTCTTGATGACCAGGTGAATCATGCTTCGACTACCGATATTATCCGAAGCGTGTCGAAGAAGACGTCTGCTACGTGATTACTCCTGTTTCAAATGCGCCCAATATCCTTTGGGCGCATTCTTTTAAATATTCTTTTAATAAAAAAAGAGACGGCACACACTCGCGGTGTGCCGTCTCGGGTATTCCCATCGTCGTTCTAGAACTTACACTCGATCCTCCGGTGCTTATGATACTGGTGGACCCGTTTGTACCTCTCCACTTCGAGCTCGGGCCCCAGGGCCTTGGCGGGATTGTTGGAGAGTTTCACTGTCGGATTGCCGTCTGCCTCCATCGGTTTAGCGATGAGCGACAAGGCTTTGATTCCCAAGTCGTTAGTCAGGTCTGAGCCCCAACCGTCCGACACGTGCAGCCTGTTCCGGAAGTGTCTTTCTAGTTCAATCATAACCGGCAAGGTGAGTCCATCACTTGGAATCATCAGCTTTGTTCGGGAATCAATCCCATGACGTTTGTAGAAAGCGCACCACAATTCTCCCTCCCAGACAGGATCACCGGAGTCACCGCGGAAGCCCTTCCATGCCGCGGCCATTCCTGGGTCAAGGTGTCTGAGAAAGGATTCTGTCCCGTAGGTATCCGGCAGAAAGATGGACATCCCATAACCGTACATTTTCCACCATTCATCGAGGAACGTCTGTTGGGCCTGCAACAATCCTTCATCATTGCCGTTTTGTCCCATGATTGCCGACAGAACCATTACCGGTTCGTGGGCATTTGTGCCGGTAGGCATGAGATCAAGTTCCATGGCGAGCTGCGTGTTTGAAGTTCCTTTGAACTGCTCCTTTGGCAATTCTTCTTTCAGAATTTCAATTACATACCGCTGCCAAGATCGCATAAAGCGACGTCTGGTACCAAAATCCGAAAAAGTTACCTGCGGATTTTTTTTCAGAATCCGGATCTTCTCCATCAGCCGAATGGTACCTGTTGCAAACACCGCATCCCGTTCGCCGCGTGACATCTGGAGCAGGATTTCCCGATGCCGGAGTTCGCTCACGATTGCCATTGCGATTGTCTCCCAGTAGGTGACCGCTTTCCAATCGCAGCAGAACTCCAGAATTATTTTATCCCCAACATACTTCAGATGGTATGCACACAAACGAAGGCATTTGAGGAAGTTCAAATAGTCCTCATTAAACATCCGCGCCCCATACTCATCCGTCCCGCGCAAATAGTGAATTTCGCTATTTGTCACAGAAAGCGACATAGCGTGGTCGAGTTGTTCGATGAGCTTTTCTTTAGGGATTTCCTTCGTCAAGGCGATGCCCGGAGTGCGCAGGATTAACGAAAACTTTACTCGCACATTAGGGTAAAGCCTGTAGAAAAATTGCCCCATGGGGAACTTATAGAAGTCGACGCCCAGAAGGGAATTGATGATCTCTTCCCAATACCATGCTGGTTTGCTGGTCAGAATATTCATGACGAACTCCTTTTCTCTGTTGCTACATTCAAAATCAAAGACCCGTTACTAATCTCTAACTACAGTGTATATCATATTTTGAATATTTGTCAAGTTATGATTGAAAATGGGTTGACAAAGCCTTTTCTCTGAATCTGACTATAACTACTTGACATTATTATCAATATATGTAGTATGTGGAAAGAAATACAAAAGTGTGCGGTCAGAACTTTGACAACACAATAGCAAAAACTTAGAGATAAAATAGAAAAATAGAGAAAGGAAAGTGATCCATGGACGAGCCAAAGAAACCCGATATCGCATTTACCGTTCGGGGTGGTTCAAGGCAGGGGGTAAGGCATGTTCGACTGAACCAGAATAATCAGGACGCTCTCGTGTTCCAGACTATTTCGGTTCCGCAGTTTGGCAAAACTTACAGCATTGGCCTTGTTTCCGACGGTTGCAGCGGGCATCCCGGATTCAGTCACTCTGAAGTCGGTGCTCATCTGATGTCCCTTTACGCCTACCGGCGCATCCAGGAGCTCATTTGCTCTCGGGTGGCGATTGAAAGCATTCCGCTAGTGCTCTATCCGAGCCTGACGGAATTCCTTCTCGACATCATGACGAAGGTCATGCCGTCGCATATCGTTTGGAACTATCCGTTGAAGCTGAAAGATCGCGAAAGTTGGAACGGGCAAACGCGCTTCAGGTACGATTACTTGTCGGCGACTTTGCTTGGGTTCGTTTCGGACGGGGAAACCATTGTTGTTTTTTCGGCGGGAGACGGGGTGATTCTGGTAAATGATAATCTGACGATAATCGACCAGAATGACCATCCGGACTATCCGTCCATTTCGGTTAACAAGCCGATAAGCGGCTTCAGTGTCAGCGTCTACAAGACTGCGGACATTAGCCGGTTGGCCATTGCAACCGACGGACTCGGAGAGCTGTTGCGGAATCAGGAATTTCGCAGTGAGCTTTTCGAGTTTCAACGAGGAAAAACACTCGGGCTGCAAACGCTGCTCAGTGTTACGTCAAACAAACAGCCGGAACTCATGGGCGACGACTGTACGGTTGTCGCCCTTGAAAAGGCTTGAAACAGAAAGCGGGGAGTATGTACGTTATCAGAAATAATCGGTACGACGAGGATCCCATCAAGAAACTCGGCAGTGGTTCCGAGGGGGCGGTCTATCCGTTTCCGGATAATCCCGGACAATGCGTGAAGCTGTTTCACTCGCCAGAGCCTGGCAATAAAGATGCCTTGGATTTGGGCAGGTATCGGGCCAAGAAAATAAAGGCCATCTGCGGTTTCGGACTTAATCTTCCGGGACAATTCGTCTTGCCGCTTGAGGCGGCTTATGACGAGCGCGGAGCGGTCGCGGGTTTTCTTATGAGTCGGGTTCCACCCGGCTACGTGAAGATCCTGGAACTTCTAAAGCCGTGGCGGACAACAAACGCCATTAGCTTGAAGGAGATAACGCTTTTCTTTGCCCAGATGTTCGGGGTTGACCTGAAGGAACTGGCGAAGAGAAACCTGGCTATCGGCGATATCAATGGCGGTTGCGTCATGATTAACCGGAGTCTGGAAAGACGATGGGTGGATACTGACAGTTGGAACTATCCAGGGTTTCCTTGCATAGCCACGACTGAATTGTACGCTCACCCGGACCTGTATCCAAATCTGGAGAAAGGTAAAGCGTTTGTTGAGCCCAAGCCGTGTCATGATCGGTTTGCACTGGCAGTGATGTTTGTGCAAATTGCCTTGCATGGCGCCCATCCGTTTCGGATGGGGACTCATCCAAAGTTTACGAGCTTGCGCGAGCGCGCCAGGAACAAAGTCACCGTCTTCGATAAGGAGGTCACGTACCCAAGGGTGCTGCCGTCCCCGGAGATTCTGAGTGACGATCTCCTGGAAACTCTGCTCAGTGTTCTGAAACGGAAGGATGAGGGGCTGACCTTGGAAGTCGCCTTGGCAACCTTTGCCGAGCGGCTAACAACCTGCAAACAGTGCGGTATTGATTTCGATTCGGGGCGAAAACATTGTCCGAAGTGTCACGAGAAGACGATGGTGGATATGACTAAGTTGCGGAAACTGCTCATCGAGATTTTGTTCAAAGCGCCGGGAACGGTGCTTCATGTCCAAATGATCGAGAAGCAATTACGCCTCCTGTGTCAGGTTCACGACGCGTTAACTCTGGTCACTATCGACGATCGGGGTGGAGTTTCCACTCTCCTGACTGGCTTGCAAGTCACGAAGGGCGCAGAGTATCGGTTCTTTGGTTCGTGTCTGGTGATTGTGCGAGATCCATACCAACCAGCGCCGGTAACGATTGAAGTTTATCACATCGGTAGTTCGGACTTGTCTCGTCTTGGCGATGTGACGACTGGTGGCTTGGAGAATGATCAAGCGTTGGTTGATACCTCGGAGAGGTACTTGTATCGCACGGCGGGTAATACCCTGATGTGTGGTAACTTGTTTGGAAAGGATATTCTTCTGGAAGAACAAGTGGCTCAAGTGCATCAAACGCAAACCTGGTTCACAGTTGATCATGCGACTGGAGCTGACCGCGAAGCGGTGTTCGGTTACGACCGAGCCCTCCGTGACATTCAATGGTTTGTGATTCGAGGTACGAAGGATGGAAACCAGTTTTCCTATCATGAAGTGAAGTTGGCGGCGATTCGGGCCGGAGAAAAGATGCTCGATTTTGCTGTCTATTTCAGCCGGGAGACGGTTCTCTTGGTGCGAAAGACCAGTTATCGCGGTCTCGAATATATTCGTTATTCCATTATCCGTCTCGACGGTAAGGTGGAGAGCGAAGTGCTGCTTGGTGAGTCTGATGAAGGGTTTGACTGTTGGTATAATCTGTCCGGGAAGCTTTTCCAGGGAGATAGTATCCTGCATGTTACCCTCAAGGGAATCGTCAAGCAGGTTTTGGCTGGCGGTAAGTACGTGGCGTTGGAAGAAACTGAAGACGTGGTGACAATCACGGATCAGCTCTTCCGTTGTGGCACCAGGGTTGGTGTTGCGCGCAAGGAAGGTGTTCTGACGATCAGTCGGAAGGCGGTATGAAGAAGAAAGCAAAGAAGAAGGGGCCAGGTAAGGCCAAGGTTGGTTCGCGAAACAAAACAAGAACAAAGAGAGGAACAAGAACGATGAAGAAGACAGTCATGGCATTGCAGTATACCCCGGCGTTTTTCCAAGCGGAGAAGGCCGGACAGTGGTACAAACCGGATATCGCGAGCGCGTTGCGCGAGGGTCTGGAATTCGGTCTGAACCGTCGTCTCAAGTCGGCCGCCCATCTCATGAAAGAAGGGATCGCCCATCTCATGATGATGACCGACCTGCAGAGCGATTTCCGCGATGAGGGAAGGCTCGCAGTCAAGGGGACGGACGAAGTGGTGTTGCGGACCTGTGTGCGCCTGATCAACGGAACGGTGGAGGATTTCTACACCGGTCTCATGTTCTCGCTCGACGGGCACCCGCCGTATCACACGTCGTTCGACTACTACTGGCGGGACAAGGATGGTCACGCTCTCAATCTGTCGAAGCTCGGCGGCGCCGCCATCCTGAACCTGGTGGACGAAAAGAAGTGCGTGTTTGAAGCGCTGGCGTTTGGTCCGCAAGGTCCGTATTCCATCGGCTTCTACCAGGCACGGTTCGACATCAAGGACTCGGTGGAGTATTGGAAGTATCTGCAGAAAACGGGGCAGGGACCCATTTGGGTCTTCAACTCCCACTGCGTGATTGCCACGGATGGGGTGAATTTGCATCCGCTTTTGGCGGAGACAATCGCCTTCATTTGCGGCGCCCGCAGTTTGCAGCCGACCATCATTTCGAAGGGTCATCTGGCAAATACCGACTGGTTTGGTCCGCTCGAGCCTTGCCGGCCCGATACGAAGCATGCCCAGGGCGGTTTCCAGAAGGGGATCATCGATACGATGAAGCTCTTCGAGACGGTGGAGTTTGTGGGGGTCGCGGAAGACTTCTGCGATTACAACATGAAACGCCAGACGATAAAGGATTTGACCGGGACGCCGTATCTTGGCAAACTCCGGTTTATCACGGACGGTACGGCGCCGATCATTCCGAATGCGAAACACGTTGTGGAGCAGAATGATCAGGCGCGAGTGGCTGGGGTCAAGTTCATTGACCACGATACGCCGTTTGCGGCCTCGGTCTGACGGTCAAGAAACGAAAACAAAAAGAAAAAAGGAAAAAACCTGTGAATAAATCAGGAGTCAGTGCAGCAGTACTCTCGTTCTTCAAGGATCCGGATGCCTCGAGCGTTCTTTCGCTCGCGGGTAATCAGGTCATCGCGCCGACGGTGCGGGGACAGGATTTGACGGACGAAGAGCTAAGTATGGGCGGCGGTGTGCGTTTGGTGATGCACATCTTTGACCGGTCACCTTCGATGAAACCAGCCATGAAGCTCATGCTCGATGGCTTTGGTGGTGATTACGTTGCCGCCATCAAGGAAGCGCGCGGGGATGATATCTCCGCGTTGCGGCTCGCCGGGTTGTCGTTCTCGAGCGATATTACGCCGATCTGGCAAAAGGGAGGAAAGCTGTTCCATACTTTGGAACAACTGCCGCCTTTGACCAAAGCGGAGTACAATCCCGAGAACGGTATGGGGACAGCTCTGCATCAGGCCATCATCGAGGGTTATGCCTTGGCCTTGCCGTACGCGGCCGAAATCCATAAGGATACGGGTATCCAACCGGAGATCGACGTTATCGTCCTGACGGACGGAATGAACAACGAAAACCCGCTTCGTCCCGATCCGGTGAGTACTCTCATCAAGGGCAGTAAGAAGGATTTGGTCCGCTGGATCTTCTTCTTCTTCGAGACGGAACCGGGAGCGTGCAAGTCCAGTGATCCGGATGTGAATCCGGAGATGATCGCCAAGCGGCTCGGTTTCGACAGCGAGAATACCATGCTGTTTGGCAAGAAGCCTGGTGAGACCGATGAAGAACACCGGAAGCGTTTCCGGCGGATGCTCCGGGTTATGAGCCGTGTCAGTGCCAGCAAAGGCACCAGTGCGGTTCAGGCGGCGGCGGCTGTGAATGCTACTCCCGCGGAGAGTCTGCTCTAAGTTCTGCTATTGGGTTCAGGTTTGTTCTTTAACGCAGAGCCAGAAGGGGATCCACAAGATCCCCTTCTTTTTTTGTATAAAAAACCGCCAGAAGTCATTAGGGACTTCTGGCGGGGGACAAAGTTCTCGTTCAATTTTAGCTGGCCGGTCTTACCTTGTATTCCGCTTTTTCCATCTCGGTGGCGGTCCGGCTCTCGACGACTGTATCTATTCCGTCTCCAGGTCGGACATTGTAGACAGCGCCGATAGAAACCGAATCATATCCCTCACATGAGACATTGACCTCCCGTTCCCGTGTCTGCCCGTTTATTTCACCGACGATAGTTACGGCCCAATGTTCCGGAATATGGTAGAAAGTCGGACGTGTCGTGTAAAATGTCACGTGTGTCCCTTTCCCAACCCTTATCCGATGGGGAATCGAAACATTCTGGACATACTTTTCCTCCATGTAGTGTCTTTTGGCTACCACCTTACCCGAGTTCAGAGGTGGTTCATTTGCACAGCCACCAAACAGAAAACAGGTCGAAACTAAATATAAACTGATCAGCTTTTTCACTCCTTACCTCTTTCTCTTTCGAGCTTGTTTTGTCATTCTTAAATAGCTGCTACTTGGAATGGTAGCACATTTTAATATAAAAGTCAACCCTACAAAAGGTAAAAGCTAACGGTCAGCCTCCTCATCTGCCTTTTTTTCATCTTCCACCACCTGGACGCCAATTTCTCGTTCTAATTTTTCACGAATTTCTTCCGCTCGGTCTTTGTCTATTGGTGCCAGAACAATCTCTGTTTGCTCGTGCTCACCGGCTTCTTCGTGCCCAGCGGTAATAAAAATAATTTTACTTAGACCAAGCACAAGATAAATTAATGGTCGCTCAATATTCACGTCTTGAATTTGCCGGTAGGGTACGGAGTCTTCTTTACGATTCAGGATACCTTGTCTCATGACCAAGCTGAATTCTTCCAGGGTGAAGGAATAGGTCTTGTATTCCAGGATGGCAATAATAAAACCAAGGATAAAAAAGAGAATGGCTAGAAAAAGAAGAGCGGCGAGACCGATCGCGAAGATGGTGACAACGAGGCTAATGGTCGTATCGGAATTTAGTTGGGCGGAAACCGAGGTACTCAGGCCGTTAATTATTGCGTCTCTGGCTGGAATAGCGACTATTATTAGTAGTATAAAAATAAAAACCGGGAATAGACGACGCAATAGAAAAATAATAAATGCTTTTCCGCCCAGATGTTGTTCTTCGTTAAGTGCGATCATGTCCTAAAGTATAGGCTGATTTTGACAAAATATCAATGAAGGTCTCTATAACTTTCGGAAAAATAGTTGGAAAAGTTTTCTTTGAAATTCCGCAAAGCGGGGCGCTTCAATCAGGATGGCCGTTTCGGTATCAAAATCAATGAATACCACTTTGTCGGCGCTTATGAGCTGTGTAATATTATAGTCAAAGGAATCATAGGATTTTGGGATACTTTTTGAAGCCCGATTCAGCCTTTTGGCCCGGCTAATATCGGTGATTTCGTTCGTTATGACGTATTTATCTATGTCACCATTTCGACCGGCTCTCTGGTAGTAAATTTCTGGGTAATATTCCTTGGCGACGGTGTAGTCACGCGGGGATTCATAGCGGTAAATCACTTCTTCTTTTTTCGCTGTGCTGACAATATATTCATAGACCGACTTGATACCAGCTTTGCCTTGGTAGACGGTAAATTTTGGCGCTTTGGTCCGGTTTAAAAACAAGTTCATGTAACTGGGCAGAGCGGCCTCTAGGTTTACCGCTCGCTCCTTGGCCAAGACGGACAATAAATGCGGTGACTCGGCCGTGTACAACGTACGCCTACCCCTTTTAATAGGAGAGATCAGATTAGCTTGTAGTAATTCCGGTAGGTGTCTATAAACAGCCGGTCGGTATAAACCGGTAATTTTAGAAATCTCTGATAAAGTTTTTCCGCCTTTTTCCAATAATGCCAGGTATATTTTTTCAGCACTCGGAGAAAAACCTAAGGTATTAAAAATACTTTCTTTTTTCATAATGTGAACTAAGTATAGTACACTTATATAAACAAATCAAGCCTTTGGTTAAGGATAATACGGCTAAATCAGAAAATATGTTACATAAATAATACGTTTCAAAGCGGAATGTTTGTCTTTCTACTATTATCAATCCAGATAAGAGTTCGTTGAAAAATAGTAGAAAGGAAGATAAAAATATGTTTAAACAATATCCAAAACAACTTGTCCTGGTGCGGCACGGAGAATCCATTCTTAATGTCGCTCGAGCCAACAGCCCAATCTTGTTTGCAAACCAAGCTGACCGGGCGCCGTTTATGGGCGTGCCAGATCATAAGGTGGAGCTCACGGCTCTGGGGCGCGAGCAGGCGCGAGCTACCGGTCTGGGGTTACGACTGGCTGGATTCCGCTTCGATCATTTTTATGATTCGGGTTATGCTCGGACGGTGGAAACTCTGGATCATATTCTTGAGCAACTATTGGAAAAAGATCTGCCGGCTCCCAAACGGATCCATTCGTTTCTTATCCGCGAGCGGGAGTCGGGCTACACTTATTGCATGACTAGGCCCGAAGTGGAGAAAACTTTTCCATGGTTGGAGGAATATTGGAAAACATTGGGGCCGGTGTTTGCTCGGCCAATAGGCGGGGAGAGTATTGCCGATGTGATTGAAAGGGTTCGAGTCTTTTTGGAGCAAGTATTTACCGAGACAAATGGGGAGCGTGTCTTAATCGTTCTTCATGGCCGAGTTCTCGCCGCCATGCGGTATCTCTTGGAAAACTGGACCTATGACCAGTTGGAAGAGTTCATGCAGAGCAAAGGTTGTGTGAATTGTGGTGTCACTGTTTATAACCGCAATACTGAAACAGCTACGCTCGAACTCGCTCAGTATAATACAGCCTATTATCGAAAGGAGGTCTGATAAGGTTGACCAGTGATAACGCTCATATCACTGGTTTTTTATTAATAAATAAAAATGGCCGGGCAAGAACAAGTCTTGCGCCGGCCACACTTTTCGATTGTCGTAGTCTATTGCGGCTGGTATTCATTAAGGATCTTGATGAATGAATACTTTTTGGCCGCGAAGGCGTAACCACGCATGATATCTTTCATCCCCCGATATTCTTCGGAATAACCGAAGTTGAACGAGAAACGATTGTACCACCAGTAGTAGTGCCAACCTTCGGTCTGGACAAACTCACGCCACTCCTCTGGGTCGAATTGGACCAGCTTTCCACTGTATCCGTGTCCTGCAGAAGTAACGGCCACCCGCATTGGCCGGGTGTCGATACGAGCTACCCAAACATCTGGTGCCGATATGTGCCAACCACTTCTCTCCTGCAATTTCATTTCACCGGTAATCCAATTCCTGGCGATACCGATCTCGGTCGGCTCGGTGAAATTTAGGAAGAGAAGATAGAACAACAATACCGGGGCCAAGATGAAGAGTGGCTTGATTAGCCAACCTCTTTTCATTGGTTCCCAAGCCTCGGTTTCTCCATGTCAGTGACGCCTTGGTCTGGCGCGAGTTCGCCGAGAATCTTGATGAACGGACAGTCCCGTCCGCCGGCTCTGTCGAACGCATAACAGCGAAGAATTTTTGCCAAGCGATCTCGGTTATCTCCCGCTCCGCGCCCGTGCCAGGAAACAAACGTCATAAGACCGTTCGTTTCAAACTGTACGAGTTTGGCGTTCAAGACTCTTTGACTGATGTCATTTTTTTCCATCGTGTTGGCTATACCATCCGCTTCACCAATGATCTGAAGTTGAATCGGACGCAGGTCAATGGCATGAACGCTGTAGTGCCACGGTGTTTGGATAAAATATCCGGTCCGGTCAAGCAAAGTGATCTCACCTTTGAACTTGTCATAAGTGAAGCCAAATTCGTAGTTGTCCACGAACCTGACAAAAATTATGCGAAACAAAAGTAAGCCGATCAGAGCGCTTCCCACGAGAATTCCACCAATTATTCCTAACCGTTTCATTAGCTATCTCCTTCTGGAATGAACAAATAGGTTTCTCGACAGCGTGTCGAGGCTAACCTAGCTTTTAATAGGGTAGCACGCAGAATGACAGTCTGTCAATATTAAGGATAATAAATGTTGATTTTGCTTCTCTTTTGGAGAAAGAATGAGATTTAACCGCCTATAGTTGTGCACCCAAGTTTATATACCAAACGTAAAAAATATTAGTACAGGACAGAACCTGTTTTTAACAGTTAATCATAAAAATTACATGAAAAGTAATAAATATATATATTTGTCATTTGTTTTAGCTAGTTTATTTGGTTTGGTGGCTATTTCACCGGTCTCGGCTCAAACAACTTCCGGTCAGAGGCCGAATATGAAGCCGGCTGTTATTGGTACTGTTACGGCAGTCAACGGTGATACCATCACTCTTACTTCCAAACGTAGTCCTGGCATGATGGGGCGAAATAGAAACGCTTCTACGACCGTGGCTACTCGGCCTGCGGCTAGCCCCGCGGTGATTTATAGCGTTGATGCCACAAATGCTACCGTTGTAAAGAATAATGTTACCAGCACCGTTTCGGCCATTAGTGTCGGGGACAACCTTTTTGTTCAAGGAACGGTAACGGGCACAAATGTGGTTGCTACAAATATTCGTGACGGTATGATGGTAAATAGGGGCCCAGGTACGCAAGGTAAAAAAATGGGAACTTCAACCTCACCGATAATGGGGGATGGTCAACCGGTTGTCGCCGGATCTATCTCGGCGATTAATGGTGATAACCTGACTGTAACCACCGGTAATAATGTTGTTTATACAGTTGATGTTACTAACGCAAAATTTACCCAAGGTCAAAACACCATTACATTGGCTAACGTTCAGGCCGGGGACAAAGTTATAGTTCAGGGAGCCGTAAATGGAACAGCTATCACTGCCTCCAATATTATTGATCAGAGAGCAAGTTCAGATAATAATTCAAGTAATCAGAAACAACCAAAACCGGGTTTCTTTGGTAGGATTGGCGGTTTCTTTACTCATCTGTTTGGTTTCTAAAACTCCAAGGGTCGTCGACTTGGTTTAGAAAAATTTAATGTATTAATAAAAAACCACCGAGGAAGACCTCGGTGGTTTTTTATGTTTGCGCGGTTGTAAAATATATTGATAAATTGTATAACTATATATATGAAAAACTTACAAAAAGGTTTTATTGTGCCCGTGTTATTAGCGGTCATTGCGCTTTTGGTCGTGGGCGGCGGTGTTTATGTTTACAAAAGCAAAAAAACGGAAGCGCCCACCCCACCAGTTTCAGTATCACCAACTAGTCAATCAGCCACAAATAACCAAACCAGTTCTTCCACGACCAAAATTTCAGTTGCTGGTATGAACCAATATACCGATTCAAATTTTGGCTTTTCATTTTGGTATCCCAACACTTGGAGTGTCCAAAGTGCTCAAATAAAAAACAATTATGCCGGCGGCACAATTCAAAAGGCACTCACTATCGCTCCGCCGTCTGATCCAAATGGGTCAAACGGGTCAGCTATCACGATTGATGAATTTTATTCTTCCACCCGAGAAATTACTATCCCCAGTGATCTTTGTTCACCGATGAGCGGAGCATCGGTTGCCGCTCATCGCTATTATTTCGATGCAAATACTCATACCTGGATGATAGAAATCCCTGCGTATGTCAGATCTAGTGAAAGGGATGGTTCTCAATATAACGTTCCGGCTTCGACAAAAGTCGCGGACGTTTCCAGTAATACGATGGGCGGACTTCATATGCTTAGCGCCGGTTGTTCGGGAGACGTCATCCCTCGTGCCCATAATTTTATTATCTTTCAATACAATAGCCGCGATACCGGACCTTACTATATTAATATTGCGAAAACGATTACCGCCACGGATTTGTCCGTTGCCACACCGGTAAGCTCTGCCCTGCAAATACAGACTATTACTGATGCCGGGGTTATGCTTGGCGCAATTGGTACTAAAGTTGGGGAATGGTATGTTACTAATGAGCATGTCTATAACTGGCACGGTGATATTGTGGCTAGCGTTAATCCCTCAACCTTTAGATTAATCAGCACATATTCAGACGGTACAACTGGAACACAGTATGCTACTGACGGAGTTGGTGTTTTTGCTACCTGGTCAGCTGAAGCCCCGGTTCTTAACGGCGCCGATCCGACAACATTTGTTGCTATCAGGCAGCAATATCAGATTCCTTATGCCCCAAGTTCGGGTCTCTACGGGCAGTCTTTTACCGCTTATGACACACAATTCGCAAAAGATAAATTGCACGTTTGGTATCAAGGCAGGCAAATCCCCGGCGCTGATCCAAGTTCCTTTATTGTTACTGGTTATACATATGTCCAAAATAGCATAGGGGGTTATACTTTGGCCCACGACGCAAATCACCTGTATGGCACAGACACAAAAGGCAAATTTACTATTGATAATGTAGCTATACAATAGGACGATTCAGGAACGGTGTTTTATTAACTATTTCGTTATATAATATGTCGATGCCTTCTCCAGAAAAATTTTCACTTGGGACCACGGAAAACTTGGGGGGAGGGAGAGTCGCAAATGGCTCTCACTGGACCACCTTTGACCAATGTCCCGATAAGGTTGTGGCTGCCGCCCGACTTCTGGACATTATTTCGTTTCCGTATTTTTTAACTGATAATCATACTCAACACCAGTTTATTTTGGTGTCAGAAAGATTCAAAGAAGATCAAATCATTTTTCTTGATGATACCGGAGAAAAAGTCTTGGCGGTTGGATTTTCTGCCCCACTTCATTTAGCTGAAAGTCTGCCTGAAAATGGTTGGGAAGGGGGTATGAACCAGATTATTTCCGATGATCAGGAAGGAAAAAAGCCGAATGCTCTTATGGCTTTTTCAGCATCCATATCGGCCGATGCAAAAGGACAACGGATGGGAGATAAAATCTTAATTGCGTTTATGCAAAGGGCAAAAGAACTTGGTTTAGAAAAACTAATCGCTCCTGCTCGCCCGACCAATAAAGGTAAATATCTCGATATGCCAATGGAAGAATATGCTAACTTATTAGATGAAAAGACAGGAAAACATCTCGATCCTTGGATTAGGGCTCATCAGCGTAATGGTGGGAAAATTATGGGGGTTGGGAGAAATTCTCATGTCGTGTGCGCTTCGAGTGGTGCTTGGCCCAGCGTTGCACAATGGGAAAAGTGGACCGGAATGAAATTTACTGAAGATGGTGAGTACGAAATTCCTCAAGGGAATGCAAGACTTCACATACATGATGGTGTTGGCGAGTATAGAGAAGATTGCATTTGGATGGAATATGATCTTAACCAGAATACGGAAGAACCAGTCTCTTTAACGAAGGAGGTGTAAATTTAAATAGACGAATACCCCCCCACAAGGGTGGGTTTATTTAGTACTTAGTCCTGGTGAGGGTTAGAACGCTTATTAGATAATAATCTTGTGGAGCTTGCTATACACTAAAGTATCATACCCACTCATCACGCGATCCTTTCTTTTAATCCCCAAAGTCTCAAGAAAAACAAAAAGTTTTTCCTGTACTCTTTCAGAATCGGCTTTTTCATTGGTAATTTCCTCTACTTCTATAAATCTGCCAAGACCTCGAACCTCATCAATACAAATCTCCCAGTTCTTATGTTTGGTTTTGATTCTTTTTTTATGAACTCTGACTTCTTCCTTATATCCCAATAATTTGATGATAGAATAAAGCTCCTTTGGATTGTCGACCATGATTTCATGCTCAATGGCATCCATTTCCGTTTTTTGAGACTGTTTGACGGTAAAAAGAAACTTATTATCAGCCTTTCTAATCCTTAAAATATTCTCCCCCGGCTGATGTTTGGTGAAAGGCCCGTTGTTATTAGCAAAAATAATGTCGTCCTGGATTATGGGTTTGGACATTTTACAGCCAAGTTTTTTAAGTTTGGTTATTATATTTTTTATATAATGTATTTTGGCCTTAACTTCAATTTCTCTCCTCATTTTTTTATAATAGCACAAAACTGTCTGCGGAGGATATGGGATGATGTTGGATGGCTTTGAGGGAAGTATTAATTATGTGGTATGATATGTTATGGAATCTCGGGCCGGAAAGAAAAACCTTGTATTATATGCAAAAAATTGATATTATCCGGTTTGCACCGTATTACCTGTTCCCGGAAATGTTCGAATATCAACAGGGAAGGGAGTAAGTATAAGGTTGGAAAGCCTAATAACAAGGCTGAAACGTTTCGTCTGATAAAGATTGAATTACTTTCAATCAAAGGTGGAAAATGCGAACGGTGCAGTTATGATAAGTCCGAGATATTGCAAGTTCATTACAAGGATAGGAATCGTAAGAATAATAATCTTGATAATTTGGAACTTATTTGTCCGAATTGTCATTATGAAGATCATTATTTAAAAACAGGGAGGGGTGTCAGAGTGGTCTAACGTACCGCACTTGAAATGCGGCATGCCGCAAGGCATCGTGAGTTCGAATCTCACCCCCTCCGCAGATGATTTTGAATATGCTATAATTAAAGTCTTATTAGTAGCGTTAATCAAATAAAAATGGCTAAAGGAAACAATAGGCAACAAAAAGAGAAGAAGAAACCAAAGAAGGCAAAGTAATAAAAAAGCGGCAGGATATCCTGCCGCTTTTTTATCCCTATTATTACCACGCAATTTCTTTTTTGCCGTGTGATTTCAGATATTCATTACACTGAGAAAAATGTCGACAACCCAAAAAGCCGGAATGGGCGGAAAAAGGTGAAGGGTGGGGCGCTTCGAGAACCAGATGCTTGGCGGTATCAATCAGGTATTTTTTACTGCGCGCAAAATTACCCCAGAGCATGAAGACCACGCGCTCTTGCTTGTCAGAGATTTTTTTAATGACTGTGTCGGTGAAGTCTTCCCAGCCTTTATCTCGGTGGGAGGCTGGCGTGTGGGCCATGACCGTCAGGATGGCGTTTAAGAGAAACACTCCTTGTTCGGCCCAAGACTCCAGATTACCCTTGGTATGGTCTTTTTGTATTCCTAAATCAGATTCAATTTCTTTGTAAATATTTTTCAGAGAGGGCGGTGGACTTTGTCCGTCTGGGACGGAAAAGCACAAGCCATGCGCTTGGCCCACGTCATGGTAAGGATCCTGACCCAAGATCACGACTTTTACCTTAGAAAAAGGAGTCAGCCAAAAAGCGCGGAAAACATCTTGCGGTTTTGGGAAAACTTTTTTCGTCTCATATTCGGTTCTGACAAACTGGGCCAAGTCTTGGAATCTATCCGAGGCAAAGTAATCTTTGAGGGCCGATTTCCATTCTGGCTCAATGGCAACATCTTTCATTTTATGGCAGGTTGGGATTTTTGGGTGGGGTAAAATTCTTGGGGGCAAGGGGGTTGATTGGTCGATTCTTTTCCTGGTGGCGGATTGTGAGTAAGTAAATTATTTCCAGGATGCCAAGAGTATTAATTATGAATAAGGCTACAAACCAGACTTTCTGGCTGCGTCTCGCGGCTTGCCAAAGGGCCAAAAGCTTCCAGATGATCGTCCAAAGGAGGGCAAAATAAATCCAGGGGTTCTGTTGCAGGTAGCTTTTTATGGCTTGATTTAAAACTTCGGTTTCCATGACTTAAGTATATACCTTTTTTGATTTTGTAAAAGGGTTTTTTAGTGTAAGATATGCGTATGCGTTATTTAGGAATTGATTTTGGCGAGAAACGGGTCGGAATAGCGATGTCTGATGAGGACGGAAAAATCGCTTTCCCATCGGCTGTATTGGTTAATAATCAGGATTTATTAAAAAATATTACGGACTTATGCGTGGGAAATGCGATCAAAGCCGTGGTGATGGGGGAGTCTCGCAACTACCAGGGACAAATAAACCCGATTATGTGGAAAATTGAGGGGTTTAAGAAACAACTGGAGACGATCGGTTTCAAAGTGATTTTTGAGCCGGAATTCATGACTTCAGTTCAAGCTAGCCAGATTACCGGAGAAAACAAGATGCTCGATGCCTCGGCCGCGGCGATTATTTTACAAGCTTATTTAAATCGAGGAATCAAGAATATTTAATTTTAAAAGTCCTCGGGTTTCCTTGTTGCACAGGCCAGACATTTTAAAATCAAACATTCTTAATTCCTTAAAAATAAAAAAATGGAAGAAAACATAATCACGATAGAAAAAATAAAATATGAAGATTGGAAAAAAGTGGAGATAAAAATCGGTAAGATTTTGACGGTGGAAAAAATTGAGAAGTCGGAAAAGTTGCTGAAACTATCTGTGGATTTTGCGGAGGCCGCCGGTCCAAGACAGATCGTGTCCGGCATTGCCAAGTATTTTCCGGATATTTCCGTTTTAGTGAACAAGAAATGCGCCTTTGTGACGAATCTGGAACCCAAGCCGCTGATGGGTTTGGAAAGTAATGGTATGATTCTGGCGGTCGGAGGGGGAGAAGAACCTTTTTCTATTTTTGAGGTCAGGGATGAAATTAAGACCGGCACACAGGCAAAATAGCCATTAAATAATCCTTATTTATAGCCATCGGAAAGGGGACAGGTCATGAAAAATGACATAGCCCAGGCGGTAGCGGAAGTACGGATGATGACGGCCGGACAGTTGAAGGATATTTGTGCCATGTCGGTGCAGGCTATCCCAACGAATCTAACCTTCGAGCAGGCGGAATATGTTCTCAGTCGTAAGACTGAGTACGCCTCCCACGTTCAGGAGTTTTTCCCGAGTGTGGCCGATCTGACTGATCCGGTGAAAGTCTGGGAGCGCTTCTATCAGAAGTACTTCGGGCTGACACTGGACCTTTCGGGAGTGAAAATTCCCGAACGGACGCCGGCGCAAGTTAAGGAGTTCACTCGCCTCATCATCGTGGCCATGGGTCTCTTGCAGAACCAGGTCTATGATGCTTGTCACCGCGTCTTCAAGGGCCAGTGCTGGCGATATGTGAATGACTTGGATGCGTCAATCACTGAGAACGAGCGCGATTCCAAGACTGGCGCTTACGCCATTTGGGTCCGAGATACCGTGGAGGCCGACGAAGTTCACAAGAACAAATCGGCGGACATGGTCAAAGTGGAAGGTCTCAAGACCGAGACATCGCTCGAGCGGAATCTTCACGAGCTCAAGTATTTTGCCGAGACCGGCAAGCACTTGGATAT
Organism: uncultured bacterium; assembly: GCA_903822075.1. GTDB lineage: Bacteria > Patescibacteriota > Minisyncoccia > Phycocordibacterales > GWA1-40-21 > CAIJXO01. The sequence continues at coordinate 42,133 of CAIJNK010000013.1, forward strand.
CGTGAATGCCACGCTTTGCAGCGGTTCGCGCATTTCGGGCGGCGATGTGCCGGGCGCGGATTGGTGCGATGACGAGTTCAGGGTGTACTACTGGTACGGTCTGGACGATCGGAATCCCAATCTCCGTCCTCGTGAGGAAGTTTCTCGCCACAGGAGCCTTTACGGCTCCTTTGGTGTCAAAGAGGCAAGCCAGCTGTTTGTCTCTTTGGAAATTTCAATAATCTGTTTGGACAGCCGTTCATAGGTCTTGTCGTCAATGATTTTCAATTCATTTTCATTTCGGATCAAATTTTGGAGGACGCCATTTTTAATTCGCAATCTTTTTAAGGTGGATACTTTTTCCAATCTGGTCTGAAAAGCCGCTTCGATGGACAAAGTCAGAATCTCCACGCCACAATCCTCAATTGTTTTATGAAAACCCAATTTCTCTCGCTTTGGCAATTTTAATCCGCTACAATACAGGTCTCTATGGAGAAGACGGATCAAATTAATAACAGAGGGTGTTTCGGGGGGGGGGCACATCATAGTGTTTTTTGTGATGTAATATGTTTTAAAAATTTATTGTCCGCCTGGAAGGAATTTTGCCGAGGCAAGCGGTCTGATGAGAAAGTGGCGGAATTTGAATTGAAACTGGAAGAAAATCTGTTTGATTTGCATAATCGGTTGGAAAAAGAAATTTGGAAGCCCGATATTTACAAAGTCTTTTTCTCTTACGATCCCAAACTCCGCGAAATCCACGAAGCCAGCGTCCGCGACCGCGTCTTTTATCAAGCGGTCTACCGTATACTATATCATATTTTTGACCCTGGTTTCATTTTTCACTCCTATTCTTCCCGAAAAGAGAAGGGAACACATCTTGGCGTGAGGAATTTCTCTAAATTTTTGCGAAAAGTCACCAAAAATGGGAAAGTCGGCGGGTATGTTCTAAAGTGTGATATCCGCAAATTCTTTGATTCCATTAATCACAAACTCTTGCTGAATCTGATCAAGGAAAAAATAGCCGATGAGAAATTGCTCAGATTGTTGGAAAAGATAATTTTTTCTTTTGAAAAAACGCCGGGCAAAGGTCTGCCACTCGGCAATGTGACCAGTCAGTTGTTTGCGAATATCTATCTGGACGAGCTTGATCAGTTTATTAAGAAAGAATTAAAGGCAAAATATTATGAGCGATATTGCGATGATTTTGTGATTTTGGATTCTTCTATAAGCCAGTTAAATAATTATTTGGAGAGTATTGCCATTTTTTGCCGTGAAAAGTTATTACTGGACTTGCATCCGCGAAAAGTCGAAATCAGGAAACTGCACTTGGGAACGGATTTTCTGGGTTACGTTTCTTTGTCAAACCATACGGTCTTGCGGACAAGGACGAAAAAGAGGATGCTGAAAAGGCTGGCGGTTTTGAAAAGAGAACTGGAGAGCGCAAAGATTGAGAAGGACAAGGCGAAACAAATACTCAATTCTTATCTGGGAGTGCTGAAGCATTGCCGAGGGAACAAAAGTCGAGAGATAATCAAAAAAATGCTGGCCGGCATAATTTAGTTATTTCCCAGTCTGGTGCTATAATACGCGAGTTATGCTCCATATTTTTGACGTTAAAACAATTATTGAAACGGTCGGGTTGCTGGGAATTTTTGTTATTGTTTTTTGCGAGTCCGGTTTGTTTTTTGGTTTTTTTCTGCCGGGGGATTCACTCCTGTTCACCGCCGGTTTTTTGGCCTATCAAGGCTTGTTCCCAATACAGGAGTTGCTTTTGGGCGTTTTGCTGTGCGCTATCCTGGCCGGTTATGTGGGCTACTGGTTTGGTCTGAGGGTTGGTCCGAAAATTTTTAATCGGGAAGACTCCTTTTTTTTCCGCCAGAAATATTTGGAAGAAACAAAGAAATTTTATGAAAAATATGGCAACAAAACGGTGGTCTTGGCGCGCTTTGTGCCGGTCATCCGCACCTTTTCACCCATCTTTGCCGGCGTAGGTGAGATGAACTTCCGGAAATTTTCTTTTTATAATATCATCGGCGGTCTGGCCTGGACTTTTCTTATCACTTTAACTGGTTATTTCCTGGGCCGGGTGTTTCCGCAAGCTACCAGTTATCTTTTCCCCATCGCCTTGATCATAATTTTTCTCTCTCTTTTGCCCGGCGTCTGGGAATGGTACAAAAACAGAAAATAAATGCTATAATATTTTGTATATTAACCATCTCTAACCTTATTTTTCCAAAAATGAAACCCCTCAAACCCCTCACCCCCTTCCTCCTCCTTCTCTCCCTTCTCTTCACCATCTTCTTTTTCGCCAAACATGAGAACTTCACTCTCCCCAGACCAGAGCTTTCCTTTGCCGACACGGTCACCAGCACTCCTTTCACC
>CAIJNK010000014.1 GCA_903822075.1 uncultured bacterium
AAGATCATTTTGAACTACAACGCTCTGGATCACGGTCTGACAAGTTCTTGTTACGGATTGTGAACCGGAAGTGATTGTGACCGTTCCGAGTTTAGTACCAGCGCTGTCATAATTTTTATATACAGAAGAAGAGTTACCGGACAAACTATCCGTTCCGGTCCAAGAATAATTATATGAGCCAGTACCACCGGTTGCGGTTGCGCCCCAAGAAATAGAGTCGCCCACATTGGCACTTGAAGGACTAACAGAGCAGGATGCTGTTAGGTTTGGAGTTGGAGTTGGCGTAGGAGTAGGAGTAGGAGCTGGTGGATTATCAGAACACAGCATCCCCGACTTTGAAGCACTACCCCAACCTACTCCATTATTATTAACATATGTCCAAGTAATTAGGGCCCCTCCCTCATTATTGGGAGTGCTGCCCGGACCATTTCCATAATATAAATCTACTTGGGTCATGCAGGTTGCAAAGGTGACATCAAGATTAGCGGTTGAATTGGGAGCAACTGTCACACTAGAATTAGTAAATAGTCTTTGCTCACTTAAAGTATCACCAAACACCTTAAAAGCATCTAGAGTGGCAGGAAAAGAACAACTGGTGTTATTTGTAATACTGGCAACCACTGACGAACCAGAAGCCCCAATGCTGTAAGTTATTTTACCGGCACTTTGAGCCGCCCTAAACTGCGCCAAAGACATGGTGGCACCGTTCGAACTGCAATATGAATCGGCTTTGGCGATATTATCATTCAACAAAAACATTCCAGTAAAGATAATAAACGACAGTAAAAAACCGGCGATTATTGAAAGTCTGCTTTTTATATAAATATTTTTCATTAAATTTAATTAGAAATTAGAATTGATTAAAACCTAACCCTCTTAGTATAGTACTAAATCTACTCTCTATTATATACTTAAATACATTAAATGTCAATTAAAAGACAAGCGTAAAATCATTTCTTTGTTTGAGTTCCAGTATGGTGACGTATTATAAGGCTATTATATTACAAGCTAAATAACGTAGTCTGCTTCCACCACATAGCGTTCCGACTTAGCACCAAAGGTATTGCAGGAAGAAAGGGTCAACATATTCTTACTGGCATCAAATTTAACCAAGACTTCGCTCGAGTCCGCTAGTCTGACTGAAGTCACTCGATATTCATAAATTTTGGAAGCACCATACACTTTTATAACATCCCCCGATTTTAAATCCCTGAGTCCATTAAAAGTCTTATACGCTTGGTTATGCACCACAATAATACTCGTACTATGTCCAAAAATGAACATATTGCCAGCACCCAAAGAACCGGAGCCAGGGTAACGGACTGCACCTTCTTTCAAGTAATCATCCAGGGTGGCGGCGTTTGTTGTATTAGGATTAGCAACAGTAGCATCCACGCCTATCTTATCAATCACAATTCTAGTCGGATTTTCACCAATGGCCTTGGTAACCGTCTGAGCCTTGTCCCACAAGGTCCGAAAGGAATCACCCTCATTGCTCTTAATTGTTTCGGGTACCAGTCCGATCGAATACAGCAGGACAAATAAGACCCAAAAGGTCGTTAAAAAATAGATAATGAATTTTACTTGACTTTTTTTTATCATTATAGTATAATAGCACGAAGGGCAATTAATTCAAAATTTACTGGTTACTTGCTATAATAACACAAAAAAATCCATATGGAAAAAACAGAACAAAAAGGAAAAATTGAGCGCCTTACCGACTGGCTAAACACCCTGAGCGTTAAAGGATTACTTTCCGCAATCTTGGTGGCTTTTGTAGTAATAATTATCCTAATCTCTCTTTCCTTGGTGCCAAGAATAATGTCGGGGGTTTCTTCTTCATTATCAGCCGCTCTTTATTCTATTTTTGTCCCGACGGAAAACGCCGCCGTAACCGCCGACAAGAAAATTATCAACTCCGGCGAAGACTTTACCGTCAGCTTTAAGAAAAACGACACAACCGCTGGATTATTTGCCGTCTCCTATGCCTGTGACGCAAGCATCGATTTAGTGTCGGTGGAAAACGCCGGACTTAAAGAGATACCCTGTGATGCGCCATATTATCTTTTAAACAATGTTTCCTCTATTCAAATCAGACCAACAACCAAAGAAGCAGTGACCCGCCTAGTTCTTAATGCTTCATTTGAAAATAGCGATACGCAAAAAATCGAGAGCATAGGTGTGGTTAGAGTGACCATTAAAAATGATTCAGTGGGAACGGTTGTGACGCCAAGCAACAGCACGTCTACGCCGATCACCGTCACGACCACCCCGAGTTCACCAACGTACACCCCGGCCCCGGTTCTTCAACCAACCTATTACGGTACTCCGGATTTAGCGGCCAGATTATTACAAGTTGGACTTCTAAACAACGGAGTAAATTTGATTACCCCACAAAATCAATTCCACGCCCAAGATATGGTTGGTATCAAGTTTGAGGTAAGAAATGACGGCGATGCCGCCACCGGTCCTTGGTCATTTGCGGCCACCCTACCTTCGCTATCAACTCCAATCTACAACTCGCCAACTCAAATTTCTTTGAGGCCGGGTGAAAGTATTATCTTCACTTTAGGATTTAGTAATTTGACAGCTCAGGAAATCAGTACGCTTACCATTAATGTTGACCCGCAAAATACCGTAAATGAAAAAGCTGAATATAACAATATCATCACCGCAACAATAACAAACTTGGATTACCGAAGTAATTATTATAATAACTACAACTATAGCACCGGCTGTTATGTGAATGGATTTTTTACCTACAATTGCAATAACAATAATAATGGCAATAATTACTACAACGATAATAATAACAATGATCTACAGGTAACCTGTAATACCAAACCAAATAGCCCAAGTACTGGTGACCGCGTCAATTGGAATGCCAATGCCAGCGGTGGCGCCGGCGGTTATACTTATCATTGGTCCGGAACGAATAATTTGAACAGTTCGTTAAGAAACACCAGCAAGACATATTCTACCCGTGGTGACAAAAATGCCACTGTGACTGTGACAGATGATAATGACAATCAAGCTTCCGCCACTTGCTCAACCTACGTGGATTAAATAACCTCGCCCCTAGCCCCTCTCCTTGACTAAGGCGAGGGGCAAAAGAAGGAAATACTCAGAATACCACCCTCTCCTCAGTCGAGGAGAGGGTGGTAGTCCGCTGCCGGGTGAAGTTGAAAACCTATAGCGTTCCCAACATACTGGTTGCCTTTTCCCGACCTTCGGTAATAATAAGCTCCAGGGCCTGAGCTGCTTTTTTAACGGTCTTTTTTAATTCATCAACTTCGCTCTTTTTGAATTCTCCTAGAATGGTATCAATCACTTTTTCCTCGCCTTGTGGTTTTTTAATCTTACCACTCGCTGTCTCACCGGAAATCCCTAGACGTAAACGAACAAAACCCTCGGTCTTCACCGCTTTAATAACTGACTCTACTCCGCGATGTCCGCCGGAACTTTTATTAAAGGAGATTTTTATTTTTCCCAGTGGCAAATCCAGATCATCATGAATCACCACCAGATTCTCTAACGCCTTAACTTTTATTTCATTTATTTTTACGGGAACTATTTTTAATTTTCCGCCCTTAACCAAACCAGTCAAAGATTCACCGCTCTTATTCATAAAAGTTTCCGGTTTCAAAAGCAGAGCTTTACCTTTCCCGATCTTTCCCTCGGAAACCAAGGACTTTAATTTCTTATCTTCGGTCCAACCGGCCCAGTTATTCTTCTTCACAAAGACATCCAAGACCATCCGCCCCATATTATGTCTGGTCTCCACATATTCCTCCCCGGGATTTCCTAAACCCACAACAATATAATTATTTATCATGAAAATATTATAGCAGCCACGTTTCTATTGTGTCAAACGCCTTTCTGTAATACAATGTCCGAAATGAACGAGGAAATGATCAAACAGGAGCCGGTGGAACAAACGGGTTGGTTTAACCGGTTCCGAAAAAGTTTTTGGGGAGAAATCTTGCAGATAGTGGTTATTTCCCTGATCATCGTTATTCCTTTCCGGGCTTATATTGCCCAACCTTTTCTGGTTTCCGGGCCATCCATGGATGATACCTTTGCCAATGGCCAGTATTTGATTGTGGATGAACTAACATACAATATTCGAAATCCACAGAGAGGTGAAGTGGTTATTTTCAGGCCGCCCAGCAATCCGTCAGTTTTTTACATCAAGAGAGTTATCGGCCTGCCAAATGAGACGGTTAAAATTAAAAATGACGTCGTAAGTATTTGTAAGGCGGATTGTGCCAAACCGGAAAATACTTTTGCCTTGGATGAACCTTACATCAAATCAAGCAAGTCAAATCCGCCCCGGCCAGATGAAATAAAAACCTTGGGCCCTGACGAATATTTTGTCATGGGCGATAACCGCTTTGTCAGTCAGGATTCAAGAATTTTTGGTCCGGTTAAAAGAGGTTCGTTTATTGGTCGACCATTTCTCCGACTTCTACCCCTTAACAAAGTCAGCCTTTTCCCAGGACAATTTCATGAGGAAAAATAAAAAGATGGAAAATAAAAAAGCAAAAAAAAACAAGGAGTCGAAATTCCTCGATTTAAAAAATATGGACAAGAGCACAGAAGCGGCGGTTTATTATGGCTTTATGCCGATCGAAACGCCACAAATAGACAAGGAAGACAAAGATAATGCCAAAACCTTGAAAGACGGTGAGCCAATCAAGATAATCGGTTCCAACAAAGAAATCGAAAATACCGCCGAAGAAAAATCCGCCCTCCTTCGAACTTATTTCAATACTAACTTAGCGATCATGCCGCAGCCGGTCTTGTTGACTTATAACGGCTTTATGGGCGAAGTACCGGAAAAAAACCTGGGTAAACATCGAAAGATCGGTTTGGAAATAATTGGTTCGGCCAAAAGTATCTCTGAAGCGGTTATAATTAAAACCGCCTTGGCTATCTTGGAGGATAATGATTTTACAAATCTGTACGTGGAAATCAACAGCTTGGGTGATCGGGAGTCATCGGCCCGTTTTTTACGCGAGTTGACCGCCTATTTTCGTAAGAACATAAACGTCATGCAGGCACACTGCCGGCAAGAGTTCAAAAAGGATCCCTTTCTTGTCTTTTATTGCCAGAACGAAAAGTGCTGCCTCATAAAAGATGACGCACCAAAATCCATCGGTTGTTTGTCTGATGAAAGTCGGGAGCATTTCAAAGAAGTTTTGGAATATCTGGAAAGTTTGGAGATTCCTTACAAGATAAACGACTGCCTGGTGGCCGATCGACGCTTTGCTTCTGGAACAATCTTTGAAATCAAACAGAAATCCGAGAATCCTAAAATACCTGATCTGTCACTGGCTGTTGGTTTTCGCAGTGACTTGGCCTGCAAGAAAATGGGTTTCAAGAAGGACGTACCGATGATTGGCGCCAAAATAAGTTTCAAATGCAATCAAGAGAAAAGACAATCACCTAAAATCAAAAAAACTTCCGTCTTTTTCATCCAACTTGGTGACGAAGCTAAGCATAAAAGTTTGAAAGTGATTGATATCCTGCGCAAAGAAGATATTTATATTAATCATTCCCTTGGTCGGGATAAAATGGGCGGACAAATGGCGACAGCGGAACGATTGAAAGTCCCCTACATTTTAATCATGGGCAAAAAAGAAGCGATGGATAACACCATCATGATTCGGGACGTGGCCACGCGCGCTCAAGAAACAGTCAGAATAGACGATCTCTCCGCTCACCTCAAAAAACTTGTAAAATAGTTCTATACTTTACAAAAAATACTATTAGTTGTACTATGCAACACAGATCGCACCTTGAAATCAGGTGTCTGGCCCAGCAGTTTTCTGGGAAGAAACAGGTGGAGGGTTCGCAATGAGGAGAATTATCGTCGGGATGTTGTTGGCGCTTGTGGCCTGGTTAATCGGAACACAGATTGCGTTCTGGCCGGCCAAATGGCTCGGCCTTGTCCTTGGTTTCGTCGCCGGCCTCGCGCTTGAGGATTGGCAAGTGACCAAGTCAGTCGTGTCACAAAAGTGGCAGCAGTGCTGGAACCATGAGTTCAGTTGGAAAGGAATTGGGATATATCTCTTAGCCAATCTTTGTGTTTGTAGCACAATAATGGCGTGGTTGATATTATCATTTGACATCTATGACATAACCATCACGAACCATTTCCAATTCTCGTTTTATTTTTGGGTTTTGATTTCGATTGTATCTACCCTCGTGATGTCACTAAGCCGAACAAACCCTCTTTACGCTGAGCGCTACAATAGTGAGGCGTTAACTGGAATTGCATTTGGCTGGATGTCACTATGCCTGATGCTTAACCCAGTTTCGGTCGTCATATATTGGCCACTTTACGGAATCTGCCAGTGCCTTAAAAGGTCACCAAGGTTTGGGCAGTTTCTTTTCTATTCTCTGATTGAGCTCATGGCTCGGGAGAAGACTCTGACCTTCGCCATCTGCGTGACGGCCGGAGCGGGAGTGGGAATGCTTATGGGCAAGACCATTGTCTGCGGTCTGACAGCCGCGTTTCTGTCCGGAACGCTCATTGTGGTCTCGGACAAGACAAGGGGGTTCGCCCAGCAGAAACTGCAAGTACTGAAACAAAACGCCTGATACGGTAATCGCACCCCGCCAACTCACTGAAGTTGGCGGGGTTTTATAATACGCAAACAAAGCCTTGTAAAAAATCCAAACTATGCTAGTATATGCGCTATGATAAATGTAGAAGTAACCAAGACCGCCAACGAAAACAATATCGGCATCATCAAACGCTTTACCAAGAAAGTGCAAGGTTCTGGCATTTTGCCAAAGGTTCGTTCCAAGCGCTACAGCCAGCGTGATCTTTCTTTCTATAAAAACAAGAAAAATACCTTGAAGAATCTTAAAAGGAAGGCGGAAATTATGGATCTGATCAAGATGGGCAAGATGGCGGACAATAAGCGCTCCTAAATGTCTGAAACTCTATTCGCTCAAATAAAAAAAATAATCCTCGGTCCCAAATACGAGCTTAGTTTGGTTTTTACGTCGGCCAAAAAAATTCAAAAATTAAACCAAACTTACCGCAACATAGATAACCCCACGGATATCTTGAGTTTTCCCCTTTCCAAAACTTCCGGGGAAATTTTTATCTGTAAAAGTGAGACTAGAAAAATGGCCAAAGAATTTGATCGGTCTTATGACAACTTTTTAGTTTTTCTTTTTATCCACGGTTGTGTTCACCTCAAAGGTTATGACCACGGTGATAAGATGGAAAAAGTGGAGGAAAAATTCCGCAAACTATTCAAGATCTAATTGACTTTCTTGCACAGAAAACATACTATTTGTTTAGATAGTAAACAACCAAATAGAGGTGGATTATGCCCGACGAAGAATTAGTATCCGCAACGAAGCCCATTCCAGATATGCGTTTCGTCAAAATGAAACCGATGCCGGAAAGCTTCTGGCGACTCACCCATCCGGTGATTCAAGCAATCCGACGCGCTCTGAAGAGACTTCCACGAAATGTCCTGAACTACCGCGTCCAGGAATTGCCTGATGGCTGCCATAACTGCTCACACTTGTATTGCGGCGCTCCACCAGATCTGGAGTGCGGTTTGGCCTGCAGAACACCGGAAAGACCGGCGATCTGCGACAGTGTGAATTTGCTTGGCAAGTGCGATTCGTGGGAAAAATTCGTACTGGCGACTATTCCAACAGCGGATACTAGCCAGGTTCTGGGTAGTACCGAGGAGATACAAAGGATTCAAGGAGAATTGGCCACTGATCCTTCATCGATCCCTACAGGTAGAACAGTCATTCCATTCACCAGACCCGCCTGAGTATAACCAACCTCGCACGTAGACAGAAGGACTCCACACTTCAGTCTGCGTGCGAGGTCTTTTTTTTAATTTTGTGGCATTCAATAACTCTTTGTTGTATAATACCAAGAGTTATGGCAAAAAACATTGCAGTGGGAATAGATATCGGTACCTACCAGATAAAAGTGGTGGTAGTGGAGAATATCCGTGAAGACGGCAAGGATAATCTCAAGATTATTGGTACCGGTTTTGCCGAGTCCAAGGGCCTTCGTCACGGTTATATCATAAACGCCACTGACACCCAAAGAAGTCTGCGTATCGCCATTGCCGAGGCCGAAAAAACCGCCAATATAAAAATCAAAAGGGCTTTCCTCTCTATCGGTGGAATAGGCGTTAGTAGCGTAGTCTCCCACGGCTCCATCATTATCCCCCGCGCCGATTCCGAAATCACGGAAATAGACATAAAAAATGTTTTGTCCGTAGCGGAAAGCGAAATCCCCTCAAATATTTCCATCAATAAAAAAATAATTCATACCATTCCCATCTCCTACAAAATAGATGGACGGGTGGTTTTGGGTCGACCATTAGGCATGAAAGGGATCAAATTTGAGGCTAAAGTCTTATTTATCACCTGCCTAGAACATCATTTAAATGACCTGATTGACACCGTGGAAGATCTGGGAATCGAGGTTATTAATATCATGGCATCGCCCCTTGCCGGTTCCATGGTGATCCTGAATAAGTCACAAAAGATTGCCGGTTGTGTTCTGGCAAATATCGGCTCGGAGACCGTTTCTTTGGTTATCTTTGAAAACAACATGCCAATTTCGCTTGAGGTCTTTCCGATTGGCGGAACGGATATTACCAATGATATCGCCTTGGGTTTAAAAATTCCGCTTGAGGAAGCGGAGAGTTTAAAAATAAATACCAGCAAGGAAGTCGACTACCCTAAAAAAAGACTGGAAGAAATTGTTCTGGCTCGTCTCTCGGATATTTTTGACTTGATCGAATCACATTTGAAAAAAATCGGGCGCAGTGGCTTGCTGCCAGCTGGTATTGTTATCACAGGCGGTACCTCCGGCGTTTCCACCATTGAAGACTTGGCCAAGGCCACCCTAAAACTGCCTTCAAAACTCGGCTCGATGAATTTTTCCACCAGCCTAAAAAATTGCCACATCAAAGACTCTTCATGGTCCGTAGCTTACGGTCTTTGTCTCTGGGGTTTGGGCAGCGGTGACGAGATTTCCTTTGGTGCCCCAGCCGGTTCAAATAAGGCTAAAAATAAGGTTATTTCCTGGTTCAAACAGTTCTTGCCATAGAAAACTATTTTTGCTACTATTCAGAGAGAATCTTAATAATTTATTAGTTTTAATCTGCTGAAGAGAATTCAGTATTATTTTCATTATGCCACAAATTAAACCAGAAGTTGAAGCCTTCGCCAGAATCAAAGTTATTGGGGTGGGCGGATCCGGCAAAAATGCCACCAACCACATGATCAATTCTAAAGTCAAAGGGGTGGAATTCATCGCTATCAATACTGATGCTCAGGATCTACATAACTCTTTAGCTTCCAAAAAAATTCACATCGGAAAGAACTTGACTCGTGGTTTAGGTACCGGCATGAATCCGGAATTAGGAAAGAGAGCGGCAGAAGAAACTAAGGAGGAAATCCAAGAAGCCTTAAAAGGAGCGGATATGATTTTCTTAGCTTATGGCGCCGGCGGTGGAACCGGTTCTGGAGCTGGTCCAAGCGTTTCAAAGATTGCCAAGGAGATGGGAATACTCACAGTGGGTGTGGTCACCAAACCTTTTTTCTTTGAAGGCATACAGAGAATGAAAATTGCCGAACAAAGTCTCGAGGAATTAAGAAACGGCGTTGATGCTTTGATTATAATTCCCAATGACCGCCTACTTTCTACCATTTCGAGGGAGACAACCGCCAGACAAGCCTTTGCCATGTGTGATGATATTTTGAAACAGGCCGTGGAGGGCATTTCTGATTTGATTACAATGCCAGGTATAATCAATACCGACTTTGCCGATATTCGCGCCGTCATGGAAAACGCCGGTTCCGCCCTAATGGGTATTGGTATTGCTGGCGGAGAAAACCGAGCAATCGAAGCGGCAAAAGCAGCTATCAGTTCCCCACTTTTGGAACTATCTATTGCCGGCGCTAAAGGTGTTCTCTTCTCTATTGCCGGTGGCGATGATTTGACCATGTTTGAAATCCAGGACGCCGCCAAGCTCATTACTGAGTCCATTGATCCTAACGCTAAAGTAATCTTTGGTACGGTGCATGACGAAAGACTCAAGAAGAATGAACTAAAGATTACCGTTATCGCGTCCGGTTTTTCCGATGTCTCAAATAAAAAATCTCTCTTCACGAATATTCTCTCCAACAAAGAGGAGGATAAGAAGAGCAAGTTATTCGGCGGCTTTGGTAATTCCAGTTCAACCATAGAAAAAGAAATAAAAGTAGAAACCCAACCCAGCAGCCAAGCTCCGATAGTCGAAGAAAAAAAACAGGTAAAAAATGATTTTGATGATGATAGCGACTGGGGTGCCGTACCAGCTTTCTTGAGAAGACAGAAGAAATAAGCTAAAATACAGAGATGGAAACAATTTTTGATCTCTGTATTATTGGAGGTGGTCCAGCGGGCGTGGCAGCCGGTGTGTATGCGGCACGCAAAAAAATAAAGGCTGCTTTAATTACGGAAAACTTTCGCGGTCAAAGTGCTGTTTCTGGTGAAATCCAAAATTGGATTGGGGATGTTTCCGTGACCGGTGATGAACTTCACAAACGCTTTGAGCAGCATCTGAAATTTTATTCCAAGGATATAGATATCAAGGAGAAAGAAACTGTCACTAGTATTACTAGGAACGACGCTGTATTTAACGTCAAAACTACTAAAGGCGAGTATAAGTCAAAAACGGTTTTGGTTGCCACCGGCAGCATTAGACGTAAATTACCCGTCAAAGGCGCGGAAGAGTTTGAAGGCAAAGGTATTACTTACTGTGCCACCTGCGATGCACCAATGTTTGGCGATTTGGACGTAGTAGTGATTGGTGGAGGCAACAGCGCTTTTGAATCGGCTTCTCAACTTTTAGCTTATGCCAAAACGGTCACTATTATTCAGAGAAGTGATTTTCGGGCTGAACCCATTATGATGCAAAAAATCCTCTCTAATCCCAAAGTTAAAGGTATTACCAACATAGATTTGCTCCAGATAAAAGGCGATAAATTTGTCTCAGCCATTATCTATAAAGATAAGAAGACTGCCGAAGTTATCGAATTGCCAACCAACGGCATATTTGTGGAAATAGGTTCAAATCCATCCGTGGATTTCATTGAGCATGGATTGGTTAAACTTGATGATCGAGAACAAATAATAGTTGACCCTAAGACCCAAAAAACCGAAACAACCGGCATCTGGGCAGCTGGTGATTGTACAGATGGTCTGTACCGTCAAAATAATATTGCCGTAGGTGATGCCGTCAAAGCCGTGGAGGATATTTACCGGTATTTGAAAAATTAATGTGTGGGCGGTAAGGGATTTGAACCCCTGACATCTTCAACGTCAATGAAGCGCTCTACCAACTGAGCTAACCGCCCATACCCGCTATACTACACTTTTCTGTCATATTTTTCAACTTTATGATATCATTCATCTCATATCAGACTAATTTAAACCAAAATGAACAAATTTGTATGGACTAATGAATATAGTTTGGGAGTAGGTGTTATCGATGACCAGCACAAACATTTTTTTGAAATCGTAAATCAGATCTATGATTTACTAGAGAAAAAGAACACAAACGTGAAGAAGTCCAAAAAATAATCGACGAACTTACCAGTTATGCCCTTTTTCATCTTGGAACCGAGGAAAAATATTTTAATCAATTTGCCTACTCAGATCAGATAAACCACATGAAATACCACAATACGTTCAGATTGCAAAGTGGTGAATATTCGGATAAAATTAAAAACCCAAAAGAAGATATTGATAAATTGGCGCTAGAAATAACTGACTTTGCCAAGAACTGGCTAGAGCATCATATCTTAGTCGCAGACAAAATGTACGCCCCATTTTTCCAAGCCCACGGTCTAAACTAGACCGTAAACTTTCCCTCTTTGTAAATCACCACAGTCTCCCCGTTTGGCAACCAAGCAGTAACGGTTCGGCTTTCCGTGCTTATTATATCGGTGTGAATCACAGACTCATTGTAGCCCATTTTTGCCCATTCCTCCTTGGAAACTTTATTAGAGTCACCGGGATATGAATCCTTGTAGGCACTTCCCAAGGCTATATGCGTATTGCCATACTTTCCACCCATATTTTCGTCAAACAACGTCTCCGCCATGAATTTGGTAATCTTGGAGGCCCGTGAATCTGTCAAAGAAAACTCCCCGATCATATTGGCATTCTGACTAGCTATCATCTGTTTCAGAATCTTCTCACCTTTCTTGGCCGTCGCTTTAACGACTTTTCCTTTCTTGAATTCGAGATAAATATCTTTTATTAAATTTCCATATCGATACAATGGCTGATTAAAATAAATATACCCATCGGTATACCGACAGTCCGGTGAAATAAAAATCTCAAAGCTTGGAATATTCCGACCGGACCCGCCCATCCACTTCCGGTTTTTACCCAACACTACAGTCAAATCGATATTTTCTGCCTGTATCCTTAATTTCTCGATCTTTAAGGCGTCTAACCTAGTTTTTACCCTTTCCACTTCACTCGTAATTTTTCTCCAAGTAGCCACCGGATCTTTATCATTCAAATAACAAGCCTTGATAATTTCCTGCCAATACGCCTCTTCAGTCATCCCCACCTCATTCGCCCCGGCCTTGGTACCATATAGGCCGAGCGTCCAGGTATACTTGCCGACATTTTCCTTTTCAGTCCGCCAATCCATATACGGCTTGAATGATTTGTGATTTTCCATGATCATCTTTGGGTCCAATCCTTCAAGCTCGTGTTTGTCCGTATCGGCCATAATAAAGATGGAGTGGTCTATCTCCTCTATTCGTCCTTTTAGATATTTAGCGGGAAAAAATTTAACCTGTTCTTTATTGGCCAGATGGAAAAACTCCCGCTCCAGATCATCGGGAATATATTGTATCAACGGATGCGCGCCTGCTTTCAAAACTGCTTTATAAAGTTCCAGAAGTAGTGGCTTGGCACTTTCCTGCACCTGAAGCAAAACCACCTCGCCCTTTTTGACTCCCCGACCGGAATTCAGGGCGTAGTTTACCAACACATTGGCATATTTCTCCAAGATTTTTTTTGGCGGTTGGTACATAATATATTGTCTTATTCTTTTGCCTGCTGAAGGATTCTGGAAACTTCTTTTATAATGCCGTCAACGGTCACAGTGGCCTTAATAAGATAACTTGCCGCCCCCAGGGAGAAACCTTTTTCTATATCGCTCTCCTCGCCTAAACAGGAAATAATAATGACCGGCACATCTTTTGTCATGACATTTTTCTTTAGGGAATCCAAAACACCAAAACCACTGATCCCCGGCAAAAGTAAGTCTAAAAGGATTAGATCAGGTTTTTCCGCTTCAGCTGAGGCTAGAACAGGCGGACCGCTTTCAATATAACGAACATTACAACCTTCGTTAATTAGGATTTTGGAAAGTAAACCGCCAAGCAACTTATCATCTTCCACGACGATAATCTTTTTATCTTTGAGTGATTTTATCTGTTCTATCATTTGGACTTGATTATATACCCAAATCGAAGTTAGAACAAACCCTACTGCTTTGGTTTGTCTAATCTATCCAAACCAAGTTTCTTTACGCCAAAATAAACCACTAAGGCAATGACCAGGAAATTGATCAAATCATTCAAAAACTTTCCGTACATTATATGAGCGCCAAAAAAGTTTATGGAGTTTGCCGCCAGATCCTTGGCGCTACCCAAAGCCACTCCTAAAATCGGATTTACTAGATTGTTCACGAGTGAAGTCACTAAAACTGAAATGGCGCCACCTAGGATAAAAGCGACGGCAAAACCTACGACCCCTTGAGTTCTAATGAAATCAATAAAACCTTTTATTTGATTTTTAAAACTACCACTAATTTTTTTTGCTCTATTCGCCTCTTTTTTCTCAATATTTTGGATATTCTCGTCCATATATTTTAATTAGACTGCTAAAAGCGGAGACGGTGGGATTTGAACCCACGAGAGACTTTCGCCCCTGCCGGTTTTCGAAACCGGTGCCTTAAACCACTCAGCCACATCTCCCGCAAACAAACAGTAACATTTTTTTGCTTTTTTTACAAAAAATGTTATATTAATCCCTGTCTCCAAGGTCTTATCGTGTGTTGATAGGACAAGCCTTTGAAAGGTTAAATTGTGAATGCTTGGAACAATTTAAAGACAGAGCACGACGGTGCGAGTCAGGGTTGCGTAAATTTTCAGCAGAAAATTATATGCAACGGAGCCGGGTTTATGTAAATTAGTTGGCCTTATCGTCTATCGGTTAGGACATTGCCTTTTCAAGGCAAGAAGCCGGGTTCGACTCCCGGTAAGGTCACAACTTGACAAATCAAATAGGTTTGCTATAATACTTGTAGATTGATTTAGGTTGTTTTATATGGCTTAAAGTCCTTAAATTATATTTTTAAAGATTGTAAGCCCTGTAAAACAAACTATACCAAAGGAGTAAAGCACATGCGCTACTGCAATGCTGTCAGGATTGTTGGCTTGAACGACAGAAAGGTGGTAGTCTTCAATGCGTTGGTTGGTCCGTTTGCCAACCAAGCGACACTTGAAGGCTGGCTCACGAAGAACGGCTTCGATGTCAAAAAGGTGACCTCGAAACGGAACGACGGGGGCTTCCTTCATACGAAGTTGAGCCGGTCACCCCGTGCAGTCAAAATCTGGGCTTCCATTGAAAGCGTACTTGCACCCGACGAGACAGAAGTGAATCTCAGTGCCTAATATAACCGCTCACCACGAAAGTGAAGGAATCGCTCCTCCACTCTCACCAGTGGTCGGGCGGTTTCTTCATGCCAATATTTTTCTAAAACCACTAATATTCATAATCAACTGGTTCCAATCCTGACTCACGTGGGTCACAGATTTTTTAAGCCTTATTTTGTAAGGTATTTTAACGATGCTATTGAGGCCAGTGGAACACCTAAATATTTATTTTGACCACCTACTAATTAGAAATTTATATATCTTATAGGAAATAAATAGTGATATTAATAATGATATTATTGCTATAATAATTTGAGCAAACTTAGCCTCCTTATAATTGCCATGATATATTCCATCTCCGACAAATATACTTGGTACTGCATCTATTAGTGAATATAACATCATTAAAACAGGGATGCACAATAAAATTACTAGGATTTTCTTAGATAGGCTGACTTTTTTAATAATTTGATTATTACTATTTATATCCATATTGAAATTATATCATAGATAATTGCTTAAATACATAATTCCACTTAATAACTAGGCTTGTGGAAGACTGCGGATCGGCTTCAGATTAGCCGCGAAGTTTAGTGAGGTTTTACCTTATCTGTTTTTTTGGTATACTTAGTCCTGTGAAAAAATATATCCCCCTGGCACTACCCGTTCTTGTTAACATATATCCATTAGTTGGAATTATATTTCTCGGTTGGAATGTTAATTTGACCCTCCTGACATATTTTGTAGAGACACTTATTCTTATAATCTTTTCGACAATAAAGATGATCATGTCGATCAATGTTTGGGATCCCGAGTCTGCCAATATGAATCCCTATTGGGTTACGCAAAGCAGAAGCCAAGTCCTATCAAATTTTTTACTACTGATGTATGTCTTCATGATTGTTTGTAGCGGCGCATATCTGATTCTCTGGGGCAGATCGATTACCGCATTCATCGCTACAGCTGGGCCTGCTCAATATTGGCCTATTCTTAGCATGGCAATATTTTCTTTAATTTCTCACACATTTTCCTTCGTATATAATTTTATTCTGGGTGGAGAAAGAAACACAGTCGCGATGTCATATATATTTCGTCGGACCATGGTTGGGAGAATGTTACCGTTATTCTTAAGTACATTTATTTCTTTCTTTTCTGTAGGTATTACAGGCTCAAATTCTAAAAGTGCCATGATACCCTTGGTTGTTATTTTTGGGGCAGTAGCCTTCTTCGACATTCTGGCTCACTTCAATGAGCACAAGAAATCTTGATCTATTTATCCTATTTAAATTATTTTCTCAAAAGCTCACACCTCCTCTCTTCCGGAAACTTTTCAATGGCATACCGAAGCATCGTGCGGGGCATTATTTTATAATATTTTTTAAGAAACCCTTCCTCCGTTTTGAGATCTCGCTTCCCTATCTCACGGAGCATCCAGCCCACAGCCTTGTGAATTAAATCATGAGTATCTTTAAGTAAAAGTTCCGAGATTTTTAGAGTATCGGCATATTTCCCATTTACTACAAAATTCAGAGTGGAAATGATTGCCACCCGCCTTTTCCAGATATTTTTGGATTTTACCAGTTGATAAAGAATATCTTTTGGCCTGTCCAGAAGATACCGTCCGGCAATGCGGGAAGCAGACTGATCTACCAAATCCCAGTTGTTCACGTATTTGAGATTTTTTAAATAAAAATTATAAATAGTTTCTTGTCCCTTCTCTTCGGCCCGAACATATTTATCAGCCAAGATAATCAAAGCGCACAAACGTTCTTCGTGAATTTTTGACCGCACGCAGGTTTGAACATCACCTAAGGAAACATCCTTGTATCGCTTGGCCACTTTTCTCACGCCAGGAACGTCCACGCCGATGAATTGGTCACCTTCGCCATACTCCCCTTTTTTTGTCTTGAAATATCTCTGGCACAAAGCCGCCCGCTCAGGATCGGCAAGGTTCCATAGGTCTCTCTTTATTTCCTCGGCTTTACTCATGTAAATATTCTAAACCTCTTTGCGTGCCAAAGCAATAAATGATAATGTAACTCTTATGAAAATCCTCGGCATTGAAACTAGCTGCGATGAAACCGGCGTATGTATAATTAAAACCCAAGAAACTGAAGCTGGGGGTAACTTAACGGTACTTGGCAATCAATTGTACTCTCAAGTTAAGCTGCATGAACAATACGGTGGTGTCTTTCCTATGATGGCAAAAAGAGAACATGCTAAAAATTTGGTGCCATTACTAGAAGCCTGCCTGAGAGAGGCTGGATTATACATAAGTAAAGACAAAGCAAATTTGTCCCCCTCTTTAGATAAGGAGGCTGAGATTCGTAAGGTAGGGGCAGTTAAGAAAATCTTGGAGCGCGAAGGTAATCTTTTTGTAGAACTCCAGAAACTTCTCGAAACAATTGAAAAACCAACTATTGACGCCATCGCCGTAACCAACGGACCAGGGTTAGAGCCGGCCTTATGGGTAGGAGTAGTTTTTGCCAAAGCCCTGAATGCAGTCTGGGGAATACCGATTATTCCAACCAACCACATGGAAGGACATGTTGTGGTTTCGTCGCTCATAAAAACAGAAAACAAAAATGAATACTCCATTATAGAAACAAAATATCCGGCCCTAGCTCTCTTGATTTCTGGCGGACACACTCAATTAGTCTTGATTAAGGGTAATTTACAATATAAGATAATTGGCAATACTTGCGATGATGCCGTTGGTGAGGCTTATGACAAAGTAGCACGCATGCTTGGCTTGCCATACCCTGGAGGAAAAATTATTTCGGATTTGGCTAAAAAAGAGCGAACCGAATTCCCCTCTAAAAAAACGCCATACCCCCTCCCTCGGCCAATGATTCATTCTAAAGATTTAAATTTTTCTTTTTCTGGTTTAAAGACAGCTGTTCTTTATACTCTAAAAAAATTACCCGAGATTACTGACCAAATTAAACAAGAAATCGCTCTGGAGTTTGAAAACGCGGTTTTAGATGTGCTGACGAGTAAAGTTAGTCAGGCGATTGAAGAGTATGACCCAAAAACAATTATCATCGGGGGTGGTGTCAGCGCCAATCCAATGATTAGATCAGAATTGCAAAAAATTTGCAATAAATACAATATCAATTTCCTCGTACCAGAAGTTGCAGCCTCAACTGATAATGCCCTAATGATCGCTTTAGCCGGTTTTATGAACATAAAAGCCGGAGGGCAAACTACGACTGATTTCAGAGCTAACGGTAATTTAAGCCTTTAATTTTTAATGTTTCTTTGCTAGAATAGGCCGATGGACGAGAAATTTCTAAAGCCATACAATCCTCAGGATACCGAACCCCGAATCTATAAAATGTGGGAGGAGAGCGGTTTTTTTAATCCGGATAATCTGCCAGAAAGACACAAAGAACCTTTTACTATCATGATGCCACCGCCAAACGCCACTGGGACACTTCATATGGGGCATGCTTTAGCCACTACCACCGAGGATATTATGATCCGTTACCAAAGAATGCAAGGAAGAAAGACGCTTTTCCTGCCCGGTACCGATCATGCCTCAATCGCTACCCAATCAAAAGTCGAAAAAGAGATTTACAAAAAGGAAGGGAAAAACCGTTATGACATCGGCCGAGAGGAATTACTGAATAGAATCGCTAAATTTGTCCAGGAAAGCCGAGACACCATTACTTCTCAAGTAAAGACCTTGGGCGCTTCATGTGACTGGTCCAGAGAAGCTTTTACCTTGGATGAAAAAAGAAATCTGGCAGTCCGTTCCGCCTTCAAAAAAATGTATGGCGACGGCCTGATTTACCGCGGTTACCGGATAGTAAATTGGGATCCAAAAGGTCAGACCACCATTTCTGATGATGAAATCGTGTACGAGGAACGCGAAGCTAAGATGTACACTTTCAAGTATTCCAAAGACTTCCCTATTTCCATATCTACCACCAGGCCGGAAACCAAGGTTGGTGATACGGCCGTGGCCGTGCATCCGGAAGATGAGAGGTATAGGCAGTTTGTGGGCCAGGAATACGATGCGGTTTTTTGCAGCGTGCCGATCCACATAAAAATAATTGCGGATAAGGAAGTGGAAAAAGATTTTGGTACCGGTGCCTTGGGCGTGACCCCGATGCACAGTATGACTGACTGGGAGATGGCTGACCGTCATAATTTGCCAAAAATCCAGGTAATCAATGAATATGCCAAAATGACCGTGGGCGACGAAAGAATCTTAGGCAAAAAAACCACCGAAGCCAGGGAAGTAATTGTGGACTGGCTGAAAAATGCAGGTTTATTGGAGAAAGAAGAAGTCATCAAGCAAAATATCTCCACGGCCGAAAGGACCGGCGGAGTAGTGGAACCTCTACCTAAACTACAATGGTTCATTGGCGTAAATAAGAAGTTTATCCTATCGCACTCGGAGATTAGCGGTATAAAATCTGGCCAGGAAACAACACTTAAGGAAATAATGAGAAACACCGTGAGCGAAGGCCAGATAAAAATCTACCCGGACTTCTTCAGTAAGACTTATTTCCACTGGGTGGATAATCTTCGGGACTGGTGCATTTCCAGACAAATCTGGTATGGACACCGCATTCCCGTTTGGTATAAAGGCTCGGAGATATACTGTGATATTGAAGCACCCAAAGGCGAAGGCTGGGCTCAGGATGAAGACACCTTGGACACCTGGTTTTCCTCCGCCATGTGGACTTTTTCCACGCTTGGTTGGCCGGAAATGACACCGGATTTTAAAACTTATCATCCCACGGACGTATTGGAAACCGGATATGATATCCTGCCTTTTTGGGTCAACCGGATGATTCTAATGACTGGATATTGCTTAGGCACTATCCCCTTCAGACATGTTTACCTTCATGGAATGGTCCGTGATATCAAGGGCCGAAAGATGTCCAAATCCCTAGGCAACGGCCTGGACCCGCTTGAAGTCGCTCAAAAATTTGGCATGGATGCGGGACGCATTGCTTTGGTTATCGGCACCGCGCCTGGAACGGATAGCAAGATTGATGAAAATAAAGTCCGTGGCTACAAAAACTTTGCCAATAAAATCTGGAACATCACTCGTTTTGTTTTGACCAGTACTGAGGGTTTTGACGTCGACAGCCAGCCAGAAATAGCCGTTGAGGATCAAAAATTATTAACCGAGCTTAAAACCACAGTAAAAAATGTTACCACTGACATTGATGAGTACCGTTTTTATCTAGCCAGTGAGAAGATATATCATTATGTTTGGCACACTTTTGCTGATATAATAATTGAAGGAAGCAAGGCGGCCATCAACGGCACTGACAGAATAGCAAAACAATCCGCTCAACACACCATATATCAAATACTTATTACTTCCTTAAAACTACTACATCCGTTCATGCCGTTTGTGACTGAGGAAATATGGCTTTCCCTGCCTCATAAGGACAAAAAAATACTGATGATTGAAAATTGGCCCGACGCGTAGTTTTTTAAAAACCAGATGTTAAGTGAGACAAATAGATTACTAGTCTTTGCTATACTTGGCGGCATACTGCCGGCGTTCTTTTGGTTATATTTTTGGATCAAGGAAGATAGACTGCGGCCGGAACCAAAGGCCGCCCTAATATCAGCTTTTGGGGGAGGTATACTTGCGGTCTTACTCGCCCTTTTTCTTGAATTGATCGTTTACTACCTATTGGTAGACGCCAATCCATACTCCATCAAGGATTTCCCCGAAATCATAATGGGCTCATTAAAGAAAATCGCCGACCATTACTATCTGTTGGACTGGCAGACCGCTGTCTGGGGCAAGTTGCAATATTTCTTCTATAATTCCAGTACTAATATACTAAATAATATTAATGTTAATAGGGCCGTGTTGGTAGTCATAATCGCTCCAATAGTGGAAGAATTTTTAAAATTAATACTGACCTACAATATCTGCCTCCGCCGAAAAGTGAACGACGAACCGATTGACGCAGCCATCTATATGCTGACAGCCGCCCTCGGTTTTGCGGCCGTAGAAACCGCCTTGAATCTAAATGTTGATTTTATCAGGAATCACGTCCTGAAGGACACTCTGGCCGCAGAAAATTTTCGAGCAATTGGGCCAATGCTTATCCACCTCATCTCTTCGGCCACTATTGGTATCTCACTCGGCCTAGCTTTTTATAAGAGCCGGATCAAGAAAATCCTGTATCTGATTTCAGGCTTTATCCTGGCCGTCTTTTTCCATGCGTCATTTAACTTCATTATGATAATAAATTACTCCACGCAAAATTTGATTTTTTTGTGGATAGCCTGTGCCGTTACCTGGACTCTGGTGATTATTTTACTCCTATTTTTTGAAAAGATTAAAAAAATCACTAGGCAAACATGATTGGCTTGTGGTATAATTAGTGTCACTTAACAGTAAGAATTAAAATAATGCCAAAAATTAAAAAAAGTTTTTTCGAAAAAATTAAAAAAATCGTTAATATCGGTAATAAGAGTTCTGATGACCAAGAACCGGAAGATACCAGTGAAGTTGAGGTTGCCGAGACTGGTATTTTAGATAATGAGGAAGAAGGACAGTTGGCCGTAGATATGTACCAATCACCAACCGAAATTATCATCAAGACGATGGTAGCCGGTGTAAAACCGGAAGATTTGGATATAGCCATCACCCGAGACATGGTCACTATTCGGGGCAAAAGAATGGAGGTATATGAAACAAATGAAGCCGATTTTTTCCACAAAGAGCTTTACTGGGGTTCTTTTTCTAGAACAATCGTTCTCCCGGCTGAAGTTGAAATAGAAGAGGCTGAAGCAGCAGAACGTCATGGTTTACTCACTTTAATCTTACCGAAGATAGATAAAAACAGGCAGTCCAAATTAAAAGTCCGAACCAATTAACCTTAAACAATAATGACTCCAGAGGAACGAGCTTTATTAAGAGATACGGCCGAACTGGTCAAAGAAAACCACCTAATTCTAAAGAGTATGCGTCGCAACGCTCGCATAGCATCTTTTTTACGAGTGATTTATTGGCTGATAATATTAGGAACAGCTTTTGGCACTTATTATTTTATTCAGCCATATATTGATCCTCTACTTAAATTTATTGACAGTTCGAAAAGTAACGTTCAGATACTAAAAGATGCCCTGACCAGAGTGTCTGATTCACCTGTTCAGTCCACTCCGAAACAGTAGATTTTTTTTAGAAAATAAGGTAATATCTCATCTGTACCAACGCCGATATATGCTGTTTTGGCAGATAACGCTTGGTATGCTAATATCATTATAGTGCCAACGCCGAGATAGCTCAGTTGGTAGAGCGCTTCCCTGAAGAGGAAGATGTCCCCAGTTCGAGCCTGGGTCTCGGCACCAGTCAATAAAAGCCTTCGTAGTTCAATGGATAGAACAGGCCCGTCCTAAGGGTCTGATGTCGGTTCGATTCCGGCCGAGGGCACAACATTAAAGACCAAGAATCTTGGAAATTTGGGCTTCATCAAAACCTACCACGACCTCCCCTCCAATATCAATCACCGGCACACCCATTTGACCGCTCTTATCCATCATTTCTTTTCTCTTCTCCATATCAGTACCTACATTATATTCTTCATACCTCACACCATTCTCCTTGAAAAAATCCTTGGCCAAATTACAATAATGACAAGTCGGGGTGGAATAAATTTTTACTGTTTTTTCTTTCATATGTTTTTTATTAAATTAATAATAAGTCTATTTTACCATATAAATGGTGTGCGGGTAGCGAGAATCGAACTCGCGTCTCAACCTTGGGAAGGTCGCATTCTGCCACTGTACCATACCCGCTTTTTTAATTAAACCAGTCCATAATTTTTTGCCAAAAACTGGCAGGATTAGAGGCGGTATCGAAATCAGTACTGGTAGCCGTATTACTGTCTACTACGGTTATCACCTCTTCCCCGGGCTTAACCAAGCCATATTTTTCTCGAATTTCTTGTTCCGTTCCACTCTCCGTCTTCAACCGTTCGATCTCCGATGATAACATTTTCTCACGAGCCTGCAAACCTTGCAAATTAGCTGCGGCTTTGGCTAAATTATCCTTGGTCAAATCTTGTTTTTGATAAACTTTCCAAACAGCATTCAGTAGAAAAAATATAGCTACGAGCAAAACAATCAAAGTGACCCGAGAATACAAGAAGTTCCGCAATCTTCTTTTTTCTTGAAATTCAAGCATACTTGGAGTATAGTATACCACATGTTATTCGATCAAAAACATAAAAAGAAAGTTGGCGTTATCTGGGCCATTGTCTGCATCTTAGTGGCCGTTAGCATGATTGCTCTCTATATTCCAATTTTGAGGTACTAATCATTCCGGATCATCTTCAAGAACACATCCTGAGGGATATTTACTGTACCACGGTCTTGCATGCGTTTTTTACCCTCCTTTTGACGTTCGCGGAGTTTCATCTTTCGCGTAATATCACCACCATACATGTGAGCCGTCACGTTTTTCTTCATCCCCGACACACTGCGCGAGGAAATGATTCGGCCCATGGCCTTTCCTTGAACTTTAAAAGTAAACATTTGGCGGGGGAGGATTTTATATAATTTTTCCACGGCATCCTCGGCTTCTATCTCTGCCCGACGCCTGGACACCACTCGAGAAAAGGCTGGCACGATTTCATCAGCTACGAGCACATCCATCCGCACCACGTCAGCAACTTTCATCTCTCCCACCTCATAAGAAATCGAGGCATAACCGGAAGTCAAACTTTTTAATTCATTAAAATAATTGCGCATGAGCTCGCGGAGTGGCATGGTCAAGCTCACGGAGGTTCGAGTGTCGCCAAACACCTCCGAATCCCCCACGACTGCTTCATGATCATACAGGCTTTGCATTATTTCCCCCAAATATTTGGCTGGCGTGATTATTTTCACTTTCACCCACGGTTCAAGCACCTGCTCGACAGTATTGTCATCCGGAAAAAGCGAAGGTGAATAAATCATCTCGTCTTTGCCATTTTTATAGATAACCTTATAGGTGATGCTGGGGTTGGTAATTACCAGTTCCAAATTAAATTCCCGCTTCAATCTTTCCATAATTATTTCCAAATGAAGCATTCCTAAAAAGCCGCAACGGAAACCACGCCCAAGAGTGCCGGAGCTTTCTTCCTCATGAGCAAAAGAAGAATCCGATAAACGAAGACGACCGAGTGCCTGTTTGAGAAAATCAAAATCGTCCGCACTTTCGGGATAGACGGATGCCCAAACCACCGGATTAGGCGTCATGTAACCATGGAGTGGCAGATGAGTATCTTTTAAAGAAGAAACAGTATCTCCAACTGAAGCAATACCCGGTACTTTAATTCCAGTCACAATATAGCCAATTTCTCCAGAGGATAATTTGTCCGTGGGCATTTCACCAGGGTGGAAAATCCCGACCTCAAGAGCAGAGAATTTTTCGTCGGCAACCTTAAAAAGGAGTGGGGTATTTTTTGTTACTTCTCCATTTAAGACGCGGACATAAACAATCACTCCGCGATGGTTAGAATACTGGAAATCGAAAACCAAAGAACGAAAAGTGTCATCACCTACGAACTCATCTTTTGGCGCCGGCACGCGTTTTATGACCTCGGCCAAGAGATTAGCCACCCCCTCACCGGTCCGACCACTCACTTCTAAAATTTCCTCTGGTTCCACCCCTAATAGAGAGATAATCTCCATTTTCACGTCATCAATACGCGCCAAAGGCGAATCTATCTTACTGATTACGGGGATGATTTTAAGGCCAGTTTCCCGTGCCATATTTAGAGTGGTCAATGTCTGAGCTTGAACACCCTGTGTGGCATCTACAAGCAAAATTGAGCCTTCCACAGCCTTTAAGGCTCTGGATACCTCGTAGGAGAAGTCTATATGCCCTGGAGTATCAATCAGGTTTAAGATATAGTCTTGGCCATCGAGCTGGTATTTCATCCTTACCGGTTGCATTTTAATGGTAATTCCTCTTTCCCTTTCAAGTTCCATACTATCAAGAACCTGCTCCATCATTTTTCGTTTTTCAATGGTGTGGGTCAGCTCCAACATCCGGTCCGCCAGGGTGGACTTACCGTGATCAATATGGGCAATAATGCTGAAATTCCTAATATGTTTTAAATCCATAAGAGTTTGATATTAGCAAAAAAAAGACGGCTTGGGAAATGCTCCCAAGCCGCAAGCAAAAACGTCGTTCAGCTACTGAAGTGAATGAAAGTGATTATGCAACAGACCAAGAGTTGTTACCGTCAAGGGAATCACTATACGCAGACCACACTGCGGACAAAACAAAGCCTGAGTTGATTCTGTAGTCCGCCAACACCGAATTCTACCAAGGCAGATATTGTGGGACAGATAAGAAGTCGAAGTTTGCCCCGGTCTAAAATGTGAAGAAAAAATACTCACCGTCACATCTATCTCCTTTGGCACCGTACCGTCAGTCGAACGTATGCTTACCGTTTCTTTTTCCAAGTGGTAAGCCACCACTACTCGATTTAACATTAAGTCCATTGGGGCCTCTTTGATTGCGAGTGAACAAAATCTGTGAAAAACAATATCACGAATTATAAAACGAATCAAATCTCCAGAATGTCCGCCGGCAAAGGTTTGGCTTTCCATATTTTACTGTGCAAAGTATTCCAGATTTCATCAAGCTCCTTATTTTTTAATAATTTAAGAATAATGAGGCCAGCGATAAGGCCGACGATTCCGGCAAGAAAACCCTGCATAAAAATCCCGATCAAGGTGTTAATGTTGAGAATATTATTAAAAAGATTTAAGCCAAGATAAGCTACTCCACCCATAATCACCGAGGAGCAGAAACTGTCAAAAATCGTTCGACGCAGAGCCTTGGTAAAACCAACAAACTCTCGGCCAAAATAAATCCAGAGTAAAATACAGTTGGCAAAAATTCCAAGCGTGTAGCCAAGCGAGAGCATTAAAACGGAGGTTCCCGCAATCCCCTCCACGCGGAACAACGCTTCAATAAAATACTGGAACATCGGACACAAAGCGAATATTTTAACCAGCAGGTATGAAAAAACGATTATCAACACGCCCGAAGCGATACCGATAAGGAGTGGTTTTTTGGTATTACCGGCCGCATAATAACCACGAACAAAAAGCAGGATCAGACTTTGGGCGACCACAGAAACAGAGAACAACGCCAAGCAAGCAGCCGTTAGGCGAGTATTGTCCCAATTGAATTGCCCAGCGCCCAAAATAGTTCGAACGATTTGCGCGCGTAAAACGATAAACATCACACTAACCGGTATTGACCAGAAAATAATATGCCGGCATGAAGTAATTATTTCATCCAAAAATTTCCCGCGATTCCCGCTGGTAAAATGCTTGGCCAAAGTGGGAAAAGCCGCAATCGAATAGCTCACACCAATAATTGATAGCGGCACGGACTGTAGGTTGTTGGAAAAATTAAAAATGGCAACGGAACCATCCTTCATAAAAGTGGCCATCACCATGAGAAAGA
The DNA here is from genome assembly GCA_903822075.1 of uncultured bacterium. Lineage (GTDB taxonomy): Bacteria > Patescibacteriota > Minisyncoccia > Phycocordibacterales > GWA1-40-21 > CAIJXO01. Next base: position 26,189 of record CAIJNK010000014.1, read on the forward strand.
TAGTGGTAATTTGAGCGATAGCCAAGGTAAAAGTCCTAGGCACTGACAATAGAAGAACTCGCCTGATACTCGTAAAATCAATTCGCCAAAAAGCTGAAAAACGCGGAAACATTCCCCGCCTCATCACAAAAGGAATCTGAATTAACAAGTGAGCCAAAGCACCAATGATGACACCAAAAGCCAAGCCTTTCAGGCCAAACAACGGATAAAAGACAGTGATCCCCAATATGACGCCAAGGTTATAGGCGAGCGGACTCAAAGAATATATAACAAACTTTTTGTAGACCTGAGTAATGCTGCCAAAAAAGTTCGAGAGGCCAAGAAAGATAGGTGACAGCAAAAGAATTCTGGTGATTAAAATGAGATCCGGAAAATCTTTGGCCGTAAAACCTTCAAAAACTTTTGGGGCCAGGTAAGGAACCAGAATAAAAGCCAGGACGCTGACAGAGATAATCAAGAGAAAGAAAAAGGAAAAAACATTATCAATAAATTTTTTACCCTCTTCATTACTCACATTCACTTTTTCAATGATAAACGGAACAAGAACCGAAATGGCCACCAGCGAGCCGACAGTCACAAAAATAAAATCCGGAATCCGAAAAGCGGAATAATAAATATCCAATAAATGACTAGCACCGAATTTGGACGCCAGCAATCGATCCCTGATGAGACCTAAAATATCAGCCAGAATAGCAAAAAAACCGAGTAAGTAGGCCGCTTCATGCAGTCCGCTGATCTCCTTGCTGAAAAAATCGGTAATTTTTTTGACCATAAATAATACCCGTCATTATACAGGATATTATTTAATTCCCCAAGTAAAGAATAGTTTTACTTCTTTGCCCTAATTTGTGAATTTGTATTCTTGGCGTTCATCAGACTATCAATTTCTGCCATTACGCTATTGAAATCGCGAGCGTCGGTTGGCCGATCGATGACAAAAGTCTTGTTAAGATTGTCGGCGACAAAACTCACATTATAATTCCCAATTTTATTTTGTTTATTGACTTGGTCCATTAAATCACCGGTAAAGGCATAGCCATGAATATAACCGTCGCTACCCACCAAAATCTTAATGACACTATTATTGATTGGCAACTCCTTTGCCTTCTCAATACTAGCCCTGACTTGAAGTTCATCAGCTTTGGTAAATGGGGCTATTCCATTCTTGCCGCCTTTTTCTTTATTTAATTTGACTATTGCATCACCGGCTTTATCCCAGTCAATCTTTAAATACAGGGCGGTGACCGCCGTTCCCTTTTCTGTTTTCTCCGGCTTTCGTTCGGTAATCTGGAAGGCTCCACTTTCATCAAGGAAACTTACAATTTCTCCTTTTATTTCGTCTGTAACCGCCAGGCTAGTGGTGCTCATATTTCTTGTCCCATTCGCCGTAAAGCCATCCATAAAGGCGCTCGAGGTTTGTTCGGCGAAATTCGAGGGCATTGAAAACCATTGATTAAGGTATTTGGTGAGGTCCACGCTCGGTGGAACAACAAAAGCCGTAATTGTAGGTATCTTTTGAATATTTAGATATATATTATCGGAAAAAGTTTTATATTTCAGAGCGGCTTCCTGCGGCCCAAACATACCCAAAGAACCGCCAGTTGGGTTTTTAATGGAAGCGCTTAAATCACCGGAAGTCTCGTACTTGCCGCCGGCGGTTTTGTTAACTATCCCGGAATAAACCAAATTAATGGCGACATCGGACAATTGACTCGTAACTTGCTTGGCTTCCGGTGCTAGATCTGAATAATTCTTACCGACATCCTTGATTGTCACTCCAGCGGTCAAAGAAAATTCCCCGCTTGTTATTTTACCAGCCGAAAAAGCCTCAAGGGTATTAACCACCGCTCCACCAAGAGTGATAGGGGTGCCTTTCAGATAGTTATAACCAAAGTATGCTCCAACCGAAACACCTGCAACCAAAAGAACCGCAACTACAGAAATGAGAACTTTTTTATATATAGGACTTTTTGTTGGTAACTCGTTTGAAACAGAAGTGGAAGCGGAATTAACTGGAGGATAGGGAGGAATGACTGGGTGAACAGGTGGTGGCGTAACGGTATTTAGAGAATTGAAAGCTAAATCAATTTCTGATGGGAGTGAACCGTTGGCCATAAGAGAATTTCTAATACTATTGTTGTCCGCCCCTAAACTTAACTGACTTTTAATATACTCAACAAGTTTTTGATCTGGCATTTTTTTATAGATTATTAATAATGTTAAATATTATAACACCTAACAAACATTCACACAAAGCAAAATCGCCCCTTCGGGGAGCGATTTTGCATGTTGCCTCTGTATCTATAAGCCGAATTCTGTCCTCCCGAATTTTTACATCGGAATGGACGATCATTTATCTGGGCCGGACATTACTATCTGGCTCAAGCGGCACTCGCCAATCTTGCCCGCCTCAAGCGGTTCTGCAAAATTGGCGCACGACCTTGCACAGGGGTAAGGATTTGGTCGTTGCATTTCCACTTTTCAATGGAAGTATTCCTTGCGGAATTCCCTCGCTTTCGCTCGGGACGTTTCTGTAGTCACCTCTCAGATTGCTCTGGACGGGCGTTACCCGCTACCTGGCTCTCCGATTTTACTCGGGGCTGTGTTCGGACTTTCCTCCCCGATTTTTACATCGGAGCAATCGTCCAATACGGAAGCTTTATAATAATAGCACACTTTTCTAAGAAATACAACTGCTACCACACCAAACCACCCCCGCTTCAGAAAGCGACCCCTCCTAAGAATGGCGGGGTAAAGAAAAACCGCGCAGTATCCTTACTTGGATCTGCGCGGCCTATGTCTAATTCAACAATGTTGTCATTCTTTGCTAAGTGCCCGGCACCACAGTCGGCTCAGAAACCGATGGGTGCTCGACCGATACGGCCTTCGAAGCCGAATCGTCTTGACTTCGTCCACAACATCCCTGAACACCGGCTCCGTGACAGACTTCCTGTTCATCCACTTCGCAAACAACTTCTGAACAGTCTCGTCAACCTTATGAACCGCTCGCTGCGCCTTGGCAAAGGACGTCAGCTCGGCCTGGATTTGGAGCTGGGTACTCAAGTCATCACGCTGACTTTTGACAGTCGCGAGCTGACTTTGAAGATTAGCCTTCTCAGCAAACAGGCCGGTACAAGTCTGGAGACAAGCCGCGTACGCCTTCCTTTCGGCGTCAAGACTCTTCTGAAGATCCTCTCTCTGCCTGAAACCACCAATCAGATCCGCGTTCGCTTCACGGAGTTCCGCCTGTACATTCGCCAATCGAATCTGCTCCGCCGTTCGCATGTCCCCACTGGCCGCCGCTTCCAATTCCCTGATGTCCGCCTGACCCACCAAATAGCGACACAGCAGATTAGGACTGTTGACCAAACGAACGCCTTGCAAAAGACACTGCTCCGGTTCCTTGCTGAGATGTCTCCTCGTGTTTTCAGCAAATCCCTCACTGTAGAAGAATCGCTGCCCTTCAGTGGTTACGGTCAATTTTCCGTCCGCCGTAACCTGACCCAGGCGATCCCGCTCGAAAGGAAAACCGAGGTCAACATGGATCTTGTCGCCGTCGAGAGTCAACCCGACCAAGCCACAAATCCATTGTACCCCAGACTTACCATCCGCGTGGACCATGCACAAGGCAACCACTTCCCTCTTGCCGATAGCTGGCGTAAAAGTTACCGAGGTCAAGTCATGAGCACCGGCCGGCGCGGACGCCTGACAGCTTGAACCAATAAAGTTTACTGTCCAGGACGACGAACCTCCATAGAGGGTTACCGTCCCTTTACCGAAACTCATGTTCACAAACCCATTCATAACTCCACTGTTACCCATACGCGTTCCTCTGCTTTCTTCCTATGACTGACAACATCGTTGTCAAGGTCCTTGGTGCTGGTCATCGACCATACACCCAAGCGGAAACCCCCGCTTTCTCGGGTACCGTCAAAACTTTTGACGGCTATTCTGTATTAAGCCTATCATACTACCATATATTTGTCAATAGTGACTAAAATGAGGCTAGATCTCGCATTTTCCACCACTACAAGCGAGTTCCTTGGCACCAACAGTCTGATCTTGCTGTTCATAAATAATCAACTTGGAGAAGTCCAAATGACCCAGTTCCTTTGTGCGGCGTTCATATTCTTCCTTAGTTATTTCCTCATACGGAGCAAGTTGGTATACATGGTCGTTCTTTGGCAGGAAAGATAGACCGCCAACGATCTCCCAGTTTTCATAGACAAAGTTTGCCACGGCCAACCACTCATTATCATTCACATAAATAGTCACCGATGGATTATGTTCGGTAAAATGCACCTTCAAACGCTTCCACTCGTTGAGCATCTCTAAAGCGCTCACGTCTTTGGAAACTACGGCTCCTTCCGGCGCCTTACAAGGAAATTCCATAACCATGGTACTAGCATTGGAAGTTGAGTAACCTACCTCCGGTAGAACAGGAACACGCTGGTCTTGAGCCAGTCTAAGTAAAGGATCATTGGCTGAAATACGAACACGGCGAATATAATATTTGGAATACCAAGGGTGCATGCCGGAACCCACACCCAGCAGCTGACCAGAGTTACCGTGCGGTTTAACACAAGTAATGGCGGTGGAGGCGTTCTTACCAAACTTCTTGGCATACTTTTTATTGACCGCTACGGCCTCCAAGCGCAAGGTATCCAGGTTTTTATCGTCACGAACTATTTTATTGTCATAATAACCGGTAATAGAGACACCCAAGAGTTGTTCGTCTTCGCAATTATCATGCCACTCTTTAGATAGATATTTAAAGTTGGTCAAAGTAGCTTGATAAGTTCCTAGAATAACTGCCAAACGCATCTTTCGTTTCAAACTATCCATAGTATCATCCGGCCGAACCACAATGGAGGTCAAATTACAAAACTGCTTGGAACGGAGATAGATTTCCCCGCAAGGATTCACACCCACCTGTTTCAAATCCTTAATTTTATCCCAACGACGTTTTGGAATCTGCTTCTCTAAATCACCACGGTTGAATATTCCGCGCTCACCGCTCTTGGACGCCACGAGCGATGTCCATTCTTTGAGGAATTCATCAGCCGATGGTTTTACTTCGTATACGGCGGAGTTGTTAGCCATCGAGCGCTGACCCTCCGTCTGCCAGAAGGTCCCCTTCTTGGCGTCACGCATATCCGCATCATCTAAATTCGAAAGGGAAATCAAAGCGCTGCGTCGCACTCCGCCAGCAACTACAATCAGACCAATCTGACAAATGATGTCGTGTAAGTCCAGAGTAGTTAAGCGACGTCCTTGGCGAGCCAACATCTTCCGTTTGGTGAATTGCATTAGCTCCTGCAGCGGAGCTGGACCGGAAGCGCGGCCACCCATGGTAGCTAAGCGGGCGCCAGCTGGCCGGATCTGGGAATAATCTACTTCGGCATCTTCACCGTTAGCCCAAACAGTACAAGCTTTAACAAAAGATTCTGCCCAGCCCTCTTTACTGTCCTCTACAACAATCGGCTTGGCTTTCTTGCCAGTTTGCTTTTGAATTTGGGGAAACTTTTCTACATTTTCCGGCTCAACGGAAAAACCGCAGCCGGCGCCGCACATGGACACATACATTATTTCCGATAAGTCCTGCCAAGTGGTGGGTGCTACGTAAGCACAGTTGTAAGCGGTGACGTTTGTATTACGAGCTGCTTTGCCCGATGCCCAAAGTAAACGCATGGATGGACAAACTTCTTGATTGATAATTCCCTCGCGCACCTCGGCGTATTCCACCTCGGTCAGTTTCTTGCCTAGATTTTCTCTCATGAAATCCATAAAGCGGTCGATGGTTTCAATCCAAGTTTCGCGGCGACCGATGTCATCACGGAAGCGAGAATAAAATTGATAGAAAATAAATTCTTGGTATGAGCCCTTAAAGTGCTTGGAACTCTCAGCAATCTTGTCTTTTATCTCTTTAGAAATCACCACTTCCTTGCGGAGCTCATTTCTCTTGGCCCGATATAAAATATATTCCTTAGCGGTCTTCACATACTCACTCAAAATAAGCTCTTTCTCCACGGAATCTTGAATTCCTTCAACTGTCGGAATGAAATTGGAGTATTTCTTGGAAATTCGGACCAGATCAGCAAACACTTTGGTAGCTACCAGCTCAGCTTCTTCAATTGAACCCTCGCCAGATACCAACATACCCTTGTGAATGGCTCCAACTATTTTACCGAGATCAAAAGGGACGATAGTGCCATCTCTTTTTTGAATACTTTTGACCAACTTTACTTCCTTTTTGCCACCCACCGTGTTTTTTACCATTTGTTTTGCTTGTCTCGAATTTCATCGAGAGATAAATTAACTGTTAATAAATTTTCTTAAAAATATTTTTAAGGTCCGCTAATTTTACACCAAATTTAAACAGAAAAGAATAGCAAAAAGACAAAAAATAACAGAGAAAACCGAAAACCGCTCAATGTAAAGCGGTTCCGTAAAATTTACTTATAACACAAGACCAAAAGTAGGTTAAAATTTTAAAAAAAACGCCGAAAAATTATTTATTTAGGAAAATGGCCTGATCACCCACCTTCAAAACGTAGGTTTGCGCTTCCCCAGCGTTTACCTCCAAGACGTAACGAGACTTTACTTTGTTACCAAAAATTTTTGGGAAGGTATTCGGTCCCAGATCATTGTCAATTTCCACGATTTTCCAATTACTATCAAAAAATATCATGTCGATGGAAATAAGCATGTCTTTCATCCAGAAATTCTGGTTAGCCGCCTGATCAAACACAAAAAGCATGCCCCTCTTGCGGTATAAAACCTTGCGGTTCGATAGACCGTTTGTCCGATCAGCATCGTTCTTGGCAATTTCCACGTCCCAAACGTTATTGTTGATGTTTACCTGCCCGCTCTGGCCAAGTATCGGTTCAGACGAAGTGGCATCTGATGAATCCAAACTCTGATTGTTCAAAACACCGATCCGATTTGCCGTTTCTTTAATCTCGGGGTAGCCGGCAAAAAAAGTGGAGAAGGATTGCGGAGCTAATCCAGCCCAAAAAATCATACCGGAGATGACAAACATTATTACGATCAAAATAATAAACAAAACTTTTTTCATACTTCTTATATCCTCACATTATACCTTATAATACAAAATAACAGAAGTCCTTGCATTTTATAGTAAGGTATGGTATGCTCCGTAACGGAATAGTTCGTCGGCTATTGAAAGATACAAAGGCCATCCTGGTTGCGTCAACGGTTCGTTCCAAGGAACATATGAACTAAGCGACTGGGAGAAACCGCAGTCTTTTGGTCCATCTGGATCAATGAACTATTCAGAGCTCTCAACCCACGTGGTGAGAGCTCTATTATTTTATTGGAAACTATTTGTTATATTTTTTAATATTCTCCAAATCTCCTCGGAGACAAATAGGCTCGCAGGTTTGGATTTCATCCGCATGCGGAACTTCGAACGGAATATCGTTAAGTAAAAAAATCTTCTTGTCGTTCACATACGCCTGACCCATCTCAATCAGGACATTTGGACCAATGTAATTCTTTTGACCGTTCTTCTCGTTATTAACGATCAGAATGGCGTCACTCTGGCAGATATTCTTATAGTGCTGCCGCATGTAGTCATTTTCTATCTTCACCTGAACATGCTCTCCGGCGTGCGCCCGGTTCCAAATATCCATTTTCTCCCCTTTATTATATGCCTCATAATCCGGATGAATCCAACCCTGAAGACCGAGCTCACATAGTTTGTCCTTACAAGCCACCATCTCCTTTAAAAAACGATTGCTGCCTAAAACATATATTTTCATATTATTAAATAATATTTAACGCCATAAACCATTCCCGCCAGACCGGCTCAATACCCGGAGATTTCTCCCACTCAGCTGCCGTTATTTCCTTTTTTAAATACTTTTCCGTCCTTTCGGCCAACCTGATCAACTCCTCCTTGCTGACAAATGTGGCTTGTTTCGTCTCGTCCTCACTTCGCTTTATTTCGCCTGCAGTTTTTACCTCAAAAACCTTCCAGTAATGAAAATCCCCTCCTTCTCTTCGACACTTATTTTCTTTCCGACCTTCGATTAAAAGTTTCAGCTCTAAAACAGTCAGGCCCACTTCTTCAAATAACTCTCGTTTAGCCGCTTCTTCAAACGAAAGATCACCGTCCACATGACCGGCCGGCGGAGCAAAGCCATACGGTGGCCTGCCTCGTTCAATCAGTAAAAGCTGATCTCCACGCCAGACAATCATCCCCACACTTTTATTATCGCATATTTTCATTGTGATATTATCACTATTACGATCTCTTAATATAAAACTCCTTTTTAACAAAATTTTCGATGACTTCAAACGAAGGAAAATATCTTGGCGTGGGCAGATTATCAAGAGCAAACCAGCCCCATTCGGTCATCTCATCCGGTTCCATCACACGAGCCTCTCCAGTGAATTCCTTGGTAAATAATCCCACTGTCATAAAATGGGCGTGCACATTCTTGCAATTGTGAACAGAGATGACTTTTGGATTTTTGATATCGATATCAGTTTCCTCCTTTGTCTCCCTGATTGCCCCGGCTTCAAAACTCTCGCCCCAATCCAACTTGCCACCGGGCAAAGACCACTCACCGGCACTTCGGAAGGCCGAGTCGGCTTTATCCGGATCAGGGTGCCTTTTACCCAAAAGAATCTTGCCGTCTTCTCTTTGAATAATGATCCCAAACCCCGCCCCGACTTTTTTCTTTATTTCTTCTAACATAAATTAATTTAAATACATGGCACCTAAGATAATTTCTCATTCACTCGCCAATTGATTTCAAAAGAAATGGAATACTTATTCGGGATCTTCCACTTAGAAAACCTGAGACACAAAAACTGGAATTTGTTCTCCGCAATTCTGCCAAAGCCCCACCTATTCAAAGTTAATTCTATGTCTATGACCATATTATGTATTATAACTCTTTATCTAAGAAAGTGAATCTGCCGATGTCCCCCGACTGAACTTGTCAAAATAAATGCTTTGAGAATATTCCTGCGGATCTCGATACAATCCCATCTTAAAATAAGTTCCCTCTTTGGGTAAATGTTGGTAGCCCATCTTCCCCACATACTTGCCTATAACTTCTCCGTCTACCACAAACTCACAGTGTCCCATATTATTTTCATCCAGCTGATAATTCGTGACAATTCGATGCCAGACTCCCCGTTCTAATCCCGACGATTTGAATTTTACTCTTCTGGATTCCTCTTCCAAGCCGCCAACAGATTCGTCTATGACAATTTGGGCGATAATCTTTCCTCCTTGATATCGATAAGATAAAAAAGGACTGCCCGGGTTCTGGCTTCCGCTCGACGGCTGTTTCCATTGGGCAATGACCAGCCGATTATCATCTATTTTAAAATCTTTTGGAATACAGAATGAAAAACCATACCAGATATCAGTGCCGGGAGGGACTGGTTCACCGTTCTCGGTTATCTCCGCTCGCTCGCTTGTTATATTTCCGTCAGCATCGCGCTCCGCCATATCTCCCGGCTTAAGAGTAATCTTCAATACCGGCTTTCCCGCTTCTAGCTCGTCGGTAATTGATAAATCCTCCGGCAAAATACGGGACAATTTCCATTGCGACATTAATTGTTCATTTGGACCGGGATTTGTTTGTTCGGAAGACATGATGTAAATATATCATATTAAATATAGAAACATCCTCTTGCACCACAAACGTTTATTGTTTTCTAATCATGGAGATTTTGAGCAAATGAAAGCCGCTTCGAGAGAAGGGCTTTCATTCCCTTTCCATAGAAGCGGCATTAATGATTAGCGAGGCAAAGCCCGGCGAAAGCATTGCCTATGCTACTAATCGGATTCTGCACTTTCCGAAGAAGCTGCTCAGCTTCGACTTTTGTGAAGAAACCCGTCTGGTGCGGTTTGGCTGGTTCGTCTTGATTCGGCGTGACGGCTTCAGCTCTCCAGATTTCGTCCCGGTGCAAATAAACGGTTTTACGACTGGTTACCGGCACCCTTTCGCCCGCAACAAGCGCCGTACCCATGATAAAGTACACTGCACCGTGAGAATGAAAAATCCGCGGGTTCTGAACATTGGAATACGTTTGTGCTGGCATAATCTCCTCTTAATTGTTTTGTCCTCGTGAAAAGTTTCTAAACATGATAATAGCACTAATAGCTTTTTTGTCAAGTAATTAGCGGAGGGTAAGAGATTCGAACTCTTGGTGGGTTTCCCCACGCAGACTTTCCAGGTCTGTGCACTAGACCACTATGCGAACCCTCCGTATTCAGGGAATACTACACTAAAAATGGATTTTTTCAAACTATGGTAATATACGCCAGCATTGCTTCTATATCTTTTGGCTTGTCTCGGCGATAAGAAAAATATTTATCGTTTTCGCAGAAAGTACACTCCAGAGCATCTTGAATATTTTTTACTTCTACACCAACGGAGACAAGTTGTTCTTTGATAATGTTTCCGAGGTTTAGATATTTACCACCCCCAACTTCTTTAATTGAAGTTTGGTAGCCCAGAAAATTCTTCACTACATCAGCCTGAATTTCGAAATGACAATCCTTAATGTGCGGGCCGATTTTTACGTTAATATCCTTAGCGGAACAGCCAAACTTGTTCACAAAAATATTGATCATTTCTAGCGCAATTTCTTTTTGCACTCCCCGCCAACCAGCATGGACAATTCCGGCAAGGGTTTCTTGTTTATTCCAAAAAAATATTGGTAAGCAATCCGCTGCCGTCACCCCCAGAATTACACCCAGAGTGTCCGTCACAAAACCATCACAGTCAGAAATAACTTTCCCTTTATCACTATCCTTCGCAATCACAATCCTGTTGCCGTGCACCAAGCCGGCCAAAATCAGATTATCATCTTTTAAACCCGCTTTTTCCAAAAACTTTCTCCTGTTTTCCTTGTTCTTCTGGTTCTCATTATCCGAAGTATGAACAACACCAGAATATATTTTCATATTACCATCCGCTTTTGTGGAGAAACCCTTAATAATTTTCATACTTTTTAATTCAAAATCTGAGTCCCTAAAATTGCTTTGATTCTTTGTTCTACTGGAGGATGAGTGCTAAAAAGACCAGAGATTTTTTGACCAGCTGAGCCGAAAGGGTTTGCAATGAATAAGTGAGCCGTGGCGTTATTGGCATGTTGCATTGGGATATTTACGCCAGATATTTTCTGCAAAGCGGAAGCTAGACCTTCGGGATAACGGGTTAAAAGCACTCCGTCCGCATCCGCCAGGAATTCACGCTTCCGAGAAATGGCGAGCTGGATCAGTTTGGCAAAAATAGGTGACAAAATCACAAAAATTATCCCCACGATAGCCAAAATATTCCCACCGTTCCCTTCCCGATTATTCCCCCTTCGGCCGCCGGCCAATCCGCCCCGCATAAAAATATTGGCCAAAATGGACACAAAACCAACCAGAACCACCACCACAGTGGAAAGCAAAATATCCTTGTTGCCGATATGCGAGAGCTCGTGAGCGATTACGCCTTCCAATTCATTTTTATTTAAAATTTGGAGCAAACCCGTAGTCACCGCCACCACCGCGTGTCCCTTGTTCCGGCCGGTCGCAAAAGCGTTTGGCGATGGGTCAGTCACAATGTAAACCTTGGGCATGGGCAAGCCGGCGGTAATGGCCAGATTTTCCACGATCCGATACAGGTCCACATACTGTTCCTTAGGCGCCAAGACCGCGCCAGACATACTTAAAACAATCTGAGCGGACCACCAATAGCTGGCAATGTTCATTAGGACGCTCACAATAATCGCAATATACAATATTAGCGGATTGCCCAAATAATAAGAAATAAAATAACCCAACCCAATGATAATCGCCAAAAATACGGCCATTAAAAACCAGGTACGGTGGGTATTCCTTGCCTGCTGGGTATAAACAGTAGCCATAAGTTTTTGCTTTAGAACTTCACTTCGACCGGTTGTTTAGCGGCGGCATCACTTTCATCCAAGGTAAAAAGCTCCATCTTGGCAAAATGGAAACGGTTAGCTATGACATTACCAGGAAAAGCTTCGACGGCGATATTCAGATCACGAACATTACCATTGTAGAAACGACGGGAAGCCTGAATCTTATTTTCAGTATCGGATAATTCCGCCTGCAAGCTCAAGAAATTCTGGTTGGCTTTCAAATCTGGGTAGGCTTCAGCAATGGCAAAAACGGATTTCAAGGCACCGGTCAGTACATTTTCCGCTTTACCTTTATCAGCCACATTCCCTGCCCCCATAGCGGCGGCGCGAGCCTGAGTTACTTTTTCAAAAGCTGAGCTTTCATGAGAGGCGTAGCCCTTGACGGTATTTACGAGGTTAGGAATCAAGTCATAACGCCTTTTAAGTTGAACATCAATGTCAGACCAAGCCTCCTTGGCATTATTAATAAGAGTGATGAATTTATTATAAGCAAAAATGGCCCAGATGACCAAAATGACAACAATACCGACTATAACGTAAATAATTGACATATATTTATTAATTAATATTAAACATGAAAGCCGCTCCCGACTTCACAACCATTATACCACACTCAAATAATAAATGCTATTGGCTTTTCAACTTACCTATGCTAGAATGGAGGGAATGAACAGTTTGATGTCCATTTTACCCTATATTCAAATAGTCCTATCAGTTTTGCTGGTGGCCACTATTCTCATGCAAAAATCCGAAGCTGGAGTAGGCGGTTCATTTGGCGGCAGTGATAATTTTAACGCCGGTTTTCATACCAGACGCGGTTTTGAATTAAAATTATTTTATTTTACCATTGCCTTATTTATTCTTTTTGTCATTTCCTCTCTTCTGCCCGTCGTGCTAAAATAGCAACTAAGTTTTTGCCTTAAAAAGGCCTGGCTTACTTGTAATAATAAAGTAAAGTGCCCGTTTTTATTTATGTCAAACCTTAAAAATATCTACAAAGGAAAAATGCATTATTTGGGAGGAATAATGAAATCTTTCGGACTGACCGAGAAAGCTATTTTTGTCGTTCTTTGCTTAATCTTAGTGATATCCAGCTTGTCCTTATTATGGAAAGTGAATTTCCACTTCATGACGGCCGTGCCGGCTCACGGCGGTTCTTTAAGCGAAGGTGTAGTTGGTTCCCCTCGATTCATAAATCCCCTATTGGAATTGTCCGACGCCGACCGCGACCTAACTTATCTGATTTACTCCGGACTGATGCGTGCTACCGCGAACGGAGATTTGATCCCCGATTTAGCGGAAAGCTATACTGTTTCCCCAGATGACCTGACCTATGATTTTAAAATCAAAGACGACGCTTATTTTCATGACGGACAAAAAGTAACCGCCGCTGATGTGGAATATACCGTAAAGATGGCCCAGGATGCGACCCTCCGCAGCCCCAAGAGAAACAGTTGGATTGGGGTTGAGACGCAAGTCATCAACGATCACGAAATAGTCTTCAAACTCAGTCAGCCTTACTCCCCGTTCCTGGAAAACACCACTCTCGGTATTTTGCCAAAACATATTTGGAATAATGCCACCGCGGACGAGTTTACTTTCAGTACCTACAACAACATCGAGCCTGTCGGTTCCGGCCCATATAAAATAGACAAGATCAGAAAAAATAGCTTAGGCATACCGGTTTATTATGAACTAACCGCATTCAATAAATACGCTTTGGGTGAACCATTTATCACTACTCTCAAGTTTAACTTCTATTCCAATGAAAAGGCTCTTTTGGATGCCTACCAAAAAGGCGAGGTAGAAAGCACCAACGCTCTGGGCACGCAAAACTTGGACTCTTTAAAAAATAACAAAGGTGACGTGTTGGAAAAAATCTCCCTCCCGCGCGTCTTTGGAGTCTTCTTTAATCAAAACCAAGCCAAGGTATTTTTGAACAAGGAGGTGCGCACAGCGTTAAACATGACAGTGGACAAGGACCGGATCGTAGCCGAAGTCCTTGACGGTTATGGTCAAAAAATAGACGGGCCATTGCCGGAAGGTATTTTACCAGACTCCGAGGCTCAATCCGCCCCTTATGACAAAAATCAAGCCATAAAAGACGCCCAGGCCCTGCTCACCAAAGCCGGTTGGAAGCAGAACGATACCACCAAAATTTGGGAGAAAAAAATCAGCAAGACCGAGACCCAAAAATTGTCTTTTTCCATTTCGACTTCCAATACCTCTGACTTAAAAAAGGCGGCGGATATTCTAAAGGAAGATTGGACTGCCTTGGGTGCACAAGTAGACATACAAACGTATGATCCGAATGATCTGAATCAGAGTGTAATTAATCAACGTAAATATGACGCCCTATTGTTTGGTGAAATCATCAACCGCAGCCTGGACTTGTTCGCTTTTTGGCATTCGTCTCAAAGGAATACCGGTTATAATGTGGCCATGTATACCAATAGCAAAGCCGACAAACTCCTGGAAGATGCCAGACAGATATCGGACAAAACCGAACGTCTAAAAAAATACGCCCAATTTGAGACTGAAATAAACAATGATGTGCCGGCTATTTTTATCTACTCTCCCGAATTTATCTACATTTTACCTTCGAAAGTAAAAGGTTTTGAATCAGGATTGATAAATAATCGGGCCGAAAGATTTGAGGAGGTTTACAAATGGTATATAGAAACAGATAGCGTTTGGAATTTTTTACTTAGAAAATAATTTATTAGAAGCTTTTATTAATTAAATATAATGAATACAAACAGTAACGTAAATAACAACGGTGAACGAAGACGCTCGGCGCCTTTTCATGCGGACAGCTCTATTTTGAGGAATATTCCTCGAACCAACAACACTGGCGGGGTAAGCGCAAACACTACCGGACAGCTCTCCTCAATGCCCGGATTGCAGCATAATGCCAAAAGAAATCTCAAAAATACCCGCCGACCAATGCCACCCAAAAGAAGTAACGCACAAAGCACGCATAAGAAATTTGAAGATGTCGTTCCCGCCCTCAAAGAAAACACTTTGAGAATAATCCCTCTGGGCGGCGTGGAAGAAGTGGGAAAAAACATGACCGCCATTGAGTATAAGAATGACATAATCGTCATTGATGCCGGTATTCAGTTCAAAACCGAGGAAACGCCGGGTATTGACTACATTCTGCCAAATACCAAATATTTAGAAGAAAGAAAAGGCAAGATTCGCGCCTTGGTGATTACGCATGGGCACTTGGACCATATTGGTGGTATCCCTTACCTGATTGAAAAACTGGGCAACCCACCTATCTATACGAGAGAGTTCGGCGCCCTGTTGATTAAAAAGAGACAGACTGAATTCCCCCACTTGCCGGAACTCAATATAAAAATCTGCGGCAAAGATGATGGTTTTCTCCCGATTACTCCAGACCTTAAACTGAAATTCTTCGGTCTCACCCACTCCATTCCGGATTCCACCGGAATTGTCATCGAGACGCCTTTTGGTGACATTATAAACACCGGTGACGTGCGGGTGGAAAATGAAAACGGCGTTGTGGCCGAAAAAGAATTCGAGCAATATAAGTTTTTCAAAGACCGAAAGGTTCTCCTGCTCACTATGGACTCGACCGGTATTGAAAAACCCGGCTGGACCATTTCTGAAAATCAGGTCATCAAGACGATTGACAAAATAGTGAGTGAAGTCACTGGGCGGATTGTGATTGCCACTTTTGCCTCTCAAGTAGAAAGAATTATTGTCTTCATTAATATGGCTAAAAAGTACGGGAAAAAACTGGTGATTGAAGGCCGAAGTATGAAGAACAACGTGGAAGTAATCAAATTTCTGCGACTGGCTGACGTCGAGCATATTATAGCCGTGGAAGATATTGCGGATTATCCGCCTCACAAACTGATGATTTTGGCGACCGGAGCTCAAGGCGAGGAATTTGCCGCATTGATGCGCATGGCCAATAATAACCACAAGCAAATTAAACTAAATAAAACTGATACTATTATCTTGTCTTCTTCCGTCATCCCCGGTAACGAGCGCGCTATTACCGGTCTTAAAGATAATCTCTATCGTCATGATGCTAAAATCATCACTTATTATGATACAGATGTGCACGCCGGCGGACACGGTAAGCGGGAAGAACTAGCTTGGATCCAAAAGCAAATCCCCCACAAATTCTTTATGCCGGTTCACGGACATCACTATATGCTCAAGATGAACGCCGATTTGGCGGCCTTTTTAGGTACACCACGAGAGAGTATCATTGTGCCGGACAACGGCAGTATCATCGAAATAATTAACGGCGAGAAAATTCACGTTCTTAAAGAAAAAGCCCCTTCCGGATTGGTCATGGTGGATGGTTTTTCGATAGGCGATGTCCAGGAAGTGGTCATCCGCGATCGCCAAATGCTAGCTCAGGATGGTATGTTTGTAATTATTGCCAGTATCAACACCACCACCTGTAAGCTCAAGAAATCCCCCGATATTATCTCCCGCGGTTTTGTCTACCTGCGCGAATCTCAGGAATTACTGACGGAGACCCGGCACATTATTAAAAAGACGATTGAAAACAGCGCCTCGGGGATGAAACCAATTGACTTTGATTATGTAAAAAATAACGTAGCGGACGCTGTGAGTAAATACCTTTTCCAGAAAACCGCTAAAAGGCCAATGGTGATCCCGGTGATTATTGGGGTGTAATAAAAACCCCTGGAAAATCCTCTAACGTTAATTATTCCCGTTCCACGCCCTCACCCCGGCGGTCGTTTTAAGAGTTTGAGTGACATTCATAAAGGTTCCTTCCTGTCCCGGATCCATGTTGGACATGGTGATCTCCACTCGAACCACACCGTTACTGTTGGCCCCGGTCAGATTGGTAAAGGTCAAGGAATGAACTTGTAAATTAGCGTTGGTCAGACGAGCCGGATCACCCGTTCCTTGTTTCTCCCAAACCGCACAATTTTGGAGATAGAAAACTGTCGGATCTTTATCCGCATCACTCATATGAAGAGACAGCATGGAATAGATCACGGAATCCGAACAAGCCGGATTGGGAGTGGTGGTAGCGGTCACGTTAGATACGTTATTTGCCACCACGATGGTCTGACCGTTGATATTTACCGGGATGGCCGGAACCACCGTACCGGTGGAGACCTGAACATCCGCCACCGGATTACTTATTTCCAAATCAATGCTCCGACCCATAGTCGACAAACCATTTGCACTGGCTAAATCATAGACGATATACAGACAGACCGGGACATCTGGCGTCAAAGAAATAGTACCAGTGGTCGTGGAAAACTTGTTCTCATCAAAAGAACCAGCGGTGCCAAAAAGGGCAACACCGGCCGGTTTGGTCCCCGAACACTGACCATCGGAAGTGGCATTTTTTGTATACAGACGAATGTTTGAAATACTGCTGGTTCCAACCGATCCGGCCTGTCTTAATCTGAAGGAATTAATATCTACCGCCCCACCTTGAGCCAACAAAGTAAATGCCCCGCCCAAATCCTGATCAGTGCTAGTGGAGAGGATGGTCGGAATTTGCACACCATTTTTCCCGACCGAGACTTGCGGAGCAAGACTACCGGAGCCAATGGTTAAAACTACCCCATTATTTATGGTCACTATACCGGTGCCATTGGTCATTAAAAGATCACCAATGGTCATGGTGTTGTCAAAGACGGCATTATTCAAACCGTGAATATCAAAATTGGCGGTATCATAAACCCCAGGCACTGTTGCTCCGCCCGTCCCGCCGGAAGTCTGGGACCAATTGGCCGTGGCGTTGGTTGAGCCATTGGTTGGTCCAATCCAAAAACGATTAGCCGCCTCGGCGGAAGTAATAAATAAACAAACGAGAAGGAAAGAAAAAATCGCAACTCCGAAAACCCACTTTTTTTTATTTCTTTCCCTGTTCATCCATTTGTTGTACTTAGCAATTATTTACTTTTAGCAGCGGGTGCTCCGGCGGCTGGCTGTCCTTGAATATTCTTGTTCAGGAAATCCACGATTTGGCTGATATTGGCCGTGTTTTGATTAACCTGGTCATGCATTCTAATAACGACATAATAGACAAAGTAAGAGCTGAGAGCAATGGCGGCACCGAGGATTAAACTAATGATGGCGGTGATAATGATGGCTTTCCTTGTAGTCATGTTATTTTTTATTTGGTTAGTCTCAGGTATAGCTGAGAGATTATTATTAAAACTTTCTACTTCTGGCGGCGCTCCGAGATCACTAAATTCCTCCGACGCCACTTTTTTGCTTCGGCTGCGTCTTTTGGGCGGGCCAAAACTTGTTTCTATTAAACTGTCTCTGGAATTAATCATAAATAATAATTGAACTGTTTTCTATTATACTATTCTTAATAAATTTTTGCCAACTTATTTTTACCACCAAGACTCTAACAGAGATAATATATTTTAATTGCACGACACCACCAGCCCGTTCTTAATCACCCAGCTGCTAAAGGCGCTGCACGTCCCCGTCATCCCCGCCGTCCCATCGCTTGATTTGTAACCACTGGCTTGCAGAGACTGAGACCACACCATGCCGGTACTGGTCAGCGTTCCGATATTATTTCCGAGAACGTTAAACTTGGTGGTCAAGCCGTCAATCACGTTGTCCGTTCCGGTCGTCCCGCTATAAGAACCAAGTTGGATAGTTCCGGTTTCATTGGTATTGACGCCATCTGACGCTTTTAGGACTGATTGTTCCGCGGCGGAAGTGGTAACATAACTAATTACCACAGCACCATTTCCACCACTCGTCGGAGTAGATGGATAGGCCGGAGACCCGACAGCTACTCCCGTTGGTCTATCAGAATCGGAACCTTTACCCTGAGTCAGAGTTGTCGCAGTTGCTGAAGGATTAACATAAGATGAACCGCCGCCACCACCACCCGTAGCGTAAGCGCCAGACTCAACACCTCCGCCACCGCCGCCATAATAACCTCCCCCTCCACCTCCACCAGCACCGTTAGTACTGTAATAACTGGCACCAGCACCACCTTGCAAGCTGACTACCTGTTCTGTTCCTGCTTGCACGAGTATTGCCCCCGTAGTTGATGAGCAAGGGCGGAGTATAGCGTAAAGTGAGGCTTCGGTTGGCTTGTCCGCTTTAACTACGAAGTCTGTCACCCACATCTTGTCGTAGGTTTCTTCTTGAACGGCTGGAGTTACTATTGGTTCTATTTCTATACTTGGTAATTTATTTTCTTCTGGCATTTTATTTTTATTAAATTATTAAACTAATATCCTACCCACGCACTACCGTTATAAAATACAGGCGTAACTACTGCTCCACCTCCAACTATTGTGGCTAAGAAAGTAGGAGCTAAAGCATCTGTGACATAAGCGGTATCTCCTGTTGTTCCTGTTGGTAGTGTGGCTACGGTGTATCCTTTTAATCTAATTGCTCCGTTTGAAACTATTTTTGTGGCTGAAAGTATTGTCCCATCATAAGTCAGCGAAGCATCATCTTTCAACCTCCCATTCGTCGTTGCAAACGGCACCCTGCCAGAAGTTAATTTTCCACTATTCACCAATGGAACAATTTTTTGAGCAGGAGAAGTATTTTCAATTTGAAGTTCGAGGTGCCTTAATCCGATATTAGTTCCGCCCCAACAAGTTGCCGCCTTGATAGAATAATAGCGGTAAGCAGTTGTATTTGTTAGCATTACATAGCGTGGGTCAGGAATGGCGGCTGTATGTTGCACCATCTCTGATACATCTGTTGTAATCTGTGTCCAGTTTGCATCATTAGCATAAGTTGTATCTGCAAACGCACTATCAGTATTTGAACCCCACACCGTAAATGCTCTCACGCCACGGTTAGTATATTCAGTCGTGTTGAACAACATATTCTCATAATAGATTCGTTTTACAACAGCGGCGTTACCTGCCCCGAGGTCAATGTTCATCCTCTGGTTCGTTGAAGCACCAGTCATCCAAGAGTTATTATTCCAATCCCCGCTCAATGTAGAACTTGGATTCATCGCATAATAAGGTAGGAAGTTGGCGTTAAAATCAGAAGTGTGTTTTACATAAGTTGAAGAAAAAGCTGGAGGATTCTGTGTTACATATTGCCCTCCCCCTGCCCCTGTCGTAATCGTCGCATAATAATCATCATTGTTAAACTCAATCGCCCCTGCTTCTGAAGCCGTAAGCAAAGTTCCACTCGTAAACTTCAACGGTGCTGTGCCTGCGGTGGCGGTGCCTGCGGGTAAAGTTAGTTCGGCTGTCGGAGCGATATTTATACCAAGCCTACCGTTTACTCTTAAAGTCTGATTCGCTGGTGTGGCATCAAACTTTCCCACCATCAAAGCTCCTGCTTGTTCCCCTGCCGTATTTGTTCTATCCCTGTTATCCAGATAAAAGTTATCATTGCCATTAGCCAGATAGTGTCCGGCATAATAACCCAAGAATACGTTACGGCTTCCATTACCATTCATTGTGAAGCCTGTGTTCTCACCGACAGCCACGTTCTGAGCTCCTGTATCCAAATTCCCCAAAGCGGATGAACCAATAGCCACATTGCTTACAGCAGTTGAACCGCTACCAAGAGCAGAAGATCCACCTATTGCCACATTATTATTTGCTCCGCCTGTAAGAGAACCACCTGTGCGGTATCCGATAGTGACGTTGTTATTTCCCGTCTGTGAAACGCTTGTTCTCATTCCAATACCAACATTGTAAGAACCTGTCGTCACGCCATTTCCTGCGTAATTTCCAATCAAGGTATTACCGATTGCCCCTGTCGTTGAATAGCCAGCTCCGTCTCCAATAACCGTATTTCCGTATTCAGTGACAGTGTGGTTAGGAATACCAACATAAGTCC
>CAIJNK010000015.1 GCA_903822075.1 uncultured bacterium
GTTCGAAACCGCGCATAGTTTTATAGCGCTGCCAAAGGTCTTTGTAGGTTCTTCCCCAAGCGTGATGTACGCCCATGGGATTATTGGCAGTGATTGGACCATCAAGAAAAGAGAATTTCTTCGTTGAGTTGTCGTTTTTGTGAAGATATTTGGCGACGATACCATCGGTATACCAATGATTTAACAGCTCTCTTTCTAGCTTCGGAAAATCGGGTGTGGCTTCGACTTCCAGGATTTTATGGTTGGTTTGGTTTTTCATTTTATTACAAAAAAATCCTGCAAAGACACATGTCTTCCAGGATTAGAGTCGGAAACTAAAGTTTCTGACGGTACCATCTAATTTTTTACTTAGTTATGGCTTTTACGGGCTCCCCGGGAAGGTCTACTTTATTCTTCTTCCGACTCGCCGAGTGATGCTTTCGGCTCTAACGTCTTTGTTACCGGTTTATTATATCAGTTTCAACTAGGGAAAAATTCCTGTCAAAGTGGTGGAACCAAGTATGTGTCCGGCCATAACGGACTCCAAATCGCCGGAGCTAGCTTCTGGAGGCAAGGTTAGTGTGGTATCGAGGGCGTACAGATAATAAATATAGTGATGTTGACCTTGCGGCGGGCAAGGGCTAACAAATATATTTCTACCGGCCGTATTTGTCCCGATAACAGATCCTGACGGAGTGGAATTCTCGGGAATATTTTTTGTATCGGGAGAGATGTTCCAAACGACATAATGAATGAAGGTTCCCGAAGGAGCATCGGGGTCTTTTAAAATCAAGGAAAGAGATTGGGCGCCTTCGGGAATTTCGGTTATATCCAAAGCAGGGCTTATCCCCTCCCCCCGACAAGTATATTTAACAGGAATCTTTTGATTCTCTACAAACGCCGGGCTCGATAGCTTCATATTGGATATTTGTTTATTTATAATGGCTGATCGATTGAAATTTAATAGGAAGAAGGTGATTACCCCGGCAATTAATATTGTAATAATCAAATTAATTTTCACTAGTTTAGTATATTACTTTTCTGTAAGCACCATTACACTCTTAGCTTTAGATGAGCTATTGACAAACAGTTTTTAAATGTGTAAATTGTAATTAATCCCACATAAAGGATCGTAGGGATAAGTTAACAAAATTACGACCTCCTTAGATCTTTTTGGTACACCGCACTTTAAAGGTGACAACACAGCCTAGGGATCTTGTCCCACTCTGGGGTATGTGTGTTGTATATCAGTAGAAACCGGAAAGTAAGTAACCGACCTTGCACTTAGCTTAAGATATTAGAGTGTTGGGTTCATGATATCCGGTGTAAATCAGAGAAGAAGCCACCTGTTCCTTACGATCAGTTGGCTTCTTTTTTTGATTAAGGAGTTAGGCAGCTGTGGTCACCGAGACGGACAAATAACCATCTTTGTATTCGAAGACAAAGTTTACAGGTTTATCCTTGTTGTTAGTTATATAGAGATTTTCTCTAGCGCCGGCGGACTGGTTGTTTGGGTCATAATAGATAGCCACACCATATTGTTTGGGAACCTCAGGAATAACGGCAAAGTTATGGTTAGTTGGTGCTTCAACCTGCAAATTTGCGTCTCTGGCTGCCCAGTTGATTAATGAGGCAAGGTGGCAGACACCATCTCCGAACAAATAGCCATCGGTTTTAAATCCGTCTTGGCTATTAAAATGGGCGTTGGTTGTGAGAGCAATTTTCCCCTTGAATTCGGGTAAAACAGCATCGTGGAAGGCAAAGGTTTGTTTGGGCTGAAGGGTAAACTCCGATTTGAATGGCTGCTCAAGGCTGCCCCAGTTAACGTCTTTAGCATTGGTCACACGACCATCCAAATAGGCCACGTTAAGTAGTATGTTGTCTTTGAAGACATCACTCACACTTTTGGCAGGATAACGATCATCCAGAGACATGGCTCTAGAGGCA
>CAIJNK010000016.1 GCA_903822075.1 uncultured bacterium
ATAAATGATAAAAATTCTTCCACTATAAGAGAATATATAACTGTAATAATGTCTGGATATAATCATAGTGAAAACAAAATTGGTTTTAATGGATTTAAACAAAACAGTATAATAGGAGGTAGTCCAATAGCGTGTGAAGCAAAGCCAAAAAACTTTAATACTGAAGATTTATTAGCTTTTAAGAATGGTAAAAGAAAAACAAAACCAGCTAAATTAAATGGTGCTGGAAACTTTTCTGACTATACTTTTGCTAGACTTGAAAAAGATAAAAAAGAAAATCCTCATATACTTGTAAGTGGATTTGCTGACGGTAAGTTATTGTATATATTAGAATTTCCTTTCAATACAAAAACATTTACAGATAGATTAAAGATACAACTTATGAAAAATTTTTCAGATGGAAAAGATAAACCTGGGCATTTTTTACGCTCAGCAAATTTTGATTTCAGAGATTATGTAGATTCAAATAATGTAAAAAAAGTATATATATTACCGAAAGTAGAACTAGAGAATTATAAAGATTTCATCACCAACAAATTTTTTGATAAGTTATTACTTTTCTAAATTATGAATAAAATCCTACAAGGAGATACACTGAAAGTTTTGCAAGGTTTAAAATCAAATAGTGTTGATTTGGGAGTAACATCGCCCCCTTATAATAAACAAGAGAACAAGAAAGGATGGTTAGTAAAAAACGTAAAATACGATAAAGCTTCCGATAAACACAATGAATTGGATTATCAAAATAATCAGGTTCTAGTTTTAAATGAATTATTCAGAATAACTAAACCTGGTGGTTCTTTCTTTTATAATCATAAAACTAGATGGGAAAGAGGCGAAATGATTCATCCAATGGATTGGCTTAAAAAAACAAATTGGGTAATAAGGCAAGAAATAATCTGGGATAGAACTATCGCTGCTAATATAAGAGGATGGCGTTTTTGGCAAGTAGACGAGAGAATTTATTGGTTATATAAGCCTATTGATGAAAATAAAATTGGAAAGGAACTTCTTTCAAAACACGCTTTAGTAACATCTATATGGAGATTTCCACCAGAAAGAAATAACTCACACCCAGCACCGTTCCCTTTGTTATTACCAGCAAGGTGTATATATTCTATTCTTGATAATGAAAAAGGCGTGGTCATTGACCCTTATGCAGGGAGTGGAACTACTTTAGTAGCGGCTAAATTGCTCGGTCACGATTATATAGGAATTGACATATCAGAACAATATATTAAAGAAGCACAATTGAGAATAAAGGAATCTGATAAAGAAAAAGATTTGTTAACTCTAGAAAAAGAGAAACATATTGTCAGAAAGACTTTTAAACAAAGAAAGGAAAATGGTGAGTATAAACATATGAAAAAGAAAAAAATAACTCTTTTTGAATAAAATTTATGAAAGCAATAATCCTAGCTAGAGTATCAACGGAAGACCAAATGCAAGAAGGATATTCTATTCCTGCACAACTTCAGCGCGCTAGAGAGTATTGCCAAAAGAAAGGGCTAATCATTCAAAGTGAACACCCTTTTGATGAGTCTTCCACAAAGGACCAAAGAAAGAAATTTGAGCTAGTGGTAGATGAGATAAGAAAGGCTAAGGAGGTCGTGGCTCTCGTTGTAGAGACCGTGGACAGACTACAGAGAAGCTTTAAGGAGTCTGTAATGCTTGATGAGCTAAGGAAGCAAGGAAAGCTAGAGATACATTTTCTAAGAGAAAATCTGGTAATACATAAAGACTCAAATAGCTCGGAAATACAAAGATGGGACCTAGCTGTGTTTGTTGCTAAAAGCTATGTCTTGCAACTTAGTGATAATGTAAAAAGAAGTTTTGATATTAAAAGAAGAAGTGGCGAGATAACCAGTAATCCACCAATCGGTTATCAGGGCGTCTATGACACAGCAGGCAAAAGAATAGATGTTATTCCTAATCCCGATACCGCTCACTACATACAGAAAATGTTTGAGCTATACGCCACAGGGCAACATTCAACTCTCACTTTAATGAAAGAGATGGTGAAGCTTGGCTTAAGAAGTAAGCTTGGTAAAAAACTTTCATTGAGTATGATAGATAAAATACTAAATGACACTTTTTATTATGGTGTAGCTTATTCAAGGACCAAAAAGATTTACTGGGACCATAAATACAAACCAATAATAACTAAGGAACTTTTTGATAGAGGTCAAAAGATAAGACAGAGCTGGAATAAGAAGCCGTTTAAGTATGCTTCCAAGCCTTATATCTTTAGAGGTTTGGTCCGTTGTAAGAAATGCGGTTGCTCTATGAGTCCCGAAACGGCTAAAGGAAAGTTTGTCTATTATTCCTGCACAAACGCCAGAAAAGACCTATGCGACACAAAGGTGTATGTGCCAGAAAAAGCCTTCCTAGAGCCAATTTACGGCGTTTTAAGGGCATTTCAGGGCATACCACAGGAAAGGATAGATAAGGTAGTGGAAGGGCTTAAACAGTCCACGGAAGCCAAGACTTTGTATAACCGAAACTCAATAGAGGCTCTAGACAAGGAATACGCTTTGGTCCAAGTGAAAATAGATAAAATTATGGACCTGCTTATTGATAGTAGTATTACTAAGGTTGACTATGACAAGAAGTTGAAAGAATTAAAGGAAAAACAGTATGATTTGAACATCCAAAAAGAAGAGCATACCAAAGCAGACGAAAACTACTACATTACGGCTTCCACTGTGTTTAATCTAGCTAAAAACGCCCTCAAGCTATTTGAGAGTTCTGAGATAGCAGAAAAAAGGTCAATTCTGAATTATCTACTTCAGAACTGTGTTGCGAACGGGAAAAAGCTTGAATTTTCCTTGCGTTCTCCCTTTAACGAGATACTAAATACCTCGCAAATGATTACTAAGCTCCGTGGGTAGGGATCGAACCTACGACCAATCGCTTAACAGGCGACCGCTCTACCGCTGAGCTACCACGGAATGTCACTATACTAGCAAGAAACCCAAAAAAAATAAAGGCTGCCTAGCTCGGCTGGATGTTTTATTTATGTTACAATACCGGTATTATCAGTATAATTAATATAAGCCATGGGACTATTTAACGATCTGTTTGGTACCCCCAAACCACGTGTGACAGAAAAAGAATACAAGAAAGCCAAGTCGGAACTTTATTCGGAAGGCTTTAATCAGAGACAGCGAGCCAAAGTAGACGAAATTTTTGCGCCGGATTTTAATATGCCCAGTACGGACTCCCACCCTCGCGGCTTGGAAAAAAACGAAATCGAGGCCAGGATAAAATGGATGCGTGAAAACAAAAGCAAGCACAACTTGAGTGATAAAGAAATAGACGAGATAGAAAGCTCACCCTTAAAGAGGCTCTGATTCTACCTCTTAATTGGTAGGCGGACAAAAAAAGTGGCGCCTTTATTACGCCCGGCCGATTCCGCCCACAACTTGCCTTTATGGTGTTGGACAATTTTTTTTGCAGTGTAAAGACCCAAACCCAACCCTTCCGTATCCATAAGTTTGGCACTCTTGGAGCGGTAAAAATGCTTAAATATTTTCAAACCATCCCAGAAACCAAAACCAATACCGGTGTCGCTCACTTTCAGGATAATATATTTCTCTTCAACTTCAAAAGAAACAGAAACAGTACCCTCTTTGGGGGTATATTTTATGGCGTTATCAATAAGCATATCCACCACGAACTGAATCTTAGCCTTATCAATTATAACCAAAGGTAATTCCCGGTTTGAATCGATTGAGAGCTTGGTGTTACGATTTCTAATAACGGCCGAATATTTGCTTAAAGAAAAATCAACAATCTCCCTCAAAGAGACGGCTTCAAAGGCATAACTTAGTCTTTTGTCATACTTGGCAAAGCCCACAAGCAAATCGACAATTTCCATCAGACGGTCATTGGCCTTTTGCATCTCTACCAATAAATCTTTTTTTTCCAAAAGGGTCAGATCTTTTTGCAGCATATCAATGGTCCAACGGATCCCGGTTAATGGCGTCCGAAATTTATGGGTGACAATAGTAATAAACTCATCCTGAATCCTATAATTCTCTACTTCACGATAAATAGAGGCTAAAATGATGCAAATAATGATAAAAATGGAAATAGCAAAAACCGTTCGATCCTCAAAGCTATTCAATATATACAAAGAACCCTTGAGGAAATTAATCAGGCCCAAAAAAATCAGAGAAATGACAAGAAAAGTAAAAAATAAAAAGGAGCTGGTTTTTTTCATAATATACCGAACATTATAACACCGAGATGGTCTCTTTGGCTATCTGTTCCATCTCGTCCGTCTTCATAACCAAGACTTTAACTCTGGATTCCTGACTGCTTATTTCCGCTTCCACCCCCTCTGTTTCGTTATTCTTAATCATATCCAAGTTTACGCCCAAGAACTGCAGACCCTCACAGATTCGTCCACGCATAACGAAGGATCGCTCACCCACAGTGCCGGCAAAGATAAGCAAATCAATTCCGCCCAAAACCGCAGCGGCCGAACCAATATGTTTCTTCAGCCGGTTGGCATATATCTTCAAAGCCAGAGCCGAGTCTTGATCCCCTTCTTTTTCATATTTAAGTAAATCACGTACATCAGAGCTCTTACCGGACAGGCCAAACAAGCCGCATTTATTATTAAAATATTCTTCCAACTTCCTAGTGCTCAGCCACAGTTTGTCTGCCAAATAAACCACTGCGCCAGGGTCGATATCACCCACCCGCGTCGCCATCACCAAACCATCGAGCGGCGTAAAACCCATGCTCGTTTCCACACTCTTTCCATCCTTGACCGCCGTCACACTGGCTCCGCCGCCTAAATGACAGATTATCACTTTAGCTGGTAGATGGCCTAATCTTTTTTCCGTTTGAAAAAGCACCGACTTAATGGAAATACCGTGATAACCAAATTTTTGCAAACCTAGTTTCCTGCTATCATTGATCGGGATAGCATAATACTTGGCTTCTGCCGGCAAACTTTTATGAAAAGTGCTGTCAGACACGCCCACTATTTTCTTGGCTGCAAATACCTTTTTAGCCACTTTTATTTCCGCCAAAGCGGGTCCTAAATGCAAAGGTACTTTCTTCAGCGCCTGTTTGGCTTTTTTTAGATATTCCTTGTCAATAATCCGATCTTGCAAAAAATATTCCCCCGGCGCCACAATTCGGATACCGATAGCTCCGATATCTTCTTTGGAATTTACTAATTTTTTATTTACCAATGATTCCAACAGATAGGCTTGTGCCTTCCTAAAAATCTTTTCAGTAATTTCCTTCTTTTCTTTTTGTTCACTCTGATCGGGCAAATTGAAAGTTTCTGTCACCACATAACCGCCATTCTCGGTTTCAAAATGCGCGCTGTATATTTTATTTTCCCCTTCGTAGATGGCATACTTTTTTGACTCACTCCCAGTATTAATAATTAATATTTTCATACGCTCAATTATATAACAAAATAGAAATATAAGAAAACCGCCCCAGAACACGATGGTTCCTCAGGCGGTTCATTCCGAATAGATTCTAGGCCCACTTAATCCAATGCATGACGGCTAAGATTCCGGCGCCAACCACCAGCTTTATAGTGTCATGGATGAACCTGACGGACCAAACATTTTCACTGACGTAGCCAATCCGCCGGTCGATATAGTTGCTCAACAATACGCACATAGCAACAAACGAAGCGAGAAAGACAAACTTCCGTATAAACTTCCACATAAAAAGGCTCCTTGTTTTCGACACTAGCCACAACACCACGCTGTGATTTCTGTTTATGATAATACTTCTAGAAATAGAGTTTTGTCAAGGATTTTCTAAGCCGGGGAGCGGTTTACTTCCACTGCCAGTTCAAAATCTCCTCCGGATCATCCCCTACCCGCATAATATAGTCCTTATGGTCCTTGATTTTGTTCTGATATTTCAGCACCAAGCGATTGGCTTTTTCGGCATCAACGACACCAGCCTTGGCTGTTTTTTCAATGGCTTCAATAAATAAATTATATCTATCTGTCTTGTTTCTGATATGAAGATCCAACGGAGTGGTGGTAGACCCGCTCTCCATATAACCATGAATGGATATCCGGCCAAGCTCATTAACAAACCGAAACAATGTCTGCTCCAAAGTATCAGGGTAGCCGTGGAAATTAAAAATGACCGGCTTCTCCTTGGTAAAATACCTTTCAAAATCTATCTCTGATATTTTATTCTCATGACCGACAGTGTTCGGAGAAAGCTCCAGAACATTTACAAAACGAGCTTTCACTTCCGATGCTTCTTTTTTCAACAGATCAATAGCGGCTAGGGCTTCCTTAACCAAATACTGTCCGCAAGCACCAAAAACTACGTCCGGATTATCGTGGCTGGCAAAATTCCAAATGGACAAGCCATCTTCCACTTCACGCTTGGCCTCTTCGGGTGTCAGCCAGATTGGCTCCAAAGTTTTCTCTACCACAATCACATTGATTTCATTTTTGGAAGCTAGGCATTTTTCCGCAATCAAAACAGATTCATTGGCATCCGCCGGAAAATAAATATTGATGAACTCATGACTCTTATTCAAAAGCTCGTCCATAAAGCTAGGGTTTTGGTGTGAAAAACCGTTATGCTCCTGGCGCCAGCCAGTTGAAGAAAGGATGTAATTAAAGGACGGCACATCCCCGCGCCAATCGGTCTTTCGAGCAATCTTCAAAAACTTGCTGTACTGATCCGCCATACTGGAAACAATTGGAATAAAGGCCTCATATGAAGCAAAAAAGGAAAAACGACCGGTCAGAGTATAACCTTGAGCCAAGCCCTGGAGTGATTGTTCAGACAGCATTTCTATAATCCGTCCATCACGAGACATATCCTTGTCCCATTCTTCTATTTTACCCACAAATGCCCGCGTGGTTTCTTTGAACATATCTTGCAAACGATTTGAATATGTTTCATCGGGCGAAAACAGACGGAAGTTTCTCTGGTCTCGGTTTAACTTAACCACTTCAGCTAAATATTCACCGATTCTTTTCATGGCTCCCGTTGGTACCGTTCCCGCTTCAGCTATCTTTATGCCAAAAGTATTAATATCCGGCAGAACTAAATCTCTGCTATGATCCCCTTTCTTGATGCCAAATGCGGTTTGATTATCACCCATGCGCAAACCTACTTTCGGCACATTAGCCATGATATCTTGAGAAAAACCAACCTGTGAATCAAATAATTCTTCAAACTCATAGGAATGCAGCCATTTTTCTACCATCCTGAGCTGAGTCTTGTCTGTCTTGGTTTCCTTACCTACCACTTGGTGGGACAAACAGTTACCCTCTATCTTATCCCCACTGCCTTCGATTTTTGGACCAGGCAAATACTTTGGACCAGTCCAACCCTTTGGAGTTTTTAAGATAATCATCGGGAATTTAAAATAATCGTCCAGTTTTCTCTGTGGATTTTCTCTGGCTTCTTTTTGGATTTTTCGAATTTGAGTGTAAGCCAAATCCAACGCTTTGATCATTTTTTCATAGACTTTGTCCGTATGACCCTCCACGATTATCGGTTCATAACCATAACCCTTAAACAGCGATTTCAAATCAGCATTTTTCATGCGCCCAAAAATTGTCGGTCCGGAAATTTTATAGCCGTTCAAATGCAAAATCGGTAAAACCGTACCGTTTTTTGCTGGGTCCACAAACTTTGACAAATGCCAAGCTGTGGCGGAAGCGCCAGTTTCGTTTTCACCATCACCCACAAGACAAGTTACAATTAAGTCTGGATTATCGAGTACCGCACCGTAAGAAGTGGACAAGGAGTAACCCAGTTCCCCGCCCTCCAAAATGACACCAGGGGTCATCGGGCTGCTGTGTGAAGGAAAGCCGTAGGGCCAGCTAAAATTTTTGGTAATATAGGCGATGCCCTCAGCGGTCAATTTAGCCTCAGTATAATACTTACCAAGTGTTCCTTCCAGAAAGACATTTGATTGAATGGCGGGGAAACCGTGTCCAGGGCCAAGCACAAACATCATTTTAGCGTCAGTCTTAATAATTAAATTATTCAAACAAGCGTAAACAAAATTAATACCCGGGCAAGTGCCCCAGTGACCCAAGAGTCTGGACTTGATGTGATCGAAAGTGAGTTTGTCTTTTAGTAAAAAGTTATCTTGTAAATAGATTTGACCGACTGATAAATAGTTCGTGGCACGCACAAACTTTTTAATTTTTTCTATTTCTTGGTTCATGGCGGATATTATATCATATTAGTTTTGATTTTCCTTATAGAGTGGCAAGGCGATACTCACCTTGGTACCATGCCCCAAGACAGATGACAGGGCAATCCGGCCATTGTGGAGCTCGATGATTTTCTTTGTAGTGTAAAGACCGATACCACTTTCATTCGGATCCATTTCTATGGCGTTCTTACCCCGATAGAACTTCTGAAAAATAAACTCGAGCTCTGCTGGGTCAATACCAATACCGGTATCTTCTATTGTCAAAATAGCCTGATCACTCGCCGCAAACAAACTGACCATCACTCGTCCATTCGGCGAATAACGGAAAGCATTGTCAATAATATTGGTAATAGCTAAATCCAGCATTTTGTTATCACCCTCGATTACCACATCGTTGTAATTATCTTTGATCAAATCAATCATCTTACTCCGAATCAGATAGTCTAGATTAACAAAAATAGAATCCAGAAGCTCCTTCAAGTCTATCCTTTCTTTTTTTAACTGGATATTTTTCCGATCAATTTCTAGTTCGGCTGTCTTTAATATTTTAGTAATTATATCCAGAGCTTCCAAAGTCCGGTCATAACCTTCCTTGACCATCTTGGTGTCCATGCAAAGCATTTCTCCGCTCCGATTTTTGGGACTGTTTAGGATAAATTCAAACGCCCAACGCACACCATTTAAAGGTGTCCTTAACTGGTGAGACATGGCGGACAAAAAAACCTGCTTGGTATGCTCCACCTCGGTGAGTTCCAGAAATTTTCTTTTAAACTGATCTTTTTCATTTTTCTCCCTAATAATACCCTGAGTAAAACGATATATAGAAAAAGAAGAAACAAAAAAACCAGACAGGTTCAGGAGATGTCTTGTCCAGACAGAAATATTTAACAGATGCGCCGGTTCAAAAAAGATAACTGAAAACAATAAGAGGCCGGCAAAAAACGACAGACGGCGGGTGAAATTGGAATCTAGCTGAAAGAGA
Organism: uncultured bacterium; assembly: GCA_903822075.1. Lineage (GTDB taxonomy): Bacteria > Patescibacteriota > Minisyncoccia > Phycocordibacterales > GWA1-40-21 > CAIJXO01. The sequence continues at coordinate 9,168 of CAIJNK010000016.1, forward strand.
GAAATGATCGGGGCTAAAAATAACAGGAAGATAAAACTACTGTTTACCCCACCGGTAATGAGGATTATGACCAGGTAACCGACGGCCCAAAAATAACCAGAATTATTCCATAAAAAATTATTTTTAAAAGCAAAAGACGTTATCAAAATCAAAATCTGAAACACCAGAGAGACCAGCAGAGAAATGACATAAATCTTGATTGAGGAAACCCAAACTAAATTAACTTTGGGAATAAAAGGTAGAATTAATAAAACAATCAGGGCAATAGAAGAAGCGATCTGGATGATCAAAAAAATCGTAATTTTACTTTTTGACGCTTCACCCTCCACAACAACTTTGTCCATGTGAAATATTATATCAGGAATGTCAGATATCACCAATTTTTAGAACAATTGACTTTTTCAATAATGTATGATAATTTCTCCTTAGAAGTTCTCTAAATCTAAGGAGGAGAAATCGGATGAATATGTGTATGTCTCTTGACCAAGGTCACCGGCAGGAGCTCCGGCAGGAACAGCGATTAACGCAAGAACAGAGGCAAGAACTCCGAATGGCGGTTCTTGCTCTGCGCCTGGACTTAATCCAGGAAATTCACGGGCGAAAATACGTGATTGATGCCAACTGTCCGCAGTGTCGCCGGAAATTAACTCCGGTGGAGGTCATTTCAGGCTTTAACCAGAATCCGGACGATTACACCACCAGGTGTCCACGTTGCGCCCATCGTTTTGAGGCGCAGTTGGAGCACACGAGTGGCGGAATCAGTGAGTTTCTGATGCTCTACTGCCCCACCCAAACCTTGGCGCAACTGCGAGGGAAAGAGGGGTTGACGCCTGATGATCTGATCCGCGATAATCCCTCAGCTTTCCACTCGGCAATTACTCACTTCGGGTCAATCAGTAATGCCTTTAAGGAAGCGGGGGTACAGTACCAACACGAAGGTCTGTTGGATTGGAGAATAAAGGTGATACCCTTCCTTGGTCACCTCCCCGACAAAGAAATAGCCAACTGCGTCGGAGTTTCAAGTTTCGTGATACGGACTTTGCGTAAGAAGCACCATATCGCGAGATTCGATAAACGCCGAGCACTCGAAGCTATCTGAGATGTGGGAGTTGCAGCCGGTCCAAACTTGGACCGGCTGTTTTTATTTTTATACTTTATTTAAAACAAACGAATATTTGACTTATTACGTCTTGTATGATAGTATTATTACCAGAATCAAACTCGAGAAGGAGAATACGGAATGAAGAAAGTACTGTTCATTGGAATACAGAGAATGTTTCTGGAGATTCTGGTTCGGAATATCCAGAAAAGAAGCCGAAAAAAAATAAGCGAGGTGTTTTTGGCCAATAACCCAAACGAGGCCATCACCATCGCCAAAGGTCATCCGGATATTTCCGTGGTGTTTTTCATGGGATATCTTGCCACAGCAAGAGCCGGAGAGGAGTTTCAGGCGTGCATCGGGGTGGCCGAAGAGCTCGGCAAAACCCTAAATAAGGGAGTGACAATGATTGCTGCCACCGGAAATAAGGCTATCGATGCCGAATTACTCAAGCATCACTGTCAAATAGCCATCGCCGGGGAGCAGATTATCCCTTGGATCACGGAGAATATCTCCTGATCTGAATCTCTCGAGCACCCAGCCAGCGCCCACCCGGACGCTGGTTTTTTTATACAGAAAAACCGTTTCGTCTTATCAAAGTTTCCTCTTCTGAAACGAAACGGTTACACTCGTGTTTGTGATGCTATTCAACGACGCTGGAGTGGCGCTGATAGGTGGTATCACCAACCTGCTCCGTATACCCTCCGCCTTCAATCTCCTTGATTGAGTGAACATGAATGGTAGCTATCACCTTTCCCTCTTCGTGGTCAAAAGATACCATTTTTGGACCATCACCGGCATCGTCGCGAACCCGCAATGATTGATAACTGACAGACTCGCCGTCTGGTAGTTCCCCGGAGTCATCGGTAAAATTCTTGAATACCAAGTCTTTACCTGAGCGAAAAACCAGAACAAAATTGCCAGCCGTCGTCGCAAAAACCCTCTCAATCTTCAGGCTCGTCAATTTCGAAATGACTTTCTTATTTGCCATTGTCTGAAAAGACGGGATAGCAATCGCGGCAAGTAAGCCGATAATTGCTATCATGATAAAAAGCTCAACCAACGTAAACCCCGACTTCTTGTTCGTCAAGTTCATCAATTATCCTCTCTGTTAAATACCAAGACACAGATGAGACCACCCCACCTTTCTGCTTTCTAATGTACACTTTTATAATTATTTGTCAAGTACATGACTTGAATTAGAAAAAAGTGGTATAATCTTCATTATGTTAAAAGAAACAAAACCAACCATTCAAACTAACACCCAGAACATCACCGGCCTGCATGCCGGCATTTTTGGTGACTTTTCCAATCTACGAGGTGATGTTTCTAAAATCACCGGTAACTTGAACATCCATAAAATTACCGGTGATACCTCAAAAATTTCCGGGCAGATAGATGGCGTCTCTGGCGATGTAAGCAACATTAGCGGGGATATAACCGATATCATTGGCGATACTTCAAATCTGCGCGGGCTTATCTCCCCGCTCTCAGGTGATATTAGCGGCGTGGTCGGTGATGTCTCAAACATCTCCGGTGACGTAACCAATATTCACGGAGACGTTAGCCATATCAGCGGGAACACTTCCAATATTATCGGTGATGTCAGTGACCTGTCAGGTGATGTCAGCCATCTTAAAGGTAATGTCACCGATCTTCGAGGTTATGTCAGCAATATTTCCGGCCTGGTGACTAATGTCAAAGGCGACGTGACAAATATTTTTGGCGATGTCACCGGTCTCGAAGGTGATGCGTCAGATCTGGAAGGTGATGTCCATAATCGATAAATAGAAAAACCCGCACTAGGCGGGTTTGGTCACACTACTCTCCACTGGCGGCGCAGTGGCCTTTTTCATTGCTCGCCGACGCAAGCGGTATTTCGGTCTGGCAAGCTGTGGAATAGCCTCGCCTTTATTGAAATCCTGACTTAGGTTGGCGACAATCTGCGGAACAAGAACTCTCCAAGAAAACATCTCACCCTTATCCACACTGATGCTGTAGATATCATAGTGGACATCTTTGACTCCGTTCACCTGCAGGATATGTGCCAGAAACTTCGGCACTCTTTTTTCACCGAAATTTTGCCCAATGATAGTGTCCTTATCAGAATCGTCATCATCTTCCCAGGTAGGCGACGAATTAGAATAATCGATCGCACACAGCCGAAAATCAACATGGATTATTATGGAATTCGGGTTGCCTGTCCTCTTAACCTTGTAATGAACCATATTGTCCTCCTTTCCAAAAGCGACTCTCCTTTTATTATGAACTTTGGTAAGAAAAAAGCAAACCCTTTCTTTTATTTAATATTTATGCTTTAATCATACATATCGCGCTTCGGCGCTTTTTGATTATAAAACAATATGGAAATACGAAACATTGCAATTATCGCGCACGTGGACCACGGCAAGACTACCTTGACGGATGCTTTGATGAAGCAAGCCGGTGTTGGGGAAGAAGGTGTCTCCATGGACAGTAACAAACTCGAACTTGAGCGTGGTATTACCATCTATTCGAAAAATACTTCCATCTATTATAAGGATACCAAGATCAACATCGTGGACACCCCGGGTCACGCCGATTTTGGCTCGGAAGTGGAACGAGTTCTCCGTTCAATTGATACAGTATTACTGGTGGTAGATGCACAGGAAGGCCCAATGCCTCAGACCAGATTTGTGCTGAAAAAATCCTTAGAGCTTGGCTTGAAACCGATCGTGGTTATCAATAAAATCGATAAAAGCGCCGCCAAGCCGGAGTGGGCGCATGAGCAGGTGTTGGAGCTTTTTATGGAACTTGGCGCTAACAACGAGCAATTGGACTTCCCCACTATTTACGCCGTGGGCCGAAAAGGCGTGGCGATGAAAAATCCAACCGACGAACAAAAAGATTTGACACCTTTACTTGATTTGATTTTGGAAAAAGTGCCACCAGCCGCCAAAGCTGGCGATGAGACTCTCCCACTGACCGCTCAGATTTTCAATTTAGCTTATGATAATTTTATGGGCCGTTTAGCTATTTGCCGAATTTATAAAGGAACCATTAAAAAGGGCGAGCGTATTTTTGCCAAAACCCACGAGGGCGCCTCTCGCCCATTCAAAATTACCAAGCTTTTTACTTTTGAAGGATTAAAGAGGATGGAGGTGGAAGAAGCCGTAGCCGGTGATATTGTACTTTTTGCCGGATTGGATGATGCCTATATCGGAGAAACAGTTTGCGAAAATGAAGGCCAGGAGACTTTGCCGACCATCAATATTGATGAGCCTACCATTTCCTTGAACTTTCTGGTAAACGACAGTCCTTTTGCCGGCCGCGAAGGAAAGTATGTGACCGGACGACAGATCCGTGAACGTTTGGAGCGAGAGCTCGAAATAAACGTCGGCCTGAAAATTGAATTCACCCAAGACACAATGAAAGTCTACGGTCGCGGCGAGCTCCATGTGGCGATCCTTATTGAAAATATGCGCCGTGAAGGTTATGAACTACAAGTATCCCAACCGCAAGCGATTGTAAAAGATATTGATGGTGTCAAAAGCGAGCCTTATGAAGAAGTAACGATTGATGTGCCGGAAGAAGCTTCCGGGGTGGTGATCGAAAAACTGGGCAAGCGCCGCGGTATTATGCAAGATATGAAAACTAAGGACGGCCAAGTCCGGATGATTTTTGAGGTGCCAACTCGCGGACTACTAGGTTTCAAGGGTCAGTTTATTGTGGACACGCGCGGTAATGGAATTCTCTGCAGCCGCTTTGTGGGCTTCAAACCTTTTGCTGGTGATATTCAGAAGCAAGATTACGGCGCCATGGTCTCCATGATGTCCGGCAAGGCTTTGGCTTTTGCTTTATGGAACTTGCAAGAAAGAGGGGTACTTTATATCACCCCCGGAACTGAAGTATATGAAGGTATGATCATCGGTAATGTCACTAAAGGTGATGATATGGATGTTAATCCGATCAAGGGTAAAAATCTGACCAACGTTCGTAAAACCAGCTCAGATGAAGCCATCTATCTGACACCAAGCATGCCAATCGATATTGAAAAAGGTTTGGAGATCATGGGTGACGAAGACTATTTGGAAGTCACACCGGAAAGCACCCGACTACGAAAAAAATACTTGACTAAAATTGACCGGTCGAGAGTGCTGAGACAGTAAAAAAGATAATATAAAAGAGCGTGTGACCATAAAGGTCCACGCTCTTTGTCCCTAACTAAATGTCAGAAGGAACACCCATCCCCTCTAACCGATAGTCATGACTTCCTCAGCCGGCCGCTCTTAGGGTGGCCTCACCCAGCTCAGGACAATGTACAACAGGGATCACAGTCAGCGGTGGAATTCTCATCTGTTCCAACGCCGTCCTCATCTGAATGTTACGATTTTCTTCTTTCTTACTCACCCCCCTTGCATCCCTCGCGCTATCCACTTCAACATAGGGATGTAATTTCACCCCATCTTTCGACACGACAAACGTGCCAGTACCAGCCATCGCAAAGGCCGGTATACCCCTAGGGAACATGGCACGCACCGAATCGAAAGAGTTCAGCATTACGAGCACGCCATCAAAGTAACTGACGGGCGCTGTTCGGAGTGCCTCCTGCTCAGCCGAGATCACGGGTCGGAAATGAATCTGTTTGATGACATTGTATGCCACCCCCCAATCCGTATCCGGCACAAACTTCAGAAAGTCGAAGTGAACATGAGCTTGACCACTGACCGGAAGACATTCGGGAGTATGTACAACATCCCAACTGTCAACCGTACGGTCAAAATAGTTAACCATCCCTTTCGGAATAACCCGCTTCGAATAGTCGACCAGTCTTCTTGTCCCCCTTACCATCTCAAAGATACTGTGCCTTGGAGCATTCGGATCAAACTTTTTAGGAATCTTACAAACCGTCATGACGTCACTCCTCACTTTTGTTTCTACTTTCTCTACACATACGTACACTTCCAAGTGCACGCAAAATCAAAGACCAAAAAAAATTGTCTGCTGGTTATGCTACCACGATATAACAAAAAAGCAAGCTATTGAAGCCTGCTTTTTTGCGTAAAACTTTTTGGAGACTAGTATCTTGATGAGCCACCAGAACGGTTGCTATCAAAATTTCTCCTTGGAGGCCTCTCGGAAAGAGGCTTGGCCTCATTCACGGTCAGCTTGCGTCCTTCAACTTCGGCACCATTCATTTTCTCAATAGCGGCGAGAGCTTCGTCGTCATTGGTCATGGTTACAAAGCCGAAACCGCGGGAACGGCCGGTCATCTTGTCAGTAATAACGTTTGCGGACTCGACGACTCCCATTGGGGAAAAAGCGTCTTTGAGTGATGCATCAGTGGTATTGTAAGACAAGTTACCAACATATAATTTCTTTGCCATTTGCTTTGAAATATTTTTTATTAAACTTATCGATAGAGCGACCCCCTGCACTGGCTAAGAAACTACTTAAACCCGCGAGAACATCTACGACAAGGTCGAGTATAGCATAAATAACGAAAAAAGAAAGCACCCCAAATGCGGATAAGACATCTGGAGTGCTGGTAACCGCATTTTGGCTTTAAGAAAAGTAGAAGTGCCTGGCGCAGACCCACAAGGTCCGGAAACTGTAGACGAGACCAAATAGGGCCCCAATCCCGACCATTGGCCAACCGGCTTTTGCCAGCGGAGTACCGACATGGTGGGGATTATTTTGGAAAATCAAACCGGCCATTACCAAAATAGAACAGATTGGCAAAAGCAGGAAGATTTTTGTTTCCGGCGATATAGCAATAAATACATAGGCAAAGATGGCAAGCTGGATCAGTGACACCAGCGCCGCAATAATGATTGGGACGATAAAGAGAACCGCTATCACCGCAAAGTCAAAGACGTTCTCATTTTTCTTTGCCTTTGGTTGGCAAAAGATGGCCATCAAAATTGCGCCGAGAATGTACCCTGCAAACCCAGCCCAGCAAACCTTCAAGACCTCATTCAAAAAGCTAGCGAGTTCGAACAACATACAGACCTCCTTCTTTTTTTGGGGGAACCACTTTCTAACAAGAAGACTACAACAAAACAGGATTTTTGCAAGACATTAAAAGCCCCTGATTTTTGTTCTCTTTATTTTTAAAGCCAGAGCCGGGAAGCCGATTTCGGCACCGACAGCCTGGGCCAAAGCACGCATATAGGTGCCACTGGTACAAGAAACGGTGACAGTAAGGGTAGGCAGATTCTTGTCCGGAAAATCCTCAAGTGTCTTCTCCCATTTGGCCCAACACATATTTTGGCGGAAATTACCTTTAACGCTGAAGATGGATTCCAACGCAAAATCCCGCAGATATTTTTTCGATACAAAACCAAAAGACCGAAAACTTATTTTTTTTATCCTTACTTCTTTCACTGGCAAATCTCCATCCTCAATTCCCTCTTCCTTGCTTATCTCAAACAGAGGTCTTCCCCCGACAGTTTTTGAAGAAAATCTAGGATATTTTTGTTTGAAAGTTTTCTCAAACTTTTTCAACAATTTTTCAAAATCGGCCCTCTTGTAATTCCCCAATGCGTTAAAGGCGCCCTCTTTTTTTTCCTCAACCATTCCTAGCAAATCCATGCTATCTGTTCCAAAGCCGAATAGAATAATGAGCTCATATTCCTTATCCAAGCCCAGATATTTTTCTTTCTGCTTGCATTCTTCCCCCGTCAGCACCAAAAGCACTCCAGTGGCCAGTGGATCTAGCCGCCCGGCATAGGTCATCTTCTCTCCTTCATACTCCGGATTCTCCGCTTGAAATCTTCTGATACATTCTAAGGGTGTTTCTCCAGGCTTTTTTTCTAGTTTTAGTACCGCTTGTTTCTGACTCATATTTTAGATACAATACCTAAGTATGAATAAAATTACAAATAAAACCATCAAATTGAGCACCGAGGCCTACAAAGGCGTACGGGATTTTTACCCGGAAGACATGGCGGTGCAAAATTACATTTTTAGCATCTTCAAAAAAGTTTGTGAGAGTTATGGTTATAGCGAATATAATGCTTCTGTTTTGGAACCAGCTGACCTTTATCGCGCCAAGTCTGGGGAAGAAATTGTGAACGACCAAACTTATACTTTTACAGACCGCGGTGACCGCGAAGTAACTTTAAGGCCGGAAATGACTCCGACTGTGGCACGCATGGTTTCCGCTCGCCGCCAAGAGCTTCCTTTCCCCATACGTTGGTATTCCATTCCAAACCTATTCCGTTACGAGAAACCCCAAAAAGGCCGCCTGCGAGAACATTGGCAGTTGAACGTGGATTTGTTTGGCGTCAAAGATACTTCAGCCGAAGTAGAAGTCATTTCTCTTGCCTATTCCATCATGAAAGAAATTGGTCTAAAAGATACGGATTTTCAGATCCGCCTAAACAGCAGAAAGATCATGAATTTCATTCTGCAGGATTTACTGACTTTAGATGAAGAAACCGCTTACAAAATTTCTAAACTGATTGATAAAAAAGATAAGCTTAGCTCAGAAGATTTTGATGCTGGCGTCAAAGAATTACTGACTGATAAAAGTGCCGAATTCCTAACCCTGATTAACTCTAAGAATTTTGAGGAGTTTATTTCCCGCCTGCCGCAAACTCTGGAGGTATCTACCAAAGTGGATGAAATAAAAAACGTCATGGCCAGCTTAGAAAAACTGGGAATTACCAATACTATCTTTGATCAGACTTTGATGCGCGGTTTTGATTACTATACCGGTATTGTCTTTGAAGTATATGATAATAATCCCGAAAATCGTCGGGCGGTCTTTGGCGGTGGCCGGTATGATGATTTGCTCGCGATTTTTGACGGCGAGAAAGTTCCAGCTTTTGGTTTTGGCACCGGTGACGTAATTATGAGGGATATTTTGGAAACCTATGACAAACTGCCGGAATATAAATCCAAAACTGCTTTGTATATCTGCACCATGGGTAAGGAATTCCAAGAATACGCCAATGAACTAGCTCAGAATTTACGTGAAGCCGGCCTAAACGTGGCAATAAATCTGACGGACAAAAAAGTGGGTGAACAAATAAAAAGTGCAGACAAGCAAAAAATTCCTTACATAATTTGTATTGGGGAGAACGAGATGAAATCAGGAGAATTTAAATTGAAGAATCTAAAATCTGGCGAGGAAAAAACCGTCAAAGAAACAGATCTCGCCAATTCGCTGAAATAATATCATGATAGACAACGCCAAACTTTGGGCCGAAGGCCGGTATGTAGATTTATGGACTGTTCCGCATATCTTAGCGGGTGTAATTTTGGCCGCGGTTTTTAACTGGCTAGGAATTTCCTTCTGGCTGAATCTTCTCTTATCCTCCATTCTAATTATTAGCTGGGAATTTTTTGAATTACACTTTCTAAACGTTCACGAACACCTTTCAAACAAAGTCATGGATGTAGTGACCGGCTGGTTGGGTTTCTTTGTCATGTATATATTCATCGTTAAATTTGGTATAACCGCAATAATTCCCTATCTCGTAGCCCTAACAGTTTTCTATCTGCTTTTGAATGCTTGGGGTTTTCTAGCTTACAAAAGAAGAAGATTAAATCAATTTTAATAACATGCGTAAAATAATTTTCGATATCGAAACAGATGGAATTATTACTAATGTTGGTTCAAAGCAAGTCTTCCCAACCATGTATATTGTCTGCATCTATGACTCCTTGACCGATAAATATTCAAGTTACACCAAGGAACAGCTGAAAGATTTGTGGCCTATTTTGGAGAAAGCAGATTTGCTCATCGGTTATAACAGTGACAGTTTTGATGTTCCGATTTTGAACCGGTATTATTCCGGAGATTTGAGCAAGATTGCCAGTTTGGATTTATTATCTGAAATAAAAAAATCCCTGGGTTATCGCATAAAAATGGACAGCGTGGCCGAAGCCACTTTGGGCCGAAAAAAGACCGGGCATGGCCTGGAAGCGATGGAGTGGTGGAAGCAGGGCCGATATGATGATGTGATTAAATACTGTACGGAAGACGTCCGCATTACTAAAGATATTTACGAATATGCTCTGAAAAACGGCGTCTTGAAATTCAAGGACGGCAACACGGTGAAGGACATAAAACTAGACACTTCCAAATGGAATAAGAAAAGTGATTCTGCAATTACCCACACGTTGTTTGGATAGTTTCTCTTTTCCTAGCGACTAGCAAAATTATGCGAGCTTAAAGTTTCAGCGTAGAGCTTGCCTACATCCATCGCCGTAAGGGCTTTTGTATATATAGCCGGATCATCAATAAGACCGTCAAAGGCTCCTGTTGAACCTAAATCCCAAGGATTGCTGTATGGATACTGTGCACTAATAGATAGAGCAACATTCCAATCTGAATTTACCCAAGTGCTTATCAGCTGTTTCCCTGAAGCCCTAAGCGCTCCGTCAACATAAATGTTTACGTTTCTTGAATCGTCAAAAGTGACGGTTAAGAATGACCATTTCCCTTTTGAGAAAACTGCCGGAGTTGCCAATAAGTAAGTACTATCTCCCTGAAGCCAGACTGTAACAGACCCGTTAGGCATATACTTAATATAATAATTATACTCTCCGCCACCATTCCAAGGTTTTGAAAAAAGGTAACCGCCGTCATTTTCGGTAGAATTTGGTTTTATCCAAATAGCCAAGGTCATGTTACCGCCTTTATATTTGAAGTCCGGCTTGTCATTAATTCTTAAGTAATTATTTGAACCGTTAAGGGACACCGAGGAACCGGTTGACCAGGGAGAATCTGTTGACCAGTTTGTGAGACCTTGATAAAACATAAGAGTGGCCGTATTGCCATTTCCACTGGAATCAGTCAAAGAAGAACCTGTCCCCTCATCTAAATGCCACGCGCTTGCTGTCATGTCCGCCTCAGCGTGGTAGACATTCGCGGAAAACTGCTTGGCACTACTTAGGCGAGCTTTTTCTTTAGCACTATTTAAGGAAGGAAGGATAATCGATAATAATAGCGAAATAATGGAAAGCACCACCAATAATTCAATAAGGGTAAAGCCTCGTTTTAAACCTTTAATACTCATACGTCTATTATACGTCATTGACTAAAATTGACCAAAAGTTTATGGGGTAAGTAAAACTCTTAACTATTGAGAAATAATAGGATAACAATCGCTAGAATAATCCGATAAATCCCAAAATAATTTAGAGAGTGATTTTTTAGGAATTTAAGGAGAAAGTGGATAGCAAAGAGGCCGGAAAGAAAGGCAAACAGGCTGGCCCAGAGGATGGAGGAACCTTGGGAGGTGAGACCACCGGATTTTATGATTTCCAAAAGTTTTAAGAGTCCGGAACCTAAGATAACCGGCAATGACAACAGGAAGGAAAAGCGAACCGCCGTTTCCCTGTTCAAATCAAGAAGCAGTCCGCCAGAAATGGTAGCGCCGGAACGGGAAAAACCGGGGAGTAGAGCCAAACACTGAAAACAACCAATCCAAAAACCTTTTTTCGGAGAAACGCCATAAGAACTCTCGGAGCGATTAGGTACTTCGTTAAGCAAGGAGAGTTCTTCTGATGTTTCTCTAATAAATTTTCTTTCCGCAAAATAAAATAGAATACTGCCGGCAATAAGAGAAATAGCAACAATCCAAGTCCCCCGGAAAACAGTGTCCATATATTTTTGTAACAACAAACCAAGAATAACAGCCGGGATGGAACCGATAATTATCGGTGAGATCAGGTTTTTGTATTTTTCCTCGGCCGGTTTTTTGGACACCCACGCGAATAAGGCAATAAGGATATTCATTATGTCTCTCCAAAAATAACAGACTACCGCCAAACCGGCGGCGAGCTGAATAATGGCATCAAAGGACAGCGTGCCGGTAAGTGGCAAACCCATGATCTTTCTCGCCACTATCAAATGCCCGGATGAAGAAATAGGGATAAATTCGGTCAGACCTTCGACTAAACCTAAGATACTTGAATGTAAAAAATTCATAGTGACCATCTTAACATATAATCTAAAGGCCGTCCTTGCGGGGACAGCCTTAACCTTTCCTTATTTGAGCACTTGACCATTGATAGTTACTGATCTTTGACTCAGATCGATAACCACTTCCAGTCCATCAAGACTAAGAGTCATTGACGATCCAGTCTGACGCTCAAGAAGAGCTTGAATGTTACCAGTAAGCTCTGCCAGAGCAGACTTATCGAGCAACAACTGTCCCGAACGGTCAGCAGGGATACCCCTCGGCCTCAATCCGGGCAGAACATCATCCATGATGACGTGAAGCCTCATGTCATAAGAGCAACTAATCTCTCTCACCATACCGGCATGAGTGATCGGAGGTATATCTTTATCATTCGCCATAAAATGCTCTCCTTGTAAAAAACTGAGAAATAACAACCCAAGCAATTATTTCACACTATCCCTTTAAAGCAAAGATTGACAAAATCAGCTCAACAAATCTTCTTCAAAAGCCTTGATACCCTCCACATTCTTGGAATATTTACTGACGTCCGGCAAATCCAAGTTCATGATTTTCTGGTAGACAACACTGATTAGCTTTTTCAATCGGTCCACCTCCTCAGTGGTTATTTCCTTTTGCAAAGAAATTGTCCGCCCATCTTTAGGCTCAATAAAATCCAGCCGTCCTTTGGTGACTTTTAATTTATCGGCCAGTTGCCGAGAATCCTCCACTAAAATCTTATAGTAGGTGAGTTGTCTTTGGTAATCAAGACTTTTTTTCTTTTTATACGGATCACCTTCTTCCCAGGATTGCAGTGGCTTACCGGTCTTATAATCCAGCACTTCACACTGTCCCAGTCCCAAATCAATAATCCGATCAATCTTTCCCGACAAATGTGCTCCATCCACCAAAACTCCCTGTTCTTTGAAATCAAACTCCACTATGTCCTTGTTGGTAAAAGTACTTTTACGGGATTCAAAATAGACGGCCAGGTCCGAATAACCCTTACTAATATAAAAATCAAAATCGCGTGGCGCCAAACGTTCCTTTTTCAAAAAATCTCCAAACCAAGAAAGGAGCTCCTTCGGTTCCGGCAAGCAATTTTCATTTTTTAAATATCGAGAAATTTTTTCTAAGGTGTGGTGCACGGCTGAACCATAAGAGCTTGGGCCAGTTTTGGCTTGAGGGAAATGTAGAAGGTTTTGTTCTAGCCAATATTGCGGTCCGCCTTTTTCCACATCCAAAAAATTATTCAAATGAGTGATTGGCATCTGATAGTCGGTGAGCAAGGATTTTAGTAATTTTTCTTCCGAACCCATAAAAGGTGGAGTGTGGTACGACAGCCAAGAAGCCGTCAACACCTCGTGTGCCTCCGGCACTTCCTCGTTTTCTTTTTCAACCGGTCCGAAATATACCTGACGTAAGGCTTCATTTTTCATTACCGCTTCCTCACCCTCCTCAGCAATCAAGAAGCGCAGTTTGTCCGAACTCCCACCGTCTTCTTTTTGAAGATATGAAGTTAAATACAGATTCACTTTGGCACGCGTCAGGGCTACGTAGAACAAGCGGAGTTGGTCATCCTCAGTATCCCCAGCCGGCCGAACAGGCAGATTACTCGGTAAAGTCAATTTATTTGGTACTGGCCGTCCAGCCCAAACGTCTTCCTGACAAGACAAAACAAAAACCGTTTCAAATTCCAAACCTTTGGCTTTGTGAGCGGTTAAAAGATTCACCGCTCCACCGAGCTTGGCAAAAGGACTTTGATCATTCAGGGCGATATTATTCTTTTCGTGCAAGTCAGTAAATTCTACCAAATCCTTGAGGGATAATATCTCCCCCACTTTATATTCCCGCAGAGCATTTACAAAAACACGCAGACTCGATAGAAATGCCAGGTATTCCGCTTGGGCATGCTCAAATTTTTTCTTGTTGAAATAATAGTCCTTGAAATTTCCACTGATCATTTTATCCAACACTTGCTCCAACGGTTCAACCTGCGCCACTGTCCCAAGATCAATCAAGAACTTCGCAATTCCGACCACTCTTTTATCAGCTGAATCAAGCATAACCTGGAGCCAGGTTTGACCTAACTCTCCCCGTCTTGCCGCCAAAGATATTCGCCAAACCGCTTCCCTATCTACTTGCCAAAAAGGGAAACTTAAGATCTGCGGCAAATATTCATCCGCTTCATCCGTATTTTTATCCGCCAAAGTCTTCACAAATTTAGCCAGAATAATCAACTGGGCAATGTGCGGCTCTTTGAAAACATTCTGCTCGCGTTCATAGCAGATCGGAACGCCTACCGCCTGCAAATACGGCACGAGCGCCTGAAGCTGCTTATGCTTACGGGCAATCACCGCCATGTCCTCCGGTTGTTCACCAGCATCTATTTTCTTCTTGATTTCCCGAGAAATAAAATGATACTCATGGGCTTGGGTAGGAAACTCTTTCTGCTTAATGTTTCCCTTCTTTAATTTTGGGTTTGAAGATACCAGATTTTTCTCAATTTCCGGCAGTAATTTTTCCAATCTCTCTTCTCCCTTCTTGATGATATGCGAAGCCACGTCCAGAATATCTTGCGTGGAGCGGTAATTGTCTGTCATGGTTACTATCTCCACGTCCTTGAATAATTTCTTAAAATTCAAAATGTTGGACAGCTCCGCCCCTTGGAATTTATACACCGCCTGATCATCATCGCCCACCGCCATGATATTGGGTCGGCCTTCATTGACTGGCGCATCCGTAATATAGCGAAGCAGGCGCATCTGGGCGTCATTGGTATCCTGAAATTCATCCACTAAAACATACTGATATTGCTCCTGAATTTCATAACGTAAACTCCGATTATTTTTTAAAGCTGTGACCACGTCCAAAATCATGTCATCAAAATCATAGTAACCTTTACCATACATTGTCGTCCGGTATTTAGTGTAAATATCCGCCACTGCGAGCATTTTCATTATATTCAATGAATCACGGAGCAAGCTTTGGCCATCATTATCTTTACGTAACCACTTTTGCTTCCAGGCGCTTAAGGGAGTCATCTTTCCCACCTTAATTGCTTCATCTACTGCCAATTTTAACGATTCAGTGATAACAACCGATACCGGTGAGAAAAATTCTGAAACAAAATCTTTCTTGTCTTCCGCAGCAATCGTAAGCAACCGGTCCACAGCTTCACCGATTTTATTCAAATTATCTTTTGCCAACCGATCAGACAAATGAGCGCTAATAACAGAATCTATTTTAGCCAGGGATTTTTGATTATGTTTTAAAATTTTCTCAAACTCTTCCGGGTCCAAACCGGCCTTTTTTAAATAACCAACAACTGCTAGAACATCTCTCAGGTAGACAAAACCTTGTTCGGGATGATAAGAGGATAAAGGATGGTCATGCGGCATTTTTTCAAAAATTTCTTCCATGATTTGCACCTGAGCCAGCTCATCCGCGGGTGAAAAAAAAGCGCCGCCGTAAAAATACTGCGGATAGCGTTGAATTATCTCCACGCAAAAATTATGAAAGGTGTGGATGGCCACGCGGTAAGCCTCACCGCCAATGAGTCCAGAGAGCCTTTTCCGCATATTCACAGTGGCCGATTCGGTAAAAGTCAGACACAAGATATTAGACGCCAGAACCTGTGTTTGCTCCAAAATGTTTCCCACTCGCAAACTCAATATTTCCGTCTTTCCGCTTCCCGGCCCCGCCACCACCAAAAGCGGCCCCTCAATGGTATCCACCGCCTTTTTCTGCTTCTTATTCAATTGAGCGTAGCGTTCTTTAAAAGTCATGCGATCATTATAGCTTGTTATAAAATAAAAAGGAAAGTATAATAAATAACATGTTTAAACCATTTGCTGAAAGAAGCAACGACAAAATGAAGGAGGTCTTAATGAGTCCGGGAATAACTGGACCAGAGGTTCATTATTATATGATCCGGGGCGGTAAAGATAAGACCAATATTACTGTCTGGGAAACCGGAATGGTGGACGGTGAATACATTAAAACTTACGGTCATTACCATGTTGGTAATATTTCCGAGACTTATTCTATTATCCAAGGTACCGGTATTTTACTTCTGCAAAAGAGAAAAGTTAGTATTGATGGTTTACCAATAGATGATGAGATTGAAAGTTTCAAAGCCTTAAAGGTTAAAACAGGTGACAAGATTTTTATAGAGCCAGAAATTGGACATCTGATTGTAAATACCGGCAATATTTGGCTGGTCACTTCCGACGACAGCCCTGTTTACCCTGATGATGTTGATCCGGCCGGCCTGCCCGGGCACGCAGATTATAAGGCGGTGCAAAAAATGGGCGGCTTTGCCTACTTTGTCGTGGAAAAAGAGGGTGTCCCCACTCTTGTCATAAATCCCAAATATAAAATAATCCCTAAAGCTATTATCGAATAAATATGTTATAATGTCAGCCTATGGCATTTTTATTCAAAAAAACAAAAAAGAAAATCCTATTTGTTGCGCCTGAAGCCGCTCCTTTTGTTAAAGCCGGTGGTCTAGGTGAAGTAGTCTTCGCTTTGCCGCGCGCCCTTGAGGATATAGGCTACGATGTAAGAGTGATGATCCCCCTTTACGCCAGCGTTGATAAAGATAGATTCAAACTTATAATGGAGTATTCTGGTCTCGAAGTACCAACCGGAGCCAATGGCGACAATCCGAATGAACCTAGCTACCTGGTATGTAATGTTAAAAAATATATTCCGGATGATACCAAAATCGATCATATACCGGTTACCACATACTTTTTGGAAAACCAGGAATATTATGAGAAACGATCAAACGTTTATGGTTACAGTGATGATGTTATACGTTGGAATCTTTTAAGTCGCGGTGTCCTGGAGTTTCTTCGTCTGGATAAAGACTGGCTGCCAGATATCATCGTATCTAATGATTGGCAAACTGGGTTTTTGCCAAACTACCTAAAGACCGTTTACAAAGACGATCCACTTTTGTCAAAAATATCTACTGTCTTTGTTATTCACAACCTGTATTATCAAGGCATGTTTGACCACCGATACGTGTCAGAACTTGACTACGATGATGGTCAATCACTAATTCCTTCTTTTTTTGACCCACGCATCTATAAGATAAACGGCATGCGACGCGGGATTATGTATAGCGACAAAATAAACACTGTTTCGCCTACTTATTCCCGAGAGATAATGACCAAAGATTACGGTGAGCTTTTAGACGATCTATTACAGGAAAAGCGAGCTCATGTCTCAGGTGTGTTAAATGGCATTGATTATGAATCATTAAATCCGGAAACAGATGCTAACCTAGTGTCCAATTATAATTTTGGAAATTTAGAAGAAAGAGAGAAAAATAAATTAGAACTACAAGCCCGATTTAACCTTCCTCAAAATAAAAATATTCCTCTCCTCTGCATCGCTTCTCGCTTTGTCGAGCAAAAGGGTTTTGATTTATTTTTTCCAGTATTGGAATCAATTATAAAAGAACTTGAAATTCAACTGGTGGTACTCGGTTCAGGAGACAATAAATACATGGGTTACTTCAAAGAGTTAGCAGAGAAACTGCCGGACCAAGTTGGAGTGCATTTGAGTTTTGATACTACGTTGCCGCGACTCATTTACGGTGGAGCAGACATTATCCTTATACCGTCAAAATTTGAACCATGTGGTCTGACCCAGATAGAAGCCATGCGTTATGGCGTAATCCCGATCATCCGTAAGACTGGCGGTTTAGCAGATTCCGTTATGGATTTTAATCCGACAACCGGTAAAGGCACTGGTTTTAGTTTTAACCATTTTGACTCCCTATCTCTAGCCCTGACTATTGCCCGCGCCGTGGAAAATTATAAGAACAAACCTCTATGGAAGAAGATTCAGAAACAGGCTATGCAGGAAGATTTTTCTTGGTCCAAATCAGCCTTGGAATATTCGAGGTTATTTAGCAAAGCCCTAGCTCTGCATAAGAATAATAAAAAATAAATATGAAATGGGCCAACTTTTTGCATATCTATCAACCATTTGATCAGCAGCCAGATATTCTGGAATCAATCGTCGCCCAAAGCTATCGACCAATTTTGGAGAACCTCAGAAAAAATAAAGAGGTTCATCTGACTCTCAATATCAACGGTGCCCTTTTGGAACTATTTGATAAGTATGGCTATCACGATTTGATAGAAATAATGAAGGAAGTTGGTCTTGAGGGCCGTTTAGAATTTACCGGTTCAGCCAAATACCATGCCTTTTTACCATTTTTAAACAAGGAAGAGATTATTCGACAGATAAAAATGAATGATGAAACTAACAAGTTTTATTTGGGTGAAGCTTACAAACCACAAGGTTTTTTCCCTCCAGAAATGGCTTTTAAAGAGGAACTGGTACCGATTATCGAAGAGTGCGGTTTCAAGTGGATAATATTGGATGAAATTGCTTTGAACGGGAAGACGGACAGTGTTGATTATACTAAATTATATAAAATAAAAAATTCCTCGTTGCTAGTCTTTTTTCGTGAGCGCCGCATGAGTAACCTGATCATGAGCGCCGTGGTCCGCTCGCCCGAAACTCTGAAAGAAGCAATGGCCAAGGATATGGCCAGTTCCCGTTATTTAATTACCGCGATGGACGGAGAAACATTTGGCCACCATCGACCAGGTTTGGAAAAGCTGCTATTCGATATCTTCTCTACCCCGGAATTCAACTTGATTAAAATTTCTGACTTGCCGACTTTTTATAAAGAAATTATTGAAATCACACCGATTAAATCCACTTGGGCCAGCAGTCCGGCTGATATAGAAAAGGGTATTCAGTTTTTGTCTTGGTCCGACCCAGAAAACATTATCCATAAATGGCAGTGGGAGCTGCTTGATCTGGTATTAAAGGAAGTCTATACCATGAGCAAGGACAGTCCATCTTACGCTATCACGAGGAAAATGATGGATAGCGCCCTAGCTTCAGATCATTTTTGGTGGGCTTCAGCCAAACCCTGGTGGAGTATGGAAATGATCGAAGATGGAGCTTATCGACTACTGGAGACACTGGGATCCATCCCAAAAGTTCCTCCCGACATAACCGAAAAGGCAAGTAAACTTTATCAAAACATTGTCTCCCGCGGTTTTAACTGGCAAAGGACCGGTAAAATCCGAGAAATGATGAGTGAGCAAAGATCAATAGTTCGGATCCCCTTCGCAGACAGAACCATTGGCCGAGGCGGAGCAGAAGCCGGAGTTTATGATGCTTTTATGGAAATGTTTACTGAGCTCGAGAAGAAAGCTCGAGAAAATCAGGAATATGAAAAAGCGATTCTTTGGCGTGATGCTATCTATAAATTCAAGAATAAACTCGATATTTACGATTCAATAAACGCCATAGACCTGTTACGGATTGAAATACCAAACAAAGAAGTGGAAAAAAAGATCGAAGAATACAAAGAGAAATACCGGTCAATCCGGGGCGGACAGCCGGAGCAAAGAGGTTCATAAATTTACATAATGGAAATATCCCAAAAAAACCCAGTCGCCTATTTTTGCGCTGAATTTGCCTTGGTGGACAAAATGCCCAACTATGCTGGTGGACTTGGTATACTGGCTGGTGACTATATCCTAGAAGCGGATAAGGAGGACTACCCTATCGTAGGCTTCGGTTTGTATTATCAAAAAGGCCAGAACAGCCGGACTAGGACCGGTGAACCTAACGGTCGTAGATTCGGCTTGAAATTGCTAAAAAATAGTTTCTTTGGAAAAAGAATCTTACTCTCCATCCCTATCGAAGATCGAGATATTTTAGCCCAGGTCTGGTGCTGGCATGGAAAAAACAACTCCGTCTATTTTCTAGATACGAACATTCCAGAAAATTCTGAATTGGACCGATTAATCACTGAACAACTTTACGTCGAAGATCGAGAATTACGTTTAAAACAAGAACTGGTTTTAGGAATCGGTGGAGTCAGACTACTAAACAGACTCGGTATTATCCCATCTGTTTTTCACTTAAACGAAGGACATTCAGCCTTTCTAATTATTGAACTTTTAGGTAAGGAAATCAACAAAGGTCTTAAATTTGTCGAAGTATTCGACCAAGTAAAGAAGAAAGTGGTTTTCACTAATCACACCCTAGTTTTAGAGGGTCAAGAAATGTTTGCTTTTGACTCACTTGTTCGAAATACCACCAAGCTTTGTACCGAACTTAATTTGGATATCCAGGAAATACTAGAGAAGGGCAAAAACAAACCGGAGGATAAGCTATTTTCCTTAACGACCTTTGCTCTAAACGGATCGGTAATTACCAACGCTGTCAGTCGCATACACGGTGAAAAAGCCCGTGAACTCTGGCCCGGTTATCGGATCATCCATATAACAAATGGCATTTTTATCCCCCGCTGGGACAAAATTAAAACCGGAGACATTGTAAAAAAGCACCAGAAAAACGAAGACAAATTATTAAAACTGATCCGAGCGGCCCGCGGCGACAATTGGAAAAAAGAAGCTTTACTTATTGGCTGGTCCCGCCGTTTCGTTCCCTACAAGAGACCCCTAGCGCTACTCGAGGACGTAACAAAGTTAAAAGAAATACTGGAATATTTCAAGGGTCAGGTCCACATTGTTTATTCAGCTCCACTCGACGTTACTGAGACCGAGAAAAACGCATTCCTAAAGAAATTGTCTGAGCTAATGGTTGGAGAACTTAAAGGGTATGTCACTTTTATACCCCACTACAAACTGGACATTGCGGAAATTATGGTAGCTGGTTGTGACATTTGGCTCAATACCCCAATCGTCGGTCAGGAAGCATGTGGCACGAGCGGAATGAAAGCAGCTCTTAACGGTACTCTGGCCTTATCGACGAATGACGGTTGGATAAATGAAGTGCCTTTAGCTGATTTTGGGTGGCTCATAGATGATCAAGATATTACCAAAGATTTACTGGAAAAACTGCAAAAAGAAATTGTCCCCGAATTCGAAAAATTCATCAAAACCAAAGATGGGTCTAACTGGCAGGAATATATGAAAAAATCCAGACAGCTCATACTTAAGAACTTCAGCACAACAAGAATGCTTAAAGAATACATAGAAAAACTCTATTCTGAAGCCATCTCCAAGTAATTGCGATTTTAGCCCAAAAATGCTATTATTTAAGCATGTTAGAGCTGCCAAACCTAATAATCTGTGTCTTTATATTCATTTCACTTTTTTTCGAAGTTTTTTTGCTTTTAACATTTCTTGAAAATCGGATGGTGATGAAAAAAACTGCTGTCATCACAGCGTCCCTTTTGCCTACGGCCACTATAGTTGTCCCCTGTTTTAATGAGTCTGAAAGTATTTTTGGGACCATCGATTCTCTTCTTGGTCTGGATTATCCGTCAGACAAATTAAAAATCATGGTAATTGACGATGGTAGCACGGATAATTCCTGGAATTTAATCCAGAAATACAAGTACCACCCACAGATTGAGATGTTTCAAAAAGAAAATGGTGGAAAACATACGGCCTTGAACTTTGCTATTGCCAGATCCAAATCTGATATCATTGGCTGCCTAGACGCAGATTCCTTTGTAAAATCTGATGCTTTAAAAAATATTGCCGCCTATTTTTCTGATCGCGAAACAATGGCTGTCACACCAGCCATAAAAATTTATGAACCAGATAACATCCTGCGGAAAATTCAAAAAGTTGAGTATGATTGGGGAATATTCTTAAGGAAAATGCTTTCCTTGATTGATGCCCTATATGTTACACCCGGCCCTTTCTCTATTTTTCGGCGTGAAGTTTTTGAAAATCTTGGCCCCTATAAAAAAGCCCACAACACCGAGGATATGGAAATGGCCATGCGTTTACAAAAACACAACTATAAGATAAAAAACTGCCATACGGCTTTTGTCTATACAATCGCCCCCCATAAATTCTCTAAATTGTTCACCCAACGTTTAAGATGGACTTATGGCTTTTTAAAAAATGCCCTAGATTATCGTGAACTCTTTTTTAACAAAACACAGGGTAATTTGGGCTTCTTTATCCTACCACTAATGATGATATCCGCCGTCTCCACATTATGGCTAGCTAGCTCTTTTGTTTTTAAAATTATTTCAAAGATTAAGGAGTGGTTTACAAACTGGCAAGCGGTAAACTTCAATTTTCACCCTTTGAATACTTGGCATTTCAACTTTGAGTGGTTCTATTTAAACACCAATACCGTTACCTTCATGACTATCGTGAGTTTAGTCTTAATGGTTATTCTTATTCTATTAGGCCGAAAAATTGCTGAAGGTAAGCTTCGATTCAAAATGGAACTCCTATATTTTTTCTTCATCTACCCCTTTATTTACCCAACCTGGCTAGCAAAATCCGTTTACAACGTATTGGTATCAAAGAAAACCTCTTGGCGTTAATATCAATATTTACCGGCATGCAAAATTTTAATTGGAAAAAATACCTTTGGACATTCCTAATTACAGTAGCTATTTTTGTCACAGCCATCAGTCTGAGCAATTACTTTAATAATCGAAAAATAGACAGCTTAAGAGAAATAGAAGATAAGATTTCCACAGATATAATGTCCTCAGAAACCGAATATGATTTACTGGCCGAATCTTCTTGCAAAGATCTTTCCGAAGATGTCCTTTCCCAAGAATTAAATGCTTTAGCTCAAAAGCTTACGTACACCGAAGAGAATTTTGGTAAAAACAGCCCCGATTTGCTTAGGTTAAAAACTTACTATACAATACTCCAAATAAAGGACTATCTTCTGATGAAAAAAATCAGTCTAAAATGTAATACCAAGCCGGTATTTATCCTTTACTTTTACACAGCCGACTGTCAGGAATGTGGTCAGCAAGGTTATGTCCTCACTTACTTAAGAGAACAATATCCAAACTTGCGTATTTATTCTTTTGATTACAAACTTGATAATCCCGCTCTACACACCCTTATTTCCCTATACAAAGTCAAAGAAACCGTCCCAGCGATTGTAATCAACGATAAAGTTTACAATGGCTTCCTCGATAAAGACAAACTTGAAAGTTATCTACCGGCCTGGATGATAACCACAGCTACCACAACCGTTAGCAAAAAATAATATTCTACTTTTTGTATCTAAAGAAGTGAGGTTTGGTGGGATAGAGTTTAATATTGTCCAAAAAGTTAACACTATCTTTTATTAATAAATGATAGATAATCCAAGTTAGAAGAATAGGAGCAGCGGAGATTAAAATCGCCCATGACGCCCCAAAATAATAAAAGGCAAAACCCGCATAAATAGTACCGATAGACCAACCAAGATCATCGCATAAGTTAATGACGCCAGAAATTATACCTTCGCCGTCTTGCTCTTTATTGAGTGAGTGTATCCAGGTCCATAATGAAACATCAGCCATTTCATTACCAATAGTTGCAAGCATCCCGATTAAGATAAAAATCCAACCAAAATTAAATCCCAGGCTCATCCCTCCTACAGCAAATATCAGTAATCCTAAGAAAACAAGTAATCTCTTATCCATAAGGTCAGCCAGCCGACCCAACGTGAACCCTAGTACAACAATAGTTAGGTCGAAAATTCCCAGACCAACACCCAATATTCCACTTTGTGCCTGATGAGCGATTATCAAGGGCACAATAAACCAGACGGTGGCGTAAAAAATCGAGGCCGCAGTTCTAAGTAGCGCCAAAGTACTGCTGGCGGGATTAAGATTATCAATTGCCCTAATTACTCTCAGTAAAGCGGTACGGCGGATAAAATAATGTTGAGTCTGAACCTTTTTCTCAGCCGTGGCTTTAATATGGTCCTTTGGACTCAAGATAATAAATATCAAAGAAATAAATAACGACAAGAAGACCAGGATACCCATTAATTGGGGTTTCGCCAGAATAATAAAGGGGAAAATAATTGTGGCAATCACGGTCCCCACCGAAGTAAAAATGTCTCTCAACGAAAGAAACCTCCCAGCACTTTCCTTGGGGGCGTGAGAAAGTGCATATGCGTTTATACCAGGACCAAAAAATAACCAACCAAAAACGCTCAAGAACAAACTAAGGACATACGAGTATGTATTAAAGCTAAAGGTTAGAGCCAGTGCCGAAAACATAAAACAAACCGTGGTAATCTTGAGTAGTCTCCTATATCCATACCGGTCTAAGATGTAGCCAGCTGGGACATCAAAAATAAGCTGGAGAACAGATTGTACCCCCATCAAGATGCCCACGACCCAAATGGGCATCAATTTTTCTCCCAATGGAGTCAAAATAAAATAATACAGAGCGCTAGCGCATTTAAAAAAAGTTAAATATATCCAGAAAGGGATAAATTTTATTATTAATTTATTTACAATTTTCATTTTCGGAGCCGCCTCCCAGGCTTGAACTGGGGACCTATAGTTTACAAAACTATTGCTCTACCAACTGAGCTAAGGCGGCGTTTTTTATTGTTTTCCTTGACGTAGGCTCTTCTTGTATTCTGAAACATCCTTAAGGAAAAAGGAGGCAGAAGTTTTGTTTTTTAGGGCATCATGATCTTTTTTAGCAAAAAAATGGGATTGCTGGTGATCAAAACGCCTTTTGGTGGCGACAAGGAGACCCCTAATACTAGCGTTAATCCAAAGAAAAAACAACTTGGTGTTTTTAAAATTAACGTGACTCCACCAGTAATATATTTTTAGCAAGACCTTATATAACCAATCATCACATTTTGAAAAAAGGTTTTCGAGGAAAATTTTTCGACCATAATAAATTTCCAAGCTCTTCATCACAAACAAAAGGGCAAGCAAAACCAAGGAAATTATGAAAATGACAAAAGTAACCATAGATTATTTTTGGCCGATACCAAAACGGGCAAATCGGCCTATTTCTGTCCGCTCACCAAACTTCTGGATAAAGGCTTCGATCAGGCCATTTATGGTCACTTCAGGGTTCTTAATATATTCTTGCTCTAATAGCACCTTATCCTTGAAATAAGAATTAAGCTTCCCCTCCAAAATTTTGGCTTTTATTTCCGCTGGCTTACCTTCCACTTCCTTTACAAAAACATCTTCGGCTTCTTTTCTAGTTGCCTCGGGAATATCTGTCATTTTTAGATATGCCGGATTGGTGGCAGCCACCTGCATGGCAATATTATAGGCCAAAGTACCAAACTCCTCGTTCTTGGACACAAAGTCCGTCTCGCACATTAACTCTACCATAGCACCAATATTACCATTAGAATGCATATAACCAGCCACTCGGCCAGCACCAAGGGTCCGATCAGCCTTCTTGGCAGCTATGCCTGCGCCCTTTTTTTGCAAAATAATAGTGGCCTTGCCTATGTCTCCCATAGCCTCTTCCAGGGCCTTTTTGCACTGCATAATGGATAAACCGGTGGCATCTCTTAGTTCCTTAATTAATTCAGTTGATATTGTCATATATTTTTTAGTTACGAATAAACACCAGCTTATTGTACCACATATCTTAATCTAAAAGTAGAAAACTACGCCTTCAGAACTTTAGCCTTCTGGTACGATCTGGAAAGTTCGTTAACAAAGAATGTAATGCTGGAAACGGAAGCGTCATTGGCAACAATGGGATAATTAAGACCAGTAACGTCACAATCAGTTCCACACAAAGCGACGACAGGAATATTCATTTTTTTGGCCTCGGAAACGGCGATGATCTCCTTCTTGGAATCCACGACCACGAGTGCCTTTGGCAAATCTTTCATGGAGGAGATACCGGAGAAAAATCTTTCTAAATTGGCAATTTCACGATCAATCATCAAACGCTCTTTCTTGGTGTATTTGGAAAGCTCACCCTTTTCTTTTTGCTTAGTCAAATCCTCGAGCTTCATCAAGCGCTTTTTTATTTCTGGGAAGTTAGTCAGAGTTCCTCCGATCCAACGACCATCCACAAAAGGCATGCCGGCGGCTTCAGCGGCTATTTTTAGGGCGCCTCGGGCCTCATTTTTACCACCAACGAAAAGAACCTGCTTGCCGTCTTTAGCCAGGCTTGCAATGAATTCTAGGGCTTTAGCAAGCAATTCGTCAGTCTTTTCCAGGTCAACTATTTCCACTTTGTTCTTAACGCCAAAAATATAAGGAGAAACGCTCGGATGGCGCCTTGTTTTGGAGTAGCCAAAATGGGCTCCGACCGCAAACATCTGCTCAATCCGTTCATTATTTATCTTTTTTTCTTCTGTCATATGTGGGGCAATCCTATCAAATATAGCTTGAAAATGCAAGCATAAGAAAAGGCGAGGAAAGGTATCTCCGCCTTTTCCCCGCCAAAATTAACTCCCGTATCACCTCTTGTAAGGACGTTCCTTGAGATCATGAACAATCCGCCTGACCACAAAATTCCAAGGCTTCTCGCCGATCATATCCAGACGGAAACAACAAACGTAGATCCCAAGTCCTGAATCAGAGAGTTTTGTCAAAATACTCCCGCTTGAGGAACCAGTTGCGCAAGAAGCATCAGGAACCGTACCTTTTTCGCAAAGTTCCACCGTGGCTCGTGCGCCTTCTTCTCGGAAGTCAAGGCTCCACATGAGCACCTGGCCATTTTCCAGCTTCACCTTGTTTTCAACGGCTTTGGCAAGGAAAAAATACTTCCGGAGGATGGCGGTAACGCTCTCAAGATCCAAAGCTTTCGAGCTGAAAGAAAAAACACAACGCGTCGAATGGCTGAGCATGATATACTCCAATCTTTTTTACTTTTTGATTCTATTGCCATAGTACCCTTTTCATTCAAAAAGTCAAGACCATCACGCCACCCCTGGCGTGATCTAAACGAGCCTATAAATAAGGGTTAATTAGTCCTCATCACTATCTTTCCCGTCCGTTGGCTTGCCGATGTTTTCACCAACGAATTTAATGAGTTCGCCGACGGTTTCGCCGGAGAGGATTTTCTCAATATTGTACCAGCTTTGTTTGACGCGGTGATCAGTGATGCGGTCCTGTAAAATGTTATAGGTGCGGATTTTTTCAGAGCGATCCGCGGTGCCGATCTGGTCTTTTCTTTCTTTGGCAAATTGAATAGCATCGCTTTCGCTTTTTTGCTGCTCCAACTTAGCCTGCAGAATAGTCATGGCTTTTTCCTTATTGCGCGACTGACTACGCTCGGCTACACAGCGCACCTCTAGTCCTGACGGCTTGTGGACAATACGCACCGCCGTTTCCACCTTGTTCACATTTTGTCCACCTTTACCTCCGGCGCGGGAAAATTCAATCAACAAATCAGACGGCTTTATTTCCACCGAACTTTTCTTGCGAATCGGCAAAACCGCCACCGATGCGGTGCTTGTATGCACCCGACCATTTTTCTCCGTTTCCGGCACGCGCTGAATACGGTGCACGCCGGTTTCATAGCGGAGCTCCTTGTAAACGCCCAGACCTTTGATTTCAAAAGAGGCTTCCTTGTAACCGCCAATATCATTTATAGATTCATCAAGCGGTGTAAAACTCCAGCCTTTTATGCCGGCATAACCGGCGTACATTTTAGCCAAAGTCTCAGCAAACAAAGCCGCTTCATCTCCACCAACCCCTGCCCGAACCTCCATGATTATTTCATTAGGGAACTCCTCTTCTTGTTTTTCTTCCACTAAAATCCCTTCCATCTGCGCCCAAATATTTTCCTTTTGCACAGACAGAGAAGCTAATTCTTCCTTAGCCATCTCAGCCATTCCTGGATCCTTGGCAAGCATCTCGGTTACGGCCTTATCCTCAGTATCAAGTCGTAGATACTCCTCGGCCAGGTACATTGTTTTTTTATTTTGTTTGAATTCTTCGATTGTCATAAGATTATAATAGCATAAAAGCCCGACCACCCTAAGGTAATCGAGCTTTTAAATAGGTTATTTGGCGCTTTTCTTTTTGGTACCCGCTTCTTTTCGAGCTTTGAATTTCTCCACACGTCCAGCAGTGTCTAATACCTTGTCATTTCCAGTATAAAAAGGGTGACAAACGGCGCAGATTTCCACGGCAATTGCTTCCTTGGTTGAACCAATAGTGTATTTAGCACCACAGGCGCAGGTGGTCTCGGATTTGTCGTAAAATTTCGGGTGTATGTCTTTTTTCATAGTTCTAGGATTCTAGCAGGTTTTATTTATAAAAGCAAGAGTTAATCTATCAAGTGTTCAGACAAAATCCTGACATTATCTATATCCATCCTGACCCGATTTTCTAAGGGTAATAAACCAGGTGTCTCCGTGCAAATAGCCAGTTTAGCCATTTTATTAGTAAACAAGTAATCTTCAAAGGAATTATCGTGATCATTAATAATTAAACCATCGACCACTTTATCCCCGTAAATTTCTTTATCATTTAAGACTCCGTAAAAATCATTTCGCCAACGGTCAATAATTTTTCGGTAAACAGGTTCGGGATTATTTTCAAAAACATAAGCATAAAATTCTTTAAGATCCACGTCTTCATGAAGAGAAATAAAGATATCCATTTCCCAATCCTTGATGTCATCGTAGAAGACTTTAACTTCACCGTATTTTCGACCATGAAGAGTTTGCGGTGTTAATTCATTTAAGTCCACACCGTCGTCGTCCATCCTTTGTCGCAAGTCGAAAGAGGTAGGATTTATGCAAGGATAAATGCGATAAGAGACCTGACTACTTAGCATTTCGTGAGGATTAGAGAATATCTCCAACATGCAAAGCGGACCGGCAATTTCATAAGCTTGCACACCAGCCACGATACACACTCTTTTGGCAGCCTTAGGGTTTACCGTTATTCTATAGAGTGGGTATTTTTCACCAATCTTTTCAAACTCCTCGTAACCGATTATTTCCATATCTATTTTATGAATATGACAAAGCTTCTCCAGTTCATAAATATACTTGGCGTATGAATAATTTTCTACTTCTTGATAATTTATTTTCATATAATGAAATTACAATATTAAAGATTCTTTAGGAAATCTATATCACTCTGAAATTTCTCCGCTTTAGCAATCACGGAATCGCCATAAGAAGAATTGTAAGGCTTTACGCTATCACAAGCCCGGCCGGAATAATACTTGCAGGCCGCATTTCTCTCTGCTGTATAAGTACCACCCGAAGCTCCTAGATCAGCAATATACATAGCCGTGGCCATTATTGCATGCTGTGGATCCCATGGATCAGGCAAAGAGACGCCTAGAGCCGCTTGTAAGCGAGGTGAGAAAATCTGCCAGGTGGAGGGGATAAACTGTGAAGGCCCCATACCACCACCAAAACCACGACCGACATAATAAGTGGCTCCGAGCGGACATGACACCGGCGTCGTGGTCCAAGTCAAACCTAATTTTTTAGTAATTGCTTCAAAAGGGGTGGTGTCACGAGGAGCTTTCATCACCTGTTCAAAGGGTGAACCGGTATTCTTACCCACACCGTTACCAGTACTCAAGTCTGATACATAACAAGAGCCAATATTCTTACCCATGTCCGACTCCTGAGATAAAATAGCCAAGATCATAGCCGGCCGGACGCCGGTTTTTCCGGAAGCAAAGGAGGCATACTCCAATGCTTTGGCAAAAGAAATACCGGAAGCATCACGCAAATCGAACAGGGCACTTCGAATAGCTTCCGCTTTTCTTTGACGATCAGCTAACACTTGCTGATAATTTGACTCCGCCTGGGTCGTAAAAGTCAGTAATTGTTTTTTATCGGTCTGATCCTGACTAATCTGCTTTTTCTTCAATTCCACCTCATACTTGGCGTCTAATTCTTGATTTTTCTTTGTATCCAGGGCTTCTTTTTCTTTTTCCGTCTCGGTCTTTACGTTGCGTAATTCAGCAAAGAGATCCTGCAAACCCTTGTTCACCGATTCGATATTATCAGCATCGGCAATCAGACTTGAAATATCATCCGAGGAAAGAAAAAGGTAAAAAATCGGTTCGACTTCATTTTGGTCTTTTTTCTTCAGGAGATTAGCTAAAAGTTTCTTATCATTATCAATTCTTGCTTCCAAAGAGCTGATATTTTTCACTTTTTGGCCTATTTCCGTAGTTAAAGTTGTGACAGTAATATTTCGTTGTTTTATTTCACTCTCGGCTTTGGCAATCTGAGCATTTAAGATAGTGACGTCTCCTTGCAGGGTATTTTTCTTAGCCTTGGTTTCATCCAAGACCTTTTGCCATTGGGCGATCTCCTTTTGTAAGGCATCATATTCCGCCTGCAAACGCACTCGATCCGCCGCCGACAAAGTCTGGGAAAAGACACTGGAAACTGGTACAAAAAATACCACAAAAGACAACAATAAAATAACGGTGACGAATTTTTTCATCACCGTTATTTTAACATACTTCTTAAGTTTTAGCTTATTTCTTAGCACCCTTTTCTTCCTTTGCCTCGGCCGCCTCGGCACCCTCACCTTCAGTTTCGACCTTGCCCTTCTTTTCCACTTCAATTGCAGACAAATCCACCGGAGCAGCCTCCACTACTTCTTCTTTTGGCTCATAAACGGAAGCGATTACTTCTTCAGGTTTGACTTTTAAGGTCACCCCTTCTGGTAGTTTTATCTCTTTCGCTGTGATAACACTATCAAAGTTTACTAGAGTTGAAATATCAACTTCGAGTTTGTGCGGTAAATCTTTTGGCAGAGCTTCGATTTCAACGTCGTGAAGCACCTTGATTAGAACAGCCCCTAGGTCTTTAACCGCTGACGATACACCGACAAACTCCAGGGGGACATCCACGGCAATTTTCTTGCCTTTCTCAATCGCGTAGAAGTCTGCATGAATAGGCGCATCAGTGACAGGATCAAGATCTACATCATGAATTAGCACATCAGCATCAATACCGGTACCTTCAAGAGAAACAACGGTCGATTCACCGGCGGTCTTCCAAGCTTTTTTAAAATCGACGGCCACAATCTTGATTGGGGTGGAAGGATCCTTAGGGCCATAAAAAACGGCTGGCATTTTACCAGATTTTCTTAGAGTATCCAGACTTTCCTTCAAATCCCTCTTTTCTACTTTTAATTTAAACATGGGGACAATTATACACAGAAAAAATCAAAATGCAACCCTTTATTGACCCCTCTTGTTATTTATCCGTAAACAGCCTTAATTTCTCTTCCACCACTTTTTCCACGGCCATAACGGCCTCTTTCATGTACTTATAAGGCGCCACTTCGTCGGGATTATCCTGCAAAGATTTAACCAAGGCCTTTCGGAAAGCAACCCGGATTTCCGTATTAATATGGACCACCGACATGCCCGCTACGATGGCTGCTTTGATGTCCTCGGCCGAGTTACCTGAGGCCCCATGAAGGACCATAGGAATTTTTACGGCTTCTTTTATCTCTTTTATTCTTTGAATATTTAAGGCTGGATCCTTACCCCCTTTGAGCATGCCATGAATATTACCGACAGCTGGGGCTAACATATCTACCCCTGTCTCTATAACAAATTTTTTAGCTTCTTCCGGCTTGGTCAAAAATTCTTCAGTGATTCTTACCCCTTCTGGAATACCTTCCAAAACTTTTGATGAACTACCAATAAAACCGAGTTCGGCTTCAACAACAACATCAGGATTCACACTTTTAGCATATTCCACGCACTGCTTGGTCACTTTAATATTATCTTCAAATGAGAGACCTGTGGCATCAAAAATCACCGCGTCATAACCAGCATCCACTGCCTCCTTGACCTTATCAAAGGAATAATGGTGATCCGCATTCAGGAAAATTGGGTAGCCGTATTCTTCACGCAGACTTTTAACCAAAGCCACCGCCTGCCGGGTGCCAATGAAGTTCTGCTCGCCTTCCGCCGTGCCAATGATCACCGGCACATCCAACCTCTTAGCCGCTTCAAAAATTCCCTTCAAAGTTTCTAAGTTGGAAATATTAAAATGCCCAATAGCTACCCCCTTTTTCTCCGCTTCCAAGATGTATTGTTTAAGTGTTTTCATAGCGGTATTTTAGCATTTATTCCCCGGATTTGGCCAGATCATCAATGGCCTTGGCGATATCATCACTCTCAAAAATAGTCGAACCAGAAATAAGGCGAGTGGCTCCGGCAGAAATAAGTTCCGAAGCGTTATCAAAAGAGACTCCGCCATCCACACTGATATGGATATTAGGATACATGCCGCGCAAATCACTTATCTTCTCCAGGACTTGATCATTAAATTCTTGGTGCTGGAAACCGACATTATCAATTCCCATAAACTGCACAAAATCAATGATGGAATCCCCGTCCACATCTATCATGTCTAAAATACCATAAACTTCATCGTTGGGCGTTTGGATATCCAAGGCCACACCAATTTCCAGGCCAAAAGCCTCGTCCTTGGCCGTACCATATTCATCGCGCAATTTCTCAATTATTTCCAAAATATTCGGCGCTGATTCAAGATGAAAGACCAATCTCTTGGCCCCAGCCATCACCCAATCATGAGCTATCGATTCAGGATTTCTAACCATTAAATCAATTTCAAAATCCAAAGAATCCCAAAAAGGGAAACCTTCCTCCTCGGCTCTTATCCTTTCAAACTCTTCCATTCCTCCTTTTACATAAGGCCAGCTTTTGTTTGGTACAAATTTACCGTCGCAAACGTCTATCTGCACCAAAGGAGCTAGGCCGGATATTATGGCCATCTTATCTCTCAAATCATCTAAATCGGTTGGTAATATTGCAGGGATTATTTCTACCATATTTTTATAATTAAAAATTCTTTTTTAAACGAATCTCTCGTAATATTTTCTCCGTTTTCTTGATTCGCCTGATATATTTGTACTCGCCGGAAAAAGGGGTATTAAGCCATGTTCTAACAGCGTCTTTAGCCTCCCCAATCGTTAAAAATCTGGCTCCCAAGGAAAGAATATTAGCATCATTGTGTTGTCGAGACAGTTTAATTATATTGGAATTTTGAAAAATTTTGTTACCGTAAAAAACCACCGCCCTGACATTCGGGAATTGGTTTGCCACCATCGCTTCCCCTTGGCCCGAACCGCCGATGACAATTCCTTTCACCATGTGCGGCCGATCAGACACCGCTTGGCCTACCGGTGCCACGAAGTCCGGGTAATCATCAAATTCATCGTACACATGAGCGCCATGATCAACCACCTCATAATTTAGCTTTTTCAAATAAGTAACCAACACCTCTTTCAGCTCAAAGCCGGCATGATCTGCGCCAATATGGATAATACCAGCCGAAGTCTTTTTAACTTTTGGTGCATTTACTCGGAGCTTTATTTTTTCTTTGGGAATTAACACCTCTTAAGTATAACTTATTTACCCAGTAACTTCAAAAAAACTTCCTTTAAAACTTGCGGATTAGCCGAGCCTTTGGTGACTTTCATTCCCTGGCCAACCAAGGACATGAGTGCCATTTCCTTGCCCGCCTTGTAATCAGCGACTACTTTTGGATTATCGACAACAATCTGTTCAGCAATTTTCTGCAGTTCACCCAAATCACTTTTCTGAAGCAAACCTTTCTCCTCGGCAATCTTTCCTGGTTCCCCGCCTTGTTCAAACATGATCTTCAAAATATCTTTAGCTCCACGGGAGGAAATCAGCCCATCAGCAATCATTCTCATGAGTTGAGCAAAGTTTTTATCTTCTACCTTTCCCAAATTTTCATTTCCCTTCATCAAACCAAGCAAATCAGAGATTATGTAATTTGATACCAATTTTATTAAGTAAGGCTCACCGTTAAAATCCTTGCAAACATTCTCAAAAAAAACACTAATGGTTCCAGGCCGAACAAATATTTCCACATCTACCGCTTTGATACCATAATCTTTTTCATATCGCCCTCTTTTTTCCCAAGGTAATTCCGGCAATTCTTTCTTCAGATTTTCCGTGGAAAATTCTGGGATTTCGGACAGCTTGAATTTTGGCAAATCCGGATCCGGAAAATATCGATAGTCGTGAGAACTTTCCTTGAGCCTTTGAGAAAAGGTCTTCTGTTTATCCTCATCCCAGCCCCTGGTTTCTTGAATAATTTTCTCTCCCGCTTCCAGTACTTGAATATGCCGGTCAATTTCATACGCCACGGCTTTCTCCACCGCTTTGAACGAATTGATATTTTTCACTTCCACTTTTGTACCCAATTTGTCTGTAGTACTGACCGAAATGTTCGCTTCAATCCGCATTTCACCCTTTTCCATATTGGCATCGCCGACACCTAGATATTGTAAAAGTAGTTGTAATTCGCGCGCAAAATCTGCCGTTTCCTTGCCGCTGTGAATCTCCGGCTCGGTCACAAGTTCCATCAAAGGCACACCGGCGCGATTAAAATCCACCAAGGAAAAGTCCCCCTGGTCATGGCTCGATTTGGCGGTATCTTCTTCCAAATGAATTCTCGTGATATTTATACCATTTAGCTTACCACCGATAACCAATGGATATTTATACTGGCTAATTTGATAACCCTTAGGAATGTCCGGATAAAAATAATTTTTCCTATCCCACTCGGTAAAATCTGCCAGTTTTGCACCCAGAGCCACACCTACCTTTAATACGTTCTTGACTGCCTGTTTGTTTATGACCGGCAATGTTCCCGGCTGGCCGGTGCAGACAGAGCAAATATTCACGTCCGGCTTTTCTTCATCGGGATCATTCTGGCAGCCGCAAAACATTTTGCTCTTGGTGGCTAATTCCGCGTGGATTTCCAAGCCGATCGTGGCGGTATATTTATTTTTAACTTCATTTTCACTCATTATTTACCAATACTAGCATAAAATTTGCCAAAGAAAAATGCCGCTCCTCCCGGTGCGGCACCCTTAAATCCACGTTGTCTTCAAGTATACGGAACGAGACAGAAAATATCACGAGCCGACATCTCGTCAATCTTGATCATAGGTCGAACCAGGGTAGTCGCTGGCTCAAAACAATCGTCAAGTAAGACGAACACCTTTAGGCCAGAAATTAATGTGCCTTCAAGGTAGTTACTGTCCTCCTCGCAAACACCTTCAATATGACACAGTACCGGTTCTTTCGGCCGATGGACGCGACCGCCAATTTTCAACACATACGATCGTGAGGCTAAGTCAGTCTTATGACCTTGAGCCCATTGGTAACCAAATTTACCAACTAAGGGGTGTACACGTTGCGGCATATTCTCTCCTTTATGTTGCTAACAAAAAATCTATTCTGCATTTAAAATAACACAAAATAGAAAACATGCAAGTATTTTATTCGGAGCGTAAGATTTTGATCAGACTATCTTTTAAATCCTTGACTGACTGGTCATCCAGAATAGTGACCGTGAGAATATCGGGGTTTAGCTTGCCCAGCTTTTTCTTGGCCACTTCAACGCTTTTTTTATCCAACATGTCTGTCTTGGTCAGGATGAGTACCTCTCTTTTCTCGGCTAGTTCCGGATCATAGGCTTTCAATTCCTTTCTGATTGTCTTGTAATCTGTAATCAACTTAGTACTTTCCAAGGAGAGACAGTGGAATAGAATCTTAGTCCTCTTTATATGGCGCAAGAATTTATGACCCAGACCCTTACCCTCTGAAGCACCTTCTATAAGTCCTGGCAGGTCGGCCAGAATATACCCATACATATTACCAAGGGCTGGTTCAAGAGTGGTGAACTGGTAGGCACCCACTTTTGATTTGGCATTCGTCAATTCATTGATCAGGCTGGACTTGCCGGCGTTAGGCAAACCGATGAGTCCGGCATCAGCCACCAGCTCCACTTCAATATAAAAATCAAATTCCTCGCCAGCCTTTCCGGGCGTACTCTGCTCCGGGCGTTGATTGGTGGAAGATTTAAAAGTCTCATTACCTTGTCCGCCCCGGCCCCCTTGCGCCAAAAGTTTTACATCTCCTTCCTTATCCAAAAATACCTTTCCTCCAGTTTGAATATTTGTAATAATCGAACCCACCGGAAAATCAATATACAGATCTTGACCATTGGCACCATGACAACTTTTCTTCCCACCATCCTCGCCTTTGGGCGCCGCTATTTCCTTGAGGTTCTTATAATTATTCAGAATACCAATATCCCGAATAGCCCGAGCGTAAACATCAGCGCCTTTCCCCCCATTTCCACCAGCCGGACCCATAAACTCTTTGCCTTTTTCATGCAACCATCTAACCACGCCGTTACCGCCATTACCCGCTTTGATATGTAAATTTAATTCATCAATGAATGCCATTTTATTTTTTATGATTAATTGCCGCTTCGGCCAATTTGATTGCCCCGGCCATAGACTCCGCGCCGGCAAAAATACCTTTATTCCGACAGAAAAAAGCATCCGCCACGCCACTTATTTTAATAAACTCTTCATCCTTTTTCCCCCACCAGGCTTCCGGGAAATTCTTTCTTGGCTCATACGTGTCTTCATCTTTTTCGATCGTCGTCGCTCGCCACCTCTTGCCATCCTTATCCTTATAAACAATGAAAAGCGGTTCCGGATATTTATAAAGAAGGGTCTTGGGCAGGTATTTTTCAGCAAAAACAATTATTTTTTTATCCGACGTATTGTGATAAATATCCGCCACCAGACCTTCCGCTTCCATAATATCCTTGGTGATTTTTATTTCCCGCAAAAGCACGGCTTTGGCAAACTCCACCGCCTTTAAAAAAATACTGTCTATCTCCGAAAAATCTTCTTTCCAGGTCGGTCTCATGGCATAGATGGCGTCCGTCAGCATGAATGGTTTTATTTCTGAATCCGTCTTGCCACACAAATCAACACCGCAATCATCGGCATCTATCGCTGCCACCAGTTTTTTATCAAAAATATCTGCCACTTTTTTTGAGCTGCAAATTTTCTCGCCATATTCCTTCCAAACGAGTCCAAAAGCGGAATATGTGATTTTATCATTTCTCATGCCGGCACCACCTTCTTGATGATGATCAAACCAGCCTTTGCTCGGATTATATTCAAAGCCATAATCAACCACGAAATCCGCCCTTGAATAGACTTTTTCATCCCTGGTTCTGACTACTTTTATTTTTCCATCATAAAGAATGGATAAAACAGCCACGGAAAAAACGTCATCCGGGTGAAAATTCCCGTCATGGACCGCGACAATTTTTTTATTTTTTAGCCAATTCATCTTTTAGTGTTGAAATCTCTTTCATGATCAAATCCAGCTTGAGATCAAGCTTCTTTATTTTCGCTTCCTCATCTTGAACTTCACCTTCTGTTTTGTCCGTAATTTTCTTTTCTTTTTTTA
Source organism: uncultured bacterium (assembly GCA_903822075.1). Classification (GTDB taxonomy): domain Bacteria; phylum Patescibacteriota; class Minisyncoccia; order Phycocordibacterales; family GWA1-40-21; genus CAIJXO01. The sequence continues at coordinate 46,229 of CAIJNK010000016.1, forward strand.
AGCCGGAAATCACAATTCGCTCTCCAATAAAACTAGACACAAAAAGTCCGGTTAAAAGCAAGATTATGGATGTCCAAATTATCGTGATAGGCTCATAGAAAAACCAACCCCAAAAACCGCCTTTTACCATCAAAATATCGGCGCTATGCCAAATACCACGCCAAAAGAGGATGACCATTGCTCCACCAATCAAGGCATAAACAATGGATCGGTGGCTCAGTCTGACCCTGACTCGGTCCTCGAGTCTATCAAAAAATTGCACAAGTGAAGTAAACATTATTTTACTTAAATTAAGGCTTATACAAGGCTATGATAACACAAAAAACCTTACTTTAAAAGGGATTTACCGGTCATAGATTTTGGCTGGAAAAGGCCCAAAGTTTCTAGAATAGTGGGAGTGATATCGGCAAGCGTGCCATTTTTCACTTTCTTAGATTTATCGGTCATGATAAAAGGCACCGGACTCAAAGTATGCGCCGTGTGTTTCTTACCGGTCTCGGCATCCACGTTGATTTCCGCATTACCATGATCGGCGGTAATGAAAGCCACGCCGCCTTTTTGTAAAAGAACCTCAATGACTCTTTTTAATTCCGCATCCACTTTTTCCACCCCAGCAATTATCGCCTCCCTGTTCGCCGTATGCCCCACCATGTCAGCATTGGCAAAGTTAATGAAAATAAAATCGGTGCCTTTATTTATTTCCTCAATCGCTTTGTTAGCAATTTCTTCCGCCATCATTTCCGGCGCCAAATCATGAGTCGGCACATCCTTCCGGCTCGGCACCAAGATATGTTTCTCGCCAGCATACGGTTTTTCTTCCCCGCCATTCAAGAAATAAGTGGCGTGAGCAAACTTCTCCGTCTCAGCCACATGCGCCTGGGTCAAACCAGCCTTGGATATTTCCTTGGCCAGAGTGGTTTCAATTACGGTCGGCTCAAAAGCCACCGGACAATCAAAAGTTTTATCATACTGGGTCATGGTGCCAAACAAAATATTTTTATCTTTCGCAAATTCCATTATTTTCTGTGACAGCATCCTGGCCCGATCCGCCCTGAAATTCCAAAAGAAAACCGCATCATTCTCTTTTATCAATTCTTTCTGTCCATCTTTATTTAAGAAAACTACTGGCTCAAAAAATTCATCATTTTTATCTTTGGTATAAAGCAACTCTGCAACAGCCGAAGCTTTTTGATTACCAGCTTGCATACCTTCACCTTTAAAAATAGCCGCCTCCGACAAGGCAATTCTATCCCAATTATTACTTCTATCCATCCCGTAATAACGACCAGCCATGGTGGAAATAAAACCGATTCCTATTTCGGAAATATCTTTTTCCAATTTTTCCAAATACTCCGCCGCACTCTGTGGTGAAGTATCACGTCCATCGGTAAAGGCATGGATCGCCACTCTTCGTAATCCAAATCTTTTAGCCGCTTTCAAAATTTCCAATAAATGACCTCCGTACGCATGCACTCCACCAGGACCAATCAATCCAGGTAAATGTAGAGTGGAATTATTTTCTTTAACATGTTGGAAAAGTTTTAAGAAAGTATTATTTGTATCAAACTCTCCTTTATCAGCAGATTGACTGATTCTTAGCAAATCGGTAAAAATTACTTTTCCGGCCCCTATGGTCGTATGTCCAACCTCGCTTGTGCCCATCTGACCTTCTGGGAGCCCTACAGCCAGGCCGGAAGCCTCTAGTAGTGAATGTGGATATTCGCGCCATAACTGGTCAAAAAAGGGCGTTTTAGCCTCCGCTATCGCATTATCCTTCTTCTCCTCCCGATATCCCCAACCATCAAGGACAATTAAAGCGATTTGTTTTTTATTTTCCATAAGCCACCATTATACTTTTTATTTAAATTTTCTCAATAGAAAACAGCTCGTTCATTCTATCTACTGGTTTGTAGAAGAACGAACGAGCCGTTATGACCGATTTACATACGAAATGCGTACCAACAATTCTTGTCACGACAGATGGGAAAAGCCATCAGTTGTGCGTCACGAATCGGGTCGCTCCACCAAACACTGCATGCGTGACGACGCCCTTCGAAACTACAGCCTGTAGTAGCCACGACGTACACTGGCGAATCGTGCGTCTGAATATTATGTTGCAACTTCGGATACAGTTCACCGAGAGCAAAGACTTCGCGCGGAACCGTGTTCCTCAGTTTGGCCCAGCGCGCCCAGACCATTGCCTTAACCCAACTTCCATCGTTCGACGGATAATTTAAGAGGACAATATATTCCTCGACGATCCTAGTGGTACCAGTTGCTGGATAAAGACCGCCAACTTTCATAATATCGTTCTCTCTGGAAGTGTCTGAGGCACCAGCATTCACCGCCTCTTGCCAGTTACGATTGGACTGATATCTGATACGAAACGTGTGAAGCTGTGCGCCTGGTGGTGCTATCGCTTCAATAGCTTCGATTTTGATCCGATCCAGGGTAAGACCAGCATACTTATCCAGCCACACCTGAAACTCCTCGCGACTGACGCCCTTCGCAATCGCCATCGTTCTTAGTGATTCCACCTGAGCCGAGGTCACAAGCTTTTTGCTCATGATCATCTCCTTATGTTATGTCCCCTTACAGCCCCGAAAAAATCGGCACCATAAGCAGACAGGTTTCATTGAGCTAAACTACCGCTCGGCAGTCATAGCGGAAAAGTTTCAAACAGATTAAAACCTTTCAGCTATGACCGCCGTTTTCGCAAGTATTTTAAGGTTCTTTATCTACCCCCTATTATACACCCATCAAATATAGAAGTCAATACTTTTCCCGTTTCGTCAAATACGCCGAACGGCTCAACGGTAGGGTCCCGTTGAGCCGTTTAAGTAGTCTTATTTTAAGACATATTTCTTACCCCGCCTTTCTTAGGAGGGGTCGGCTTCTGAGCCGGGGGTGGTTCGATGAGGTTGATTAGATTTTCAACGCTTTCTTCCCTGGAAAAGTTGCCTTAGTGCCAAGTTCTTGTTCGATACGGAGGAGTTGATTATACTTAGCCACACGCTCGGAACGGCAGAGCGAACCGGTTTTTATTTGCCCGGTACCAAGGCCAACAACAAGGTCAGCGATAGTCACATCTTCCGTCTCACCAGAACGATGAGACACCACAGAAGTATAACCGGCTTTCTTGGCCATATTTATAGCGTCAATGGTTTCCGTCACGGTCCCGATTTGATTTAATTTTATCAACACGGAATTACAAGCTTTCTTCTCGATTCCCTCCTGGAGTTTCTTCACATTGGTTACGAACAAATCATCACCGACAATCTGGATTTTTTTACCGAGTTTTTTGGTCATCAGCTTGTAACCCTCCCAATCATCTTCCGCCAAACCATCCTCAATGGAAATGATTGGGTATTTGGACACCAGATTTTCATAAAAAGCCACCATCTCTTCACTCGTCAATTCCTTTTTCTCGCTCGCCAAAATATATTTCTTCTTTTCCTTGTCGTAAATTTCGCTCGTGGCGCCATCCAAAGCAATACCAATGTCCTTACCGGCTTTATAACCAGCCGCCTCAATGGCTTCGATAATCACCTGAATCGCCGCTTCATTATTTGGCAAAGCGGGCGCATAACCACCCTCATCACCCACGCTCACATTCAAACCTCGGCCTTTCAAAATCTTTTTTAAAGCATGAAAAGTCTCCGCACCCATCCGCAAAGCCTCGGCAAAATTCTTGGCGCCAATCGGCATGATCATAAATTCCTGCAAGTCGGTGGAATTTTCCGCGTGCTTGCCACCGTTGATAATATTCATCATTGGCACCGGCAGACAAACTTCATTACCGGTCTTGCCGATTTTTTTGAAATATTTATACAAAGGCACTTTATCACTCTTAGCCGCGGCATGAGCAAAAGCCAAAGAAACGCCAAGAATGGCATTGGCACCCAAGCGCCCCTTGTTCTCGGTCCCATCAAGCGCAATCATTTTCTGGTCTAAAGTTTTTTGGTCAAATTCCTTACCAACAATTACTTTCTTGATTTCGGTATTTACAAAGTTTACAGCTTTCAGTGCGCCCTTTCCGCCATAGCGAGCCTTGTCACCATCACGCAATTCTACCGCCTCGTAACTGCCGGTGGAAGCGCCGGAGGGCACCGCCGCTCGGCCAAAAGAACCGTCAGAGAGGGTCAAATCCACCTCCACGGTGGGGTTACCCCTGGAATCCAATATTTCTCGCGCCAAAACTTTTGTGATTTTTTTCATATCCTTATTTAGGAAAAAGGAAATATTTGATTTTAAAATGTCTGGTTGAGCCGTTCTATGGGCGACCCGAGGACTTTTAAAATTAAAAATTTTCTTTTTCCGTATTGTTGAATTAATTATTTATAAAAAGTAAGACGCTATTCTAGCATAAAAATTAGGAAAAAATAAACAAATGACAATTCAAAAGAAAACAGCGTTTCTTGTCAATCTTTTTCTGACAAGAAACGCTGTTATTTGTTCAAGCCAACAAACGTCTGGCAATTTCGTCTGCCACCCGGTAGTGCTCGTTGTTCAGGAAGTGCCTCCTGGTAAGTAACACATCGGCATTGGTAGGCTTTGACCCACTAATAGTGAGGTCAACAGTAACCGTAACGCCATTACACACAAAGATGCAGTCATAACCTCGGCAATCAAGGCAGGTACCAACGCAATTCAGAACACGCAAATCATGTTTCGCTTTGCCGAGTCTCCCCGCCACATGATTAAAGACGGCTTTAATCAGTTTGGTTTTAGGATTCTTAGCATCCCACCCGCCAAGCCTAGACTGGAGCCTCGACACCCAGCGCACTCCGTCCTCAAACGGTACCTTCCTCCAATTACGACGGTACTTGTGTGGTACTTCTGCAAACGACAAACCCATGGTCTCAACCTCAAACGCATCGCCAGTTACAGCTCTAACTATCACGATCACCCCATCTGTTGAATGTTTAGAGAACGAAATTATCTGCCTATATTATATTCTCATCGAAACAGACATTCAAAGAAGTTATCCACTTTCTCAAATTTAGAAAACTTTATTTACAGACGTCACTCTTTAAGACTCCAATTATTTGTTTACTATTTCCAGTACTATCCACACACCAACTAAAACCGTCAATATCCGGCAATGGCGCTGACACGGCATAGGAACTCACCTTTCCGGTTGTTCCTTTTGAGACACAAGTAGCTTTAGACATATCGTTACCGGTCGCTGCATTTAGAAGCTTGGTAACACCACTATCACCAAAAAGCGTTCCCGCTGTTTCTTTACAAGGCCCTAAGGTAAACGGGGTTTTGCCGTAACTACTGTTTGTATCATAGACTAGTTCAGACTGGGCCCTGATTGATGATAATTGAGACTTAAGCGCAGCAGATTTACCTTTAAGTCTTGCCTCTGATATAGAACCATTGTCAAAATCACTGATCAGTTTTTCGATTGTGATTGAGCCGGCTGGGGCTTTTATATCCAAAGCTTTGTTAATATCACTGATTACCATTTTAAACACCACGTTTACCTGCTTATCCTTAAGTTGTAGGGCTGAATCGGGCGGAACAATCCTCATCGTGTTCTCTATAATAGCGGGAAAACCTTGGATATCAGTCCAGAGAACGAGAGTATTATTTTTATCAAGATAACTAAAGACTTCATCAAATTCCTGACTCTGAAGATAGTCAACCAGGCCTTGATCCACAAAACCCTTGAAATTTGAAAAGTCCGGATCCTTGTCTATCTCCGTCTGCATCTTCTGATAGAAAGGCAAGATCTTTTCTTTCTTTAGGCCTAATTCATATCGGACTAACTGCTGACCATTCACTCTTTCAACGTTTGGCGTGTTCTTAAAAGTAATCAACTTCTCCTCATCGGCAACCGACACTAATTTCTTAATGAATTTAATGGATTTTTCTCGGTTGTTCTTATAAGCTTTCTCCATTTCCGGAAGACTATTTCTGAGGGAACTTAGCTCGGAATAGTTTTCTTCATCCGTTGACGAAGCAACCTTGGAAGAAACGCTCACCCACTTACCCTTAATGGTGCCCAAATCACCCATCAAGAACAGGCTTGGAATGTTATTTACTCTGAAGTAATAATTATCGTCTTTTTTAAGGGCATCAGCGTTTATTTTGTAAGTAAGATCTCCAAAATCTCCTTCCGCATCAATGTTAAAAAGCCAATCAGCCATACCAACAGTTTTTAGATCGGATGAAACACTGATTGATCCCTTAATATTTAGGTCCGAGGGGAACGTACCCATGGAATCCCCCATTTCAACCAAAAATGGTTTTGGTGGCTCGCTTGACATATACATATAGTTTGAACTGTCCTTGGTAAAGGAAACTTTTTTACCAGAAATAATCGTGCTGGTGGCTGAATAACCATAACCTCTAATGGCCTTAATAGCCGTGTCGGTTTCGAAATTTACGGTTAGAAGAAAATTCTTGCCACCGTCAGTGACCTGATATTCATATTCTTTATTTGTCTCCGGATCAGTGATTGAACTGCTGCCATAGTAACCGCTTTTATCATATATGTTTTTAACACTAGCCGGATATGACTTCTGAACCGTCCCTTTTGAATTGCCATAAGAATAATAACCGCTTAAACTGTTCAACCTAGATAAGATGGAAGAAGCGTCCTTTAATCTTTCGGTGTCATAATAATATTGTTGCCTTAATTCAACTGCATTTGACACTTCTTTTATGGCAAACGGTACAGCGTCCTTGTCTCGTGGAGCGACGCTCAAGGAACCGGACATGGTATAAGTTGAGGAGTCGATCTGTCCAAACTTACCAAGAAGACCAGAGAAAAAGTTATCCTCGGTATATTTTTGAGGTGAAAAAGGACCGATTTTTTCCAGATAAATATAAGCCAAACCAGCCCCGATTATTATCAGTATAATAATACTGAACAATAAAACTTTATGACTTTTATGTGGAGGGATTACCGCTTGGCTCCCACCATCGGGCACAACAGGCATTACTCTAATTTTCTCGAGTGGTTCCGCGGCGTTTATTGTAGCACTCAAAATCCACCCTTGTGCTTTCAACATATGAAGAGCTTCTTGCTTATCGGCGTCACTATACTGCAACCGGTCTAAAATATTATTTACCGACTCTAATGTGGAGATATTATCCAAACCATTTATATGCAAAATGTTTAAGAGCTCTTGAGAATTTATCATTTAAATATTTAGTTATTAAAATTACTAATATGTCGTAATTATAACACTAATTTTGAGATAAACAATTATGATACCCTCTTTAAAACCTCGTCAAATCCAGGTAGTAATTTTAATTTTTTAACTTCTTCAGCTTTCAACCATTTATAATCCTGGGCCTCCCAATCTATCTTTATTTTATCAGTCTTTATCTCAACCAAAATAGGATGAACAATCCAAGTCTTATTATACTTCGGTGCTTCCTGATCAAAAATCTGACCGACGGTTATCTTGGATATTTTACTTTTTGGTATACCAAGTTCCTCATTTAATTCCCCTCTCACCTTCTCAAAAACGCTCTTATTGTCATCGAGAAATCCAGAAATGCCGTTCCAGTAGCTTGGATAAAAATTTAAGGTTTTACTCCTCTGAACAACTAAGATCTTGTCTTTATATCTGAGGACACAATTTATTACCGGTGCGTACCGGATATTCGTAAAATCTACCTGTCCCGCTTTGGCTTTAAACTTTTTCATTGATTTGCGCCGTGGCATTTTTTG
>CAIJNK010000017.1 GCA_903822075.1 uncultured bacterium
AGTCCGTCATCGTCGGCCCGCTCCAATTCATCATTTTACCCAAACCGCCCATTTTCTTGACCGCTTCATCCCCCGGTTGCAAATATAAGTGATAAGTGTTCCCCAAAACCACTTGGGCGCCAGCTTCTTTTACCTGATCCGAGCTGACGGACTTGACCGTGCCTTTAGTCCCCACCACCACAAAGGCCGGCGTTTGAATTTCTCCATGCGTCGTTTTTATCACCCCGGCCCGCCCCAATTTTCCGGAGAGTTTCTTTATGATTTTATAATCCAAAAGCATCAGTTTTACTATCTTACATTATTTTATGATATAATCCACTCCATGAATATAAAAAAGTTGTTTCGTATGACGAAAAAAGAAACTAGAATTTCCGCCGGAGAAAAATTTACCATCAAATCCTTGGATGCCATTGCCAGGAATAAAGCTGAAACCGCTGATCGTGAATTCAAGAATGGTTATGAAATGGTGCTGAAATATCCCAAATCCGTCAGTATCTTAGGGTCAGCCATTTTGACTCCTGATAATGAGTGGTACCAAAAAGCTGAACATTTAGCGAGCCGGATTGCCAAAGAATTGAAATATGCGGTGGTGACTGGCGGCGGCCCCGGCATTATGGAGGCGGCCAATAAAGGCGCTTATGAGGCCGGCGGACATTCCGTTGGTTACGTTATTAAGCTTCCAAACGAACAATATTCAAATAAATATCTGACTGATTCCGTAACTTTCGAATATTTCTTCACCAGAAAAACCATGATCTTTTGCTCGGCGGAGGCCTATATATATTTTCCAGGCGGTTTTGGCACTATGGATGAACTGTTTGAAATCCTGACCTTGATAAAAACTGGTAAAATGCCCCAAGCGCCAGTCATTCTGGTTGGTAAAGGTTTTTGGCAACCGTTGCTAGATTTTATTGAGAACGAACTATATGAGGATTACCGCGTCATACCAAAAAATTATACGGAAATATATAAGATTGTGGATTCCGAAGATGAGATTATAGACATCATCAAAAACGCTCCGCTTAGAACAGACTATTAGTTTGCAAAACGATTAACCATTATAAGGTAAAGGCAAAAGCTGTTTTAGGCTGGTTTTGATGATTTTATTTTTGGCGCTGTTGGAGCAGATGATCTCGATGTCTCCCCCGTTCATGGTCAGATATTCCTCCATAAACTGCCGGCAAACGCCGCACGGCATGATCGGATTTTCTACCACCCCATCGCTATCGGTGCCGATTATAGCCAAAGAAGTCACGTTCCTGAAACCTTGAGTATTGGCGCTCCCAATAGCAATTCTTTCCGCGCACAGATTCACCGTGGAAGAAGCGTTGGCCATACTGGAGCCTAAAATAATTTCCCCGCTCTTGGTTTTCACCGCCGCTCCCACCCTGGTCTGGCTATTGTAGGGATTGTAAGCGTTTGTGAGCGCCTTCTCTGCCGCAATCAAAAGCGTCTGCTCATCTTTAGTTAAATCTGTAAATTTTATTTCAGCCATATGTTTTAATTAATATCAAAGGTGGCTTTAACGGTAACCATCACATTTTTATTGATTTTGGTTGTATCATAAGTGCCATAATCCGAGATCTCTAAAGAGTTAGCTGGGAGAACCTGAACAACACCGCTCGCGGCAGACTTCAAAGCGCCCACTTTCTTACCAGTTCCGGATACTATCTCGTCAGCGCGCCGTTTAGCATCCGCTACGGCGGCCGAAAGCAAAGCCACTCTGGTCTCAGGCAGGTTCTTATAATAATATTCCACCGGCGAAACGCTAAAAATGACGCCTTTATTTATCAAGGATTGGGTGGCTTGAGCCAAAGCATCAATTTTGGTTACATCAGATGAAGCCACCTCCACCGTCTGCCTTAAAGTATAATCCTTCTCGGTAGAACTGACGTTATTCTGATTATAGTCATAATTTTGTTCCATCGAGACAGTAGAAATAGTCACGTCTTTATCCACAATATTCTGTGCAGCCAAGAAGTCTTTCACGGTTTTCAAATCAGCGGCCATCTGCTCATAACCGGATTTTAAATTGCTTAACTTAATGATGCGGGAAAAGTTACCGGAAAACTTGGCGTTATCAGAAACCACCTCCTGAGAAGCCGAGCCAGTGACGGAAATGGAGTCCGTGGTAATCCGAGAATTATAAAAAGCGACGGAGAAGATCACCGAGCTTATAACCAAGCAAAGTCCGATGATAAACTGGACCGACTTAAAAAAGTTTTTTGTTTCGCTTGCACCCATATTTTATATATAAATTAATTTGATAAAATGTTAAATTCCAACATATTCATTATAACATATTTTTCTAAACAAAAATCCCTCAGTAGAGCTTGCTTGCGCAAGATACCGAGGGATCAAAGCGATTAACCGTTACGAATTGCGTGTGAGAACCTCATGTCCAGGATTGAACTGCACACTACGATCATATGAAGTTATTTCCCAACCATCGACACGCCATCGTACAGAGACCGCCATAACAACTCCAGGCTGAGCCATAACATAAACGATGTTTACATAACCGATATCTAGGATACCTGCGCCACCCTCTGGCTGCAGCCCAATCAGATGATATAGAGCGGCCAGGTCAGTTTCAATGTCCACACCAAGTTCAGTTCTTATTGCGGAATAGTTGGCTTTATTGTCAAATTTGTGACAGGACACAATGTATCCATCACGTATTGAAACTACTTGACTCAGGTAATGCCTCTGAAAATTCTCCGAGATATAGGAGATCTTTACCTGTCCTTTTTCCCAGAGCCTTTCAGCATGTATCCCCATATTCACCTGGAAGTGATCAGCAACCACGAAATTTTCCGTAACTGCGGGAATTGCAATCCCCGCCTGCTTGAGCTGAAGAACCTTGGGAGATTCGATAGGGACAACTTTTGACCGGCCGAGAATCAGATTCGCGATATCGTCGGCCAAACCCGCCTTGGTCAAGACAGTTGTCGCATCGTCGTCCGTACCGCCATGATCCCTGACGGCATAAACAATCTTCTGCCCGATTTGCGCCAAGGTCATCCCAGTTTCAACCAACGCACTCTTTGCACTCATTTCTCATCTTCTTTCTGTGGCCTACTTTGTGCAAAAGCACTCCGCCTACCACACTGCTTGTTGACCAACACGGTCTTTTCGACTTTGTTTCTTTAACTTAGTCACAGCTTTTAAAATATTTTCCTAAACATCCTAAAAGCTGCGACTAAGTTCGCAATTTATAAGGTTTTTAAGGTCCAACTTATCTACCCCCAATAATACAGTAAATAATTATAAAAGTCAATGGTTAAATATAACCTTATTTTAGGGCCTATATATGATGCCTTAGGAAAAAATTAGATACCTCGACCCGAACAATATGGCAATTAAAACCGCCAGGGTAAAAAACTGGCAGCAAACGCCCAAGACCTGATTCAGGTTTAATTCGGTTTTGGAATGAATAACATTTATATGAAAATCGAAAAAATGTCCCAAAGATTTATGTTTGAAAAGCAAATACAAAAAGGTCAAAAAATCCGGAATCAGGGCGCCAACGGCACCAAGAAGAAAAACAAAAGGGTGCTCCGGATTAAAGAAAAACATGAACGCTAAGATAAGGCCAACCAAAGCGTCAAATGAAACTAAAATAACATCGCGAATCAAACTGAACTTTTTTTGAATAAGGTCAATTAATTTCAGTTCTTTATCCGGTCCAGTATCCAAGGAAATTAATTTGTAGTCTTTGTGCGGGATGGCATCCAAGACAAAATGACTGGCAAAACCCAAAACAAAGCCAACTAGCGGATGAGTAGGCATCAGTGAGGCAACGGCCGCTCCAAATGTGGCATGAACTGACAAAATCATAAATATTATTGGGAACCGAGGCAGGCATTAAATCTGGCAACATCGGCATTGTAATCATCAATCATTATTTTTAAGGCCGCGATAGCCGTATTGACCTTGATGGCAAAATAATTGTATTCCTGTATTTTTTGATTATAATAAGAACGATCAACTGCTGGATTATCTTTCATGGCGGCCAGATTATCATACATGACCTTAGCCTCGGCTTGCATCTGTTTGAGTGTGGCGGTCGAACTATCCAAGGAAGTCTTACTGTCAGCGTTGGGTGCCGAACAATCAGTCAACGGGCGGCCAAAAATCTGCACGGCGATAGTGTTCTCTTCCCCGTTATACTGACCTTTTTTGACCGACACGCCCAGTTCTGTGAATTTACCGTTCAAAATATTTGCTCTATGCCCAGGACTAGCCATCCAAGCGGCAACAATCCCTTGATCACCACCAAAATCACCCAAAGCCAAATTTTCTCCAATCAACAGATAATCATAACCGTCTTTCTTGGCTAATTCTGATGCGCCTTTTCCATCCGGTGAAGCATGCTCAAAGTATTGATTAGTAAAAAGATCGTCCACCCTTTGACTAGCAATAGAATCCAGAACCTGATTAGATGATAGCGGCTTTAGAGACTGGTTAACCCTTTCGATATTTGTATCCTTTAAAATTTCCGATCCATTACTCTCGCTGTATGTTTTGCTGATGTTAGGTAAAGTTGAGGTAGTCACTACAATCGGCTTCTTGGTGACAGTAGCAGCAACCGTTCCCGAAGCGATTCTCTCCACTTCCGGCGAAACGGTCAAAGGGGTGTAGACGTTTGGATCAGAAAAGCCGTCAAAAATATACTTTTTCTGCATCATTAGATAATAAACCATGTCCGACACGCGCCGAACCACAACGTCAGCTGATTTTTGGAAGAAAGCAACCGGTGCGGCCGTCAAAGAAAAAGCTTGGACCAAAATAGCAAAGGAAAAAAATAAAATAACCAAGACCAAAAAAATAAAAAGTTTGTTTTTAAAATATTTCATTACTAACTATAATCATACCATAATTTTATATTCTATTGTATAATGACAGCATGAAAATAATAGTCATTATTTTAGGCTACTTAAAATGGCATTACGGCAAAGCCCTAATTTCACTAACTAGAGTCTGGAGTAATTTCCTTTTTTTTGTGACAGTGTTCTTTTCTCTCAAACTCCTCTTTCAGAATTTTTTTGATCCCTGGAAAAGAATGTCGGACCGCTATCCCCATAATTTTAATTTAAAAGAGTATTTTTATGCGGCCCTGACTAATCTGATTGTCAGACTGTTTGGTATGATAATGCGTTTTATCCTAATTATAATCGGGTTAGCTTGCTATATCCTAATGTTCTTACTCTATCCACTGGCCATGTTAGGTTGGATCATTCTGCCCTTTATTATCCTGACCCTGCTTTTTGGTGGTTTATATATCATAATAATGCCATGACAAAGACTGAAATATTTGTGAAAAAGAGTTCGCTATACTCGGCCTTAGTTCTGGAGAATTTTTTCTCCGGTAAGAAAAGACGTTGGGTAATGAGAGTTACCAAGTACTTGATTATTTCAATTCCGGTTGTCATAATTTTGAGCATTATTTTTGGCGGCCAAGACATTACCAATACCGGTGAATTAGGAAACGTGCTGATTCGAAAACTAATCGGTCTAATCTCCATTTCGCTTGGACTTTATGTCTTGATGCGTATGTTTGAAGCGTATTTCTCCTCAATCTATTATTTTGAATATATTGCTCAAAACAATTACAGCGGGAAAGAACTTTATACTTTTTCTGCGGGCCGGATATTGCGCCGAGTAGAACGAGACAACCTGCTAACAGGCCTCCTCCGGTCCCAAGGATTAGGCCGTAAAATTATTAGCCGCCTGGGGATAACCAGAGAAGAGGCTGATAATTTGCTGATGAAGCAGTCCGAAGTTAAGAATCCGCCAATTTTTAAAGCGGAAGGCATTCCTCTAGTTAAAGTTTCTCATTTGTTAAATTTTATCTACGCCAATTACGCTGACTTTCGAAGTTTACTGGCTAATCATGGTTTAGGACAAAAAGATTTGGAAGCAACAACAGCTTGGGTCATATATGATACGGAGACCAAGGAATATAAGCGTCAATGGTGGACCCGAGAAAAACTTTCTCAGATCCCCGGAGTCGCCGCGGATTGGTCTTTTGGTCGCACTTATCTTCTAAATAAATACAGCCGAAACCTGCTTCAAGATGACGAAGTTAACTCCGAAGCTATTACTTTATCGGGACGAACCAGAGAATTGGAACAGGTGCAAGCCATTTTAAGCCGAGGAACGGGGGCCAATGTCATGTTAATAGGCCTTCCTGGACAAGAAAAAATGGAGGTGATTTGGAATCTGTGCCGGAAATTAAAAGATAAAACGGCAGCCCCGATGCTTATTGGCCAAAGACCGGTCTTATTCTTGACCGAAGATTTTATCCGAAGCACCAAAGATAAAATCGATTTCGAAGAGAAATTGGTCATTATTTTCCGTGAGGCTATGGCGGCGGGAAATATTATCTTGGTAATTGATAATTTCCCAAAACTAATCCTTTCGGCCAAACAATATGAACTGAATCTGTATGAGATGATTGAGCCATACCTTGTTAGTATTGACGATCAAATAATTGCCTTGGCCGATACGGAATATTTCCATACATTAATTGAAAATGATCAAGCCTTGATGTCCCGTTTTGAGGTCGTACAAACCAAACCGCTGCTTCTGGAAGAGGTCGTGAAAATAATCGCCAGGGAGGCCCTGGCGGCCGAAAAAGAATACGAAATTACCTATACCTTCCCGGCCATACTGGAGATAGCCAAAGATGCTGAATACTATTTCCCCGATGGTGTATCAGGAGACAAAGCCAAGGATTTACTGTCCGAACTATCCCCTTGGGCAGTAAAAAACGGCTTTGAAATTATTGATAAAGAAGAGGTACTTAAATATGTTAGCGGAAAAACAGATATTCCCATTGGTAGCATCACGACCGATGAGAGAGACAAGCTTCTCAACCTGGAGAGTTTATTAATGAAAAGAGTGGTGTCCCAGCGCGAAGCAGTCTTTGCAGTGGCCAATGCGATCCGACGAAACCGAGCCGGTATCCGCGATGAAAAAAGACCCCTCGGCTCTTTTCTTTTTCTTGGCCCAACCGGGGTTGGAAAAACAGAGACGGCTAAAGCGTTGGCCGAAATATTATTTGGCCAGCCAGGTCAGAGTAACGAAAAGCTATTACTGCGTTTGGATATGTCAGAATACCAAAACCAAGAATCCTTGGCTCGCCTGATCGGCTCACTAGAAAACCAGACCCAGGGGATACTTTCTAATATGCTTCGGGAGCATCCATACGGCGTCTTACTACTTGATGAGTTTGAAAAAACCAACAAAGATGTCCTGAATTTATTTTTGCAGATAATTGATGAAGGATATTTCTCCGATGCTTTTGGTAAGAAAGTAGTAGCTAGAAATATCCTGTTTATTGCTACCTCAAACGCAGGCTCGGAAAAAATATTCGAGCTGGTATCCGCCGGTAAAAGTCTGAAGGAATCCGAGACAGAGATAATTTCCTACATCATAAAACAGGGTGACTTTAAGCCAGAGCTCATTAACCGTTTTGACGCGACTATTTTATTCCACCCTCTCACTAAAGAAAACTTGGCGGAGATAGCCGAGATGATGCTTGAAAAAATAGTTAAGCTGACCGGAAACAAAGGAATAACCTTTGTCATTAATAAGGAATTGATTAATTTTCTGGCCCAGGGCGGTTACAACCCAACCTTTGGCGCTCGACCGATGAATCGCCTGATTCAAGACACGGTGGAAGGACACCTATCTGATCTAATCATCAGAAACGAACTCACCGCCGGCCAGACCGTGGAATTCTCCGTGATCGGCAAGACTTTTACTAAAGAAGATCTGGAACCAAAAGTGAGATAAAAAAATACAACTAAGAACCCGCCTACAATCAAGTAGACGGGTTTCGTTTTGTGTCTATGCCTAACCTTCGAAAGCACTATCTTTCACAAAGCCTGAAAGTAATGCAAACGGCTACCAACGCCGAGAAGAACGCGTTCACACAGATCCATCCCCAAAAATGAGTAAGGTAGAGGACGGTGAAGGCGTGTTCGCTGGAAAAATAATTCCACCACTGCCACTGCTCCACAACGGTGGAAACCCATGGATGTATCCAGATATCCCAGCAAGCAGAGGACCAGAACAGCAGACCAGAAACCACAGCCGACACTGTCCATATTATCATCTTTTTCATCTTGTCTCCTTTTGAAAAGATTGATTTTTTAGATCAGATTTCACTCAATCAATCGAACAACCTATTTGACATAATATCATAGTTTATATTAATAGTCAAGAATTTGGCTAATAGTGGTAAACAGCCAAGAGTAAGCCTATTTTAGGTATAACACATAAGCCTTACCGTCCGTCAGATACTTCCCTGCTTCATAGTATTTTCCTCGACTATTATCTACAAACTGTTTTTTCTCGTAGTTCTGGATCAATCCGTTATCCAACAAATCATTGAGCAGTTCGTCCCGAGCAATATCAAGATCGGAAGAAATCGTTCGAAAAATCAGATATTCTAAACCGACGTCTAAGCCGGTTGAGCCCACATAAACGTACCCGCCATCTTCAGTCGTGATGTCAGTCTTCCAAAATCTGACTTGATAACGTGATCCGAATTCCCCGCTCGAATATGTTTTCTCAAAAGCAAAATCGTTCGGTCGGCCGTGCCAGAAAAGCGGAGTGATCGGTGCCGTCACATAAACGGTTTTTTTGTACGACGAAGAAAGCATCTTAAAGAAGCTTTTAATCCCTATTTTTTCGGCCGAGATCCAGCCGGCACCAGTAATACCTTTTACCAAGGAGTCATCATCTTGAGCGATGATTATGAAATTCAAAGGAACACGATAATCCCCCACCAGATCCTCGGGAAATTTTGGTATATATTTTTCAAATAATGGATCATTTACGTCCCTGATCACCACTTGTCTTTCAGCCGTTTGGACCACGACATTAAAAACCGGTTTAAAGCTGGTAACAAAAGAGCTGATAAAGAAAACCTCAGCAGCAATCAATAATCCGGTAATTAATCGCAAAAAAAGGTAATTGTTCTTAACGTGCTGACTATCCTTTATCTCCTTGACCAAGTCACTTCCACCGGTTCGACGACTCTTAATAAGCAACCACTCAGAAATAGTGATGCCTAAGAGCAGCCAAAAGAAACCAATAAGATATCCGCCGATAACGTCACTGAAAAAGTGCAGGCCAAGATATAGCCGGCTGAAACCAACCAAAATAATAACGGCACCGCCGATAAAAAAGGAGTTCACGCGAATTTTCCAGGTCTTAAAATTTTGCCAGACGCAGTAAATCATAAAACCGAACAAAGTCATAGTTAGTGCAGCATGGCCACTAGGGAAAGAGAAAAAATGTTCGGTAAAGACCGGAATATTTCCACCTGGGCGCTCGCGATTTATTAAAGCTTTTGCCAAATAAGCCGAAAGGGCTGAACCAGCTACCGCTACCCAGAGCGATAGAATATAAAATCTTTTTTTCCACAACCAAAATATAGCCGTCATGACCAAAACCAAACTGATGACAACTTGTGCCTCGCCTAAAGCGGTGATCCACAAGAACACTTTCACCAAAAATGAATCCCGAAACAAGACAAGCAGATTTTCAATTTTCATATCTGTAGCGACCACCGGATTTGAGGTTAAAATATCCCTAGTTATATTAAATAAAGATATAATCACCATTAAAAAAGAAATGAGTAGTAAAGAAAATGGTAAACCCCAAAAGCTGTCTTTTTTAATACGCTTAGCAAGAAAAGAATACAGCTTAGGAAATTTATGATAGAACCACCGGACCGGGAAACTATTGACCAAAGACCAACCGGTAGAGTGGACAAAAGAAATCGTATATTCCAAAGCCTTCTCGCCTTTCCGAATAGAGAACCATAAGACCAGGAAAAAAACGCAGAAGATAAGGGCTAAGGCGCCGAGTCTGGTAGTCCAGATTTCAATAGCGTGGAAAGTTCCACCAAAGAAATAACCAGCTAAAAGGTGCACAAATGCCCAAATCAGACCGCTTGAGATATTCCAAAAAAAGAATTTTCTGATATTCATGCCGGATAGACCAGCCACAAAAGGAATAAACGGTTTTATGATGCCAATAAAGCGGCCCAAAAATATACTCTTGTGACCATACTTATGAAAAAAACCCTCGCTCTTTTCCAGATATTTGGTATTGAATAAAAAATTATTATGACTGAAAAGATTCTTGCTTTTAGTACCGAGATAGAAACTAACGCTATCACCAGCTACGGCACCTAAGGTAGCGAGGATAATCAGATCCGTCAAATTAAAATAACCGCTGGCGGCCAAGAACCCATAAAACAACATAATGAAAGTACCCGGGATAAAAGAACCGACAAATACTAGAGTTTCAAAAAAGGCTATCAGGAAAATTAGCCAATAGCCAAACGAGCCATAATTTTGAATTGCCGGCATTAAATGGTTAATCCAATCCATGATTGGCGACCATTATAGCATAATATATTCCTATAAGCAGTCCGACTATTTAATCAGACTGCCAAAGAAACAACTATATTGCGGTCTGGTCTTTCTTGACCATTAGACCCCAGACAGCGCCAATTACGCCCAAAACCACTAGCACCCACATCCAGGGGGTAGCATAGCTATAAAATAAACCAACAGCTCCAACAACCAACAGGATGATACCGACGGTTATAAGTGTAGCTTTCATATTTATTTAAATTAATTAATAATAGAACGACCTTTGTGATATCATTATACCATATTTAAATTAATGTAACATTAAGCGGTAAGCCTCCCTTAGGTTCTTAAAAAACCATCCCCAGTTTCTCCATAATCTCTCCCAGTTAAATGTTTAAACTTTTCCCTAGCTTCCGCATCGTTACGGGCAGCCAACGGTTCAGATATGGTATTAACATCTTCATCATTTACATAATAAAATACATAATCGTAAAAAGGTGTAGCCTCAGCTGACTCCGGTGGTCTATTTTGCTCCAGGAAGCCTTCCGTATTTGTCATACAACTATTGTAACAAGAAAGATATTTTATTCCAAGCAAATTAATACTTCCTAATGACACCTTTGACAATAGCGACAACCTCTAGCTCATTTTCTGGATAAATGGGCTGATAGTTTTTATTGGCTGGCTCGAGAAAAACCTTGCCGGTCCGGTTTCGATAGTATTTCATTGTCCAACCGCCATCTATCAAAGCAATGACAATATCCCCGTCGCGGACTTCCTTTTGGCCAGCTGACCCTTCAGAACTGACTTTCTCAGCCAAAACCATGTCTCCTTCCTGGATACCAGCTTCAATCATGGAATCCCCTTTTACCCGAAGTAAATAGGTGGAGTCCTTATCTTTAACCAAATAATCATCAATGTTCATGGTGTCCAAAACACTTTCTTCAGCCATAGTCGGGAAACCAGCTTCTACCAGACCCAACAACGGCACTTCACCAATAAGCTTATTGGGTATCAAATGCCCGCTTGAATCCTTGTCTAATACCCCCTCGCTAATCAGCTTATCTACCAATTTAGCGACAGCATTCTTGGACTTAAAACCGACAAGTTTCATGATCTCCGTATACACCGGCATGCGTTTATTCTTCTTATAGAAGGAGATGATTTTATTTTTATAATTATTTATCATTATTTTAATTGCCGTGAGCTCACCAAACCATTATAACAGAAAAGTGGCTACAACGTTTACTGACCGCTGAAACCAGTTGGAATGAAAGCGAGCCAGACGATGAAGATCAGATAATCGGTTAAGCAAGAAACGGTGACGGAGGGCTTCACGACGATAAGAAACGCCTTCAATTATTTTCTGATCAATAACCTGATTGATCCTCTTTAGTTCCGTCTGAATCTTTTTCTCTAAAATAAACTTGCTCATATATTTTTATATTAAACTTTATAAATGAACGACTTTTTATATATAGACAGTATAGGTGAACGCTCGTTCACCGTCAAGACTTCGCCTGTGGATAACTCCCAAATTTCCTACTTCAAATACAAAATCCTTTCTTTGTAAATAGTGTTATATAAAAAAACCGCCCACGATCACCTTTCGGTAATCGTGGGACGGTAACTGGTGGACGACGCTTTACATTGTGCGCCACTCACCAAACTTAACATCCTTCTTCTCGATAGTCTTCGGCAAGAACTCGTCTCTCACCGCCGACTCACAGGCCATAATGAACCCTTCCGGTCCGAAGTAGGCGTTGCCATCTTGGTCCATCTCGACCGGCTGACCCGGCAAGTTTTCAATGGACAGTCTGGCTGCCAGATCGGCCTTCCAGTCCTTACCGCGGAATGCGACGCCGATAACCGGAATATCCGATCTCCCCGCCTCGCAGAGAATGCTTTTTGTCATTCCTGCTAACGCCGCCGCTTCACCCGCCCCAGCGAGGAACACATCTGGCAACACTTTGCCCTTGAGATATGTTTCCAGCTCTCCGTGATTACGGTGACAACTCACCACGATATCACGATTTTTGCACCGGCCGGACACCCGCTGAATTCCACCTTCGATCTGTGACCGATCGCTCTCGCTTCCGATCAACATCTCAACCGTCGGCTTCCGATCTTGCACCGCAATTCCCATCACCTCGCGTTGGTAACGCTCCAGCTTCATGCCAAAGAGCTTCCAAGCAAAGAAACGATAGATCAAAGTGGTCATTTTCCGGACATCATCCGGCAAAATCTTGGAATGAACGTAGGCGATATGCTCGGGATTCTCCGGATCAAACTTGTCCGGACTGATACCGATGGACTTCAACCACATCCGAACATACTCCTTATCCAGAGGATCGGCAAGTTTCCCCTTCTTCCTGGCCGCCTCATAGGCGGTAGCCAGGAAAAAACGGCAGGAGTCAGAAGTTCCCTTCTCATCAATAAAGATCTTCCCCCACATCTCCACCTTTCCATCCCCCATGATCAATCCCCGCTGCGCCGAACGAAACTTCATTCTGTTCGCAATCTGAAGAACTGTCCGCTCATGCTCAAAACCGAGCCTGGCAGCCACATCATTCACGTCCAGATTCTGATCGTGCCCAGTCTTGGCCTTGGTCGTGGGAGTGTAAATTGGCCCCATCGGAAAAGGGTCGCCTTTCTTCAGTGGTGGCAAGCGATGTCCACAGATTTCTGTCCGGCCAGCCACGCTGCCAAGCGACAGGAAACGAAAGACATCTTCCACATCTGGCGACTGGTATTTCCTGACCACCGTTGCCACCTTCTGAAGTTCGGGGTCACCCCGCAAAGCTTCCGGCAGATACTCATCAATGCCGGCGCCAAAGGCAACGACATCAGTTTCAAACATGTCCGAGAGATCCAGCGTCCAGAAGACGTTCTCGGCATCCAGACAAGGACCCTTGTCGTCAATCAGACCTGCAAGGACAAAATCATACGCACTGACGCGATTGGTCGCCTTGACCAACATTTTGTCCGGATGTCCGGGCAAGTCATACGACTGCCGCACCTTACCTTCTCCGAGAAAAGGCAATCCGAAAATTCTCGGGCATTGATCCAATACGAACTGAGGAATAACCGCCATCTCCTTACCCTACCTTTCTTACTATTACTATTTCTTGCTACAGAACAAACCACGCATTTTTGAGCGGCTTTTTTATTTTGAGTGAGCTCTCAACCTGATTTTAGGCTACTCCTTTTTGAAGAAAAGTCAAACGTATGTTATGATGTTTTTTATGCTCATATTAATAACTATTGCCACCTTTTTAGCCACCTTACTGGGTGGTTTGTTTGCGCTAAAATTTAAAGATCGCCTGCATCTTATTTTGGGTTTTAGTGCCGGAGCGGTAATTGCCGTAGCCTTCTTTGATCTGATACCGGAAGCGATTAATCTGGGATCTGCCAAATACAACGTTTCAACCATCACCGCAGTCATTGCTCTCGGTTTTGTTATTTATATGATATTAGACCGCTTAATTTTCCTTCACAGCCATAGCCATGAAGAATGCGTAGATTGCCTCCAGACCCAAGGCAAGCTTGGCGCCGGCACGCTGTCTGTACACAGTTTCCTCGATGGCATTGCCATTGGCCTGGCTTTTCAGGTTTCTTCCGCCGTGGGAATAATTGTGGCCGTGGCCGTTCTCACCCACGACTTCTCTGACGGTATCAATACCGTCAACATGATTTTTAAAAATAATGGCAATATTAAACAAGCTTTCAAATGGCTTGTTTTAGACGCCGTGGCTCCAGTCCTCGGAATTACCGCCACTATATTTTTTACTTTACCAGCCAGTTCTCTCGGGGTCATTCTTGCTCTTTTTGCCGGTTTCTTTTTATATATCGGGGCCTCAGATTTACTGCCGGAAAGCCAGCATGCTCATCCCACTTTTTGGACTACTTTTATGACCGTCCTCGGCATTCTTGTTTTATTCGTCGCTATTAAATTGGCCGGGCTTTAACAGAAATCAAATGAAAATTACAAAATTAGGCCACTGTTGCCTGCTAATTGAAATCCGTGGAACTAGATTTTTAACCGATCCGGGGAATTACACTATCTTGCAAAATGAAGTTAAAAATATTGATGTCGTTTTAATAAGTCATGAACACACTGACCACCTACATATTGAGTCGCTCAAGATTGTTCTCCAGAATAATCCGAAAGCTGTAGTTATTTCCAATAGTTCTGTCGGCATAATTCTAGAAAAAGAGAACATCCCCTATAAGAAAGTTGCCCACGGCGAAAATCTTAAAATAAACGATGTATCGCTAAGCGGTCATGGAGAAAAGCACGCACTCATTTATAAAGGATATGAGCAGACGGAAAATACCGGTTATTACATTGATAAGAAATTATTTTATCCCGGGGACGCTTTTACGGAGATCACTGAAAAGATCGACATCTTGGCTTTTCCGATTGCAGCACCGTGGTTGAATATACAACAAGCGATGGATTACGTTTTGAAGATAAAACCGCGGACGGCAATCCCCGTTCATGACGGCGGCCTGACAAAAAATACCGGCATTGTAAAACGTTTGCCGGAACTCTATTTCCCGCCAGCAAATATAAAATATGTTTATTTGGAAATCAATAAAGAAGTTGAGCTGTAAATAACAAAAAACCTCTAGAATATTCTAGGGTTTTTGTTTGATATTATTTCCAGCCTTTCTTTGTAGCTTTTGCAGCCAATCTCACATGCTTGGCAGCCAAACGCTTCTTGGTCTTCCGAGAACGTGATGTTTTATTTTTTATGTCTTGTGCAGCTCTTTTTGCCATCTGTTTTTAAATTAATCTAATAAGCGGTGATTATATATTATTTACTTCTTTTTGGAAACCTTTTTTGCCGCTTTTTTCTCTTTAGTAACGACGACCGGCACTTCCTTTGCCTGAACAACAGGTTTTACCATTACTGGAGCCACGACGGCTTTCGTGCCAGCCATGTCTTCAATAATCTTTGATAGTCTGTCAATCTTAACGTTGAGAACTTCAATCTGCTTTTTGATTTCACTACCACTGACTTTATTTACATCAGCGCCAAAATCCGTTCGTGGAGGAGTCTTGTAATCACCAAAAGTCTTCTTAGGGAAACGGTCACCGCCAAAACTTGGTCGGCCACCGCCCATTTCTTTTTTACCGCCAAAGCAATCTTTGCAATACACCGGCTTACCAGCGGTTGGTAAAAATGGCACTTCGCAAGGCTTTTTACATTCGTCACAAGTTACTTTGTGCATGGTAACCGGACCGCGATCCCGATCTCCACCTCTAAAGCCACCACGATTGCCGCCGCCAAAGCTGGGTCGGCCGCCGCGGCCGCCAAAACCGCCGCCATGTCCTCCATGACCACCGCCAAATCTGTTTGTTCCGCCATTTCTAAAATCTGCCATAATTTTTATTTTGAGGAGAACAAACTTTTCGAATTTTAAAAGTCTGGTTGAGCCGTTCTATGGGCGACCCGAGGACTTTAAAATTTGATAAGTTTGTTCTCCGATTAGTGATTACTTTCTATTAATAATAAGAACACATAGTATACACTATTTCAAGTATAAAAGCAAGCAAATCGAGACAAATAAAAGAAGGGGTGGTGGTCCCCCTTCTGATTCACTCACCCCCCTCCTTTCAACCTCCCGACCCTAATTCCGGCAGAGGTTCGATTGGCACATGACCAAACGTAATCTCTCGGCGAGGGAAGCAGAAAGTCGTAAAGCTACGATCCGCATTCGTATTGCCCGGATTAATCGTGATCACCTGTTGACCTTCAACCAAAAGGGCTTCACGAGTAAACCCGCAAAGGACGATTTCTGTCTCCGGATTTTCCCGCCGGATTTTCATCGCCCTGGAATCCATGTGATGCTCACTTATCGTCATGAATTCAAAGCCCAAGTCCAACTGAACAAAGATATGGTAGCCGTTTATGACCACTTCACTCCCTTTATCCAGATTATCCTCGGCAATCACCTTCCAATTAGCGGGGATCTTCCCACCCTTTTTCAGTAAGTCGTAATCACTCTTCTGATTAGCCCGAATGGCGTAGTGGACATTAAAATCTGCCAATTCCAGACGGCCGATATCCATCAAGGCAATATTGCCACAATGAATAATGTGCGTAACCTTGCGTGACCGAAACTCATCAGCCAAACGCTGCCAAAAAGTGCGATCGCGATGACTAATATCCAGGCTGTCGGAAATTATTCCCAGTGTCCAAACTGGACGATCATCCGGTGACGGCAGAATCCGGCTAAAGACCACTTCGCGATTATTTGTGTTGACAATCGCAAATTCGTATCCCCAACCAATAGAATCCTCGGTTTCCACCGCTCCAGGATTGATGAAATTAACCAAGTTTCCATGCATGTAGGTTTGAAAATGCAGATGACCGCCAAAGACCATCCGCAAACCATCAAATTGCATGCGCAGATTCGATAGAATTTCAGCAAACTTTTCCTCCGTACCCATGAGGAATTCCATATGCCGCTTGTGGCCGACATAAACCAGCTCTCCTCCTGGATAAAGCCTGATCACTCGATTTTCCGTTCTGGTGAATCTCCAGCCTTCCGGACATTCGTCATTGAAACGAGGATGTTCGGTCTGGTCTTTCACAACGGCACAAATTACCGGTAAGCCTCCGTACAGATCATTCGACACGTCCTCCGGCCTAATGTCGCCACAGTGAAGAATCATCTCCACTCCGCGACGCTTGAATTCGGCGATAATATGTGGCGTGGCCTTTCCTTTATCGCTGTGCGTATCTGACATTGCACCGAGAATCATACCCACCTCTTTCCTTAGTTTATTAATCTCATATCCCCCTACCCGTGACAATGAACTTCTGTCTTAAGCATAGCACCAACAACACCCCTTGTATATCTGACATAAAAGGCCGAATATGCTAAAATAATGGTCATTATGAACCAGAAACAATTATTTTTTTCAATCGTTATTCCCGCTCACAACGAGGAGAATTATATCAGTGAAACTCTGAACAATATTAAAAGTCAGAATTACCCGGTAAATTGTTATGAAACAGTCGTGGTGGAAAACGGCTCTACGGACAAGACTTTTGACTTAGCCAAAAAGTTTGAGTCGGAACACATCCAGGTTTATTCTTCCACGGAAAAAGGTGTTTCCAAAGCTAGAAATTTTGGTATCCAAAAGATAAAAACTGCTGGCGATTGGGTGGTGGTCCTCGATGCTGACACGGTCTTAAAGTCTGAATTCCTAAATGATTTGAATACATATTTACAAGCCAAGCAAAATAAGAATTATGCTGTCGGTACCACCAAACTTTTGCCAACGCCTGATTCAAAGAAAGCTAGACTATGGTTTGCCTTCTATGACCTTTGTCACAAACTGTTCAAGGTTACCTACTCCATCCAAATATACAAACGATCCATACTTAATAATATCAGGTATGATGAAAGTATGACCAGAGGTGAAGATTTGAAACTAATAAAAGAGGCTCTGAAGTTCGGTCAGTTCTTCTTTTTAAATACACAAACTGTTCACACTTCCACTCGGCGGTTTGAACAAGTCGGCTGGTGGAAACTGTTTGTGAATTGGACAGTCTTGGCGAATCTTCCCTATTCGATTCAAAAAAAGTTTGATTACGAAGTTACCCGTTAACAAAATTGCCATGAAAAAAGCCTTGGAAAAATATCAGCTTAGACTGCAAGAACTTCTGTATATTATTTCCCGGCATATTTTCTTATTTAGTAATGCTATAATCGTCGCCGTTATTGTCCTACTTTTTGTTTTTGGTGACACTCGTTCCGGCTTATTCCTAACGATCATTTTCATCATTAATATCATCTTGGGTTTGATCCAGGACGTGAATGCTTGGATTCAGCTGGAAAAGCTCCAACTTTTGACCGCCCCACACGTCATACGTCTGAATCCTGATGGAACGGAGGAATCCATTTTGACTGAACAGATAAAAAAAGGGGATCACCTCAAATTAAAGATTGGTGATCAAGTACCTTGTGATAGTACGCTTACAAACGGCCATAGTTTCGAGATAAACGAGGGTCTGATTACCGGTGAATCCAATTCTATTCCGAAGGCTGAAAATGATCACCTACTTGCGGGGAGCGTAGTGACCGCCGGCTTTGGTACAATCAAAACAGAATCGGTTTTTATTGAGAGCCGAATCGCGCGGATGACCGAGGGGATAAAAAAATATACCTCTAGAATAAGTCCGATTGAGCAGGCAATAAATATTTTTATCAAATATTGCAGCTATGTTTCCGCGGCAATCCTGGCTTACGTGATTATCCGCGGTTTTATTATTCACGAACCAGCTGTACAAATAGTGAAAAACGTCGGCGCCCTGTCGAGCGCTCTTATACCGATTGGCTTATTCTTTGCTGTTACCCTTTTCTTTTCCTATGGCGCCGCTCACCTCTTCCGCCGAAACGTCCTCCTTCAGGAAGTGAATGCCACCGAAAAATTGGGCCGAATTAAGAATCTATGTATGGATAAGACTGGTACACTAACCGAAAATTCTTTAGCGGTCGAAGATATTTTTGTCCCGCCTGAGGTGACCGTGGAAAAAGCTCAGGATCTAACCATGGCGTATATTCAAGGGACCGGTGACTCTTCCCAAACACTCAACGCCGTAAAAAGGTTCACTGGTGTAAAATATCAAGGTCAAGTCATTGATGCCTTATCTTTTTCTTCCTGGCGCCGATATGGCGCCGTAGTTACCGGAAATAATGAAATAGTGTTTGGTGGAGCACCGGATGTTTTTCTCACGCACATCTCAAACGCGGAAGAAAAAAAATGGTTACAAAAGTTCTTAGATGAACATGCTCATGAAGGCAAACATGTCTGGTGCGTAATGCAATCCGTGGGCAGTCAGATTCCAACTGATTTGTCGCAGATAAATTTCCAGATGGTAGCTGTCTACGTTTTTTATAACAACCTCCGTGAGGGAATAAAGCACACCATAGATTTCTTTCAGAATCGAGGAGTTCATATCCGAATCATTTCCGGGGACAATCCAGAGACAGCTCAAACCGTAGCGGCTCTGGCAGGTGTAAAAAATTCCGACCAACTTATCACCGGACCGGAGATGGAAAACTGGTCCAAAGACGATTTTACGAATAATGTAAAAAACTTTTCAATTTTTGCCCGTATTATCCCCGAGCAAAAGGAGAAAATAATCGATGCATTTAAAAAGGATGGTTTTACGGCCATGGTAGGTGATGGTGCCAATGATGCCCTGGCTATAAAAAAAGCTGATCTGGGTATTGCCATGTTTGATGGCGCACCAGCCACTCGGCAGTTGGCTTCTATTGTGTTAACAAATAACAGTTTTGCCGCTCTGCCCGGCGGTGTCACCCTGGCGGATAGTATCATTAGAAACGTAGAAATATTTTCTAGTATTTTTCTCAATCTGACTTTTGTTGGCGGATTATTATTCCTAGTAGTCAGCTTATTCAACCACGAATATCCGCTTACCCCGCTTAACATTACCTTGATAAATTATTTCACAGTCGGAATTCCCGGATTACTGATTTCTTATTGGACGATCATGCCTTCAGGTAAGATCGATTCGCCTGATAACAAATCATTCTTGGGAAAAATTTTGCCTTTTGCTTTTTACTCCTCAATAATTCAAACGGTATTTATAGCCGTTGTCTTTATCTTGAGTCCTGAATACCTGAAGCTAGCTCAGTCAAATATCCTGGTAATCATGGCCTATATCGCTTCCGGGTTCATTCATTTTGCTTTTACTCCTTACGTTTACCGCGATTTAGTGACTAAAATGCAAAAAATTCAAATTGTCGGTTTCGCGGTGGTAGAAATAATTCTCTTTTTCCTGGTTTTAAAAATACCTTTTGTCACTACTTTTTTTGACACGACAAATGTCCTGCCCAAACTTCCCTTTTTTAGTGTTATAATCATTATCGTAGCTTTTTGTTTATCGGTGTACTTGCAGTATCGATTTGCTAAATGGTACGTAACTAAAAAAAATAATGCAAAAAAATAATCCACTGAAAATTAGTCTGATCATTCCGGCTTACAATGAAGAAAACTATATCGTCGGTTGTCTAGAAGCAGCTATAAAGTATTCCGACAATAAATTTCATGAAATAATTGTTATTAACAATAATAGTACTGATCGAACTAAGGAACGAGCCATGAGTATCCCTGGGGTCAAGGTGGTGGACGAACCAGACAAAGGTCTGACCAAGGCACGACAAAAAGGCTTGGAGGTTGCTACTGGCGATTTACTGGCATACATTGATGCGGATACCAGGCTGCAGCCCACTTGGTACAGGACGGCAGAAAATTTTTTCATTCATCACCCTAAAGCCGTGAGCTTGAGTGGTCCTTACCGTTATTACGACGGCACGATGATAAACAATTTTTTTCTGCATATCATCT
Organism: uncultured bacterium; assembly: GCA_903822075.1. GTDB lineage: Bacteria > Patescibacteriota > Minisyncoccia > Phycocordibacterales > GWA1-40-21 > CAIJXO01. Next base: position 20,794 of record CAIJNK010000017.1, read on the forward strand.
GGTGGCTAAACGCTCCGCTCGCCTACCACTTGGCTGGTTATATGATTCTTGGCGGTAACTTCATCGCCAAAAAGGACGCCCTGCTCCAAATGGGTGGTTTTGATAAGAATATTAGTTTTTACGGCGAAGATACAAATCTATCGAGACGATTGAGTGAATTTGGAAAAGTAGTTTTTAAGATGGATTTTTTCATCTATTCCTCCGCCCGACGTTTTGAAAAAGAAGGATTAATAAAAACTAACCTCATCTACGGTTTAAATTTCATTTGGCAGGTTATTTTCAAAAAACCTTTTACGGAAAATTACCAAGACCACCGCTTGACTTCCGACCAGACAAAAAAACAAGATGTCATTGAAGAAAACATTAAAAAAGGGGCAGAAGTAAAAGCTTGGATTGTTAGTTCCATTTTCGCTCTGGCGTTTATTATTACTTGGACATTTGAATCCTTTGACTGGCACAAGGCTATACCCCTGGCTATATTTTACATAGTATTTCTTTTCAACACTTTTTTCTCTATTCGCTGTTTTTCACGCATCACCCCACCCTATAGCCTAACACACAGTATCCTCGATTTCGTCTTGGTTTCATTATATATCGCCATGGCTATAAATGTGCGGGCGTTACCCTACTTTATCTTCTTTATCCTGCTGATTTTTGCCGTTTCTTCCATAAAATATACTCTTCTCTTGGGTAGCATTGACCATGATCACATTCTGAAAAGAAAAATATTGATTGATATTCTTGGCGTCTGCGGTTCAGCCTTAGTCATTGGCGGTGTCTTGGTAGGTTATGCACGTTCCAGTCTCTGGGCTTGGGTGATTATCTTTATTCTGGCCAATATCATTCTATTTACCCTTTGGCCATTTTATCGACTCGATCCTGACCACGATAGTCTATAAATATTTTAATTAAATCATTCAGATTTTATATTTGTATAAAAGAACACCCACCATCTGCCGAAGCATAATGGTGGGTACAAAACTCGGCCAAAAATTCCCTTCACTACTCATTGATTCCAGTTCCAGCCGGTGAAGTGAGCGAGAGCGACAAAACAAATCCCAAAAATACCGAAATCAATCATCGCAAGTGCCATGTCCACAGCACTCTGGACACTTGGGCCGATATACCTGGTTCCCACCTCTTGACCAGGTTCGGAAACCAAGTACTTCACACTGCTATTAACCGTCATGAAAATAATGAACATAACTATCACACACGCGACACCACCACCAGTATGTCTAACACGAAACAACGGGACCGCACTCACAACGGACAAACCCAAGAGCACCAGAAATGGAAACACAATTTCCGCAATTTGGAACTTCACACTCATAGTTTGCGACGTGTATGGCGCATAAAAACTACAAATCGAGCGGAATATCTTGGACATCTGACACCTCATCTTTCTGCTAGGATTTCTTCTTTACAAAAAATCTTCTTCGAAGATCTGTTAGATATAGTACAGAATCATAATCTATTTGTCAACACATTGACTTTTTCGATAAAGTTTAATATATTTAATACCAGATATCCTCGTATATAGAAATATGACAGAAAGTGATGGTGTCTGATGTCCTCGTTCTTTTTTATTTTAACTATCGGAATACTGATGACCGCCGGACAAGCCATTGCCGCCTATTATGACGGCTACCTGACGCAGGGACAAATGATAGTCCTTGGTCGCCACGGCTACGCCTGGGTTGAGCATGGAGGAACCTTTGTGGATCTCTTTGTGATTACTCCGGCTATGGCCTACATCACGAGTCAATACCGCCTCGCCTATACCGCTTGGTGGGGCTGGCTGTTACTTGGCCTAACAGCCATTGTTGTTCTCTGGTCCATGCAGATGTATAGCCAGATAGCCGTTTCTGCACCGGAGGCTCATACCCATCATGGTGAAACAACTATCGCTGGCTGGATTCATGGCGTTTATGCCATTTGGGGAATATGGGTATTTGCCCTGTTTCTGGTGACTCCCACCACCCCACACACATCAATACATGATCTGCTCTTAGTTGCGGTTGCTCTCACGATCCTGTTCCCTCTAGGAGTCATTAAGTTCAACTCCACCTGGAGCTGGACAATAAGCAACTCCTGGCAAGTAGGAATTGAAATTGCCGGAGTGTGGCTGATAACTACCGTGCGTATAGCGTTCAATCTGTAAAAGCCGAAAGGAAAGTATTCGGGTTAGCGAAAGCTGACCCGTTTTTTTATGCACAAAATTACATTTTATGTTACACTTCTAATATGAATCATGACCAACCACTAAGTGACGCTGAAATAAAAGAGCGGAGAAACCAGGAGATTATTTCCTTAGCCGCCGAGCTTAGCGAAAGGTCCGAAACTTTTCCTTTCCCCGGAATAGATCCGAATGCCTATCAAAAAATAAAAGCTAAGGAAGAAGAATATCCAGGTTACACTACCTCAATAGATGAATTTACTAGCCGATGTAAGGCTGAAGGAATTAAAGTAATTTTAGGAACACACCCCAATAATATTGGTCAAGTATTTATCTTGCCAGCGCAAAGTAGCGATCTTGTAAATGATGGTGTTTTCCCTGGGAATCTAGCCCTTGTAAACACAATGGATCAAAGACTGAAAAAATTAGTTCACTTGGACCGAGAAAGGCTACCTCATTTTAATTGAACTGGAGCGGCAGGACGGATTTGGATTGTCTGAGCACTAATACTGTTATTATCTGTATTGGTTGTTCCATTAACCGAAACATTTGAACCGATGATTAAATCACCAATGGTTCCGGTGGTCATATGACTGACCGTCGTACTGGCACTCAGAAAAACAATCCTGGAACCACCGTCCTGGGCTTTAATGGTGATACTATTATTATCTACAGCAATAATCTGACCAATGACTAATCCACCAAGTGAACGATTTCCTCTTTGAGTACTGGTGCCAAACTGACCACCAGTTCTTTGACTAAAACTACCAGAAACAACCTGGCTTTTATTATTCTGACCATACTTCATACCACCGTAAAAAGCAGCACCAACAATGACAAGCGCAATAACAACTAAAGAAATGATTATATTTTTTGACATATATTTTAATTATTTTAATTATTTTAATAAATTACTAATAAATTATTCAT
>CAIJNK010000018.1 GCA_903822075.1 uncultured bacterium
AGCGGAAGCTGCTCGTGGAAATTTTCAAATTGAACAACGTTGGTGTGATTATGTGAGTAGTCACACTGACTTATTGAGTCGATATTAAATGCCTCAATTGAGCATTTAAGTGTTTGCCTGAACATGCAACAGGCTGACTTTCTCGGAAAGACGAGATATATTAACCGGTTTAGTAGAAATATTTTATCGAGTTGAAGAACGGAACAAAAGAAAAGATAATAATCTAAAACAAGCAAAAAACGCCTTAAAACAGGGCGTTTTTTGCTACCCATGTTTTAATTGACTTTTAACGTATAGTATGCTATACTTGACACTAGGTAGGAATAAGAGTTTAAGCTAGGAATGAAAGGAAACTCAAAATGACAAGTTCTTTGATTGGTCGGAAGTATATTGCGTTGACGTGTGCAAAACAAGACATTGAAGCAGAGTGGTTCCGTCTGTACAGGGAGACGCTCGCAACAATCAGGGTCTTCAACCTGAAGGTGTTCATACACAACCTGAAGGTATGCATGCACGACTTCAATGTGTATTGTGGGCCGCTGGCGGAAGATATCAGCAAACACATCTGGTACATATGTTTCTATGTACTGGCCGCCTTCCTCGCGACTACGGCTTGGAGTCTGGTCTATGCAACATTGCCATGATCAATAACCACACTCGAGAGGTATCCGGGTTAAAAGCCCCACCTCTCACAAAACGCCCTCCGCAGTTTACTGCCGGGCGTTTTTCTTTGCCTTTTTTCGCTTTTTTTGCTATATTTCACGAGTTGCGACATGAGATTGTTGGCCCCGTAAAGATTACTTTTTCGGGAGAAACAATTTTATGAATTGCTGGCCCCACAGAAGATTACTTCTTCGGGACGCGCAATTTTTATAGTCGCTACAATCGTAACCTTGCTGGCACCGAGAAGAGGACTTCTCGGTACGCTGCATTTTGCAGCTACGCCAAGAGGCATAGGCAAAATGCGCGCATAGCTCAGCTGGTAGAGCATTCGACTGATACTCGAAAGGTCCTAGGTTCGAACCCTAGTGCGCGCACAATCCGCTTTTAGGCGGTTTTAATAATTAAAATTTTATATGAACAATCCTAAAAAAACAAAAATCGTCTGCACTATCGGTCCAGCTACGGAGAGCGAGGAAACCTTAACCAAGCTTGTGAAAAACGGTATGAATGTGATGCGTCTGAACTTCTCTCACGGTGATTTTGCCGAACATCAGGTTCGGGCGGACAACCTGCAAAAAGTCATGGAAAAAACGGGAATCCAAGTGGCCAGACTCCAGGACTTATCCGGTCCAAAAATCCGGATTGGTGAATTTGAAAAAGGTTCGACTGTCCTAAAGGAGGGAGCCAAGTTTACTTTGACGACTGATAAGGTACCGGGGACAGATGAAAAAGTTTCAATTAATTATCCCTTGTTTGCTAAAGAAGTGAAAGTGGGTGATCCGGTTTTACTTCATGACGGTAAAAAGAAATTGGAAGTTTTGGAAATTAATGGCAACGAGGTTGTCTGTCAGGTGATTGTGGGCGGGGAAATAAAAGGTAAACGCGGTGTAAACCTGCCGGGTTCTGATTTGTCCGTTGCTTCACTGACGGAAAAAGACCGAGAGGACATTAAATTTGGCTTGAAGAATAATTTTGACTTCTTTGCCCTATCTTTTGTTCGCCGACCGGAAGACGTGATCGAATTACGCCAGATTTTAGATGAAGCGAAATCCGAAGCGAGAATAATTTCCAAGATCGAAACTCCCCAGGCCCTAAAAAATATTGATGAAATAATAAAACTGTCTGACGGTATCATGGTTGCCCGTGGAGATTTGGCGATTGAAATACCGGCTGAGGACGTGCCTTTGATTCAGAAAATGATCATTCATAAATGCAACCAGGCGGGGAAACCGGTTATTACTGCCACACAAATGCTTGAATCCATGATCAGCTCACCGGTACCAACTCGAGCCGAGGTATCCGATGTGGCTAATGCTATTTTGGATGGTACGGACGCCATAATGCTTTCGGAAGAAACTACCCTTGGTCAGTATCCCGTCCAAGCGGTTCAGATGATGGGTAAAATTGCCCAGCGCATTGAGAAAGATCCACACCATACGGTAATTCTTGGTAGCCGAAAATACAGTGATCCGGTGAAACGAACCTCCGACGCTTTGGGTAACGGAGCTATCGAAGTGGCCAAAGAATCCGGCGCCAAGCTGATTGTGGCTTTGACCGACGGTGGTTTTTCCGCCCGGATGATTTCCCGTTACAAGCCGGAACAAAAAATACTAGCTTTGACGCCAAGAGAAAAAACTCGCAATCAGTTACTTTTGAGCTTTGGTTGCGTGCCGGTTCTCTGTCAGAAATTTGGAGAAATAAACGAAGTTATCCATGAAGCAAAAAAACTGGCTCTGGAATCAAAATTGGTGAATATCGGTGATAAGATCGTTATCGTCTTTGGTTTACCTTTGGGTACTCGTGGCGGGACCAATTCCTTGATGGTGGAAACGTTGTAATCGGTTTTTGATTATGATAATCTTTTCTGAGAATTTGGGGTCTTTCTAAAAAGAAGGAGGCATCAATGCTTCAAAGAGTATTATGGAGAATCTCACCTTTTGTCCGGCCGGCTATTTTGGTCACAGCTTTGGCTATCGCATACTATTTTTCCTCATGTTCGGCCACGAAGGTTCCAGCCTACTGATCTGACTTTTTCCTGTCTCATGAACCGCCGCTTCAATTCGGAGCGGCGGTTTTCCTATGTTCGGACTTTGAATTTTACTGATTTTGCTATAGTATGTGTGGGTTGGGCGCGTGGCGAAACGGTAGACGCGTACGCTTCAGGTGCGTATAGGGGTAACCCTATGGAGGTTCAAGTCCTCTCGCGCCCACAGTGAGTCCTCGAACGGGGCGCGAGCAAGCAAACTGCTTTGCTTGCGTAGAGGATTTGAACGGCGGAGTTATATTTTTTCAGCAGAAAAAATTAATGAGCCGGTGCCCAGACAAATTTGAGCGACGGCGAAAATTTAGTCGAGGGAAAAATTCCTCTCCGCGGCACAAAATTATGTAATAAAATAGCCATCTTATAAATGGCTATTTTATTACATCATTATATTTTTCTTATTGTGTTTGAATATACGTCGTACCCCTTTCCGATTGTTATTGGCTCGTGATCTCCTGTGTCTATTTTAAATTCCCCACCTTCAAAAATTACAATTCCTTCAGTTGCCCCTGCATATTCTGGCAGGTTTGTTGTCATCTTTTTTCTAGTTAATTAATAAAATAACTATCAAATGTTAACATAATTTCATTTAAGAAAATAGTATTAATTGTGATCCGTTATGGTAGTATATTGATATATGGAAAGTGTCTTGAATCAACAAAATAATATATCGGAAAGCGCACCGGTGCCAATAATTGAAATTGAGCCTGAATTTGCTGGTTTTACCCCGCAAGAATTTATTATTGATCCGGTGGGCTATTTTGAGCGGGAAGGGAAGAATATTAAAAAAGGAGAAAGAATGCTTGATGAACAAGGCGTAGTTAGAGAAGATCCAACCGCCGTTAAGGATTTTCCTGTCTGGAAGGACGCGGAAGGGGCTGAAATTCAAACTGTCGGAAAGAGAGTAAATGCGAACAAGGGAGCGATGGCGAAATCCGGCAATCCTTTTTATGAATATGAAGTTATGCAAAAAGTTGGTCAGATGAAGTTACCTGTCGCTAGACTTGTTGCTAAGGCAGAACAGTCAGGTGTTTATCTTATCGTGATGGAGCGTATTCCTGGCGTTCGTTGGTCTGAGTTGGACTCACTTAATTTAAGAGGTCAGGGCTATTCGGTTGAAGATATTGTTAACCTCAGGAAGCAGGCTGAACAGGTGATGAATGACATGAAAATTAAATTTGAACTGGCAGGTTTTGTAAGGGGGTGGAAGCTTAAAGACATGGTTATGCAGATAGATGTGGCAAATAAGAAAGTTGCTGGAATGGTGCCCACTGATTGGGAAAGGACTAAATTTACATCTATATGAAAAATTATAAGAATTTATTTAAAGGAAAGAAGGTGACTGTGATGGGGTTGGGGCTTTTAGGTGGGGCTCTCAATGACGCTATTTTTTTGGCGGAGTGTGGGGCGGAACTCACAATTACTGATTTAAAATCAGAGACTGAGTTAAAAACTTCACTGGTCAAACTAAACAAATTTAAAAATATCAAATACGTCTTGGGTCGGCATGATATTCTAGATTTTAAAACTGCCGATTTTATCTTACAACCCGGGAATGTGCCGCCGGACTCGCTGTATCTCTTGGAAGCCAAAAAGAATAATATTCCCATTCACGAGAGCGAATCACTTTTTATGCAATACGCGGAAGGAGTGAAAGTCATTGGAGTTACTGGTACGCGGGGTAAGACCACTACCACCACTCTTATTTATAAAATATTGAAATCGGCTTTCGGGCGGAAAGTCCATTTAGCCGGAAATGTTCAGGGCAATTCCACTTTGGCTTTATTGGGTAAAATTAAACTGGGGGATATGGTGGTACTCGAGCTTGATTCCTGGTGTCTGCATGGAATGGGAGAGATAAAAAAAAGTCCGCAAATTTCCGTTTTTACCAATTTATTGCCGGACCATATGAATTTTTACTTAAAGGGAAGCAAGGATAAGATAGAAGCCGGGCAAAAATACTTCTTGGATAAGGCGCAGATTTATTTGAATCAAAAACCGGAGGATTATTTAATTTGCGGGGAAAAGATTGCGGAGAGGATTGGCCAGATAAAAAGTCATAAGATCGTTATTAATGGCCAGGCGGTGTCCAAAGCTTGGAAGATAAAAATACCCGGACAACATAATTTGGACAACATTGCTTATGCCATAGCAGTTGGGAGGATTTTAAAAATTGAAGAGAAAACAATTAAAAAAGCCGTAGAAAATTTTGCCGGGGTAGATGGCCGGTTGCAGTTTGTAAAACAATACAAAGGAATTAAAATTTATAATGATACTACCGCCACTACTCCGGATGCCACATTGGTAGCCTTAAAATCCCTTGGTAATAAAAAGATTGTATTGATTTTAGGCGGAGCTGATAAGGGTCTGGATATGTCCGGCCTGGTGAAAGAAATACCTAAATCTTGCAAAGAAGTTTTTTTGCTTGCTGGTACTGGTTCCAATAAATTAAATATTACTAAGGCAATAAAATGCGAAAATCTTAAAGAGGCGGTAGTGGGGGCGGTAAAAAAAAGTCGAAAAGGGGACGTCTTACTCTTTTCTCCGGCCTTTGCGTCTTTTGGTATGTTTGATAATGAATATGACCGGGGAGATCAATTTAATAAGCTAATAAAAGCCTTAAAATAAGGACTTTTTGGAGGTTAATTTTGTTTATGTTTTGCCTATTGACTTTTGCACTTTAATATGCTAAGCTACTAGACAGAGGTAAAACCTAAATTGTGATACTTTAGAAATCTGGCGCGCTTGGTTCGGAAACCAAGTGAGCTGGGTGGGGTTTTGTATCATTACAAGAAGGAGCTAGAAGATGAAAGCAGAGATCAGTCCCATCGGTCAGAAGAGTGGCGAGAGTGTCAAAATGGTGATCATCGTTCCCGAAGCGTGGGCGTGGTATAACAATCCGCTCAGTCTCAAGGGGATGCGGCCGCGCAACGTGATTCCGCTGCCGAAACTCTATGAGGTCTCGGTGCGTCTGGGTCGTCCGCTCAATGCAGAAGACTTGCAGGCCATGATGGCTGTCTGGGGTATGGAGACCGTTTGCACCAAGTGCGGGAAGTCGTTCCAGCCGGTACGGTTTGTGCTGGTTGACGATTTCTTCCTGACCGAGGTCAACCGGACGCGTGATACCCTGCTCGTTTGCCGGAATGCTGGCGCGCTCTGGGGTGGAAACTTTTACCCGGGCGAGAAAGCGGTTATGTCCGCTTGTGGTCCGCACTTCTTCTTCAGTCCGGGGAACGACGTCGCGTTTGAGCGTTTTGGGCTCAATCGCCTGACGTGCGCCGGGCAGGTTTCGATGGACTCCGGCAACAAGCCGCTCATGACTTTCGAAGATGCCACGCACGAACTGGTGCGTCTGTCTCGGGAGTGTAAGTCGGCACCGGTAGCCAGTCAGCCGCCGGTTGGTCCCGTGGAGCTTGCGGTGAAGGAAACCGAGCATGGGCCGATGATCGTCGTTCGGGAAGCCGAAGACGGTAAAGTGAGCCGATACGCGCGGAAGAGTCGTCAGCGCCGTCGGGGTGAAGCAGCCTAAGCGGAGGGACAGCGACCAAAGGGGGAGCTAGACTCGGAACGAAAGTTTTGGAGTCGGGGGCGGGAAGAGTGATCTTCCTGCCCTATTTTTTTGTCTGGATTTTGCTAAGATACTGGTATGTCTGAAGATTTTTTAAAACAAGCTCAGAATATTTACTTTATCGGCATCGGGGGGATCGGGATCTCCGCCATTGCCCGGATGCTTTTACTTCAAGGGAAAACCATTATCGGGTCAGATAGAGATGAGACAAAGGTGACAGAAGAATTGAGAAAAGCTGGAGCGACTATTTTTATTGGTCATAAAAAAGAAAATATTCCGGCGAACTGTGATTTACTTGTCTATACCGTGGCCATTCCGGCGGATAACCCAGAGATGGTGGAGGCTAAAGCGCGTGGTTTTAAAATATTAACTTATCCGGAAACGCTGAATATTATTTCCAAACAAAAATATACCATCGCCGTTTCGGGTACGCATGGTAAGACCACGGTGACGGCCATGATTGCCAAGGTAATGATTGACGCCGGTTTGGATCCGACGGTGATTGTGGGAAGTTTGATCGGCACCACCAATTTTATAATGGGCAAGAGCAAGTATCTGGTGGTGGAAGCGGATGAATACCGGAAATCTTTTCATAATCTGGAGCCGTCAATTTTAGTGATCAATAATCTAGATTTGGATCATTTGGATTTCTACAAAGATTTGGCGGATATCCAAAATTCTTTTTTGCATCTGGCGCAGAAACTTCCGGCCGATGGTTTTTTGATTTGCAATACCAAGTTGCCAAATCTAAAACCGATTATTGATAATGTCAGCTGCCAAATAGTTGACTATGGTCAACTTGAGTTGAAAGAGAAATTATTGGTGCCCGGGGAGCACAACCGCCAGAATGCCAAGACCGCTTTGGGCGTTGCTCAGGCCTTAGGGATAAATAAGGAAAAGGCGGAGAAAACGCTCGCGCAATTTGCCGGCACTTGGCGCCGATTTGAATATAAAGGCCAAACGAAAAACGGTTCCTTGGTTTATGATGATTACGCTCACAATCCGCAGAAAGTGAAAGCCGCCCTCCAAGGGGCGCGGGAAATGTTTCCGGATAAAAGAATTGTGGTGGTTTTTCAACCACATCTTTTTTCTCGGACCAAACTTTTACTAAATGAATTTTCCGGTGCTTTTGGTGATGCAAACGAAGTTATTTTGGCAACGATTTTTCCGGCCAGGGAAGTTTTTGATCCCACTATTTCCAGTGAGATTCTAGCGGAGGAGATAAAGAAAGCACATAAATCATCCTCGGAGGTTTCCGTGCTTTCTTTTCCCGACTTTGCTTCCATTATTTCTTACCTCCAATCCTCCGTAGGACCCAACGATGTCCTCATCACCATGGGGGCTGGGGAACAGTATAAAATAGGGGACGCGTTGCTGAAATAGGCATTTCGTTTTATATTATTATTTTAATATTGATTAAATGGGTGTTTAAATATATTATATAATATATGCGTATTTTTCTTAATTCAAAAATACATAAAGCGACTGTAACCGAAGCTGATCTTGCTTACGTAGGTAGTATCACAATCGACAAAGATTTAATGAATTTAGTTGGTCTCGAGCTGTATGAAAAAGTTATGGTCGTAAGCAATACCAGCGGCACCAGGCTGGAAACTTATGTGATAGAGGGGGCGCCTGGCAGTGGTGTTATTTGTATGAATGGCGCAGCCGCTCATTTGATAAAAAAAGGTGAGGAAATTATCATTATGGCTTTTTCAGTAGTTGATAAGCCTATAATTCCAAAACAGATTTTGGTTGATAAGCAGAACAAATTTATTAAATTTTTGTAATTAATATGAATAAAAATTCGTCACCGAGAAACGTTGTCAGTATCGAAAATTTAAAAAATGAAACCCCGGTATGTTTGGGTAAGATTTCAGATATTAATGGCGACGTGCCTGTGCTTAACCAAAAAAAGTTAAAAAAACTTTGTTCCGACATATATAAGGATATCGTCGGGAAAAATGGATTTATAAATTCATATTTTAGTCAAAGAAATTTTCGCTATCATAAGATGCTGAATTCGACTGTCGATATGGATGGCAACGCTAAAATGTGGGAAATGGCGGCGAAGAGCAACGCTTCTTCGGACTTAATACCTTTTACACCCATTATTGCTGTGTCGGGAGGATATGATTCCGGCTTGGTGGCCAGACTAACAATTGATGCTTATAAAAATAGGTCCACTAAAGAAAAAACCGATCAAGATTTAATTACGATCATCAATTTTAATTCAAAGTATTATAGTCAAGACGATACCAAAAGAGGAAAGGCGTATTCCAAATATTTGTTTGATCATTATTCAAAATCAGTCCCCATCAGATTGCTGGATTTAAAATATCCCGTCTCCGATATTGAAAAAGTGATGAACCAGATTATTGGTAAACATAAATTATTCTATGGGGAAATCCAAAATCTCCCCATGGGTCTTACGAATACGCTTATTACGCTTCCCAGTGAAGATACTGGCTTGTTGGTGAGCGTTGATACCACAAACCTTACCGAATTTTTATTGGACGAAGTTACAAATGGATCAAGCGGCGGTACAAACCTAGCGGTTCTGAGCGGCTTACCAAAAACGCTGGTTATAGCCATGTGCGATATCTTGGGAATAGGCTCTCGACTAAATAGTGAAAATAGTACCACTTGGGAAAGCAAAGTGGCCAGTTATTTGGATGGAGCCAAGTTAAAAGATACCAAAAGAACATTTCATGCCATTGATACAATCTTGTATTTAGCGATTAACGAGGGTAAAACGATCAATGAAATTATTACAGCAACAAACTATGGATCAGAATTTGTAAAAAATGTCTTTGCAAGAACTGTTAATCACTCGAAAAGGTTTCATGGATCCGGTCAGTATTTTAGAGGTGATTTTTCACCCTTGGATCCTAAGAAAGAAATCTTTTTTAGGGATTACTTTTCTGGCGGATATACTAAAAGGTTTTTGGATTTATTTGGGACCAAATAGTCTCTGTGCGTAAAGGCTTTATCCATCGTAATCTTTTTTGTTACATGATATTATTTTGATATGGAGAGTCAGAAAATTAACTTAGATGAAAATCTAAGACAAATAAAAGCAAGACAGATTGAGCAAAGATGGAGCGAAGCTGTGTCAAATGGAAATATCGATATGTCCAATCCAATTTCTGAAGATAGGGTTGTGGTTCCTGAAGGATTAAAAGGGATATCTGAACAAGAAACCATCGATCTTGCCAAGGTCTCTTGGATGCAAATAATGCCACAAGTTCGAAATTCAACAGAAATAATTAGTACAAATGAATGGGGTTATTTTATGCTTCCAAGTAGGGGGCGTGATAAAGATGATTCCACAAAGCCTAGGTTCGCACCGTTAGCTTTTCTTCCGACTGCCGGTTGTGGCCACATGTTGGAGTGTGGTGGCTGTCTAATGTGTGATTATGGTAGAAATGGTTCATTTTCTGAAGAATTATTAATGGCTGAAGCTAAAAAAAAGATGGATTTTGTTACGGCGAGCAACGAAGGTTATAGTGACGCCTTTTTTAACGTTAATGCCCTTGGTTCCTTTTTTGATGAAAAAGAAATATCGAAGAATGTAAGGGTATACATTTTGAACAGGATTGCAGAATATGCAAAAAGTTTTCCAGGCAAAAAGGTTGGTTTTTTTACCGAATCAAGGTTGGAGTTTATCACCGAAGAAAATATGGCAGAGATGAGGTCTATTCTCGGTGATGAGACGTGGGTGGAAATTGGTTATGGTATGGAAAGTTCAAATCCTTTAATTAGAGACGGCGCTTTTAATAAATTATTGCCCACTGATTTTGAAAACAGGGTTGCTCTTCTGAGGGGGTTTGGCGTCGAGGTTGTTAACCATATAATGTTAAAACCACCTTTTTTAACTGAAAAAGAAGCGGTACAGGATGCCATTCAATCTATAAGAGATTCTCATAATAAAAATTGGGCTGATTTCGTGGTTGTTATGACAATAAATGTTAGGGGGAGTACTCTGGTTGGTGTCGAAAAACTGCATGGTCTTTATAAAATGCCGAGTATTTGGGGCGTTGTGGAAGTCATGAAAGAAATCGGCTATGAGATGGCCAAAAAGAGCGTGTTCTTCGGCTTTGCGATTTCTGAATTTGCTCAGAGAAATGGTACCCAGACGGTTTCTGGCTCTACCAATAACGAGATGGATGTCATGCAAAAGATCCTTAGATTTAATGGTTTGGAAAGTGATTATTACGATATTGTTCGCATGACTGAAAAGGGTGAAACATCTTATGAGTATAATAAGTGGAAAAAAGGAATTGAAGAATTAAAACCTAAATCAACTATAGCGGAAAGAATTGCGTCGCATATCGCTCTTTTTGCAAAAATATATAAACCTTAAGTTTCTCTTTGGTCGAACGGCATTATCAGCATTGGTGCCAGGGAACATTATAAAATAGGGGATAATTTATTGGTGTTTTAGTGTCTCTGGTATTATACTTATTTTACAAATGGATCAGGAATTTTTACTTAAAGCTAAAGAGCAGGGCTTGTCTGTAGTTGTCACTATCACCTTAGTGGTCGTATTCTATTGGCTAGTATTTAGTTTCATTAATAAGAGAGAATGGTCTGCCCAGCTGAAGTATACTTTAGTGGGATTCTTTCTGGGTATTCCTTTTCCGTCGGCACTATTGTTTGGGCATGGGGAGGTTGGGCCTGGAAGTGGAATAGTGATATTATTTCCTATAGTTGGGATAGTTGCTGGTTATATTATAGGGTCAATTAAGGATCACTTCTCAAAGTAAGACCTTTCGTTTGACTTTTAAACGCCGTTTTGCTAGTATATCGCGACGAAGCTCATATGGGCTTTTTAATTTAAAAAGAGTAGCAAAAAGGATTAATTTCACATGGCAAAAACATCAGTCAAAGCAAGAGCCAGGAAAGAACCAAAATTTGCCTCACGTGTGGTGAGACGCTGTTTTCGTTGCGGCCGCAAAAATGGTTACATGAGAGATTTTGATCTTTGTAGAATTTGTTTCCGCGAGTTCGCTAATCAGGGTAAAATTCCTGGCATTAAAAAATCATCATGGTAACAGACCCAATCGCCGATTTAATTACTAGACTAAAGACCGCCGGAAAGGTTCACAAGGAAACCGTCGTCTTGCCGTATTCAAAACTTAAGGAAGCTATTGCCAAGGTTTTGGTTGCTGAAGGTTATTTGAAATCGGCCAGCCAAAAAAAGACCAGCTCGAACTTGGAAGTCGTCTTAAATTACCATAACGGTGAATGTAAAATTCAAGAGGTACAGAGAATTTCCAAGCCTTCGAGAAGGATTTACAAAGGTTTTGAGGATATTCATCCAATGAAAGGCGGTTTTGGTAAGACTATATTTTCTACCCCTAAAGGTATACTGACTGATAGACAAGCAATCAGGGAAAAAGTGGGCGGGGAAGTATTGTTCAAGATTTGGTAGTTCGAAAAAAACAAAAAAATGTCAAGAATTGGAAAAAAAATATTAATAATCCCTGCTAAGACTGAAGTAAAGGTCAGTGGCAGTAACGTTTCCGTCAAAGGTCCTTTGGGCGAACTTTCCCGTTCTTTTCAACCGGGCATAAAAATCGAAGTAGCGGATGGTAAGGTCTCTTTTGCTCCTGCCGCCAAGAACCCTAATACTGATATGAATAGTCTTTGGGGTGCCGTTTCTTCCCATGTCAATAACATGATTCAGGGTGTGAATAAAGCTTTTGAAAAGAAATTGATCGTTGAGGGTATCGGCTTTAAAGCCGATGTGGTGGGTACTAATTTGGTTTTTAAGCTTGGTTTTTCTCATCCTATTACCGTGGCTATCCCCAAGAATTTGAAAGTGGCTTCCGAGAAAAACATTATCACTATTTCCGGAATTGATAAGGAATTTGTGGGTCAATATGTAGCTGAGATTCGCGCTTTAAAGAAACCTGAGCCATATAAAGGAAAAGGTATCAGATACGAGAAAGAAGTCATTAAGAGAAAGGAAGGCAAGAAGACCGTCTAAAGCCGAATTTAGAATATGAAAAACATAAATATTAAAAAAGCAAAAGTAGAACGAAGGCACAAGAAAATCCGCGCCAAGGTTTTTGGTACTAAGGAAAAACCCCGCTTATCGGTCTTTAAGTCTAACAAGTATATTTATGGTCAGTTGATCAACGATACCAAATCCGAGACTCTTCTTTCCTTGTCTTCCATGAAAGTAAAGGGCAAGACCTTTATGGATAAGTGTACGGAAACCGGCAAAGAGTTAGCTAAACTCGCTTTAGGTAAGAAAATTGAACAAGTGGTTTTTGATCGTGGCGGATTCAAATATGTCGGCCGGGTGAAAGCTTTTGCGGATGGGGCCAGAGCTGGTGGACTTAAGTTTTAATCAAAAATATGGATACAGAAATAAAAAAAGAAAATACCGTCACCCCAGTTCCTCCCGCAGCGCCAGTGGTGCAGACTCCCGCTCAAGTAGCCGGTGGTCGGCCTTCTACCGCTCGCTTTACTCCTCGTCCGCACGGACAAGGGGGTGCTGATGCCCGTTCCAAAAATCCTCGCAAACCGGGACATCGTGACGCCCGACCTCGTAATGAATTTGAGCAAAAAATGTTGAATATTCGCCGTGTGGCTCGTGTGGCAACCGGTGGACGACGTTTTTCTTTTTCTGTGGCCATTGTGGCTGGTGACAAGAAAGGTAGAGTGGGCGTGGGGTTAGGTAAGGCTAACGATACCTCTTTGGCCATTGATAAAGCCCTTAGGAATGCCAAGAAAAATATGATTACCGTGAATACTACCAAGACTTTTTCTATTCCACACGAGGTTAGTTCCAAGTATTGCAGCGCCAGAGTGGTTATCAGGCCGGCTCCAGGCCGAGGTATTGTGGCCGGTAGCGCTGTTAGAAACGTGATTGATTTGGCTGGGATAAAGGATGTAACCGCCAAGATTTTGTCCGGTTCTAAAAACAAGTTGAATATTGCTCGTGCCGCCATTGAGGCTTTAACAAAGTTGGGTAATGCCCCGGTTAAGGAAGTAAAACCTGTTGTTCCAGTAGTCACTACTAAATAATTTTTAAATACCATGCAGATACACAACATAAAAAGAAAAACTCCCAATAAGAAAGTCATGATCGTGGGACGTGGCGGCAAAAGAGGTAAAACCTCTGGCCGAGGAGGTAAGGGTCAGACTGCTCGTGCTGGTCATAAGGCCCGCCCGGAATGGAGAGATTTTATTAAGCGTATGCCTAAACTCCGTGGTTACAGTTTCCAATCCATCACTGGCGTTACTCATCCGGTTACCGCAATCAATTTGGATTTGATCAACGATGCTTTTAAGGCTGGTGCTACCGTTAAACCTTCAACTTTATTTGCGGCTGGTTTGATCAATCAGTACAAAGGTCAGAACCAGAAAATTAAGATTTTGGGTACTGGGGAAATTACCAAAAAGATCACCTTGGTCAACTGCACGGTTTCTAAGAGCGCCAAAGAAAAGATAGAAAAAGCCGGCGGTTCGGTCAAATAGTCTGGTTTAAGGTCAGTAGCTCACAAAAAGATGTCAAAATTTTTTGAAAAAATAAGCCTCATTTTTAAGGATCCTTCCTTGAGAAGAAGAATTATTTTTATAGCTGGAGCACTGGTCATTTTTCGTTTTTTATCTACCATTCCAGTACCAGGCGTGGACCCAATAAAACTTCAGGCATTTTTCAACAGCCCAACTGGTGATATTTTTGGTTTGTTTAATATTTTTTCTGGTGGAGGGTTGTCCAAATTGTCTATTGTGATGCTTGGGGTTGGTCCGTACATCACGGCATCCATTGTCATGCAACTTCTGACCATGATCTTTCCTAAACTTAAAGAAATGTATCATGAGGAGGGTGAGGCTGGCCGTGCCAAATTTACACAGTACTCCAGATTATTGACTATTCCTCTGGCTTTGATTCAGGGCGGTGGTTTCCTTTTACTGTTGGAAAAATCCGGTGTCGTTGGCCATTTAAATTCTTTGGAAATGATCACTAACATCATGGTGGTCATTGGCGGTTCGGTATTCTTGATGTGGCTGGGTGAGCTTATGACCGAGTTTGGAATTGGTAACGGTACCTCGCTCATTATTTTTGCCGGTATCGTCGCCACCGTGCCTCAGAGCTTGGCCCGCCTCCTGATCACCTTTACCCCCTCACAGATTCCACTTTATATCGGCTTTGCTTTTGCCGCTTTGCTGGTTGTCCTTGGTGTGGTTATAGTGACTGAAGCGGAAAGACCGATCCCGGTTACTTACGCCAAGCGCGTCAGGGGGAATAAGGTATATGGCGGAGTGTCCACTTATTTACCGTTGCGCGTAAACCAAGCCGGAGTGATTCCGATTATCTTTGCCTTATCCATCCTGCTTTTTCCGCAGATGATTTTTCAATATTTATCTACGACTATGGCCAGTGGTGTAATCAAATCAATAATTGATACCATTTTAGCTATTTTGAAGAACGGCTGGT
This sequence comes from uncultured bacterium, assembly GCA_903822075.1. Taxonomy (GTDB): domain Bacteria; phylum Patescibacteriota; class Minisyncoccia; order Phycocordibacterales; family GWA1-40-21; genus CAIJXO01. The sequence continues at coordinate 14,731 of CAIJNK010000018.1, forward strand.
TTTACTCCATCTTTTACTTTATTTTAGTTTTCTTGTTTACTTATTTCTATACTGCCGTTACTTTTGATCCCCACGCTATTTCGGAAAACTTGCAGAAAAATGGCGCCTTTATCCCTGGCGTTCGTCCAGGTATCAGTACCGCCGAATATATTGGCAAAGTTTTAACCCGGATCACTTTGGTGGGAGCCATCTTCCTCGGTCTCATTGCTGTCCTCCCTCTGGCTATGCGCGCCATTACTGGCATCCAATCCTTAGCTATCGGTGGTACCGCCCTTTTGATTGTTGTTTCCGTGGTGATTGACCTGATGAAGAAAGTAGATGCACAGGTAAGTATGAGGGAGTATTAATCTAATTATTAAAAAGGGCGCCCAGTCATCAGACTGTGTGCCCTTTTTTAATTTCTAATTTTAAGGTAATATCAAACCTATGAGTAACAAGTTTTATGTTGTAGGAACACCAATAGGTAATCTGGAGGACATCACTTATCGTGCGGTACGTATTTTAGGTGAGGTGGATTTGGTATTATGTGAGGATACCAGGGTAACTAAAAATCTGCTGAACAAATACGATATCAAAACAACCACTTTCAGCTATCCATCTGATAATCTAAAACCGGGAGCAGATAAAATAAATTCGAAAGTTGAATATATTTTAAAAATGGTTGGTGAGGGGAAAAACCTGGCCTTGGTGTCTGATGCTGGCACCCCCACAATTTCTGACCCAGGCTCAGTTTTGGTGGCTAAAATAAAAGAGACTTTTCCGGAGGTGGAAGTTATTGCTGTTCCTGGTCCAAGTGCCGTTATCTCCGCTTTGTCAATCTCAGGACTAAATACCGCCGAGTTTACTTTTTTAGGGTTTTTGCCGCATAAAAAAGGGCGAGAAACATTATTCAAAGAAATCGGCGCCAGTGAAAGGCTTGCAGTTTTTTATGAATCACCGCACCGAATTATCAAGACCTTGGAATCACTACTGAAGTTTGCTCCGAATAAAAAGGTGGTCATTGCGCGGGAACTGACCAAGGTTTTTGAACAAATAGTGCACGGGACTCCAGCCGAAGTTTTGCAGTATTTTACCGTTAATTCTGACAAAGTAAGGGGAGAGTTTGTGGTACTGGTTTCTCCCGAATAATATTGCTATACTGGTTGAGCTTTATAAGTATTTCTCGATACAACTCGAGATAAATAAACAAAAAATGCTAAAAATTACATCAATTACCGCTTTGGGTGCTTTGGTCTTTCTCACTGCCACTCCGTTTATGGCTATTTTTCGAGATTGGAAGGACTATATCTTTATTGTAAGCGGTTTAGCTATCGTCGTTTTATCCATCATGATCAGGAGAGAACTCAATAAAGTTTTGAAAGTTTTACATGGGGACGAGACAGAATCAATAAAAGACACTTATATTGAAAACAATCCGCAATAATTTTATTTATATTGGGCTTTTGAGTTTGGTGGTTATAATCCTCGCCTTTTTTGTTTTACCACGTTATCTGCCCGCAACATCTATTTTTGATTCAAAAAGCAACTTAGTGATGGTCACTGCAACTTCCACTTTAGTTACTTCCATCTCTACTACTACCGCAGAAGAGTCGGTCCTGGTAAAAAAAGAGACAGCACACATTTCTACGCCTACGGCGGTAAAAGGGATATACATGACCGCTTGCGTGGCTGGTACACCAAGTTTCCGCGCTAAACTTTTAAAATTGACCAACGAAACAGAAATAAATTCCATCGTGATTGACATTAAAGACTATACCGGAACGGTTTCCTTTGCGATAGATAATCCCGAATTCAAAAATAATGCCGGTGGTGGCTGTAAGGCAAAGGATATGGCGGATTTTATTGAAACACTTCATCAGAACAATATTTATGTTATCGGTCGCGTTACTTCTTTTCAGGACCCATACGCAGCCAAAACTCATCCAGACTGGGCTGTGAAAAAAAATAGTGACAAGACTCTGAATTGGAAAGATCATAAGGGTATCAGTTATATTGATGCCGGGAATAAAGAAATGTGGAAATATCTGGCAGACCTCGCCAAGGAATCATATGCTATCGGTTTTGACGAGATTAATTTTGATTACATTCGTTTCCCATCTGATGGGGATATGAAGGATATTTATTTCCCTTGGAGTCAGGCTACCTTAAAAGCCTACGCGACGAGCACTAGCTTGGTGACAGGTAAGTCAGTGGTGATGAAAGGTTTCTATGAATATTTACACCAAACTCTCGGTGTCGATGCTCATATCCCAATCTCAGCTGATTTGTTTGGAATGACTGCTACTAATTATGATGATTTGAATATTGGTCAAGTGATGGAAGACGCCTTGCCCAACTTTGATTTTATTGATCAGATGGTTTATCCGTCACATTATCCGGTGGGCTTTATGAATTATATGAGCGTCGCCGCCATCAATGCTCATCCGTATGAAATCGTAAAGTTTTCTATGGATAGTGCAGTCAGGAGAATGAAAGCCTTGATAACGCCGATCACCAAGCCGGCTGTGAGTTCGACTACCAAACCGACAATAATCCCGTCTAAATATGCTAAAGTAGCAGTCCTTCGGCCTTGGCTTCAGGATAACGATTATCCCGTTCCCTACACGCCAGCCATGGTTCGTGCTCAAATCCAAGCCACCTATGACGCCGGTCTGACTTCCTGGTTGCTGTGGGATGCGGCGAATACTTATACTCAAAGTGCTCTTCTCACTAAATAATTATACTAGACATAATTTATTTATTCTGTATAATAAAGCCAGATTTGTAACGTCATGGAAGTGAGGTAAAGAGTGGATAGGAAAGAAAAACAGAAGCTTCATCGGAAAAATCGGCGAATGAGACAGGAAGTAGATATCCGGATCAGGGATTGGGAGAGAGGTTTGAGGGTGCAGTTGATCCGGTGTTTTAACCTCAATGAAGATATACCTAAATGGCTGAGGACAGCCTTGGCGGGTTCATCTAACTCACTGCTCCTGGAAAAACTACCGGTTTCTGAGGCTCAACGATTGGCGCAGCTCCATGCTCAAGGGTTTTCAGGTGAAATAGATCTGACGGATTATATCCGCGCCTGGGTGACTCTTGGCAACGAAAGGTTCAAGGAAATCTGCCATGCCGTGTCTATTAGCCGCAAACCAAGGGGGGCAATTCACAGAGACGCAAGACTTTTAGCGCATTGCGGGCACCAGAGAGTTTCCTGGACCACAATGAGGTAGGTTCGTTCAAAGTGCCGTAGATGGACAAACGACCGTTAGGAAAACGGTCGTTTTTATATTATGAATATTTTATGTTTTAATTTCTTGTGTTATACTGGTAACAAATGTACGATCCAGAAAGAGTCACAACTTTTGCCTTGGCAGATTCCCGAAACCGGAATGTGGAGTTTGGTATCAAAGCCAAGGATCGGACTCGTCATGTGTATGTGATCGGAAAGACTGGTTTGGGTAAAAGCACCCTTTTGGAAAATATGGCGGTTCAGGATATCGCCAATGGTGAGGGTATGGCTTTTATTGATCCGCACGGCAAAACCGCGGAACTACTGCTGAATTACGTACCGGAACATCGAATAAAAGACGTCCTCTATTTTGCCCCTTTTGATTTGGAACACCCAATCTCTTTTAACGTTCTTGAAGATGTCGGTTTTGATAAAAGGCATTTGGTAGTCTCCGGTTTGATGTCTACTTTTAAAAAAATCTGGGTAGACGCCTGGTCAGCCAGGATGGAATATATTTTAGGCAACACCTTGCTGGCCCTTCTGGAAACACCCGGGACCACTTTGCTGGGAGTGAATAAAATGCTCGCGGACAAGGCCTACCGAACACAAATCGTAAACAATGTTAAAGATCCCTCGGTCCGATCGTTTTGGGTGGACGAGTTTGCCAAGTATACGGATAAGTTTGCCGCGGAGGCTACTCCGGCCATTCAGAACAAGATTGGCCAGTTTACTTCAAATCCTTTGATCAGAAATATTATCGGTCAAAGCAAGTCCTCGTTTGACTTAAGAAAGATGATGGATGAAAATAAAATTATCATTATCAACTTATCTAAAGGGCGAGTAGGTGAGGCTAATGCCAACTTGCTCGGGTCTATGCTTATCACCAAGATTTATTTGGCTGCCATGTCTCGAGCTGATGTTCCGGAAAAAGTTCTGCAAAAACTTCCAAATTTTTATCTATATGTAGACGAATTCCAATCTTTTGCCAATGAGAGTTTTGCGGATATTTTGTCCGAGGCAAGAAAATATAAATTGAACTTGACCATTGCTCACCAATATATCGAGCAAATGTCCGAAGAAGTGCGGGCGGCAGTTTTTGGAAACGTCGGTACGATGATTACGTTTAGGGTGGGAGCCTTTGATGCGGAAGTGTTGGAAAAAGAATTTGCTCCGCAGTTTACGGCCGAAGATTTGGTCAACTTGGGTTTTACTCAGATATACTTAAAACTGATGATTGATGGGGTCAGTTCGGCGCCTTTTTCCGCTTCTACTATGCCGCCGATCAAGGAGCCAACGGTTTCTCATAAACCAGAAGTAGTAGAAATGTCCCAAAAGCAGTTTGCTATGACTCGGGCCGAAGTAGAAGAAGAAGTGATGAATTGGCACAAAAGTAATGGTCAGACTCCAACTCCAATCGTTAAGAAAGCTGAAGCGGCAGTCCCTAGTTTGGTAACAGAAAGGAAAGTTGAAAGTCCAACACCTGCCGTTAGACCGGCTGTTGCTGTCAGTAAGGTACCAGAAAAAAAACCAGCGGAGCAAACTCGAACCCAAGTAACTCCCGCGGCCGCAGTTACTTCAGCGCCGGTTAGAAGCTTTGAGCGCCCAAAATACTTTAAACGTGAAGAGGTAAGACCAGTTACTCCAGCGATACCCAAACCAGATCTGCCTAGTGATGATGATTTTATCCCACTCAAGGAATTAAAACCAAAACTCGCTCCAATAACAAATGACCCAAGTAATGTTTCAAATAATACGAATAGTATCGCCAAGAAAACCGTAAATGAAAAAAGTCTGTCTGAGCTTCGAGCTGTCCTCTCTTCATTAAACAAAGATAAAGCTAAGGAACCAGCAAAGGCGTTAACTGAAGAAAAAAAAGAAACCTTGCCTCAGGATAAAATAAATGATAAACCTAAGGAAATACCGGAGGATAAACTGAGAGAAATGCTAAAAGTCGATAATAATCAAAGTAAAATATAATCATGAATATAAAAGAAATATTAAAATATTGCATTTGGGCCGGTATTGGGGCGGTTTTAGTTGTTCCATTTTTCGTCGCCGACGGTATGTTTTTCCCCTATATTACGGGCAAGGGTTTTGCTTTTCGAATAATAGTCGAGATTATTTTTGGGCTGTGGTTGATCTTAGTTATAAAAGACAAGGAATTTAGGCCAAAATGGTCCTGGGTTTTGGGCGCGGCCGGTATTTTAACTTTTGTCTTGCTTCTGGCTGATATTAATGCCGTTTTGCCGTCAATAGAACGTTATATTAGCGCTGTGGCAGCTTACAATCCTATTTCTCCTATTCCTATTCCTGGCATTTTTTTAAAACCTTTTTGGAGTAATTTTGAAAGGATGGAAGGTTGGGTGACTTTTATTCATTTGCTGGCTTACTTATTGGTCCTGAGTTCGATGCTCAATACAGAAAAGTTGTGGCTCTGGTTTTTTAGATTCACCATAGTTTCACCGGTATTTTATGTTGGATATGAATATTTTGCTTATTTGAAAGAATTAGCCAATTCGCCAGGTAACACCTTTTCTCTGGCCGGGCTCATGCAGTACATGGGCTTAGTGGGGGATCGCTGGTCCGGACCTTTGGGTAACACCATTTATCTGGGTGTCATGGCTTTGTTTTTTGCCTGTTTTTGTTTACTTCTTATTTATCATGACGTAATCGGTAAAAAGAAAGAAAAGAATGTTTTATCGAGCGTGTATTCCGGTGTTTTATATCTGGTTATGATCACTACTTTTTGTCTGGTTGTGCGGGCGATGCACGTAGGATTGATCGGATCAGGAATAGTTTGGTGGTTGGCGCTGGTGATTGAAATCGCTCTGGGTTTGATAATTATTGCAATCTCGTTTCGACAGCAATTGTTTCAGGCTCGTTTTGCGAAATCTGTTTTTTTTAGCCCGTCAATTTATAGTTATTCCATCTTGTTCTGCTTGTACTTCTATATTTTAGCCACAACTTCACGTGGTGTTTTGCTTGGCTTTGCTGGCGGAATATTAATAGCTTCCTTATTGATAGCTATTTTTGAAAAGAATAATCTACTCTTGAAACGAATAGCCGCCGGCATCTTTGCTCTTTTCTTTGTTCTGGGTTTATTCTATTCCGTTTTTGTTTTTCGTGATACGGCAGTCTATAAAAAAATGCATCTATCTGGTGTGGCTGTAAGGATTCTCGATACGGATTTTGTTAAGCACAATAGTGCGCTTAATCGGTTGCTGTCTGTTTCTTGGAGTAACCTAAATGGTCAGGCCCGTCAGTTGGTGTGGCCGATGGCGATAAAAGGTTTTCAAGAGAAACCTCTTTTAGGTTGGGGACAGGAGGGTTTTAATTACGTTTTTAACAAGTATTATGATCCCGGAATGTATGCTCAGGAGTCTTGGTTTGATCGAGCACATAACGCTCCGTTAGATTTTTTGGTGGCCGCCGGTATTCTCGGTTTTCTTTCTTATTTGGCTCTTTTTGGGGCCGCACTCTATTTGCTCTGGTTTAGAAAAAATAGCTTGAGCGTTACCGAGAGGGCTATTCTAACGGGGCTCTTTACGGGTTACTTGTTCCAGGCTATTTTTGTGTTTGATAATCTGGTCAGTTATATCATGTTCTTTACCACTCTGGCTTATGTTCATGCCAGGGCTGTGGAACAGGAAGAAAACAAGAAAGCTTTCCGCTTTATGTCAGATTTTATCTCCAACGAGGAATACCAGAATTATGTCTTAATCCCGGCTGTAGTTATTCTGACAGCAGTCTGCCTGTGGTGGGTAAACATACCGGGTATAAGGGCTAATCAAACGTTGATTCAGGGTTTAAACTTTTTGCAAAATGGTCAGATAGGGGATGGAATCACGGCATTTAAAAAAGCTCTGTCGTACAATTCAATGGGCCAGGCGGAGATAAGAGAGCAGTTACTCTCACTTACGCCATCGGTTTTGCAGTCACCAAATGTTAGTCAGGATATTAAGAAAGAATTATTTACCTTAACCTATACCGAAATAGGAAAACAGATTGCTCTGGTGCCAAATGACGCCAGGTATCAAATTCTAATGGGGTCTCTTCTTGATGGTATTGGCTCTCCGGATCAGGCCTTGCCATATATTAAGAAAGCGATAGAGCTTTCACCACAAAAACAGGCTATGCGCTTCGAACTAGTTCAGGCTCTTTACATGTTAGGCCGGAAAAATGAGGCACTGGCCGAGGCAAAAGCCGCTTATGAATTAGACACCCGATATGATCAAGCTAAAGGCATGTATGAGGCCGTTTTAAAGGGTGTAACCGGGAAATAACCTAAAACTTGCTTTTATTTGCAGAGTATGCTATACTGCCTTAGTGAGTGCTAGCAATGGCTGGCTCAAACGAATGTCTGTGTAAGACCCCACTTCGGTGGGGTTTTGCATGCCTGGTACTAAAATTTCTAAAGAAAAATCTCGGAACGATTAGGCCTTCCGTTAAGTGGAGAGAGCTTTCTTTAGGAATTATATTATGATAATATGAACTGGTGCTTCTGATTGTTTCCGGCCACAGCCGGCGGTTGCACTCATATAAGACATTAGTTTTGGAGTTAGCCCCCGCCGGCGTTGATTGGAAATAATCAACACTTCGGAGGCCAAAATAAAATCCCGACTGCTTTAGTCGGGATTTTATGCTTTAATATGCGTATGCTTAAGATTCAAGAAAACATTTCTCTCAAAGATTTTACCACTTTTCAGATCGGTGGGAAGGCGCAGTATTTTGTAGTGGCGAAGACGGAAGAGGACCTACGTGAAGCCTTTGCTTTTATCAAGAGTCGGAAACTACCACTTTTTACTTTGGGTGGTGGATCAAATATTCTGGTTTCTGATCATGGTTATAATGGCCTGGTTATAAAAAATGAAATAAAAGGGATCAAATTTATTGACCAAGCAAATGATAAAGTTATTCTAGAATGTGGCGCCGGTGAGAGTTTAGATGACGTTGTGGCTTTGTCAGTGATCAGAAACTTGTCGGGTCTGGAGAATTTATCTGGTATTCCAGGAACGGTGGGTGGGGCGGCTGTGCAGAATGCCGGTGCTTATGGAGTCGAGATAAAAGATCATCTCGTTTCGGTCGGGGGTCTGAATTCCGATAACGGCAAGAGATTTATTTTTGAAAATATTGACTGTCAATACAGTTATCGTGACAGTCTTTTTAAGAAAAATAAGAAGTTTGTTATCACTACGGTCACTCTGGAGCTTTGTAAGAAGCCGTTCTTTAAAACGGAATACGCCGGCCTTAAGAATAAATTAGCAAACATTGAAAAAGTACAGGCGTCAGACATAAGAAAAGCCGTCATCCAAATCAGAGAGGATAAACTACCGGATTGGCGTAAGGTAGGAACAGCCGGTTCATTTTTTAAGAATCCTATAATTACTTCTGAGTATTACGAAAAATTAATAGCCGTGTTTCCGAACCTACCTGGTTTTCCTGAGACAAAGGGGAAAACGAAAGTGCCTTTAGCCTGGTTACTAGATAATATTTGTAATTTGAAAGGTCACAAAGAAGGAAAAGTTGGTTTATACGAAAAACAACCAATAGTTTTAGTAAATCTTGGACAAGCGAGTGCGAAAGATATTTCTGATTTTGCGGAAAAAATAATAAAAATAGTGAAGGAAAAAACCGGAATTGAAATTATGCCGGAAGTAGAAAAAATATAATGGCGCCGATAGAAAATTAATTTTTGATTAATAATTTTTTTAAAAATAAAAAGTTATCCACAGTTTTGTAAAAGATAATCATAAATATCATTGTTTTATTTTTTGATTTAGGATAAAATTATCGTAGTTCAGTGATTTTCATAAAAACCGGTCGAAGAAAATCACGGGCTCGTTAGGAAAAATCTTTAATTTAAAAATGAGTCTGAGATTTTATTCCAATAAGATTGAATGACTTGAAAACTATTATGGCAGCTAAAAAGAAAGCAAAGAAGGGAGCCAAGAAGGCTAAGAAAGGAGGAAAGAAATAGTTTCCTTTATCTCAAAAAGCGCCGTACCTGATTGACCTCGTACGGTGTTTTTTTGTTTGATATCTTCTCTTAAAATATCTCTTCTTGATTCGGTCGCAGATTATTGTTATTATTAAAATAGAAAGGTCTTCCATAACAACACAGAAAGAGGGTGATAGCTTATGAAAACGGTGTGTCTGAGTCTTGCGTCGTTTTGTTTCTTGTCATTATTTAACATACAGGCACAAGTGATAGATACGAATCTATCGCTGACCATTTCGGTGTATAGTCATGATTTGTACAAGACAAACTATTTCTACTACACAAATACGAGTCCTGTTGTTAGTCGCGAGGTGCTCTACGGCTATCTGCCTAATCGATCTGGTGGAACTACGAATGATTCTGATAGGATAGGGCCGGTGTATTACCAACCGACTATAGGTATGACAACCGTGGTACAGGTCTTGGCTGACCGGGCTGTAGATTTGTTTGAGGTATACCTGAGTACGACAAACGGTACTCATATCAGGATGCCACATTTTCACAATGAGGGTGTTAATCCTGTCTTGATGGTGATAAATGGATTTGATCCAAGTCAGGCTTACAAACTGCAAATCGGGGTGTGGAACAACTTTCCCGCCGATAATTACGACAACGGTTTCCAAAGAAGTGATTTCAGTGAACCGTATATTATATCACCAGAATGTTGGTCTGGTACGAATCACCTTACTGTGTATTTCAACCAAGGAGTGACTCAGTTGAATCCGCCTGTCCACTTCCATTTTCTTTGAAAAAGAATCGAAAAAAGTCCGCACACGCCTTGGGTAGTGCGGACTTTTATTCTTGGTGTTTTTTTGTCTATAAATATGTTAGGATACGATAACTATGTCATTTTTAAGCAGCATTTTTGGAGATAAGTACGCTAAGGCCGTTAAGCCTTTTTGGCCAATTGTGGCGCAAATTAATGCTTTTGAAAGCGGTATAAAGGTCCTGTCAGATATTGAGTTAAAGGCTAAGACGCTTGAATTTAAAAAGAAAATATTGCCAGTGGTAGAGGGCGGTGAGGGAAAGACCTTGGAGGAAATATTACCGGAAGCCTTTGCAGTTGTGCGCGAAGCTTCAAGGAGGACACTGGGCGAAAGACATTTCGATGTTCAGCTTATAGGTGGAATGATTTTGAACAAAGGCGGAATTGCGGAGATGCGTACCGGGGAGGGAAAAACCTTGGTGGCGACATTACCCGCCTATCTAAATGCCTTATCTGGCCACGGTGTGCATATTGTCACGGTGAATGATTATCTTTCCCGACGTGACGCTGTGTGGATGGGCCAGGTCTATGATTTTTTGGGATTGACGGTAGGGGTAATTAATCATGAAAGTTCCTTCCGTTATGATTCAAAGCATATTTTAGATAAAGCTCTGGAGGAAAAAGAAGATAAAGAACGAGACGAGTTCGGTTCATTTAAGGTTGTGTATGATTTTTTGAAACCATGCACTAGACGCGAGGCGTATGCGGCAGACATTACTTATGGAACGAATAATGAATACGGTTTTGACTACCTGCGGGATAATATTGAATATGACGAGAAAGATTTGCGTCAGCGGGAATATAATTTTGCGATAGTGGATGAGGTGGACTCTATTCTGATTGATGAAGCACGGACACCTTTGATTATTTCCGCGCCTACTACTGAATCTGGAGATTTATATGTCAGATTTGCGGATATTGTTAAATCCTTTAAGAAGGATGAGGATTTTACCGTGGATGAAAAAATGAAGGCTATTCAGCTCACGGACGGGGGTATATCCAAAGCCGAAAAAGCGCTTGGCCTAGAGAATATTTATACTGATGCTGGTATAAAATACGTTCATCATTTGGAAACGGCGGCTCGCGCCAAAGCGCTGTTTGAAAAGGACACCGACTATGTGGTGAAGGATAATGAAATAATTATTGTTGATGAATTTACCGGCCGCTTGCAGCCGGGTCGGCGCTGGTCTGAAGGTTTGCATCAGGCAATAGAAGCCAAAGAAGGTGTGAGTATCCAAAAAGAATCTAGAACTTTTGCTTCAATTACCTTTCAAAATTATTTTCGCCTATATAGAAAACTTTCCGGTATGACCGGAACCGCACTGACCTCGGAAGAAGAATTTTACAAGGTCTACCACATTGAAACTTTTTCCATCCCCACCAATAAACAGATTCAGAGAGTGGATAAGAATGACTTGATCTTCCAAACTGAGCACGGTAAGTTTTTGGCTGTGGCCAAGCGTGTAAAAGAACTTCAGCAAAAAGGTCAGCCGGTTTTGATTGGTACAGTCTCAATCGAAAAGAATGAGATTCTGTCAACTTATTTATCCAAGGAGGGAGTGAAACATAATGTGTTGAACGCCAAAAATCATGAAAAAGAAGGAGAAATAGTGGCGCAAGCGGGATATAAAGGTGGAGTGACTGTGGCCACTAACATGGCCGGTCGTGGGGTGGATATCAAGCTGGGCGGAGTACCTTTTGATAAAGAAAAATATGAAGAGGTTAGAAATCTGGGCGGATTATGTGTGATTGGTACGGAACGTCATGACGCCAGAAGAATTGATAATCAACTTCGCGGCCGCGCCGGCCGGCAGGGTGATCCTGGTGAGACACAATTTTACGTGTCGCTTGAGGATTCATTGATGCGTATTTTTGCCTCCGATACCATTAAGAAATTGATGGGCCGATTCGGCATGGCCGAGGATCAAGCTATTGAGAACTCCTTGATTACGCGTTCACTCGAAACCGCTCAGACTAAGATCGAAGGTTTTAATTTTGATGCCCGAAAACAGGTCTTAGAGTATGATGATGTGCTTAACTATCAACGTAAATTGGTTTATGAAAGGCGCCGAGCAGTTCTTCTTGGTGATAAAGAAATGGTCCGTTTCAAACTTGATGAAGTGATTGCTCATGATGAAACTATAACCAAAGTTGTGGAGGAAAAGATAAAACTAATAGGTGAGGAAGAATTTTATCGCATTACCAAAATTCTCTTACTCCAATCCATCGATATGTTCTGGGTGGACCACTTAGAAATTATGGATTATACCCGTTCCTCGGTAAATCTTCGTGCTTATGGTCAGCGCGATCCGCTTGTGGAATACAAGAAAGAAGGTTTGCGTTTGTTCCGAGAAATGAACGAAGCTGTGACTGATCAAATTCTAAAAATATTGCCGAATATCGGAGCGGGGGCGTATCAACGTGAAGAGGCACAATTGAAAGATACTCAAAAGCATATGGTTTTGGCAGGGGGTGGCACGGAAGACAAAGACGGTAATAAAGAAAATACGATTGTTGTCGGCAATAAAGCTGATAAGGTTGGCCGTAATGATCCTTGTCCGTGCGGTTCCGGGAAGAAATACAAAAAATGCCACGGCGCAAATCAATGAAAAAGTTTAAAGCCAAAGCGGGACAGGTAGATTTTACGAATATCCGGTACGCACCGGTAATAAATTGTGTCCTCAGATATAAAGACAAGATCTTAGTTGTTCAGAGGAGTAAA
>CAIJNK010000019.1 GCA_903822075.1 uncultured bacterium
CATCCCTATCTGCCAGCCACCGCCGCTACCACTCCCACTCTGTCTTCGCTCGACTCCATCTATTCCTCTCTCTCTACGCTGATCAATCCCGCAAACGTTGCCACCGGCACCACCTATCTGGGGGTGAGGGGGACGTATGTGGTGCCTCACGACACCACGCCGCCAGTTGTTACTTTTTTGCTTCCACCCTCCTCTTCTTCTTTAACGGTTGACGTGACTTTTTCTGCCACAGATGATACCGGGGTCACTGGTTACCAGATCTTGGGCTCTGAAATCCCAACAGCTAATGATCCTAACTGGTCGCCTATTGCCTCTACCACTTATACTTTTACTAATACTGGTAATGATACGATTTGCGGTTGGGCTAAGGATGCGGCCGGTAATCTCGGGTCATCATGTGCGTCAGTGACGATTACTCTTGATCCTTGCTACGGAAAAAATATTGGTGATGAATCAGCTCCCGGCGGTTCTATCTGTGCCGGAGAATTTAACGGTTCAAAATATATGGTCACGCCAAGCGATGAAGCTGGGGTCATTTGGTCTGATGATATTTTTGTTAAAGTCGGGAATACAAGTACAACCAATGGCGCTGCAAACACTGCCATTTTGGCAAATCTTACCGGTTCATATCCAGCCGCAAGTTATTGTGCAAATCTTTCGTTCGGGGGCTATAATGATTGGTTTCTGCCAGCTATGGATGAGTTAAACAACGTGCTATACGTTAACAAGAATGCTTTGGGGATGTCAGACTCATATTGGTCATCCACAGAGACGAGTTTTATGGGAGACACGATGAACGTTCTTGTCTTGCAGGATGGTGAGCGGAATATCGGTGTTAAGAATAATACTATTTTTAACATTCGTTGCGTAAGGAGTTACTGAGAATATTTTTTCTTGCTTTTTTTTCTGTCTTGTAGTATATTGCCGTGACAAAACAAATGCCAACGATAAACCAATTAATCAAGAAAAACAGGAAGAGCGTGCCACGAAAGGTTAAGGCTATTGCTCTGACCAAAGGTTTTAACAGCTTGGAGAATAGGCCAACTTATTACAACGCTCCTTTTAAAAGAGGTGTGTGTATCAAAGTGACCACCAAGACTCCAAAGAAGCCAAACTCCGCTATTCGAAAGATCGCTCGCGTTCGCTTGACCAACGGTCTGGAAGTTACCGCTTATATCCCAGGTATGGGTCACAATTTACAGGAACACTCCGTGGTCATGCTACGTGGTGGACGTGTGAAAGATGTTGGTCTTCGTTATACCATTGTCCGCGGAGTCCTTGATGCTGGTGGGGTAGAGAAGAGAATGAAGGGCCGTTCACAGTATGGTGCCAAGAAACCTAAAGCAGTAGCAAAGAAATAGTTCGACAGTCTCACAATAAATAATATAAAATAAAATGCGAGGAAAATTAAAAGCAAAACCAGCCCTAGTTCCAGATCTAGTTTACAAATCCGTAAAGGTTAGTAAATTTGTGAATTACATTATGGAGAAAGGTAAGAAAAATACTGCCAGGAAAATTGTCTATAATATGTTTGATGAAATCAAAGAGAGGACCAAGAGCACTAACCCATTGGAAATTTTTGAATTGGCTCTGTCCAACACTGCTCCAAACGTCGAGGTTCGTTCCAAAAGAGTAGGCGGTGCCAACTACCAGGTGCCGGTTGAAGTTCGCCCAGAACGCCGCGCCGCTTTGTCTATGAAATGGATTATCGAGGCTGCTCGTTCCAAGAAAGGCGCTCCAATGCACAAGAAATTAGCTGATGAAATCATTGCTTCCTCCAAGAACGAAGGTGAGGCCATCAAGAAGAAGGAGAACACTCTCCGCATGGCCGAAGCTAACAAAGCTTTTGCTCACTTCGCTTGGTAAGTCCCTAAAATTTAAATATAAAAACAAAAAACTGCTCGCAAGGGCGGTTTTTGTTAAATTGACTAAACTTCTTAGTGGGAGTATTCTGTAGGGAGTCTTTAATAATTAATTTGATAAAATAAACATATGACACAAGAAAGTGGACCAGAAATACTTGGTGCGGCTGAGGTGAGGGCAGGTATATTGGCTTTAGTTAGTATGAAGGATAGGGGTGCTTTGGATGCGACAAAGCCTGGAGATTTGGAAAGGATTGGCACACAGGTAGAATTATTAAAGGGTCACATTATTGACCTTCATGAAGCTGGCGATCCCTCAGCCGAGGAATTAGCCGAGCTTTTGCGACAAAACTTCAAATTTGTAAGAGGGACGGCAGATTTTATTTTGGAATAATTTATCAAAATTCTAACAAGTTAATTCCTAAATGAAAAAAGTACAAAATAGCGCCGCTTTCATCTTTATCACGGCAGTAGCCATTCTCTCGGTCATTTCCATTATGGGCGTCTGGAAAGTATTTAGTAATGACGTCATTATCAAATCATTTGAAACTTTGGGATTATTAGGCGCTGTGGCTGCCATTGTTATGGTAGCGGGGAATTATATCGAGGGGAAGACCACGCCCGATGGACAAGTTGTGGAAGTGGTACCTAATCCGGCCTTTAGGGACATTCGCCGGGCAACTATTGCCATCTTGATTGTCGTTATTTCACTTTTGGCCCTTTTGGGGGTAATGGCTATTTGGGATATCATTAAGGATAAAGAAGTTTTATATAAGACAATAGGTTCAATGGTGATTTTAGCCTTTTCTTCACTCATAATTGTCACCGTTTGTCTTAATCGGGAAGAAAATCCAATGTTCAGTGGAAAGAATAAAAATGTCTCTATTGCCGGAATTATCCTGGTTCTTATCCTCGCCGCCATGTTCCTCTCCTTCTTCGGCGCTTTTCGTTAAATACTAATTTTCAATAAAGCGTTTGCTGAAAAGCCCCTGTTTAAAAACGAACTGGGGCTTTTCTTATTTTAACTTATGAGTTGGGGGCATGACACCTTTTTCTGGTGTCAATAAATCCAGCGAGGGGGTGAGGCGGTATTTGGAACCCTCGTAGGAGTTTGAAGTCGCCACCACGGTTACCCCTTTTTCCATAGCCAGCTTGTTTACTGTATCTGATATTTGCAACTGTCGGCCAGGGCTTATGCCTCCATCGATTTCATCTACGAATAAGAAACCACCTTTTGGCATATGTTTAATGGTTTGCAAAAGTAAATCTTCAGATGTTTGTCTGGTCGAACCATGTTTCCGATCTCGTCTCAGGTTTTTTATTTCATCTCTAATCTGGGTCACATCCGCATTTTTCGAATGCTGGATTATATTATAGGTATCCTTTTTAATTTCCCCAGAGACGTCAAGAAGATTCATCCACATATTGCCAATAACACCCTCTCTGGTTGCGAATTGAGATTTGGGCATCACCGGGATATTGGTGAGCGTTATGGCACCGGATAAGATAAGATCACGGGCAAAACCGATTGATTCCACGAAGACCTTCTCACTCAGCTGAGCTGGTTTTCTTATGGAACTTTGAATTAAGCCTTCCCTTATTTCTTTCTCATCTAGCTCCTCTTGTCCAAATCTCATAGTGTCCTTCGTGTTTTGGACTCTTCTTTCGATTTCCATAAGTAGATACATGACTCCGAGCAGGGTAGTCTTACCACCGCCATTATCAGCAAAGATTTCTGTTTTACCTGGGCCAAAGGCGATGGATGGCGGAAGTTTGGCAAAGGCCTCGAGCATGGGCTGAAACTTTGGATTTTCTTCTGCTAATTGCTGGATTTTTTTGTGATCAATTTTAAAATCTATCACTGCTTCAGGTAAGGGTTCCGGTGATTCGAGTGGGGTCACGCTGTTTTGTGTCGTATCTTCTCGAGCCTCGGATAGATGAAGTCCGTGCTCCGGCGCTTCCAAGTCAATACGTAATGAGGGTTCGGTATAGGCGTAACCGGAATTTTCCGGCGCAATGATAATCAAGTCTTTTTCCTCGGCAAACTGTTCCAACATTTTTATGTATTCTTCTTGCCTTTTTGGGCTTAGGCCAAACGCCGCTTCATCCATAATGACAATACTGCCTGGGTTTAGTCGTTCAAATTCTTGTTTGAGTTTTCTTTCGATTGTCTGCCGGGCTGAGGCGCCATCTTCGACATAACGGGAATCAACAAAAGATCTTCCAACCTGTCCGGCGCCGGAGACATAGCGGTCAGCAAATAAATATTCTGTTTCTTGCTGTCTTTCCTCACCAAGCATATCCTGGACCGCAATGCGATGGACAATCGGGGTGTCACTTTTTAGACCGGAGTCTGGCGACCCAAAACCTTTTCTAGCTTGGAATTGTGTCAAAGTCAGAGCCCCATCTTCAACCAGGCGTGGGGCGGCCGCCATACCTACCATTTCTGCCAAGGCGTATCTGGTCATTCGGCTGGGGTGTAGGACTTCTTTCAAAGCTCTCTCGCGTGCTTCTTCCGGACTTACTTCTCTAACTTCTCTTGTTTCAAAATCAAAATCCTCTGTACCTGATCTTCGCTCGGTTGAGTGAGCCACTTGGGCGGCTAAAAAAATAGCGTTGGCGAGTGTGGATTTACCACAACCATTAGGTCCGAAAATGAAGCTTACTTTTCCTTGTTCAAACTTCATAGGCGGCAACTGACTGAATCTTTCAAACATCTCCCTCTGGTCGGGATATTGCTCGGCCAAAGAGGCTAAAACCTCCTTATTTAGGGCCACCGCCAGTTCTGGTTTTGTAAATTCTTCGGTATGATTTTTAAGGTCAGGTAGTTCTTGTGACATATATTGTTTTATTAAATGTTACAGTCTGATAATATACAGCATTATACATATAAAAATGTGAGCAATCAAAGATTCCAGTTCGTGTGGCGATTTTTAAATGGTAGGATATAATTAGTGGTAATAAAGTGAACTTGAAAAGAAAAATCAAAAACCTCATAAGCATGGAAGATTTAGACCGTTCCGATATTGAACAACTAATTTTTTTAGCGCAAAAAATAAAAAAAGAGGGGATGGGGAAAAGAGTTGCACATAGCTTTATATCAGGTCTGCTTTTTTTCCAAGAATCAACCAGGACTCGAATAGGTTTTCAGGTAGCTTCATATAGACTCGGGGGAGATTCATTTATCTTAAAAGAAACAAGAACCAGCGATTCAATGCTTTTCGCCGCCGAAAGTGTTGAAGACACAGTAAAAGTTCTCCAGTCTTATACCGACATAATCTGTATACGTCATTCTGATAATGATATTTGTACGCGTCTTTTACCTATTTCTAAAAAACCATTAATCAACTGTGGAAACGGAGACGATGAACATCCAAGTCAGACACTGATTGATTTAATGGCGATAAAGGAACTTTGTGGCTCTTTGGATAATCTTTCTATAGCAATAGTGGGGGATTTGCGTCATATGAGAGCGGCGCACTCACTAATACTTGGGCTATCAAAGTTTGTAAAAATGTCTGTTCGTTGTATTTCACCTAAAGAACTTTCTATGCCTGAAAAGTATAAAAATGTTTATATTAATTCTGGGAATATTCTGACTGAAATGACGGAAATGAATCTAAATGATGTTGATGTAGTTTACATGGCGGGCTTTCAACCTAAAACACCGGTTAAGACTATTTCTAAAAAAATTCGTCTTGCTTATCAGGCTAATAAAACGACGTTAGCACAGTTAAAGGATAAATCGATAATTTTGTGTCCACTACCGAGAATAGACGAAATAAAGTCCGATGTTGATCAAACCAAATTTGCCAAGTATTTTGAGCAGAGCGATCTAGGTCTTTATATGCGGATGGCCATCGTAAAATGGCTATTATAAAAATAATCCAATTCCTAACCATGATATTTTTAGACACAGATATATATACTAACAAGAAGAACTATTTCTTTACGATGTTGGGACCGCGTTTTGATCCCTCCGCTTATTTGATGGCTCAGGCATTGGAAAAGGAATTTAGAAAAGAATTTATACCTATTTTTATCTATGCTGTAGAACCGAATGATTTTTTTAAGAAGGATAACTACCTCGTTCTTAATCCTAAAGCTGAAGCGGTCCAGAAAGAGTCTATAGACCCAGTAGTCTATCTTCAGGAGTATGAAGATATGAACGTGGATTTCATCGAGTCAGATGTAATTAAGGAAATCTCCAGCCGACTTTTTTTAAAGCAGGATGTAATTTTCATCCATTCATTTACCAGCTCTTTCTTTGACGGTTTGGATCAAAGATTTAAGATAATTGGCCCAGAGCCGAAGGTCGCCAAGTATTATGATAATAAGATAAATCAATACGAGCTCTTTAAGGAAATGTCCATGCCAGTGATTCCTGGCCGTATTTGTAATAATAAGAATGAAGTTCGGTTGCTTGTTGATCAAGTTCCTTTCTATATCACCGCTTCTTATTCATCCGGGGGTCATAATGGCAAAGTGATTAGCTGTAAAAAAGATCTAGAAGTATTTTTCTCTGAACTTGCCGAGGGAAACGGAGCTGGGGGATTCTTAATATCAGATGTATTTAATAATCTAAAACTTGCTCCAAATAGTAGCGCTGTTGTTACTGGTCCGAATGAGGTCTCAGTCTTGGCAATTACCGATCAGATTCTCAGGGGGAAAGCGTATCTTGGAAATGTTTATCCGTCAGCCATTAACCAGAGCCAAGAGGAGCAGATTATAAAAATGACCGTCAGGCTTGGACAGATTCTTTCGGAGAAAGGATTTCGTGGTTTATTTGGTTGTGATTTTCTGATAAACGACAAAGATGAAATGGTGGTCGTCGATTTAAATCCCAGGAGACAAGGTGGCTATGTTTGTAACATGCTCGTTTTAAAATATCTCGGAGTGAATTTGGCAAATGTTGAACTACAATGTGCCCTTGGCCGGGATGGTTTTAAAACAAAAAAATTAGACTATGATCTGCTTAAGCCAGATTATTGTTGGGCGCACAGTAAGGTTAAGCCTTACCAGGCTGGTGAGGTTATCACAAATGAGGTATTAAAAGGAGACCTGGGTGAAGTTTTTCACGATAAAGAGGGTCTTTATAGCGCGACTTTTTATAAGAAGGGGTCACTAATTAAAGACGGCTTTGTTGGTTATGTTGTCGCTAAAGGGGAACTGAACAAAAAGGCTGAAATTGTTAAGTTGGTCCAAGACACAGCGGATAATTTGTTAAAAAAGTGTTTAGCTGATCACTGCTAGTCATTTTTTACTGTGGCGTTGCTTTTTGTGTTCTTTTAATGTATTCTACTGCCATCTAAAGCCTAACGCTTTATTTTTTAATAATTTAATTTAATAATTTATGACCCGTGCATATCCACTAGAGAAGGTCCGAAACTTCGGAATCATCGCTCACATCGACGCTGGTAAGACTACTACTTCCGAGCGTATTTTGTACTACACCGGTGAGAGCCACAAAATTGGAGAAGTGCACGAGGGTAATACCACCACGGACTGGATGGAGCAGGAACGAGAGCGCGGAATCACTATTTGTTCTGCCGCCATTACTTGTTATTGGGTGCCTTCATACATGGGTTTGGATACTTCCCGTAAGACCATGTTCAACATTATTGATACTCCTGGGCATATTGATTTTACCGCTGAAGTAAAAAGATCACTGCGTGTGCTTGACGGTGCCGTGGTGGTGTTTGACGGGGTAGCTGGTGTAGAACCACAATCTGAAACCAACTGGCGCTATGCCGATGACGGTAAGGTGCCCAGAATCTGTTTAATTAACAAGTTGGACCGAACCGGCGGTTCTTTCGAACGTTCTTATCAGTCTATTCTGAGCCGGTTAACCAAGAATGCTATCCGCATGCAGCTCCCGATCGGCGAAGAGGAGAAGTTTGAAGGAATTATTGATTTGCTCAAGATGAAAGCTTTTTATTTTGAAGGCGAGATGGGTAAGATAATTGTTGAGAAAGAAATTCCCGCTGAATATTTGGAGCGTGCCAAGAAGTACCGCGCCGAGACCGTGGAAAAGATTGTCGAACAGGATGAGAAAGCTATGGGTGATTATTTGGAAGGTAAAGAAATCCCTCTTGAGACTTTGAAGGCTATTCTAAGGAAAGCCACTATCGCCAATACTCTGGTACCCGTCATGACGGGTTCCGCTTTGAAGAATAAAGGAATCCAGCTGACTTTGGATGCGGTGGTGGATTATTTGCCCTCACCTTTGGATATTCCACCGGTAAAAGGAATTGATCCTAATACCGGCGAGGAAACTTTCAGGCACGCCTCGGACACCGAACCTTTTTCCGCTTTGGCTTTCAAATTACAGACGGATCCATTTGTGGGACAGCTGACTTATTTCCGCGTATATTCAGGTAACGTTACGCCTGGCATTTATCTTTACAACTCGACTACTGGTCGGAAAGAAAGACTTGGCCGTATTGTGCGGATGCAAGCCGATAAAAGAGAGGAAGTGGACATTGTTTATGCCGGTGAGATTGCCGCCGCCGTGGGTTTGAAGGAAGCCAAGACCTCTCATACTTTCTGTGATGAAGCAAATCCAATCATTTTGGACCAGATTGTCTTCCCAGAACCGGTTATTTCCTTGAGAATAGAACCAAAGACCAAAGCCGATCAGGAAAAAATGGGTATGGCTTTGAAGAAGTTATCTGATGAAGATCCAACCTTTAAAATCGTGTCTGACCAAGAAACCGGCGAGACCGTGATCAAAGGAATGGGTGAGCTTCACTTGGAAATCCTTGTTGACCGTATGAAGAGGGAGTTCGGCGTGGAAGCCAATGTGGGTAAGCCACAGGTGGCCTACAAGGAAACCATTACCGGTACGGCTGAAGCTGAACACAAATATATTAAGCAGTCTGGCGGTAAGGGTCAGTACGGTCACGTCAAGATTACCATCAAGCCTCTTGAGAAACTGGAAGAAGGCGCCAAGATTCCAAAGAATGTCAGCCGTTCCGAAGGTTTTGAATTTATCAACTCCATTAAAGGAGGTGTTATCCCAATTGAATTTATTCCAGCCGTTGAGAAAGGTATCGTGGAGGGTATGGAAAGAGGAGTGGTGGCAGGTTACAAGATGACTGATATTTCTTGCGAACTGACATACGGTTCCTATCACGATGTGGACTCCTCGGAAATCGCTTACAAGATTGCCGCTTCACAGGCTTTTCAGGAAGCTGCCAAGAAAGCCAAGCCGGTAATTCTCGAGCCGATAATGAAGGTGGAAGTGGTGGTGCCGGAGAAATTCATGGGAGACGTGGCCGGACACTTGAACTCTAAGCGCGGGGTGATTGAAGAGATGGGTGAGCGCGGTATGAACAAAGTGATTGATGCCAAAGTCCCATTGTCTGAAATGTTTGGTTACATTACTACCTTACGTTCCATGACCGAGGGGCGCGCATCTGTGAACATGGAATTTGATCACTATGATATCGTTCCACCAAACGTGGCGAAGGCGATTGCGGAAACTAGGGGAGCCGCTCCGGCGAAATAGATAAAATAAAAAAGGCCCGCCATCAGATGGCGGGCCTTTTGCCTATCATTTATTCTTTCGGAACACCGCAAACGATAGAGAACCTTTTGCGGAAGATGAATCCTTCCAGGGGCAGCAACGATACCACCCAATTTTTCTCGTAGTACACGGTCGCCACGTAGTTCCCAATCACGAAATAATGGCCGATTTTCTTGGAAATCCGCCCTTCCTCCCCGTTTTTGCCATCCTCCCTGATTAGGTAAGAGACTGAATGAGGACTAGAGCGGCCAATTTCGCCCTTAATTTCGGTTCGGATTTCATCGTATGTGAAATGACGTTCCAGGCAAGGGATCACTTCCACCCGGCTGTTTAGTGGGTGTTTGAGCAGATCGATAAGAACGTTAAGAGTCTCTTTGTTATCTGCCGTCCCACTGGTCGGTTGCATCCCGAGATAATAAGGGAAACCTTGCTTGTCCATCTCATCGAGCTCCTTAATCTCGATGGCCGTACGGCTTTCATAGTTTAGACTGTAAGTGTGCCGGAAACCAATATTCCCGCGGGCCGTTGCTATCATTGCCCGAAGTAGGTTGTCATTCTCCGTGATGTTCTGTAGAAATACTCCGGGTACTCCCTGCCCCCAAGTGATATTGGAGAGAAGGAGCGAACCGAAGAATTTCGGCATGATATCGCAGAGCGACCTCGTCAGTTCCTTGGTTTTGTCGATTATTTCTTTCCGACGTTTGCCGTCTGTCAAAACCGCACGCTGTTCTTCTTTTGCCAGCGGGCCGCAAACGCTTTCCGTTTTACTGCTCAGGCAATAAGTGAGAGTACCATCGCCGTTAGCCGCCAAGACGAAGTGCCTCATCGCATTCTCGTTACCTGCAAGTTTGAAGAAATCGTTGTAGGTCATACCCTGCAAAATGGCCGCGGCCATAAAGTGAGTCAAGATGTTCGGTTTAATCTCCCCACTGTACCAATCCCAAACGTCGGTTGCCGTCACTATCTTTACTTTGTTCATCTCTGCCCCTTTTTTGTGTTTCGAAAGTTGTGAAGACCAGTTAAATCTTCTTAGAGCGTAGCAGAAACAGGGGAATGGCGCAATCTATCTCGGAAAAATATCTGTCAGTTCACTCGAATTATAAAATTCATAGGCCAAACCGCCAAAACTGTATTTTTGGTTGGCAATATCTATTTCCGCTCCGCCCGCTTGTGGGTTGGCGTTTGGCAGGGAATGAGTAAAACCGATATTATAAAGGGTAGCCAGGATTTCTGGTTTGCCGGAGATGTCAAAACCAGCCGTTTGCCATTGTTTTTCAACCTGCTTAACGAAAAGGGCGGCGTATAAGTAACTGTAATAGTGGTTATGCTCGTCGGTCACCCGCATAAACCGTTCCGCCCCCTGATTTTCCGTGGAAGTGCTGAAATCAAGCTTTTTTTCAAAATCTGGGCCTAAATAATAGGGTGAAGTGGTCGCCTTTAGGTTGTTTTCAATCTGGATTAAAGTATCTTGTTTCAAGCCTAAGACCCCCCAAGAAAACTGACTTTGCACGCCGAGCATTTTTAATGGTTCAAAGATTTGCTTGAAGATTTCCCGATCGGAAGTGTAAAGTCGCATTTGCTCTACAAAAAGAAAGCTGGCCAAAATTCGAGCTTTTATGCCGGTTTCTTTTTCCACTCGCGCCAAAACCGTCTGCTCCTTTTTCATGGCCTCTTTCAAAGCCAGATATTCCGGCGTGTTGAGCCAGATATAGTTCTGATTATCGGCCAGAACGCGGGAGGTGGCGTAATAATCAATCTTGGTGTCCACCATACCAGTATTTTTGGTCAGCCCAGTCTTGGAAAAGGCATAACCCAGCATTAAGACGACGCCGATAAGGGCAAAGATATAGACTGTGATGTTAAACATCTTTCGTAGCATTTTGGCATCTTAGCACAATAGTTATCCACACAGGACAAATTTGCTCCTATTTTAATGTCTGGTATAATAATCGGGAAGTCGGACTCGCTTATTATTTGTTTACTAATTTATTAACTCATTTTAATTTTAATGAAAAAATACGCTGTCTCTGTCTTAATTACTCTCGCCTTGGTGGCCGGAGGTTTTTCTTTTATTAAGTCGGCTTCTGCTGATGTTCCTAGCAACGTCTGGCTTGCAAATAATGCCGATTTCGCTTCGAGCCGTAACGGTGTGGCATATAAGTTTGACGGATTAACAGGCAACGTCATTAGTACCACTTCTATGCCTAGTTATTATACAAATGGCGTGGCGATAGATGGTAATGGTAATGTTTGGGTGGCCAATTATTCCTCCACCAGTAGTATCTCTAAGTTAGATGGCTTGACGGGTGTACTCCTAGGTAATTATCCGGTTGCTACCTCCTCAATGGGAAATGAGATTGCTGGAGTAGCTGCTGACGCTAATGGTTATATTTGGGTAAGTAATGGTAATGGTTATAGTAATTATGTTTCTAAGTTAAATGCCTCAACTGGAGCTGTAATAGGCACGTACCTTTCCGGAGCTGGTGACTCAGGAGGTGTGGCTGTAGATTCCAAAGGGGATGTGTTTGTTGTTAATGGAGGGCAATTTTCAGCTGGAAGTCTTTACAACGGCACCGTCACTAAGTTTAATGGCTCTACTGGTGTAAAGATCGGCGAATATTCGGTTGGGTGCTATCCGCAGGGGATTGCTGTTGATGCCAATGATAATGTGTGGGTCGCTTCGACATATAGTAGCTGCTGGTCTGTTTCAAGCGCCGTAATTGCTAAGCTGGACAATTCAACAGTCGGAGGAATTATCGGAGTCTACCCAGTCACCGATCCTCATGGTGTGGCTGCTGACGCTAATGGTTATATTTGGGTTTCAAATACAAATACTCATACTGTTTCCAAATTAGATGGTGTTACCGGTGCAACTCTAAATAATTATCCTGCGGGCAGGACTCCAGGCGGTGTAGCCCTTGATGTTAATGGCAATGTCTGGATTGTCGGAAGGGACGTCTCAAGTGTCGGGTTGCTTTCCAAACTAAATAGTTTATCGGGCTCCGCAATCGGCTCATATTCATTCAAGGGTTACTCGATATCTTTTGGTGATCTTACTGGTTATATTTATAAAACCTTCGTAAACGTGACTCATTCGGCTGTCTATACAGTAACCTACAATGCTAATGGCGGTACTGGTGCTGGGCCAGTAGATTTAAATACCTATAAAAAGGACGAAAAGGTCACTGTTATGGGCCAAGGTACTTTGTCAAAATCAGGGTTTTCATTTGCCGGCTGGAGCACTAGTTCTGCAGGCGGAATCAATTATCTTCCAACGTCTGAGTTTCCAATGGGTACAGCAAATGTAGTCTTATATGCCGTCTGGACAAAACAATCTGTATGTAGTTATTTTACCTACACAACAATTAATAATTGTTCTCTAACTGGTGAAAAGGAGACTAAAAATATCACAGCCGCAACTCCTGCAGGTTGTATCGGAGGAACTCCAGCTTTGACAAGAACTTGTTATCCTGGCTCATCGTATGCTATTTGTTCCACTTTCACTTATTCTGCCTGGTC
>CAIJNK010000020.1 GCA_903822075.1 uncultured bacterium
CCGCCTAAGAGTTCATATCGACGGCGGAGTTCGGCACCTCGATGTCGGCTCATCTTATCCTGGGGCTGGAGAAGGTCCCAAGGGTTTGGCTGTTCGCCAATTAAAAAGATACGCGAGCTGGGTTCAGACCGTTTAGATTATGAATTAATATATTTTTTTATATTAATTATAATTTGGACAGTCTGAATCCCACGAGAGATTAATTTTTCGATCTATAAAAACTCAAACATAAAGATGAGAATTTTTTATGTGAGTATAAAAATAACAGATAGCATAACTGATACACCTCAAGAGGTATCAGTTTGTAGACAATCAAATCACGGCGGTCAATGTGTAAAAACATTCGATCAAGCTGATTTATATCGGTGGAGTCCCCGAATTTTTTTAAGGGATAATACCGAGGGAAGTTTGTGAATTTCGTTGAGGATTAAATATGGGGATATAGCCGGGAGCGAGCTTTGTAGGTGTGGGCAATTGATTAAGTTGAGTGTGCCAAACAGAAACGTATTATCGTAGAAGCAGGATTCAGTCAGGTGAATCCTCTGCGAGTGGCGTATCTGGCTCAGCTTCATCTGACACTTTGCCACTAGCACGTATAAATAAGTTCCCGGCCCCCCGCCAATTTGTTCTTTCAATATGGCGGATATCGTTCATTGGCACCGAAAGTGTTCAATGCGTTGGTTGAAAGCCAATATCCGCCGCCCACTTTAATTGTGGAATCTTCAACGAAATTCATAAGCACCCGTAGAGACTAAATATCAGCATCACTTTTAAAAGTGAGAAGCTATAGTCCATTGCAAGGAGTAATCCTTGGTAACAAGCGTGAGACAGGTTGGTCTCCTATCTACTGCAGGCGTTGATTCTTGAGGGGATTTGACTCTAGTACGAGAGGACCGAGTTGAACGAACCTCTGGTGTGTCTGCTGTCCTGCCAAGGGCATCGCAGAGTAGCTATGTTCGGAACGGATAAATTCTGAAAGCATCTAAGAATGAAGCCGTCCCCAAGATCAGGAATCGTTTGAGACTCGTGAGAGATGATCACGTTGATAGGCTCTAGGTGTAAGGCCGGTAACGGTTTTAGCCGAGGAGTACTAATTAGTCGATTTCTATTAGGAAATTTACAAATCCAATCTAGAAAATACTTGCCCGTAATAGGGCGAAATCTTAATCCGTTGCGTGTAATCAATTATAAGTATATGATTATGCGAATTACTTTAAAATAATTAAACCTTTAGTTCTGGTGATTCGGCGCTATGGTCACACCTGTTCCCATTCCGAACACAGAAGTTAAGCGTAGTTGCGGCGATGATAGTCCCTCTGGGGCAAAAGTAGCTAGTCGCCAGAACTAAGTGTTTAATTATTTTCTCCCAATAACATCAATTTTGATTGGTGGTTTTTGCGTGTGTCCCGTCTTACAGACGCAGTACACTTTTTCTGTTTTTTCGACGTGAATACACTTGATAAAACCATCAAAAGTCTTGCGCTTTGGGTCCCACCCCAAAGCTCACCTGTTCCCATTCCGAACACAGAAGTTCCTCACAGATAATTTTCTGCTGAAAATTTCTGCGAGCCCGTCTCGTGCCGCCGCACTCCGACCTTAAAGTCGGGTCCCAACCCAACTTTAAGGTAGTTGCGGCGATGATAGTCTCATTGACAAAATGGCTCATTTAGCAGAATGACCTACTGGGTAGTCGCCAGAACCAAGTACTCAACAAGGCAAAAATAATCGCTTGACGGCGATTTTTTTGTTATACTACTGCCATGTCCTGGGCAAATAGACGAAGATTGATTTATATCAGCTCTATAGTTTTGGTATTTTTATTGGCCGTTGTTTTGCCAACCATCCTGCATTTTTACCAGGCGCCAACTTGCTTTGACAAGAAACAAAATCAAGGAGAATTAGGCGTGGATTGTGGTGGACCGTGTAATCTCCTTTGCTCGGGCGGTTATGTCCCGCTTACGGTTGTGTGGTCCCGATTCTCCAAAGTAACAGACGGAGTGTATAATGTCATGGCTTACATTGAAAATTCCAATCTAAGCGCCGGGGCGGACAATTTAAACTATATATTCAGACTTTATGATGAGAAAGGGGCTATTTTGCGAGAAAGAACCGGCACTACTTTTGTTCCCGCCAGTAAAATAGTCGCAGTTTTTGAACCAGAACTTTTAACGGGCAATGAGGCACCCGCTCGAGTCGATTTTTCCTTTACTTCAGACGCGGTGTGGACCAAACAAGAAAGTCAGGAAACCGGTCTTCAGGTGTCTCAATCCGCAATTTCAAGAGAGGATTCGGCCCCCAGACTTTCCGCCGTCCTGACAAATAAGACAATTAATGAGATAAAAAACATCGAGGCAATCGCCATTATATATAACTCGGAGGGGAACACCGTAGCTTTTTCCAGAACTATCGTTGATGCGGTGGCTGGCGCAGCGTCCCAGACAATAAACTTTAATTGGCCCAAACCATTTTCCGATACTTATGCTCGCTCACAGATTATTCTTAAGATTTTAAAATAACATGTCTGGTGTCCTGCGGAAACTTTTAGATATTGATTGGCTCCTCTTTTTTTCGGTGTTGTTTATTTCTCTGGCCGGATTAATAACTATGGGCTCTTTTGGCACAGAAAGTCATTACTTTTACAAGCAGATCATTTGGATATTCATATCAGTCATCATTTTTTTTACTTTAAGTCTTTTTGACTATCGTTTTTTAAAGCGGACAGGGGTGGTAGTCACTATGTATATTTTATCCGTCCTACTCCTTCTGGCTTTGTTTGTTGTGGGGCATGTGTCGAAAGGAGCACAAAGCTGGTTCAATTTTGGATCCGTCTCTTTTCAGCCGGCGGACTTTATTAAATTGATTATTGTCATCCTTTTGGCCAAATATTTTTCTAAAAGACACATTGAGATTGCTAACGTCAGACACATCTTTGTTTCAGGTTTCTATGTTTTTGTAGTCTTTGCTTTAGTGGCCCTGCAGCCCGATTTCGGTTCAGCGTTAATTATTTTTTTAATTTGGTTCGGCCTGATCCTGCTTTCTGGTATTTCCAAGAAACATCTGTTGGCGGTTTTTATCGTTGGCGCCATTGCCTTCGGTGCCTTGTGGGTCTTTGGTCTGCATGAATACCAGAAAGCCAGAGTAATAAATTTTATTCACCCATTGGCGGATATTCGTGGTACCGGCTATAATGCTTATCAAAGTACTATTGCGGTCGGCTCGGGGCAAATAGTGGGCAAGGGAATTGGTTACGGCACACAGAGCAAACTCTCGTTTTTACCAGAATATCAGACCGACTTTATTTTTCCGGCTTATGCGGAGGAGTGGGGCTTCCTGGGAGTGATATTCCTTTTTGCTTTATTTGGAATTTTATTATGGCGAATCATTGAAACCGCCTATTATGGCGCTACTAATTTTGAGATATTGTTTGGTTGCGGAATTGCCATTATGTTTGCCAGTCACTTTCTGGTAAATGTGGGTATGAGTATTGGCGTAATGCCGGTCACGGGAATTACTTTTCCTTTTATGTCCTACGGAGGCACAAATTTACTGACCTCTTTTGTTGGTCTAGGTATCCTCTCGGGGATGCGTCGTTACCGCCGTCCTGCGCACAAAGAAATGATGAAAAACGAGTTTCTGGGTATTTAACTATTAGAAACAGACACAATAATAACTTACGCCTCCGCATATAGGATACGAAGTGGTGGTCATCTTTTCTAATTTAAATTGGATATAGCCTCTTTGGTCCGTAGCTGGGCAGGATCCATTAGAACTTGAGACGTAGCTGTAATAATAACTCCCCACGTTCGTGTTCAAGGGGTCGGTTACTCCTTGTGGGAGATATTTTCCGCTTACTAACGAAGTAATAAAATTTGGTTGGCTAGCACCGCCCTCCATTCCAACTGGTATATTCCCATTATGATCACTTTGATACAGAGCCATGGCATTTTGAAGTGTTTTCATGTCTTGTAACCTCCTGGTGTCTCTAGCCTTGATTCTTGCATCGTTAAGACTCGCCAAAACAATAGCTGTCAACAGGGCGATAATGGTTATCACTACCAGAAGCTCAATCAAAGTAAAGCCTTTTTTAAAAATTACTTTCTTCATCTTTATGGCTTAATCCCAAAACATAGACTCGTACCGCTAGGATCATAAACACCATTCACGTAAAAGCAGGTATCAGATTTAAGATCGACCTTACCGACGGTAGCACTTGAGTAATCGTTTATGCTTGAAGATAAAATTTTGTTGGTTCGGTCCTCTAAAGCTATTCCTAGACGGTAAGTTTGACAGTTACTTATATTCGCATTCCCGTTAGCAAAGCAAATTGGACTCATATTACTATCGGAAGAAAACACCTGATAAGCGATAGTGTTGGCATCTACAGCCGAAATATAATTACCGGCAACGAGCTGTCCGAGAGCAGCTGCACCGTTGTATGTCGGGTAGTGACCATTTTCCGAAAAATACATCGCCAAAGCTTTTTGAACTTGCAGAACCGAGCTTATTCTAGCCGAATCACGGGCTTTTTTCCGAGCATCATTCAGGGAAGCAAGTACTATGGATGTCAAAAGGCTGATAATGGATATCACCACCAGA
>CAIJNK010000021.1 GCA_903822075.1 uncultured bacterium
AAATAGCCGAGACAAAGATAATAGAAAGCAGGGTTTTACTGAAGAAGGTTTTGAACTTCATACTGGGGCTATTATATCACGAACAAACTGGTGACTACAACCAGATTATTGGGAAAAATAAAGGAAATGGGGATAACTTTTAGATATTATTTTGTATCCTTAATAACCGAACTGAACCTCAAACCAAAAAGCATAATCAGACCCAAAATCAGGAACAAACTCTTCAGACCCAGCCCGGAAAAACCGAGAATTAAAATCGCAAGAAGTGGACCGATAATGTAAGCCAAAGGTCTCCCCAATCGATAAAAACTGATCAAGTTGGCATTCTGATTATCCACCTTTTTAAAGAAATACGTATCACACATCACCTCCACAACCGCAGCGCCAATTCTGGTGGCAAAAAGGATCAAAGCCCACAAAAGCACATACCCAGTTATTTCAATGCTTAACTGGTCAATTTTGATAACATACAAAACCCTCGCTAATGACTCATTCCCGTTATTAATTAAGAAAATAACGATGGTCGCTAAGGACATAAGCAAAAAACCAACGAACAACATTTCTTTTTCTCCCAATCTTGAATCCGCCAGCTTCCCGGCCGGAAATTGGACAAAGATAAACGGCAAAAGCATGATTGAAAAAATAAAGCCAATTTGCCCCCAGGAAAAAGCCCAAACGGTATTCAAATAAACGGGAGTGTAAATGGTCATCCAACAATAGAAAAATTGCAACAGGAAAACCGACATGAAGATATTTCGGATATCCCGGTTTTGCCAGACTTGAGCGATGGTTTTAAAAGGATGGGTGACTTGATAAGGTGAGTCTTTAAAATTCCGAAGAAAGATAGAAAGAATCAAAAGGACCGGAAGTAACAGGATAAAGGCACTGAAATAAATTTGCTGATAATGATAGTGACTGGCTGTCAAAATAAGTCCGGCTAAGGCGGGAGCCAGGGCCCAAGCTAGATTCACACAGGTTAGATAAATACCCCGGGTTTTACCGGTACTGGCATCGGCCGAATAACCCTCCAAAAAAATGTCGAACGAAAAACTTAAAAAGGTCAGAGTGATCAAACTGCTGGTCATAAAGAGAGAGACGGTAATAGCGTTC
This sequence comes from uncultured bacterium, assembly GCA_903822075.1. Taxonomy (GTDB): domain Bacteria; phylum Patescibacteriota; class Minisyncoccia; order Phycocordibacterales; family GWA1-40-21; genus CAIJXO01. Next base: position 1,111 of record CAIJNK010000021.1, read on the forward strand.
TTAAATGTCCCCAAACCCAACAGAGCTGTAAGCTCGATTATGAGCAAAAAAATGGCCACGTTATAATTACCAAATCTGCGGAGAATTTTGGGCAGCAAGAGAAAACCACCGATAGCCAAGACGGCGGCCACAGCATAGATCAAGCTGAAAAGCTTTTGCGACATCAAAGTGCCCAGATAACTGGAATTAATGTAGTCCGGCAAAGCGGCTTGGAGTGAAAACAAAAAGCTCAGCAGATAGACCGAAAAAAGAATATTCTTCCTAAATTTACTTGGCATTATTTTATAGCTTTGGTAGTGGTTGATTTATTGGCTGGCATTTTAGTCGTACTGGAGACAAAAAGACGTAATTTTGGATCAAAAATCAAGCCGGTGGCTCCAGTGACTGGGGCGCTTGACGTGCTCATAATAGGAGCACTGAGTTTTATTCTTGCGGCAGTGTTTGGAACCGAATTTGTGGTCAATGATTCTTGTGGCGCAAGATCTTTTGTCTGCTGAAGCAAGACGGCGAAGATAACGCCAACCATGGCTACCATAACCACCAAAACGAATTTATTATCAATAATAGTTCTAACAGCGTTGACCTTACTCAAATAACCCATATTGAACAGATTTAATTTATTGACTGAATTAACTTCCGCTGAAGGCATCTTTTTTAACAAATTCAGATCCCGGAACTCGCCGCTCGCTCCCAACATCCCCAAACCGATAACATTAGCAAAAAGCGGAAAGTTATTACCTTTCCCCGCCAAAGAATTCAGGTTTATGTTTAAACCGCCAGTGGCCAGCTGCACTTCCCTTTTGAGGCCGGATTTGATAACCTCCGAAATTCCCGGCAGTAAAGCAGAACCGCCAACCAAATAAATATCATCCAATTTTTGGTTGAAAGTTTTTTCATAATAATCAACCGCCTCCTCCACTTCTTTTATTATTTCCTCTATTAGCGGCATGATGACCGGTCGAACCGTATTATCACCTCCTTCTTTAAAACCTTGTTTGACTTTTAGAATCTCGGCCTCAACGTTATCCAATTTTAATTTATCCATAATGGCCTGGGTCATCTGCTCACCAGCTACCGGTATGGAAATGGACATGTTTATCTTGTCATTACTGTCAAAAAAACTTAAATTAGTGGCCCCGGAACCGATATCAATAATCAAACTCTGACGATTTGAACTTTTTAGAATAGTCCGGGCCAAACTCAAAGATTCGATGCACAAGGAGACCACTTCCAAACCAATGGAGTTGCAAAACTTTACGTAACTATTGGCAATATCTTTGGGAACGCTGATAAACGTCACCAGTTTTTTGGTCTTATCGGCAAGTGGTTTTTCAATAAAATCCCAATATGTTTTATCTATATTTATCGGCAAAGAGAGGGAGACTTTCTCAACAATAGCCTTTGTTAAGGACCCGGACTTAAGTTTGGCATCAACGGTAAAGCACTGGACGAATACTTGTGACTCGGGTAAAGAAAGAATAACTTTGTTGGTAGATACTTTTTTGGGCTTAGCTTCTTTTAAAAGTTTTTTAAGTTTTTCCGCTAGTATGTTTTGATCGTTGATTCGTCCATTAGTCACGACTCCTTCCGGTAATTCTGTCCGACCATAAGTAACAATCGAGAAACGGAAAACTTTTTCCAATTCGATGATTTCGACGGACCGATCCCCGATATCCAAACCAAAAGCCTTGTCAAACTTAATGGTCAGCGTATCTCTTAATACTTTTTTGAAATTCATTTGTTTTTAAAAATCATCGACATAGGTCCAAGAATTCACCGCTATCCTGGGTGAGTTCGTGGCCACTTCTATTAAAATTTTCCTCGTAAATTGCGAAACGGTACTGGACGCTTTTATAATTTTAGCCGTCCCGCTGGCCGTCACTCCGTAAATATAACACGTTTCATCGCCCGCCGGCAATGGAACAGAAAGTGGTTGACCGCCGGGATAAATCCAGTTTTGAGCCGTCGTGGAAGTGGAGGTGGTGGACGCCACCATCTGACCCAGGGCATACTCTCCGCAGGCCGTAACAGCACTCCATGCCTGCAGTGACTTTTCCGAATCCGCACTTTCACCAATTTCACTCAAGGAGCGCAACATCATGCCGGTAGCGATAGCTAAGACAACAGCGCTCACCAAAAGCACCATGGTCAATACCAAAAACCCGCCGTTTTTTTTATTATTAAAATTTAATCTCATTTTTCTGAAGTGCCGTTTATTTGCATAGAGTTACCAATGGCATCGCTTATCTTATCCAACACGGCCCGGTTACCCTGATTCACTTCTTGGACCGCTTCTATCTTTGCCTTGCCAAAAATGGCGTTAAAAGCAAAGCCGCTGATAAAATATAGGACGGTACCGGCAATTGCGAGATACAATACTGCTTCGATTAAAGTAAATCCTCTCTTCATATCATAATATTATAGCATACTCGACAAAATTTACTGTTTCCAATTTGTCAGGACAGTATCCAGAGTCACCCTAAATGGCCGTGCCTCTCTAAGAGACCAAGCAACCGCCACGGAAACATTTTTAGTGGAAGTAGAAACATTTTCAATAGTCACGACTCTGGTAAATTTATTATCAATCAAATCCGAACTGCCACTAAATACCCAATCCGACCCGCTATTATCAAGACCGTGATCACCCGCCACTAAGGCTGACCAATCGCCATCCCTGATTGAACGGACAGCCTCCATTCCTTCTTTGGCATAAAGCAGAGCGTTTGTCCTCTCCAAACTGATAGTGGTATTAACATTGGAATCGATGAGTAAGGTGGCCATGGCAACTGAACCAAAAGAAAATATGGCAATAGCCACAACCAGCTCAAGCAAGCTAAACCCCCTATTATTATATTGAGATTTGATCATCATAAATTATGGGTTTAAACTAGTGCCCGAGCCGTTGTTATAAAGGGTGTCATGAATTTCTGAGTCAGTCAAAGCACGATCCCAAATTGCGAATTCGTCAAACTGACCTTTAAAGGAAACTCCATCCTGAGAATTAACAGAAAAACCACCAAGCGGAATATTCAGGTTGACATCATTAGCCGGAGAATATAAGGAAATAGTCTCCAAATAGTCACCGTCAAGATATACTTTCATGGAAAGGTTATGGACAAAAACCACGGCCAGATGATGCCAAACATTTTTTGATATCGCCGGATTAACGGTTGAGCCGTTACAATATGACCAGGTCTGACAAATACCAGAGCCTAAATAGCCGCTACTAACATTAACTCCCGCCTGAAGACCCGCCCAAGCACCAGGATCATAAAAACTAAACAGACTAGTATAATCAGGCGTATCGTTCGCCAATTTAAACCAGAAACTAACTGTATAACTATTGGCGGAACTAAAGTTTTTGATTGGATGATAAATAGCACTACTACCATTTAGATCAGCCGCCTGGGAACCTAGCATACCGGCGGTATAGCTTGGTGTTCCGGTAAAGGTGGCCGTATTGCCATTACCGCTAGAATCCGTGGTATTGCCATCTAGGTGCCAATAACCGTATAGATCATAAGTTATAGTGGGTAAGGTAGTTACGACAGTAGCACTGAGGCTGCTCGAGATATTATTATTACCGTCTTTAGCCCAAGCATAAAGCGTCTTAGAGCCGGCACCACTAAAAGAGTAGCTGGTAGGAGGAGTGGTGGACCAATGTGAATCATCTGCTGAGGGAGCACTCGCTGACTCATTAACCATATATCCAGCTACCGCCGTATTATCCGTGGCGGTAAAGGAAGTAATACTTACATCCGTATAAGTTGGGGTTGAGACTGAGAAAGAAGTGACGGTAGGTGGCGTCAGATCAGGCGGCGGCGCTTCCGCCGAATAGAGAGCCGACACTTCATCAGAGCTCAGCGCTTTATTATAAAGTCTTATTTCATCAATCAGACCGTTAAAGGAAGCATCCGACCATTGCCTGAGTCGTCCAATTTCTAGTGGACCGTCAGATGAACCGATACTTCCGACATATTCCGAATGATCATAGTTGCCATTTATATAAAAGGTTAGTGATTGGGTATCTATGTCATAAGACATAGTAAACATTCCCCACTGGTTTAGCGGCAGAGGATAATAACTATTTTTATCGCAACTATCACAGTTCCAAAATCTCATGTACTGTCCGTAATACCAGATGGCCCACCGTGCACTAATTTTTTCAAAAATTCCCACACCATACGAATAAGGATTATAACCTTCTGCCCGCGGAAAAATCCAACCGGAAACCGTCCAAGAGCTCGCGGATAAATCTAGGCTTGGGCTGTCTGGAATCGAAACGTAACTGCTGTAACCATTGAAATCAAAAGCGTGCCCAGCTATCCCATCCACCCCGTTGGCTGGCCCGACATCATATGCCGTTCCGTTATTATTACCAACCGAATCATTGGCATCACCATTAAAAGACCATTTGGAGACAAGACCCGGTGGTGGTGGTTGCGGTCCATTATGACCGGTTCCTAAATGTTTGATAATAACAACGCCCTTCCCGCCTTTTCCACCCGCTCCACTACTCCACGATCCTCCACCACCACCACCACCAGTATTTGCCCCACCTGCACCACCGGCCGCATCACCGACATTTCCGTTCGCGCCGGAATTTAAAGCCTGCCCACCACCGGGACCGCCAGAATAATCTTGACTTGCTCCACCCCCGCCGCCGCCTAAACCACCCCATCCACCACGGGTACTAATATACGAACCGCCGCCGCCTCCACCGGCAAAATAATAAGGTGTTCCTAATATATTACTCAAATAGCCCATACCACCGGCACCAGCTCCTTCTTGTCCAGAATCGCCTGTAATATTTGAATCAGTATCTACTCCTTGTGCTCCGGCACCGCCGCCACCAGCGCCTCTGGTTGGACCACCGTTTCTTGTGGTAACCATATTTCCACCTCTATTGCCATAAATGGTTCCGGTATTGTCGCCCAAAGATGATCCGCCTGCCGAACCACCCTGATTTAATCTGCTATTATTTGAAGCGGCCCCACCACCACTACCTCCAAAAGTACCGTCGGCACTATCATGACTTCCGCTCGTCCCGCCTCCAGCTGCTACTGTGCCAAAAACGCTTGAATCACCGCCAGTCATCCCACTTGCCCCGCCGCTACCCACCACTACCGGATAGGTGTTGCTCTGAATGTTAACAGTCGGTAAGTAAACAACCCCACCACCCCCACCACCGCCGCCAATGGCTGGCCCTCCTCCTCCACCGCCGCCAACCACAAGGACTTCGGCAGCACAAGACCCTGAATCCACGACAAAATCTCCACTACCAGTGAAGGTGTGGATTGTATAAGAACCGTCTGTTGTGACGGTTCCACCGGTAGCTTCACATGTTCCCGGAGGAGTTTCACCCCCCGAATTAGCTATTACTGTCGGTATTTGAATCATTGAAACACCTCCGGATTGTTCGGTTAAAATTTGCCGGGAAAGGTTAATGTAGGTCAGAGTAGTTGTACCGGTATGATTTGGCGTACCGGATAATTTTGAAAAAACAATCTCTGTTTCGCCGGTAACATTAATTTCCGGCACCAAGTCAAAAACCTCATCGTAAGATTCTACCCGATCACCATAAGATGGTCCTTGGAATAAAACATAATTGTGCGGAGTACCATTATTTATTTTTACGCCAAAAGAGCTGTCATTTTTTTGTAAAAGTGCATCGTGCCTGGCTCGTTGCAGGGCATCAACAATGTTACTTCGAGCTTCCTCCAATATTTGAGTCCGATAAAAATTTAAGCTGAAAGGAGCGGCCAATAAAAAAATACCGGCGGCAATGGCCACAACTAATAATACTTCTATCATTGTAAAACCCTTAAATTTCATACGATAATTATACCACGGACAATTACTTTTTACTGCTGAAGATTTCCGGTCAGTTTATAGATCGGCAAAATAATGGACATGGCAATCAAACCCACCGCGGCCGCAATAATAACCAAAAGGACCGGCTCAATAATGGTTGGCAAAAGCTTGGTTCGGTCAATTATATCCTTGGTCCAATACTCGGAAATCTTAAAAAATGATTCCTCCAACGTTCCACTATTTTCTCCCACCGCGAGCACGCTCATGGAGTTCGTTGGATAGAGCTCAGGATATTCTTTCATGGTATTTACCAAGGAAATACCCTTGTTTATCCGGTCCGTGATTTCTCGCAAAATCTTCTTATAGTACAGGTTGGAAGTACCAACATAAGCTATCTCCAAAGCTTCGTCGATCGATATACCGGACTTTAACAAGGTCCCCATTAATTGAGCAAAAAGGGCTAACTGATAACCCACCACAAATTGCTTGATGTAGGGTGAAAAAACTAAGGTTTTGTGATACAAGTACTTCATTTTTTGGATCTTAAATATCAGGTAGATAAAAAGCCAGATAAAGAAAATCCCAGCTATCACATAGAGCCAATATTTTTTAGCGAACAAGGAGATACCTAAGACTATTTTTGTAATCAAAGGCAACTCGACGTGCAAGCTGGTAAACATCGGTACCAGACTGGGTAAAATGAAGATGGTCAGACCGGTAGCCAGGATCAGGACCGCTGAGAAAACGATTTTTGGATAAAGCATGACACCGCTTATCTGTTTTTTAAGGGTACTATCTCTTTCCAACCAAACAGCCAAGAACTCCAAGTTTTCAGCGAGTGATCCGGATAACTCACCAGCCTTAACCAAGCTGACAAAAATCTTACCAAAAGCTCCTTCTTCCTCACTGATAGCGGAATTCAAAGACACACCGTTTTCCAGACGGGTTTTTATTCGGTACAAAATATTCTTCATCGGACCAGGCCGGGCTTGATTAGCCAAAGAATCCATCGCTTCATTAATAGTCACCCCTCCACGCAGCAAAACCGCCAAATTCTTGGCAAAATTTATTTGCTCGTCTAGCGGAACTTTATTAAAGAAATTTTTAAAATTCATGGTTAATCAACATTAGACAAACTCTCCAATTCATCATAAGTGGTTATACCGTTGAACAAGTGCACCAAACCGTTGTAATACATTAAAGTCATGCCGTTCTCTTCAGCTTTATTTTCAATCGAAGAAGAGGAGGCTTTGGCACTGATCAAAGCTCGAACATCATCATCCACTTCCATAACTTCAAAGACGGCGATCCGACCCAAGTAACCGGTATGTTTACAGGCCTTACAACCAGTACCGCGATATAATTTGATATCTTTAAGGCTTTTGTTTGGGAAGAATTTCTTTAGCATATTCTTGAATTTCGGATCATCTTTTATTGCCATAATTTCAGGAATATCAGCGGCGGTTTTAGGATAATTGATACGACAGTGAGGACATATTTTTCTGACAAGCCTCTGGGCTAAAACCACATTAATGGAGGAGGCGACCAAAAAAGGCTCAATCCCCATCTCCAACAATCGGGGGAAAATGGTGGCGGCGTCATTGGCGTGCAAAGTGGAAAATAAAAGGTGACCAGTCATGGAAGCATTCACGGCGATGCTGGCGGTTTCGTTATCACGGATTTCTCCTACCATAATCACATCCGGATCCTGACGGACAATAGAACGCAAACCGTTGGCAAAAGTAATATTCTTTTTAATATTTACTTGAATCTGCTGAACCTTATCGATACTGTACTCGACCGGATCTTCAATAGTCACAATACTAATGGGTAAGGTAGCCAAAATCTGAACCAGAGAATACAAAGTGGTGGTTTTACCGGCACCGGTTGGTCCCACACAAAGGATCATACCATAAGGTTGAGCGATAGCTCGCTTCATTTTCTGCAAATCCGACTCGTTCATACCCAAGTCTTCGAGCTGAATCTTTTTGGTTCGTTCGGACAAAATACGGAAAACAATGTTCTCACCGTTTGTGATAGGCAGAATAGAAACACGAACATCAAATTCCATACCTTCTTTTTTGTACTCAAACCGACCGTCCTGGGTGGCATCACGCTCATCGGTACGAAGGTGCGACATGATCTTAACGCGAAAGACGATCTTCTCATGCATCTCTATCGGATACCTAACCACCTCGTTCAGAATACCGTCGATTCGGAAACGGACGGAAACAGTGTCATTGGACAATGGTTCAATGTGCACATCGGAGGCATTATTATCATAGGCATATTCGAGGAATTGATTAACCAAAAGAACCACGCTACTCTCGTCATTGTGAACTTTGTAACTTTCAATCAGATCAACAACATTTTTAAAGATGTTATTTTTATAGGACTTGAAGGCCTCAATCATACCCAAGGGAGTGGCATAATACACTGTCACCCGACCATCAGTGGCTTGGTCCACATGTTTGATGAAATCGTAATTAGTGGGATCTGATGTAGCCAGATTATATCCCTCTAAGGTCTTGGCAAAGATAACAGCATTTTGTGCCCGCGCCACAGCCTCTGGTAGCATTTCCAATAAATCATTTTGAAGATTCTCTTCTTTTAGGTCGACAAAAGGGACATTATAATACTTGGCTAAAGCTTCTCCAAGCTTTTCATCCTTAATCAGGTCAGCTTTGACTAAGTCAACCTCAATAGAATCCCCCTTTTTAGAGGCCATAGAGGCGACTTTATCAAAAGCTTGTTCACTGACATAACTGCCAGAAACGAGTATTTCTTTTAATTTTTCTAGTGCTAAAGCCATTCATTATGATTTACGACGTTAACGAGTAACACTAATACTGGCACTATTCTCGGCGTGAGGAGCACAAACAGTCACACGACCGTTAGCTAGTTTAACAATATTATAACCAGCCCCAGTACCAGCAGCAGCATCGACGGAAGGATCTTTTGGAATAGCGGTAAGATAAGTAGAAGAAGAAGTAACCAGAGTACCATATAAGGCAACTAAACTAGTACAGGTTTCACCACCAGTAACTTCCTGACAGACTTCAGCTGTCGCTTTTTCAGAACAGCTTGAATTACCAACATCTGGAATATTGGCTGGCATGGAACCATTATGATCCAAAGAATACTGATAAGCGGCATTCAAAAGGGTCAAAACATCTGACCGTCTCTGGGCATTACGTGTATCGCCCAATTGCTTGGTGGGATTGATTGCTAAAATAACGATACCGGCCAAGATAGAGATAATACCGACGACGAGGAGGATTTCCAAGAGTGTGAATCCACTTTTTTTGCTAACTGATTTTGTCATGATTTTTTTCTCGAATTTTACCGAGAAGTTATTATTTAATAAATTGATAAAAGCTGTTTAAGCTCACAACATTATATCAGAGCCATTAAAAGACACAAGGAAGAAGTTATCCACACTAAACTACTGAGGCAATTCGCAGCCGGATATTTTAGCAATTCCAGCCAAGCCCTGCTCACCTTCATATTTTTTGCCGGCACTATCTATCCAGGTAGGAAAACCAACGACCCCTTTTTCATCACAAAGCTTTATATTGTCTGGACACTCCACGTAAGGCACATATTTAAACGATGAACCAAAATGGCTTTTCTCATTTTGACAGTGCGGACACCAAACCGCTCCATACATTGTTAAACCCTTACTAGCTACACATTTGGCGAAAACGTCATATTTACCAGAAGTATCTAAACTTGAGTTTTTGTTAATTCCAATTAAAACAACACCCAAAATTACCACCAGGGTGACTATTGAAATAATGATTATCTGTTTTTTTTCTTGCATATATTTTTATTCATTACAACAATCAACTAATTTACCCATGACATCTTTTAAAGTCATTGGTTTATCTTTGTCCGCCATCTCTTGCAGCTCCGGCAGATTCACAATTTTCAATCTCAAAGCAAAGAATAAATTAAACATTTTGTAGGAATCCATGAAAAATTCCTTGGCTTCGTCTTTTTTCCCTTCTTTTTGCAATTTGGTTCCCACTTCCATTAAACGCATGGAGGTAGAGAGTAAGTGTTTTGAGATACACCAAACCTCCCCTTCTTTCTTATCGATCATTCGCGCCAATAATTTAGTCCGCATGGTTCTAACCTCGTTTAACATGTCAAAATATTCCGGTTTGTCCGTTTTAGCACCGGTAAAATAGAAATGCTCTTCAAGCGATATCAGATGAGTAATGGCCATGGCCAAATCCTCCTCTGTAGACAAATCCAAACTACCACCCGCTTTCAACGCTTCCATCTTCTTCAAGATCTCCTCGTATTTTTTTATATTTATTTCCTCGGTCATAACCTGATTATAACACAAAAACCAAAAGACCCAAGGCGATAAAGATGACGGCGGTCCAGACACGCAGTTGCTTGGTTTTTAAGCGGCGGAATTTATCTATCTTTTCCAACACTACTTTGTCCGCGGTGGCAAATAAGGCAATTAATAATGGAAAAACGAAGACTAGGTTATAGAAGAGTAGATAGGCAATACCTTTAAAATGCGTGGAGTTCTCGTGGATCATCCCAAGGACAAACAAATACGGCCCGCCGGCGCAGGGAAACTCAAACATTCCTACCAAAAAACCCAGAACAAAAGCGGAAGGAACGGAAGCTTTGGAAATCAGACCTCCTATCCGATCATGAGTGGCTTCCGGTATTTTTAATTTAATTGGAAACTTGGGGAAAAATTCGTTTAGCAAGGTAATAACGGCAAAAAGAATGACAGCCGCCGCACCGATCTTGGCCGGGCCGTTGGTAATGTTAAATAAAGTCAATGCTCGAAGCGTACCAAGTCCAATCAGAACATAGGTCAAAAATATACCAAAAATATAGGCCAGCCCAGCCTGAACGATACGCCGACGATCGTGCCCAACACTGAAAAGGAAAGCCATGGTCAAAAACAGGACGGAAAAAGCGCACGGATTCAAACTGTCTAGAAAAGCAGCCAAGGCAATCACTAAAGGTAGGAAGCCGACATGCGACCGGACATCCACAAAACCAGCATGAAAAACACCGAGATAGGACAAAACAAACAAAATAACCAAAATGCCTAAGATCGAAAAAATCAAAATGTCTCTCGTTTTTATCTTCATCATGACAGTCTATCAAATTATATTGAAACAGGCTAATATGTATAAATTATGAGATTGGATGCATTAATAACGAACAAAAAAATAGCCAGGAGTCGGAATGTGGCCGCGGACCTAATTAAAAATGGCAAGGTTATGGTTAACGGCGAGATAATCACCAAACCGGCGAAAGATTTTACCGATTCGGAAAATTTAATAATTAAAATACTTGAACAGCCAAAATATGTCGGTCGTGGAGGCCTAAAACTAGAGAAGGCTTTGGTGGAATTTAAAATTGATCCGGCCGGCATGGTTTGTCTAGATGTCGGTTCCTCTACCGGGGGCTTTACAGATTGTTTGTTGCAAAAAGGGGCCAAAAAAGTTTATGCGGTGGATGTGGGAACTGATCAACTGGTAGAAACATTGCGAAACGACAAACGGGTAATTTCCTTGGAACAAACAGACATCAGGGCCGTAAAGACTTTGCCTGACAAAATTGATCTAGCCGTGATTGACGTCTCTTTCATTTCTTTGGAATTAGTTCTTGAATCGGTAAAATATCTGCTTAAAACCGCCGGTCAAATTGTCGCCTTGGTAAAACCCCAGTTTGAAACTATCAAAACAGACAAAAATAAAACGGGGGTCGTAAAAAACGAAGAGTTAAGAGAAAAGGCGCTCGAAAAAATAAAGGCTTATTGCCAAAAAAATAACTTGCCGGTATTGGGAACTATCACTTCCCCGATTCTTGGCGGTTCCGGCAATAAAGAGTATTTGTTGTTGCTACGAAAATAGTCACCACTATGCTATAATATGCTTATTATTAATTATAATTATATATTATAAATGCAAAACTATGTAAAAAAGTATCTGCTGGGAACTGGTCTTTTCCTGCTCATCCTTTTTGTGCTCACCACCTTAAACCAAACTCCTCATCAAGAGATCACCCGGCAGGCCGCGACCATCTTTAATCCTGCTTCCCTGCCGGCCGAGACTAAACCCGCTTCAGGTTTTGCCTGGAACGATAATGTGGGCTGGATTAATTTTGGTGATAACTCCTCTTCGCCAACTGGCAGGGTTTATATTTCAAACGACAAACTATATGGTTATGCCTGGGGGGAAAACATCGGCTGGATTTCTTTGACCTGTGAAAATGACCCTACAGCTAACTGCAGCGGAAACAGAAATTATGGAGTCAGCCAGGATCCAAACAAAAAAGGAGCACTGACCGGCTACGCTTGGGGAGAAAATGTGGGCTGGATAGACTTTTCTCCAGATGGAGGCGGAGTAAATATCAGTACTTCTACAAGTGGCACTAACACCTTGAGTGGCTTTGCTTGGGGAGAAAATATTGGTTGGATTTCTTTTTCTGGCACCGCACAGGACGCCAGCTCTTATGGTGTAAATACCACCTGGACATATCCTAGCTACACTCTTAGATACATCGCCGGCGCAAATGGTACGATTATCGGTTCCTCTACTCAGGTGGTAAAAGTTGGCGATCACGGAACAACAGTTACCGCTTTGCCAAATTCTCATTATCACTTTATCAGTTGGAGTGATGGTGCCACCACAACCACCAGAACAGATCTGGCTGATTCTGGAAATGTTTCCCTTACGGCCAATTTTGCCATTAACACCTTCACTTTTAGATATACAGCCGGAGTCAACGGTACGATTACCGGTTCCTCTACTCAGGTAGTAAATTTTGGAGCAAACGGAACAACGGTGACAGCCAACCCAAATTCAGATTACAATTTCACCAGTTGGAGTGATGGAATTTTGACAGCCAGCCGGAGTGACCTAAACGCCTCAAGCAGTCTTTCAGTCAGTGCTTCTTTTGTGGCAAATGGCAATACCGGTGGTACCGCAATACCAGATTGTCTATATGATAATCCAATTTGGAGTGCTTGTAGTGTCACTGGTTCACAAAGTAGAACCCTCACAGCCACCAACCAAACCTGTACTGGTGATGTATCAAAAGTTGAAACTCAAAATTGTACCCCAATTATTGAAATATCCATTAATCCATCGGCCACCACAACAATCTTCGTTGGTGATAAAGTTCAATTTACCGCCACGGTCACCGGAACCACCACGAACCAAGTGACTTGGATTTTACCCGATGAAGCCTCTGGAAGTTTGGATAATAACGGCCTATATACAGCCCCACAAACTGGAGGGGTATTCCACATAATGGTTCGACCACAAGCAGATATTAGTAAGTCAGCTATCGCGCTCGTCGATGTCCGATTAAAACCAGTTTGTACTGATTATGTGTACTCTGATTGGTCAACTTGTATTAACAGTATACAAACACGAATAGCTTCTTCAGGCATCCCGGTATCCTGTTCTGGTGGGGTCGCTGAAGTCCTTTCAAAATCTTGTGTTATGGCCACTTCAACCGCTACCACTACCACCACCTGTACTGGGTATACTTATTCTGACTGGTCAACTTGCATAAATAGTACCCAAAGCCGGACTGTACTAACCAGTTTACCGGACAACAGCTGTGTCGGTGGAGAAAAACAAATCACAGAACAAGCTTGTATTGTTAAACCAGTGACTGTGGCGTCAGATATAACCGTCTCCCCTTCAACCCTGAGCGCCAATGATTCCTTCACCGTTAGTTCAGACGGTTGGCAAGCAAATAGTAACGTAAAAGTTTCTTTGTATTCAAACCCCATTGTTCTGGGTAATCTGACTGCCAATTCCAATGGTGAAGCAAATGGTTCGTTCGATATGCCAAAAAACCTTGAATCAGGCGAACACACCGTTCAATTAGAAGGTATCGGGCAAAACGGATTACCGAGAGTAATGACGACAAAAATTACTTTGACCGGGTCCGACACTGGACCAAACGGTCCGACAAATAGGAATGTAACCAATAACCGTTCAGCTGGTGGAACCAGCGGCATACTGGCTATATTGAATATCGGTAATTTTGTCACCGATAACGTTGCTGTCCTTGGTACCACCACAGAAAGAATTGTCTTGGGTGCCCAAAAAGTTCTAGAGAGTAAGCCTGGAGATATTGCAGCTAAAACCATTACAACCGCCGGAGTGGTTGGTGGCGGAGTTGCTGCCTCATCGGTATTTATTCTAAACGGCACCACAGTACTAGATATACTTTTCTTCCCATTAAAACTTTGGGGATTACTACTATCGGCTCTTGGTTTAAGAAAGAGGAATCGCCCTTGGGGAACCGTCTACGATAGCGTAACCAAACAACCAATCGATCCAGCTTATGTAACTCTTAAAAAAATTGGATCGCAGGAGGAAACGATGTCCATTACCGACCTCGATGGCCGCTATGGATTCTTGGTCTCTCCTGGAAAATATACCCTCACCGCCAACAAGACAAACTACACTTTCCCTTCGAAAAAACTACTCGGACGATCAGCTGACGCCTTGTATAACAACCTATATTTTGGTGAGGAATTAGAGGCTCCGGTGGCCGGCGCCGTAATCAGCAAAAATATTCCCCTTGACCCAGATAAATTTGACTGGAACGAATTCGTCAAAGGTCAAAAGAAAATGATGAAGTTCTATTCCCGCAGGGAAAAAATAATCAGGATCGCCACGAATTGGATCTTTAGAATCGGCTTTATTGTCTCGCTACTTTCCCTATTCCTGGTTACCGCCCCATACAACTTCATTATTTTTGGTCTGTATCTCCTACTCACGATACTCCGCAAATTCGGTCTCAAACAAAAAGCCTTAGGTTATCTGACGGAAAAAGACGGCACCCCTCTCTCCTTTGCTGTTATTCGAATATTTTCTCCAGAATTAGATATTGAGATAACCAATAAAGTGGCAGATAAAATAGGCCGATACTATTGCCTCGTGCCCAAAGGTAAATATTTATTAAAAGTGGAAAAGAAGAACGATGATGAGAGTTATTCCGTCGTTTATACTTCCCCAATCATCGATGCCTCAAACGGAATAATAAATAGGAACTTTATAGTCTAAGCTGAAAATAAAAACAGGCGGAAGGTTCTCGTAACGATTAGTCTTCGTTAAGTGAAGAAACCTTCCGCTCTTTTTTATTCAATTATTTCTTCCTGGCTCTAAGAATTCTTGAAGCCTCACCAATAATGCTATCTACAGTCATTGACGCTTTGATCAGAAAGCTGGTAGCACCCAAATCAAGTCCTCTCCGAATATCTTCCCTTTCACCTAAGTTAGAGAGAATAACCACGGGGATATCCTTGGTCTTATCATTTTTCTTCAGTCCGGCCAAAACGTCAAAACCGCTCATCCCGGGTAAAAGTAAGTCAAGAAATATGAGATCCGGAATATCTGATTCGACAACAGCCTGGGCTAACTCACCACTCTCAACGTGATGAACGGCACAACCATCATCAATCAATTTCTTGGAAACCAAGCCACCAAGAAACTTGTCGTCCTCGACAATAACGATCTTTGTTCCGGGAGTAAATTTTTGTAAATTTTCCATAGTTGTTTAATTATACACGTTTTGTAAAAACAAGGCAAATCAACTAAAATGACAGATTGCTCATATCCAGATTGGCCGCGTTCAAGCTATCATTTACGCTTTTGATTAAGCCTTGAGTATAAGCGTAAGCGAGCCAGATTATAATGATGGTCGACAGAATCAACAGCGTCCAGGCCACCTCCCCGATTAATTTGGCTTTAGGGTCTTTAGACCGGAAATATTTCAATCCTGGCCAGCGGGTAATAAAAAGAAAACAAATCAGTGGCAAGATAATACTGAATAAATATATTCCAAGTTGAGTACCCAAACCAGTGGCGAGCGGAGTAGAATTTATTTTGGCGCCACAATTTGGACAAAAGTAATATGTCGGCAGGATGGGCTGGTGACAGGTTTCGCATATTTTCTGTGTCAATTCGTTGATATTATTTTCTGTAAGATTTGTTTCCATAATTCACCTACTATTCTAGCAAGAATAAATTTTATTAGCTATTCCACTCAATCCGCCTGTTATTAAAACGATTGTATTTTTTAATATTTTATTTATAAGCAAATGGTAGTAATTCACTCTGCGAAGTTATCATTATTCTTGATTTATCACTATTCGAACAGATGACAATCAAATCATGACCGGAAATATTTACCACCTCCTGCAATACTTGCCGGCAATTACCGCAAGGCGTTACCGGATTTACTATTCCCCCTTCTTTTTTCCCAATAATAGCTATAGCTACCAAATCCCTCTTACCCAGACTGTTAGCGGTAATAACAGCTGCCCGTTCGGAACAAATACTCGAAGGCGAGGATGAATTTACATAACTGGCGCCAGTAACTACTTCACCCGAAACCGCCCGAACGGCCGCCGCCACTTTAATCTGACTATTATACGGATTGTACGAATTCCCTAAGGCTTTTTCCGCTGCGTCCAATAAATCTTTATGTTCCGGCGATAATTGTAAATATGATGTTTCAGTCATTCTATTTTATGATTAATAATACCAACTAGATATAGTGGCCATTATACTTGAAATAAAGTGATTTTTAAAGTATCCTACATGAAGCTAATGACTTTAGCTATATTGCGGGTTCGTCTAAAGGTAGGACACATCCCTCTGAAGGATGGTATTGGGGTTCGAGTCCCTGACCCGCAGCTTGTAAGGTTTTAAATTCGATGTTATATTTTTATATATCAAATAATTTAATTATATGTCAGTAAAAATTACATACTTTGTACATGGTACGACAACAGATAATGAAAAACATCTCTCATCTGGATGGAAAGATGTTGAACTTTCTGATCTTGGAGTAAGCCAATCGATTGCTTTAAAGGATCAAACTAAAGATAAAAAATTTGATGTTGTATTTTGTTCTGATTTGAAACGCGCTCAAGATTCAGCAAAAATTACCTGGGATGGAGTTTACCATATTATTTCTGATGCAAGACTTCGCGAATGTAATTATGGAGATTTAAACGGAGCGTCGTCAGATATTGTTGAACCAATGCAGGAAGAAGAATGTATCACTAAACCATTTCCAAATGGTGAGAGTTATGAGGATGTAAAAATTCGTGTTGCAGATTTTCTTCAATTTCTAAAAAATAACTACAATGGTAAAAATGTTGCTATTGTCGCACACAAGGCTCCTCAAATAGCGATTGAAGTATTGATTAATGGTAAGACATGGGAACAGGCTCTAGCAGAAGACTGGAGAAAGACTAAGTCGTGGAAACCAGGCTGGGGATATGTACTAAACTAGTTCCAATTTTATTCCACACGGCTTCTGGTCGAGGAGGTGTTATAATATTCCCATGTATTTTACCTACATCCTTGAATGTGCCGATAAAACTTATTATGTCGGATGTACAAATGATCTTGAAAAAAGACTGCGGCAACATAATGGTTCTAAATGCGGCGCACATTATACCAAAATACGCCGACCAGTTATTTTGAAATACCAGGAAGAATTTAAGACATTAGCTGAGGCAAGAAGAAGAGAAGCTGAGATAAAGAGCTGGAAAAGAGAAAGAAAGATTAACTTATTTGAAAAATAACCGAGGTAGATATTCCCTGCTCCGCAGCACTTGAATTTTGCAAAAAATATTGTAGTATCATACCGTGTTTATGACCAATAATAACACTCGCATAATATCTTTACTCGAAGAGGAACTTATTAAGTGCCACGCACCGGTGACAGGCTATTGCGTTACAACGGCGATTGTTACAGAAAAAGATACATACATTGAGCATAATCATGAAGACCAAGACTCAGTTGTCTTTGAACATGCAGAGATAAGGGTATTGGAGAAAATTTTAAAGAAAGAACAAAGCCCAATAATTAAAAGGGTCTACATGTTGGGTGGCGGGGCAATCAAAAAAATAAAACACTATACGCCATGCTACGCTTGCACCCATAAAATGGCTCCATACATCACTTCCAATACAACAGTTACACTTTTACCATTACTAGCCACCACTGCGCTGGTAACGTTTAACTACAATGAACTCCTCTCAAGTTATTCGGATGTGCCTTACTCAAAATTTAGTAACACAAGCAAACAAGGAATACAAAAAGAGTTACGTGATAAAACTATTTTGAAGGGTAAAGATATCGATTTTATTGCCGACCTAATATTACTTGGTTTAAGAGAAAAGTTTGAGTTTTATTTGACCGGCAGTTCAACCGGGAGGGGCGGGGTCAGCAGATTACTTATGGAAAAAACTAAAACCAGTTATGGTGACATTGATATTATTGTCGTTGTTGCGGCCGATTATTACAAGATGGCAATAGAAAATATTGAAAAAGTCATTACACTACATTATGGCGCACACCTTAAAGAAGAAAGGCTAGTTCCCTTACGTCATAATAAATTAGGAGTTGTCCTTGGGAAGGCATATTACAGATGTAGTAATTCAAACGAAAAAATGTTAGATTTTACTTTCAGTACGGATTTTAAAGGCTCATTATCCTACCATGCCTATGAGTTGAAAAATTGGTTCCATCAGTTGTCATAACACTTTCGGCCACACGTTACAAAGTGGGTAAATTATATGATTAAAAATTTAAGAGAAAAGCTTACTAGAATCGCCGAGGAGAGACAAGTAAAAGATGACCCCTCGCACGATTTTCAACATGTGAGACGAGTTTTGAATTTGGCAGTCAAAATAGGCAAGAGCGTAAATGCCGATGAAGATATCGTCATTCCGGCGGCCTTGTTCCATGATACGATTGTCTATAAAAAGAATTCCCCAGAAAGTAAGAATGAGGCAAACGAAAGCGCTGAAGTCGCCTCCAGAATACTGAGTAGTATAGAAGGATATCCTAAAGAAAAAATTGCTAAGGTTGAAATTTGTATCAAACAATGTTCTTTTTCTAAAGGAATCAAGCCGGATTTACTGGAGTCAAAAGTCCTTCAGGACGCTGACCGATTAGAAGCGACCGGAGTTATCTCAATCATGAGAACTTTTTCCTCGTGTGGACACATGAATAGGCCATTATATGATCCACTGGACCCTTTCTGTGAAAAAGGGACGAAAGATTTTAGATCCGGTATTGACCTCTTCTACCAGAGACTATTAGTTGTGGAGAAAACAATGCATACCGAACTGGCAAAGAAAATGGCCGGAGCCAGAACAGACTTTTTAGAGAAGTTTCTAAAACAATTAAAAAAAGAGCTTACGGAATCAGATGTTTTAAAATAAAACCCCTGGCACATTACTGCACCAGGGGTAACTAATCCGGAAAGAACTTCTCAGAGTTTGTCTCGGGAAAACTTCGGCAACATCATAAATGGTGACCAAGCCGCCATCATCTGCTCGGTATTATCAGTCGTCTGATATTGTCCACCGGCGGTGGAATAAGACTCGTCGAGCGGGTCAACCTGATAGAAGGCAATCTGGGCCACCCGCATCCCGACCACCAGAACCACTGATGTATCTTTGAGATGATTACTCATCTCCATGGTCCAGCGGTTACAGAAACCTAGGTCTCCCCAACCGGCGCACTTACAAACAGTGATACCAATCCGACCCATGGAACTTCTAGCCCTCATCTCCGTGGTCACGCAGTTCCGACCGCCAATAAACTCATCCGTGTGGGCAAGAATGGTTTCCCCCGGCCCGAGAACGATGAGCTGGTCTGTAGACAAAATATTCCGCAAGCTACCATTTTGTTTCATCCACTCATGAGCCCTAATTGCCTGTTGGGGTTCTCCCCAGTACTTCTTTACGTCATCAGAGTCGAAGGGATTAAAAATCCTCCTAGAGGACACTCCACGAAACGGCTGTTCTTGGAAAAAGTTCGGCCCGAGTCTCACATCGTAGCTTGTGGTTTGAAGATTGCTATTGTTAAACGGAAAAATAAAGATATTCCCGTTTTCCAAATGATGATTAATCATTCCCCGACTCAACAACGAACGTCCTGGCGCCTTCTGTCTTCTTTTCACAATGTATTTCCTTTCCTGTTTAAGCCTTCTAAAGCAAGGATACTTTAAAAGCAAACTTTTTTCAAGCCAACAACAAAACTTAGCTAGTTTATATCCCTATATCTTCAAATATCGCCTGACAGCCAGATAACTGGAGATAGCACCCAAAGCAATGCCGGAGCCAAAAGTAATCAGGAAAATCTGGCCGAAATTCTTCAGGTAGAAATCAAACAAATCCAGACCAACAAAGAAGTTCTTAGAGAGATTACCGATCCAGTACGTCAAACCGAGAAATACAGCCAACACTAAAGTTGCCGAAACGATCCCGTAAAGAATTCCCGAAACGACAAACGGTCCTTTTATGTAACGGCCGGAGGCTCCCACCAAACGCATAACAGATATTTCATCTTTGGAAATAAAGATGGCGAGTCTAATGGTATTGAAGGTGATGATAATGGAAATGATCAAGAAAAGAATGGCCACCCAAAAACCAACGGCATTCACAGCATCCGTAATTTTAACCAGTTTTTCAATCACTGGTTTATTTTGACAATAATTGACTTTTTCAATGATGGAAAACTTACTTTCAAAAGCCGAACAATCCGAACCTTTTAAGTCAAAAAAGTTGGCAATACTTTCATACTGGGAAGGGTCTTTGGCTTTGATATCAAGACGGGCGCCAAAAGGATTACTCCCAAGCTCATTTAAGGCATCGAGAATCAAACCGTTGTCCTTCCATTTTTCCTGAAAGTCAGAAAGGACTTGCTCTTTGGGAACATATGTCACCTTCTCCACTTCCGGCAAGGCATCGGTAGATTTCTTAAGGCTCAAAATATCCGACTCGGCTACATCCGTATTGAAATAAACTTTCACATCTACCTTGTTTTTTATTTCCTGCAGGGAATAGCTCAGAATGGCACTCATAAAAATGAGCGATGTAATCATAAAAAGCGTAATAAACATCACGACGAGCGAAGATAAGGAAACAAAACCATTACGCCAAAAATTGGTGAGACCCGCTTTAAAAACTCTTTTTATTTTCGTTAAAAACATATTTCGGTATTATAGCACATACTTTCCATGCTTATCATCTCGGACGATCTTACCATTTTGCATACTGATTACCCGCTTACCCAATGACTCCACTACCGTGCGGTTATGTGTCGTGATTATCACTGTGGTACCCAAGTCATTTATTTTTTTGAGAATTTGGATAATTTCAAAGGTATTAGCCGGATCTAGATTACCGGTAGGTTCATCGGCAATAATCACATCCGGTTGATTCACAATGGCCCGGGCAATAGCCACCCGCTGCTTCTCTCCGCCAGAAAGTTCATTAGGAAAACTATATATCTTCTTACCAATGTCCACTAATTCCAAAACATGCGGAACGTCAGCTTCGATCTCCTCGTCTGTCCGGCCGGCGGCTTCCATCGCAAAAGCAATGTTTTCATATACAGTTTTGTTTGGAAGAAGTCGGAAGTCCTGAAAAACGGTACCGATCTTTCGGCGCAAAGCGGTGATTTCTTTGCCTTTTAATTTATGAACTTCTTTTGATTCATAAAAAATGGCACCCTTGCTGGGCTTTTCCTCGGCCAAAATCATCTTGATCAAAGTAGTTTTACCGGCACCAGAATGCCCCACAATTGAAACAAACTCTTTGGGCTCGATGGTTAAAGTGACCTCATCAAGAGCCACGCAATCATCAGAGTATATTTTGGAAACTTTATCAAAATAAATCATTTCCCTGACATTATACCAGAAATCTTTCAATGTCACCATCCAGCACTTCATCCACCTTGGCGGTTTCCACTTCGGTGCGGTGATCCTTGACCATTTTATAAGGGTGTAATACATAAGAGCGGATTTGATTCCCCCACTCAATGGAAGTGGTTTTGGTCACGGACAAGCCTTTTTCCTTGGCCGCCTTTTCTTCCTCCCTTTTGGCAAATAACTTACCGGTTAAAATCTGCAGGGCTTTTTCTTTATTTTGCGGCTGGGAGCGCTCCGAAGTAGAGCGGACGGATATACCCGAAGGTAAATGAACAATCCGCACCGCTGTTTCTCTTTTGTTCACGTTTTGTCCGCCCGGACCGCCAGCTTTGGAAATTTCAATCCTTAAATCACTTTCGGGGATGGAAAGCTCGGCGGATTTCTCAAATTTTGGCACAAATTCCACCAGGGAAAAAGAAGTTTGACGCAAGCTCTTGGCATTAAAAGGTGAGAGACGCACCAACCGATGAACGCCGGATTCGCTTTTCATTTTCCCGTAAACATTCTTACCAGACACTTCCAAAGTGATGTTTCGGTATCCCCCATGATCATTTTCATTTTCATCCAAGATCTTGTAGGACCAGTTTTGTTTGGCAAAAAATTTACAATACATTTGCAAAAGCATTTTGGAAAAATCCTCCGCATCATCTCCGCCTGCCCCAGACAAGATGGTCAGAATCGCATCACCACTGTCATACTTTCCCACGCCGGCGATTTCCGCTTTTAATTCACTAATTTCTTTTATAACAGCCTGGGCCCGATTTTTGTCAGCCCAAAAATCGGGCTTCATCATCTGCGCCTCCAAGTCCTCAAGTTTTTTAGTTTTATCCTGATTGTCAGCCATCCGGAGCCAAAGGTGAGGATTGAACTCACGACCCCCGCTTTACGAAAGCGGTGCTCTACCAACTGAGCTACTTTGGCTTATTCAAGACCGGTATTAGCCCTCACCTCAAAACTCGCCGTCGCTCGTTTTGGGCTGGGCACCGGCTCGCGGTTTTGATTGCTATCAAAACATCACTCCGCCGTTCAAACCCCGGACGCAAGCAAAACCATTTGCTTGCTTCTTGGAGCCAAGACCGGGGTTTGAACCCGGGACCTCGTCATTACCAATGACGTGCTCTACCAGCTGAGCTATCTTGGCTTATTAAATAAGCGCCATATAAAGATACCCTATTTCTTATTTTTTTTCAATCATTAAGCCCTGAAATCAACTTGTGGCCATAAAAGACAATTCTGTCTTTTATAAATAATTTTTCCAAAATATGGAATATGGTATAAGTAATAAAGAAGGCGCCCAGGACATCTATTGAATAATGCATATGTCCCAACAACACCACAACAGCAAAAAAGACCGAGAAAGAAAGGAAAATGAACCGGAAGATTGGTTCCTTCCACCAGATCAAAGCCAAGAGAAAAGGGAGACCAGTATGACCGGAAAAGAATAAATCGCTGCCAAAGGATATCCGACTCACAATACTTTCAGGATCAATTGCAATCTGGGTTGGAAAAGGGGCAATGTGGGTCAAGGTTATAAAAACAGACCGGATGAGATAAAATACGGCAATCCCCTTCAAAGTAAAAGGGATTTTTTTGGGATCCATAAAACAGGCCAGAATAATAAGAAAAAACATCACTAAAGTTCCATAAATAAACAAACTAGAAATGTTATAGGTTGGAATGTTACTCAAAACAAGATCCGTTACCGAGCTGCTGGCTTTCTCATTGGCATAATAACTGGCAAAATAATTAACAAAAAGACTGGCCCCTAAAAAGACCGTTGATGCCAAAAAAGACAAAACAAAACCCTTATCAGAGAAATATTCTTTTATTTTTTTTCGATAATTATCTTTCATAATCCAGTGACTCCCGAATATTAACATGCCCATGCAAAAATCCCAAACACAAATGTGCTGGGATTTTCGTCGGATTCCAAAGGTCAGACCTAAGGAGAAACCGGCAGAGTGTTCACTAGAACCTGACCCTTATCAAGCAGTGAACTTGCCAAGTGAAAGAACTGGAGGAGGATATGCTCAAATGCCTGAAAGATGTCTGGCATAAGAGACCTAAGGATCAAAATGGTAAGCCCCAGTCCCAAAGCTCCTAAAATTCTCATAATTTTAAAAGAAGGGGGCTTTTAAGGCGTCCGACAACGCCTTGGGCAACCAATGACCCAAATCCCCTCCCCATAGAAATTTCAATCACTTAAAATCTCCGAGGGGAGGGTCTCCTGACTCAGTTTTTCAAATAGCTTTTTTGCTCTCAAAACCTACCCAAAATATAGCATATATTTGACCATATTACAACTAGACACATAGCCATTATTACAGTCTAATTTCTTTGCGCGGGCGATGGGTGCTGACCCCACGGCCTCTCCCGTGACAGGGGAGTGCTCTACCGTTGAGCTACGCCCGCGTTTTTTCAAATCTCTCAAAAAAGAGATTGCTACTATTATACATAAAATAACCCTTTAGACAAATCTATTTGTGCCGATGAATGGAATTGAACCATTTTTTGAGGCTTATGAGTCCCCCGTTCTACCATTGAACTACATCGGCAAATATTAATCGTCAAAACAGCTTGCTTAATATAGCATTTTAAGCCCAAAAATCAATAGAAACACGACCTTAATTGTTGCGGGGGCCCGATTTGCACGGGCGTCTCAAGGTTATGAGCCTCGCGAATTACTGTTACTCTACCCCGCTAACGACTATAATACATCATTATGGTAAAAACGCAACTTCCCTTTCCCCGCCTTTTCTAAGGAGGGGTGGCGTTCTGACGCCGGGGTGGTCAGATAAATTCAAACTCTCTGAATACCGCCTCGTAAAGGCCGATTACTCTTTTGGCCTCTCGCTCATTGATCAGAAAGTCCGATCCTTCGTGGGCAATTTGATTTCTGATTTTATGAGCTTCCCAGGCGGCTTCAATATTAGTAAAATCAGATGGCTCTATAGATTTTAGTTTCTCACTGATGCTTTCCTGCAAATAGCCCATCTTCTCCAAAATATCCGCCAGCATAATATCACACTCCAGTATAGCCAACTTCCAATCACTGGAGTTGGCGGAATTAATATGAGTCAAAACTTTTTGCCACTTTTCATTCACTACCGGTGCCATAGTTTTACTTTCCCTCACCATTTTTTGCTCTGGCAAAACGAGTGCCTCGTGCATCTGCCGACGAATCCGCATCAAGTTGTTGGCTGACCAAACAATCACAAAAATCAAAAGAAGTGATAAAATAAAGGAAAAGGAAAAGAGCCGAAGCATAACTGTCACAGCATAATCCGGTAAAAGAAGCCAGAAATTATGCCAAGTGTCTGCCCAATTCTGCCCCGCAGTATTAGTATAGGCGGCCTTTATCAAAGCCGTAATTAATGAGACTAAATCATAGGAATGAAGAGCGTCTAGTGGTTGTGCTGGTTGCATATCTAATAGTGATATTAATAACTACCAGCGTATTATAACATATTTTCTATTTTCTTTGCCATCTCAAATAGTATTTTCTCATTGCCTGGCTTGGCCAGAAGCTGAAGCCCGAGTGGGAGTTTTTTACCATCTACTTCTTTATAACCAGAAGGGACCGACAAGGCAGGTAGACCAGCCAAGTTTGCTGGAACGGTAAATATGTCCTCCAGATAAAGCTGCAACGGATCATTTATTTTCTCCCCTATTTTGAAGGCGGCATCGGGCGTCGTCGGCATAATTATGATATCCACTTCTTCAAAAGCCTTCCGATAATCTTCCCGAATCAAATCTCTGACAATATTGGCCTTGTTATAATAAGCATCATAATAACCCGAAGATAATATATAAGTACCTAGAATAATGCGTCTCTTTACTTCCGCCCCAAAACCCGCCTGTCTGGATTTAAAATAGTCCTCTACCCCAGTTTGTCCATCAACATGAAGACCGTAACGAACACCGTCAAATCTAGTTAAATTGGAAGATTCTTCTGCAAAAACTAAGGTGTAATATGTGGCGAGAGAATATTTAAGATAAGGAAAATCAATTTCCGTTACTTCACAACCCAGACCTTTGATATTTTCTATCGCTTTATTAAAACTATCTATTACTTCCTTTTTTACACCCTTACTGGTAACAAAACCTTGAGGAATGGCAATCTTAGGTTTTGGATTTTGACTTTTAACCTCAAACCGCGTCACACTTGTGCTGTCCATCTCATCTTTTCCGACGATTACTTCAAAAACCACTTGTACATCATCAGCGGTTTTACCAATAGCACCTATTTGATCAAATGAAGAAGCTGCGGCCATGAGTCCGTAGCGGGAAACTGCTCCATAACCCGGCTTAAGACCGACAACACCACAAAAACTTGATGGCTGTCTGATTGACCCACCAGTGTCCGAGCCAAGAGCCACCAAAGCCATGTCAGCAGCCACAGCCGCTGCCGAACCACCCGAAGTTCCACCGGCCACCCTCTCTAAATCATGCGGGTTATGGGTAACGCCAAAAGCCGAATTCTCTGTAGATCCGCCCATCGCAAACTCATCCATGTTGGTTCGACCCAGAAAAACCGCTCCAGCTTCCTTTAATTTCTTAATAACCGTGGCATCGTAAGTGGCGTGGTAATTTTCTAATATTTTTGAAGCGGAACTGGCAATACGGCCTTTAATCAAAATATTATCTTTCACCGCGACTGGTATACCGGTCAATAAAGTCACATTTTCTTTTCTAGCCACTCTGTCATCTGCCGCTTTTGCCTGTTCTAAAACGTCAGAAAAGATTTCCAGATAGGCGTGTATTTCTCCATCTTTCTTTTTGATATTTTCCAAATAGGCATTAGTTAAATCAACACAAGTATACTCCCCTTTCAACAGAGCTTCATGAGCTTTTTTAATTGTCAGATCTTTTAGATTAATCATAATATTTTCTTTACCTTCAAATAATCCCTCTCTTTTCTTGGGAACTCATCTGTAACAACCTTAGTATTCAAACCGGGCTTATTTTTTACTTCATCAACCCTGAGCACATTTCTTAACTCACCGGCTTTCCTTTCCTCTCCAGTGGTAGTCGTTACTTCCTTTATTTGATCCACGTAGCTTAAAATAGCACTTATATCCTTTAAATAAGCCTGTTTCTCTGCCTCGGTTAATTCAATCCTGGCCAATTGTGCCAACTTTTCGACATCTTTTATTTCCATACCGAAAAGGATAACATAAATTCCTAAGAAATTAAACCCAGAAACTTTTTTTCATCCAGAATCTCTACCCCTATTTTTTTGGCTTTTTCGAGCTTTGATCCGGCGTTTTCACCGGCAACCAAATAGTTTGTTTTAACCGATACTGATTCAGAGACATCACCACCAAGGGCACGGATTTTATCCTTAGCCTCATCACGTGACATTTTAGATAGTGTGCCGGTAATTACAAAAGTCTTGCTTGAAAACTTTTTACCATCACCCTGAGTAGAGACGGGAGATTTTTGTATCTCGACTTGTTTTAGCAGACTGTTTAATGTTTTCACATTATTCTTGTCGGTAAACCAATCTACCAGAGCTTGGGCGACGATCGGACCGATTCCATCCAACACCTGTAATTCATCAAAGTTTGCGACCTGTAATTTTTCTATTGTTCCAAAATATTTAGCCAGATCGATAGCTGTTTCTTCACCAACTTGAGGAATGGACAATCCAACCAAAAATTTTGCTAAATTGATTTGCGTGGCCTTTTCCACCGAAACAAGTAAGTTATCGACGGATTTTTCAGCAAACCGTGGCAGGGCAAGCAAATCCCCACGTTTCAAAGTAAAAATGTCAGCAAAATCTGAAATCAGATTGTTATCCAACAGAACATCAATTATCTTTGGCCCGCAACCATCCATATCAAAAGCTTTCTTGGAAACAAAATGATAAAACCTTCGGCGCTTCTGGGCAAAGGAGTCTTTACCGACGCAACGCCAAGCTGCCTGACCGGGTACCCGCTCGATTCTCCCATCCCCTCCGCAATCCGGAACAATAGTTGGAAATTTATAAGGTTTTTCTTTTCCAGTTCTCAGATCTGTTAAAACTTGTACAATATCTGGGATCACATCCCCTGCTTTCTGCAAGATCACAGTATCTCCCACTCGTATATCCAATCTTTTTATCTCGTCCTCGTTATGTAAAGTAGCTCGAGAAACTACTGAGCCGGCGACTCGTACCGGTGTGAGGTGAGCTACGGGTGTCAGTACACCGGTCCGCCCCACCTGAAGCACAATATCCTCCACCATGGTTGTTACTTGTTCCGCCGGGAATTTATAGGCTACGCCCCAACGTGGTGTTTTACCGGTATAACCTAAAGTTTCTTGGATTTTTCGGGAATTGATCTTTATAACAATTCCGTCAAGCCCGTACTCCAATTTGTCCTTTTTTCTTGTCCATTCTTCGTAAAATTTTTGCACCCCGTCCAAATCAGCAAAAACCTTAAAAAAAGGATTGGTTTTAAAACCTAGTTTCTTTAATAATTTAAGCTCCTCACTTTGTGTGTTCGGCATTTCCAGCCCATCCAGCTTATCGATATCATAAACAAAAGTGTCCAGGTTTCTTTTGGCCGTCACTTTGGGATCTAGCTGCCTGATGGACCCGGCGCCGGCATTTCTGGTATTTGCAAAGATTGGCTCACCAGTTTTTTTTCGTTCTTCATTTATCCTTTCTAATTCTTTCTTATTCATCCAGGCTTCCCCCACCACCACCGCACCCACTTTTTCTTGCAAGAAAAAAGGAATCGATTTTATAGTCTTTAGATTTTCTGTTACACTCTCTCCCACCTGGCCGTCCCCGCGCGTCGCCCCTTGTACAAATTCCCCGTTCATATAAGTCAGGATAACTTTCAAACCATCTATTTTTAATTCGCAACAGAACTCCAGTTTTTCATTTTTTAGGCTTTGTTCTTTTTCCATCATACGCCTGATTTTCTCCTCCCACTTTTTTAACTCTTCAAAATCAAAGACGTCATCAAAAGACCACTGACGGATTTCGTGCTTTACTTTTTTAAACTCCTTCAAAGGCACACCGCCTATCCTTTGTGATGGACTCAACGGAGAAATGAGCTCGGGGTGCTTAACCTCGATCTCCAGTAGTTCTCGCATCAGGGAATCATAGGCCTCATCCGTAATCTCCGGTTTATCCAACACATGGTAGAGATATTGATGGTGCTCTATGGCCTGTATCAATTTTTCATAACGCTCTTTCATTTTTTATCTTGCAACTCAATCAGTGTGTGATTCAATCTATCTAACACATTTTGTTGTATAACTGTTTCCTTTAACTGCCCATTCGGTTATTTGATTTGTAAAATATCTAACATGGACATCGTAACCACAGTCATGACAATATGACCAATCTCCGCTTTCCGATGTCCAAAAGCTTGTATCATGAAATCCCCACGGATTTCCCCAGGCATCCCACGTTAGCCCTCCAGCGATAGTTTCGTTTACCGTCGGGGTCCTCCAACCAATACTTGCGCAATAACTCTGTGCGTTATCCCAAGTTTGAATTGTTTCTTGGGCTTGAGTCTGCCAAACTATAGAACAACTTTGGGAATCCGTCATGGTTGCGTTTCCGGTACATGGCTGATTAGTAGCCGTCAGAGTTCTAGATTTTGTACCGGCAGGCATACAAATGCCCCAAGCAGGGTTATCATAAACACAAGCTGGTCCAACGGGTGCCACATTAACACTTCCCTTTATCACCTGTTCGATCTTTCTTTCCACTCGGTCTCCACTATCTGAATCGTGACCGACGGATGAAATAGTGGTCTTCAAATATTGGCTCTGCAAACCACGGTTAAATATTTCCTTGGTAAAGGTGACCTCAAAGTTCTGATCGCCAGCAGTAATAAACATTTTGGGTATATCAACTTGGACCTTAGTAGAGACAAGTGGGGTAGCGCCGTCAAAGTTACCGGTCACCTGTATTGATCCAGAATTTCCACAATTAATGGTCCCGGGGGTACTTACCGCCTTAAAAAAGGAAGATGGTATTTGTCCTCTTTTTTCATCCCAATACTTTATGCATTCCAAACCGCTATCAGCCGCGTAAAAAGCTTGGACCGAAAGCTGATTTGCCTTGGAGATAGCCATTTCTTTTAAGGTAATACTAAAAATAGAAAGCCCGATGGTCAATAGAAGGCTGGAAACCAGAACGGAAAAAAGCAGAGCAAAACCTTGTTTGCGGAAGGAAACAAAAAACTTTTTTTGAAAATCTTTAATCATTTTAAATTGGGTCCACCCGATAGGTGTCATAGATCAGATCCTTAACCGTTATTACATTTCCAGTCCCCCCCCAACTTACTTGGACGGTGATTAATGCTTCGTCCGCATTTGTCCCGTAGGGATTTTTTAAGATATTAACCTTCCGGACAAAATCAGTTGGTGTCCCGCCGGCGGCATAATCATATAAATAACTGCTGTTATCGACTGATAATGGAGTGGTTACGCCGGCATATATCGTGCCTCCATTTGGTGGATTAATTGTATCCACTCGGCACCAATTTGAATTTAAGCACTGATCGAGGCCATCAAGCCAACCGACACCATCATCTGTTCTGGCGGCTATTACATTCACGTCTTTTTTATTCTTAATAAATTCTATGGCATCCTGTGCTAAATAAGAGGCGACCATCTGGCTCTTGGTATAAACCGCCGAGGTAAGGCCTTTCTGGGCAATAGTAATTGGCGTGACAACGGCCACCATCAAAATAGATATGGCTACCAAAGCCTCGAGCAGGGTAAAGCCTTTTATAGATAATGACTGAGTATTTTTATTTCGTCTTAATTTAAGCATGATATTATTGACGATATTCTCTTTGAGAAATACTGGTCTGCAGATTAAAATCAGTTTTAATTTTTTCCTTTACCCCCGCTTCACCTTGAATTGAGATAACCATCCGAGGCTGTTGCGCCAAACTGGTCACCCCAATGATATAAAACTTTGAGCTGGGGGCGATTACTACCTCGGCCGAAGTTATCGGATTAAAGGCTGAAGGATTTGAATATGAACAGGTAACCCCACCTACCTCCAGGCATAATTTTATCTTATTCCCCTCGAATTTATAATAAGCATATTTTTTCAAACCAGTAGGATCTGAGACATCAACCGGATCAGCTCTCTGTGACCGGTATTTGATAATATTTCCACCACCCGGGCAATCGGTACTCGTAGGTTCACCATTGTTTCCACAATTATAATCCGATCCCAATCTCATATCTTTGGAAATACCCTCAATGGCGAAACTGAGATTATTAATAGCGGTCTTGATTGATCGGGCCTTACTATTGGCATCAATAACGTTCATCAGGGCCCCCATGGCGGCCGTCATCACAATAGTAAAAACTGCAGTTGCCACTAAGAGCTCAATTATCGTAAAACCTGATTTAGTCTTATTTTTGAAAAAATACTTCATGGTTTAATTCAAAATCTCGATCAGACCGTTAGACCTGACTCGCACCTTCCTGATATTACCATCGGGGTTACCCAAGATTATGGTTGCGATTCCGACGGAAGACACAGTAGTACTGTCATTAAACCTGATCTGGGCGTCCGGGTTTGGCCGCTTGAAAACAACATCTAAACTGCTCTTGCTGGTATCTGGACTAGTTGAACAAGCTTTCTGCGTAACGTCCAACTCTTCCTCGCAAATCTGCTTGATGTAATTTCCCCTTTTAATACTATACCTGCTCACGCACCCTTTCTCAATCTGACAAATTGACGGATCAATGGTAGCTAGGGTGTTCTTACCATAACGGCCGTCGTTACCTTCAGTACTGGAAGAATAAGTCAGGTCGGCAAAAAGAATGAACGACTTTGGAGAACTTGTGGCAAAGTGAACTCCATAAGGCACAAAGTTTCCGGTATCGCCGGAGGCCCCGGTATTAAACTCCTTGATGTTTATACCGTACATCTGAGCTTGCCTTACTGTCAAAGCTGTATCATATGCCAAATCGGTAAGTAGGATAGTACTGTTGAACTTTGACTGATTAAAAAGAACCACCCCAGTTAAGATGGTAAAAATCGAGAGGGTAACCAGAAGCTCAACCAAGGTAAAACCTATACTATTATTTTTGAAATTTCTTTTTACCTGAAGCATACGTAAATATTATAGCATGTATACCATTTTATTGTATCAAAAAACCAAGATTTAAAACATCGATGTTAAAGAAAAAAACCAATAAGAAACCGAGAATAAGAAAGGGGGCAAAAGGCACTTCTGTCTGACCGTTTATTTTTAAACCGTGCCAACTAAATTTGGATAAAACCATCAAAATAACGCCGTAGATTGCTCCGGTCCAAAAGGCTAAAATAACGGCCGA
This sequence comes from uncultured bacterium, assembly GCA_903822075.1. Lineage (GTDB taxonomy): Bacteria > Patescibacteriota > Minisyncoccia > Phycocordibacterales > GWA1-40-21 > CAIJXO01. The sequence goes on from CAIJNK010000021.1 coordinate 32,984, forward strand.
CAAACCCATAATCGGTCCTAGGAACCAGCCGATACCCAACACCAGCTTAGGGTCACCTAGACCCATCCATCGGCCGCGAGAGACGAGCCAGATAAGAAAAAGAGGAAAAGCCAGCATTGGGCCGGCTGCCAGATACCAAATCAGATGGGTTTTGATTTCAGTGGGAACACCCGCCATTAAAAAGAAGTCCGCCATAATCTTGAATAGACCCAGAAGTCCAAGAGTAATAACTAGACCGTCGGGGATGATTTTATGTTTGATATCATAAACCGCAATACAAACTAGAGTTGCCATAGCCACTAAATAGATGAGAATATACCAGGAATCGAAATACAAACCAATTAAACCCGAATATTTTAGAAAAACACCTACAAACAGAAGTCCGGTTATACTTTCAACTACCGGGTATTGCCAGGATATCTTACTCTGACAACCACGGCATTTACCCCGCTGCAAAATAAAACTCAAGACCGGAAATAGCTCCAGTGGCCCGAGCTTTTTGCCGCAAGAAAAACAGAACGACCGTCCTTTTGTGGCGGAGACGCCGGTGTTATAGCGTAAAACAAGAACATTCAGAAAACTGCCAATAATGGTGCCAAAAATAAAAACCAAGATGTAAAAAATTATTTCGGTAGTCATGTTTATCTATGGGTGAACGTTAAAGTTTTTTGTACCAGCTACAAGACCGGGGCCGGAATAACCAACATCGCAATAACTATAGCCATTAGAAATACTGCCTGGGGCTGAAGAGAAAGTATCGGCCGCATCAATTTGGGCGCTAGTTAATTCCAAAGTCGTCCCTAAGTGATAATAGACGCATTTAGGACTGCCAGCTCTTTTTAGAGGGATGTAAGTATACTGCGTGCCGTCTGGAGAAACTAAAGAATCGGCCGTTGTGTACTTAGGAACGAGTTCCTGGAGGGTCAAGGGGTACCCTTGAGTTGAAGTGGCTTGGCCACTGTAAAGTGACAAGCCAAGCTGGATATTGGTAATATCCGAAATTCTTTCCGTGTCGCGATTTTTCTTTCGAATATCATTCATCGAGGGTAAAATAAGGGTCGTTAAAATGGCAATGATAGCAATCACTATCAACACCTCCGCGATGGTAAAGCCAGACTTGATTTTCATGGGTTCATTATAGCAATTAAACTTTAAAAAGAGAAATAGCTACTGACAAGAACCGTCGTTTCCGGCAATGCTGGAAGTAGAATTACCCTCAAAATCGATGCACCAACCCCCTCCTCCCTGGAGAGTAGCCGAAACAGCATAAGTACTAGTTCCGACCATACAGGTCGTGGTAGCGTTAAAACGTCCATTGAGCGCCGCCAACTGGTTGATTATGTAGGTGTCAGACATCAGGCCTTCCGTGTTGGCGCAATTATCAACAATGGGGTCCCCGTCCACAAAGGAGGGGTAATAACCGTTGTTTTCATCACGATAAATCTGCGCCTGCGCTTGAATATTCTTTAACTCCCCCTTTATGGCCGCATCATTGCCTTTTATTCTGGCGGTATTCATACTAGCTAAGACCACGGATGATAAAATACCAATGATGGCAATCACCACCAACAACTCGACCAATGTAAACCCGCTCCTTAACTTTGTAGACATATCTTGTTTTTACAAGTTAACATATATAAATATATTATAGCACATTCATATTATGACACCAAAAAATTTAGCAACAAAATAGCCTGCTCAAGGCAGACTACTTTGCTTAAACCAAAATTGGCTTAACTAAACCTCGACTTTAAATACAACCGGATGAGCCAATGTTTGATACGCTACCTGTTGTTGTCGAAACACCATTACCGTCAGTACAGAAGTAGTTGGCGCTGTTTGCAACAAGCTTTGAAGCAGCTGCCCAACCAGAAGAAGAAGCAGAAGTGGAAATGGATGTTCCACCGGAACTTATAATACCGTTCATTATTCTAACAACTGTTGGATCAGCAAACATACCAACGTAGGTTGGGGTTGACTGGTTATCATAATACAAAGCAGCTTGAGCTTTGAGGCTTCCGAGCTGTGACTTGATAGCTGCATCCTGACCCTTGGCTCTGGCGGTGTTCAATGATGCCAAGACAACTGACGAAAGAATACCGATAATTGCGATAACGACGAGAAGTTCTATAAGTGTAAAACCTCTATTTGATTTTGTCATAATTAATTTTTAAACTTTTTACTCTCCTAATTTTTATTTTATAAAAATTTAGATGAGTGAATTAAAACCTTATAAATTCCAAATTATTTTTGACTCATTTTATCACTTTACGTAAGAGTGACAAGAAGAGATCGACCAAAAACTTTTTGGGAAGCTAAAATAAAATGATTAGCCTACGTTTATTATAGCACATAACGAATTGTCAACAACACAGGGGTGTGGAAAACTATCATCCTTCAGGGTTCAGGTTATTTTCCGTTACTGTTTATGTCAAAATTTACTAATTTCGCAGTATAGTTCACGTCTAAATCTGCTGATTTCGACGTAAATTTTACGCTTAAAATTTACATTGCGCCGGAAATATTGTAAATAGGGATAAGAACGGAAGCCAGAAGGAAGGCTACGCCAAAACCCAAAAAGACGATCATTACCGGCTCAATTAAAGCCACGAGTGTATCAATGGCAGTAATAACCTCTCGGCGATAGAACAAGGCCAGAGTTTTTAAAATATTCCCCAACTGGCCAGTTTCTTCTCCAATCTTGATCATGGCGACAAATATACCCGGTATTTCACCAGACTTCATCATGGCATCAGAAATAGAGCTGCCGGATTTTACGTCCTCCATGGCTTGAAGCAAAACTTCCTCAAATATTTTATTATCCACCACCTTGGAAGTCAGCTCCAGACCCCGGACAATTGGGATTCCGGACATAAGCATTACATTCATATTGTCGGCAATTCTCGAAAGATACAGTTTACGATATAGGATCTGCACTATTGGAGTAGATATTTTTAATTGGTCAAAGGCTCGGCCACCAGCTTCAGTACGAATATAGCGCCAAAGGAAAAAACCACCAACAATCACTAGGATAAGCAGGAAGATTCCATAATCAACAAAAAACTTTGAGAGATTGATAATTATTTGGGTATAAATCGGCAAGCCTTGCCCTGCATCAGTTAAAATAGCACCAATTTTAGGAATAACAACAGTCAACATCAAGACCATCACGACAATAAAAGTAAAAATAATGAAGGCCGGATAGAACAAAGCGCCCTTAACCTTGGAAGTTACCTCATGTGTTCGGTCCAAATAATCTGCCAAATAGAGCAAGGTTTGATCCAGTTTTCCTGATTCCTCGCCAGATTTAACCATATTGACGTAAAAATCTGAGAATAAAACCGGGTGTTTAGCTAAGGCTTCCGAGATAGTGTTACCGGCTTGTAGGTCGGTGGCAATCTCATTAAGCTCTCTTCTCATTATAGGTTTTTCCGACTGACTAGCCAAAAGCTCAAACACTCTCAAGGCGGATACTTGGGCCTCAAAGAGAGTGGACATCTGTCTTGACAACACCACTAAATCTTTACTGGAGACTTTTTCAAAAAAGGAGATTCTTTTTTCAAAAAAAGATCCTTCCTCCAACGGATCAATACTGGAGAGGACCAAACCTCTCTTTTGCAAAGAATTTATCGCGACTTCCAAACTGACGGCCTCAATGGTGCCTTCCTTCTGATTTGCCGATTGATCTATCGCCTTATATTTAAAAATCATGTTTTTTACAATAACCTTTCGAGACTCTTTGGATTGAAGGAAAAATGATAAGCGTTTTCAATGGTAATTTCACCTCTAGACACCAAATCGGCCAAACAACGGTTCATATCCACCATTCCCTCTTGCGAACTGGTCTCAATCACCGTATTTATTTCGTGCGTCCTCTTCTCTCTAATTAAATTTGAGACTGCACTGTTATTTATCAATAACTCATAGGCTGGGACAAGGCCACCCGATATTCTCGGGACCAGGCGTTGAGAAAAAATCCCATTCAAGCTGTTTGATAACTGATTACGAATCTGATCCTGTTGATTACCCGGAAAGGAATCGATGATTCTATCAATAGTCTGCGCGGCACTATTTGTATGAAGAGTAGAGAAAACTAAGTGCCCAGTCTCGCCAGCAGTAACGGCAGTGGAAATAGTTTCCAGCCCGCGCATTTCGCCAATCAAAACTACGTCCACGTCTTCTCGAAACATACTGCGTAAAGCGTTTGGAAAATCGACAGTGTCAATCCGTACTTCCCTCTGGTCAATCACCGATCGTTTCTGCTCATAAAGATATTCGATAGGATCTTCAATTGTTAAGATATGTTCGGCTCGGGTGGAATTAACATAATCGATCATCGAAGCTAGAGTGGTACTCTTGCCGTGACCAACCGGACCGACAACGAGAAAAAAACCCTGCTGTTTTTCCGCAAAAGTCTTCAAGATGTCGGGTAGATTAAGTTCTTCAATTGTCCTTATCTTCTTTGGCACCAAGCGAAGAGCGATCGAAATAGCCCCCTGCTGAAAATAAGCGTTGCCTCGAAAACGAAAATCTTCAAAGCCGTAGGAGAAATCTATTTCTTTGGTGCTGTTAAAAATTTCCATGTTCTTTTCAGATAAAAGAAGATTCAAGAAGCCGGCCGTATCTTCTTTGGTCAAAACTGTGTGTTTAATCAAAGGCAAAAGCATACCGGATATTCTAATTGTCGGATGTCTTCCTTCTGACATATGAAGATCTGACGCTCCTTCATTGACCACCGACCTCATCAGATCTTTTAAAACTGTGTTATAATCCGTCATATTTTTATTGCTTAACCTCAGTCTTTTTTTGCAAATTATAAATCCTCTCTACTTCTTCCACTACCTCAGAAGGAATAGTGGTGGCCTTGATTATATAACCGTTGATACCAAAGCTCTTAGCTTTTTCAATATCCGCCAATTGACCTTGGTTGGTCAGCATAATAATCATTGCATTCGGAACAAGGTTGTTCTTTTTAAGATTATCCAATATTTCAAAACCGTCCATTCCCGGCATAACAATATCCAGTAAGACTATATCCGGGGCATAACCTTCTTTGATCTTGCCTAAAGCTTCTTCACCAGATGAAGCAGAATTTACTTCAAAACCATTCTTGCTGAATTTTATAGAATACATGTTCAACAGAAACTTATCGTCATCAATAATCAAAACTTTTGGTAATTTATTTTCCATGGAAATATTATATCATAATAAAAAACTAATAAATACAACCTAAACGTCTTCTTCCATCATACCCAAGGTGTCTATCTCGCCAAAAGGAACCTGTTTGTTTAACGCTTTGACAATAGCATCTTCTTTCATAACAAGCATTCCTCGATTCCTGAGAGAATCATAAATACTCGTCTCAGTTGGATTTGTCAAAATAATCTTTTCAATTTCCTTGTTCATTTTAAAGGCCTCGAAGACAGCTATACGGCCTTTGGTTCCGGTCGGACACTCCGGTGTTGATTCCGGCTCATAGACAAATTCAAATTTTGGTAGCTTGTTTTTATATTCTTCCGGTAGATCTCTGAATTGCTTATCAAACAAAGCCTTGATACTGCCCTCCACCGGTACCGGTTTCCCTGTGCCAGGATAAAGGGTTCGGATCAAACGTTGAGCCATAGTCAAAATAAGGGTCGGGGCAATCAAATAGGGATCCACCCCCATGTCAATAAGCCTTGGAATCACCCCCACGGCATTGTTAGTATGGATTGTTGCCAAAACCAAGTGACCGGTCAAAGCGGCTTGAATGGCCAATTGGGCTGTTTCCTTATCACGGATTTCTCCCACCATGATCACGTCTGGGTCCTGACGTAGGGTAGTTCTCAAACCGGTCGCAAATGTATAACCAATGTCGGGAAAAATCTGCGACTGAGAAACACCATCTATATTATATTCAATTGGGTCTTCCAAAGAGAGAACGTTCAGACCCTCCTTATCTATTTCTTGAAGCATGGAATACATGGTGGTGGTTTTTCCGGAACCAGTCGGACCGGAAATCAGAATCATACCGTATGGTCGTTTAATGGCGTCACGAATATAGGCTAGGTTTGTATCCGACAGACCGATTTTATCCAAAGTCTGAATCCCTTTTTCTTGGTCCAAAATTCTCATCACGATTTTCTCGCCATAATAGGCGGGAAAAGTCGAGACACGAAAGTCAATTTTTCGACCGTCAATCTTAGCGGAAAAACGCCCGTCTTGCGGTTTTCTTTTTTCATCCAGCTTCATATTGGACAGGATTTTTATCCTAGCGATAACCGCCGAGTGTACGGCCACCGGTAAGAAGAGGCTGGTATTCAAGACCCCATCAACTCGGAATCTCACTCGAATTTTGTCTTTCATGTGTTCAATGTGGATATCTGAAGCTTCTCCTTCCGTCGCATAACGCAAGATAGTTGCAACAATTTTTGTTACCGGCGCATCCTCGACTATTTTTGTTTCCAGTGGATCCTCGTGAGAAGCATTCGAACTGATTTCTACGTTATCCACATCGTCCGATAACTCTGTCTCTAATTCGGTTAAAGCCTTAGTCACCTCGCCAGATAAACCCTTATAATCATCCATCACCTTTTCAAAGTCTGACATGGTAATCAAATAAAGCTTAAAGGGCATATTGATCTTGCTGGCAATAAAGTTCAGAGCATCCCGAGCGTCAATATTCTCGGGGTCAACAATACCCACTTCAAGTAAACCTTCTTTAATACCGATCGGGACAAAACTGTAATGCATAGCGGAATCTTCTGAAATATTTTTCAGGATAGAAAAAGGTATCTGTTTACCTTCCAGATTTCTAGTGGGAATATTATAATACTCGCCTTTAGCATCCAAAATAGCGTCTTCATTGACTCCTCTTTTGATTAGAATTTGCTCCAAAGAAACTCCGGCGGACTCAGCCTCTGTTTTGATTCGGCCTACATCCCCTCGGTTAATTATCTCCTTTTGGGCTAATATGTCTAATATACTCATATGAAATTTCTCAAAAACTACTTAGCCTTGCTGGTGCTGGTACTTTTAGGAGCGACAACGGCGGAATTTTCTATACCGATCGGTAGAAAAGGGTTCTTACGCCCGGCCACCTGAGTATCCAGACCTCGTTCAAAACTTTTAAGACTAACAAAAACTTTATCCGAAAAGACCGAATCATCCAAAGTTACTGAGTTCAATTGATCTAACATTGCCAAAATAACTTGTCCATCGGCAAACTGAACGGGAGTGCCGGTATCGGCGACTAAGGCCACATCTACTGAATCTTTATTGGGAAAAAATATTTTATAGGCGACAAAAATAACGGCGATTATGACAATGGCGATTATTATTTGTTTGGTATTTTTAGCCATGATTTTAATAATTTATTTTAACCAATAAGTTTTCAGACCGACGGAAAAATCATACAAACCGGTGTTATTCCCAGAAACCGACAGATCGGTAATTTCAACCAAACGTAAACTCTTCTCTAGATCTGCGAGAAAATCTTGAAACTTTTCATAAGTGGCACTGACTGAAAAAGAGATTCCGACCGTCCCATACTTACTGGTATCAGCACCTAATTTATTCGGGTCGATCTTGGCGTTAGTATCCAATCGCGCTCCCTTTAAAGTGAGATTATGCTGATTGGCAATATTCGTCATATCAATGATTAACTTGATATTATCAATATTATCGGGCAGGAGTTTGTTTAATCTTTCAAGATTATCTGAACTGAAAGAGTCTTTCTTGGTTTCTAGGGCCTGCTTTTTATCTTTGATTGCCCCGGTGTTATTCAGAGCTTTTTGATACTGTTCATCCTCTGTTTGTAAGTTTTTAATACTCGCAGCGCCGTAGCTAACCGCGTCTCCACGATAAACAGGATCGGTATACATAAAAAATGTCCCGATAGAGATTATTATTAGAATGATTGGGGTTATGATATTCATATTTTTAATGATTATAGCGTTGGAGTGGTGGTGGCTGTAGTGGTGGCCTCTGGAGCGCTAGGAAAATTTTGACCGTTGGCAACGCTTTCACCGTAAGTAACCAACTTGGAATCGATTAGAGCGCTAAAATTAAAAGACACCGTGCCATCCGGATTAAGATTAAAATCAGACACCACCGGTTGTGAAATAAATCCACTTAAATCATCTTTACCGAAGGCATCGGACTGCCTGGACAAAGCGTCATAGTTCTTGGCAATGCCCGCTAAATCAATCTTGATATTATCGACGCCACCATAAGAAAATTTAAAACTTTTTAACTGAACGTTTTGGACTATTTTTTTCTGTAACAGGACAAAGACTGGAGTGACGGCTAAATGCTGACTTAACAGACTCTTTGTTTGCTCTATTCGGTCATTTAAGCGCAACAAAGGTTCAATAGTGGCCTCATCATAATTATCTTTTTCCGCCACCAGAGCCGCCTTGTCTTTATCTACTTGTGCAACCAAAGATGTACGCCACAACCAAACAAAACCAGCTAGGGCTAGAGAAGTAATAAAAAGAATAATAGAAAGGAGTAAAAATAAGCTAATACTGGAACCTCCAATACGGCCGGCGGTTACCGGTTTTTTGGGTATAAAAGATGTTTGCATTTTTACTTCCATATTCTTGCACTATTATAATACTAATCAAAAATAAAAGCTATCAACAACAAGTTATCCCATGTCCTGCAGACGTCTGAGGGCCAGACCAATGGCCACAGCAAAGGATGGCCCGGCCTGCTTCAAGACATTTTCAAGAAAAGCGGGATACTCGAGCTTCGAAAACGGATCGGCCAAGGCAACTGGCACACTGAAGCTGGCTTCAGCCTTTTCTCGGAGACCCTTGAGCAATACCCCGCCACCGGTCAGGAATATTTTGCTGATGTTTCGCCCAGTCTTCTTTTGGTAATTCAGGAGAACCCGGCTTATTTCAGAAAAAATATAATCCAAAGTCAGTGAAGTAATCTCGTTAATATCCATCGATTCATTTTCTTTTTTCAAAAGTCCTCTTTCTCTTTTTATTTTTTCCGCCTCCTCCACTTTAATACCCAAAGATTTGGAAATAGCCAGAGTAATATCTTGCGAACCGCGACTAATCATATGCGAGGTGCGCAAGATCCCTTTTTCAATGATGTAAACTTTGGTCGAACCAGAACCAAAGTCAATTATCATCTGCGGTGCCGTACCCGGCTCCAAGACCGAACGCATGGAACTAAATATTTCTATCTCAGAAAATTGAGTATCAAGTTTGGCAATTTGCGTAATTTCTTTATTCTTGGCCATCGCATCATTATGAATGACCACGAGAAGAACGTCGATTGTTTTGTCATCCGGTTTCTCCTCGCTATTTTGATATTCAGAAACAATATTTTCGTTTCTTGGAATAACCAAGTAATCCAGACTAACTTCGGAAATAGGCACCGGAATATATTTTCTGGCCTCGAGCGGAATCATCTGGGCGAGCTGCTTGGGGTCCGTTTTGGGCAACTTAATAAAGGAGACCAAACTTGACCCCATGGGAATGGAGATTCCACATTTATTAGTGGTAACATTTGATTCACGCAAAACATCCACCACCGCTTGAGCGGTTTGTTCGGTCGTTAGGTTAGTAGCCCGACCAATTTCTACGCCGGCATAAGGACCAAGGGACAATTCGCCGTAGGTTTCAAGTATAGCCCTTCCTTTCCTCCTTTTTAACTGGACAACCTTGATGGAAGACGGGCCAATATCAATACCCAGGACACTTTTATTGTTGTCGCTTTGAAAAGCGCTTTTGAAAAAATTAACTATATCAATCATGTTTGTATACTATTTACGCATTGTATTATATCATACCTAGAAATGAATAACAGAACCATAGCCCGGCTCAAAGAATTAACAAATTGGGTAATGGACGGGCTGGCCGATATCCTTCTCCCTAAAGAAAGAAAGGTTCGGTTTTTGGAAACGCTTGGGCCTGATGGTCTCTTCACCAAGATCCCCCGGTCAGAAAACTTCGATTTTGATACGGACAAGATAAAAGCGATCTTTAATTATAAGACCGTTCTTTGCCGGCAGGCCATTTGGGAGATAAAATACCGGGCCAACGCCAAACTGATCAGTGATTTCAGCCGACTTTTATATGAGTTCATTTTGGAAGAACTCGGTGATTTGGAAACTTTCAACAATTTTACAAATATAATTTTAATCCCCATTCCCTCTTCCAAAGAACGGCAACGGGAGAAGGGTTTTAATCAGTGCGTTCTCATAACTCGCGAACTTCTCAAAATTGACCGAGAGAGGAATAGCCATATTTTTACTTTAAGCGAAAATTTTCTTGTCAAAGAAAAGGACACTGCCCACCAGGCCAGAGTCAGTAATCGCCGATTGCGTTTGAAAAATTTGATAAATACTTTTAGCGTTAATAACACTGGCCTGACCGACTTCGGAAAACTCTCGGAATACTCCTTCATTATCATAGATGATGTCATCACCACCGGTGCCACCATGACGGAAGCCTTTCGCACCCTCAAATCTGCCGGCGTCTCTCTTTCAAAAATCCGCGGCTTCGCTCTGGCGCATTAAAAGACTTGTGCTATTATCTAGATATGAAATTTATTCTCGGGAAAAATAAACCGTGGATTTTTATTGGAGTCATTAGTGTTATCCCCCTACTGATTTGGTTGTTTATGCTGCCCGTGAATAACCGTTTTAGTAACTCCTTTGAGACAATGACGAGTTTGGGCCAAATTTCCGCTCTATTAGGCTTTTCCTTGATGGCGGTGAATATTATTCTGACCGCCCGTTTTCATTTCTTAGACCGAATCTTCTACGGACTAAATCATGTTTATGTAAAACATCATCTGATCGGCTCGGTCGCCCTTATTCTGCTCTTGTTTCATCCGCTGATTTTAGCTGTCCGCTATCTGGCTATTTCCACGCAAGCGGCAGCTCTGTTCTTATTACCCAACCTAAATTCATGGCCGCAAACTCTTGGTACCATTTCTCTCTTGATCATGATGGTCCTCCTTTTTTTCACTTTTTATCTAGCTTGGCAATATCACATTTGGAAATTTTTCCACCGGTTTCTTACCCTGGCTTTTCTTATTGGCTTTTTCCATGTTGCCTTTATCACAAGTGACGTTTCGGCTAATCTATTTCTACGCTCATACCTATTAAGCTTGGGTGCTTTGGCCCTCATTGCCTATGGTTACCGTTTGCTCGTGGAGTTTGGCCAATATGGCAAGTTTGGCTACGTCGTGTCCAAAATTCGAAAGATTAATTCGGACGTTTTGGAATTTAGCTTGGAACCAGTGGGCCAACCGATCAAATACCTGCCCGGTCAATTTACCTTTCTCTCCGTGGAGCAGGAAAATTTCAGCCGGGAAGAACACCCCTTCTCTTTTGTTTCTGTGCCGGCCGATCGGGAAATTAAATTTACAATAAAAGCCTTGGGTGAACACACTCGTCTTCTGGCCAATTTGAAGCTCGGCTCTTTTATTTTTGCGGAAGGACCATATGGCTCTTTTGGTCAACCAGAACATAGTGGTTTACCGGCGAAGAAAGAGATTTGGATTGCCGGCGGAATCGGCATAACTCCTTTTGTCAGTCTGGCACATGATATGGAGAAAAGCGGCCGCCGGGCAGATCTGTACCTATCCTTCCGTTCGCCGGAAGAAGATATTTATGTTGATGACCTGAAAGACCTGGCCTTAAAGAATCCGGGATTAAAAGTGTTCGTTCACTACAGCCGTAATGAAGGTTACCTGACAGCCGATAAAGTGGAAAGGCTAAGCGGGCCGCTAAGCGGTTTACCCATTCATATTTGCGGACCAATCCCGTTAATGCAATCTTTAAGAAAACAGTTTATAATTAAAGGCGTAAACAATAATAATATTCACTCGGAAGAATTTGATTTTAAATAAATTAACCATGAAAAATTACATCACTATTTCCTTATTTATTTTTTGGGCTGTCGTCGTTGCTATTCTGACGGCCGGTTTGGTTTTTTATAACAACAATAATACTCCACTGCCGATTACGGCTAATTCGGGAACAAACTCCACCACCACAAATACTATTGCCAGCACGCCAGTCGGCTCGAACACCATTAGCGGTTCCAAAGCAAATAAAACAAGCGCACCAAGAGTTACTTCCCCGGCCAATATCAATACCGCCCAGACACCGGTAATCACTCCTGCGCCAGCTCCAACCAATAATTCCGTCGTCCTGAGTGCTGCTGAAGTGGCCAAACATAATACGGCCAGTGACTGTTGGATGATTTTGAGCGGAAAAGTTTACAATTTTACCTCCTTCATCCCTAGCCATCCCGGCGGTTCGTCCATGGTTCCCTACTGCGGACGAGACGGCACCAGTTCCTTCGTGAGCGGTCCGCCCCACCGGCATTCATCTTTTGCCGACAGCCTGCTTCCGAACTACTATATCGGTGACTTGAATCAAGCGGTGTCTGCCAATCAGACACCGCTTTTGTCTCCCCCAAACACTTCACCTGCCTTACCGGCCAATCTTCAAAACGGTGATAATGAGGGCAATGATGATTAAATAATATGAAACTTTTTCTAACATCCATCGGCCTGCCCAATAAAAAAATAAGAGAAGCTTTTTTAGCTATCCTACCCAAAGAGCCAAAACTTTGCTCCGTCCTGCTTATCGCTTATATCCGCACCAAAGAAGAAGAAAAATTTCTGATTTTCCTGAAAAAAGAAATGACCAAAGTTGGCATAACGGACATTTATTTTTTTAACCTTAAGAAAGAAATTTTTGCTGAAACCACAGAAAGCAAAAAAACTTATGACATCATTTACATGTCCGGTGGCAGTACTTTTGAAATGCTGGAACGGATCCGCCAAACCAAAGTTGATTCATTCATCAAGAAATATTCCGCTAGGAAAAACGCCATCTACTTTGCTTTAAGCGCCGGCAGTATCATCGCCGGGCCAAACATTGAAACCGCCGGCTGGGGCAGTGAAGCGGATGATAACCCACTCAATTTAAAAAACCTGACCGGTCTCAAACTCACCAACCTTGCCATATTCCCCCATTTCAAAAAGAGGCTTGAAAAAGAAGTGACCGCCTTTCAAAATAAAGTCACCTATCCTATTATCCCCCTCACCGACAAACAAGCAGTACTCATAGAAGATAAAAAATATAAGGTAATTGGATAAAATTATCTATTCAAATAAGTAATCGTCAGCTGTAAAACAGTGGCAAAAGATACCCAAGCTAAATATGGGATTTGGATATAAGTCACCCAGTGAGCATAAGGATAAATAGCAATCGTGAGCCAGATAAGAGTACTGAGGACCAGGAGGATATCCACGGCCGACAGGAAATTATTCTTCAGGCCAAATTGAAAATAAGTAAAAGAAAAATTAAAGACTAGATTTAAAATAAAAGGCAGAATGACAATAAACGGAATCTTTTTGGTCAAAAACAAATAACCAACGTAACCGTAGGAAATGGCAATCAAGACATATAAAAAAGTCCAGACCGGACCAAAGAGCCAGGAGGGTGGTGACCAGGTAGGTTTAATCAGTTGCGAATACCAGTTATAAGCTTTGTTCATAACTGGTATTATACCCTATTTCAACAATCTCGGGAATAAGTTTTGCACTTTTTCCACTTTGGTTTGAATAACATTTTGGCTGTAGACGTTGTCGGAATTGTGATGATAATAATTCAAATGTTCCTTTTCCGCCCGATAGAAACGGTCAATCAATTTCACTTTCGTGACAATCGGCTCACCGGCATCCAGCAAATGTTTGAGATGCTTCTCAACAATTTCTTTTTGTTTCTTGTCCGAATACAAGATAATGGAACGATACTGTGTGCCGATGTCATCACCTTGACGATTCAATGTCGTGGCATCATGACTGGCAAAAAAGACCGCAAGCAAATCCTCCAATTTAATTTGCTCCGGATCATAATCCACTCTGACCACTTCCGCATGACCGGTCTCCCCCGTCTGCACCTGCTCATAAGTGGGAAATTTCTTGTCTCCACCGGCATAACCTGGCATCACGGCGGACACACCCCTCAAGAGTTTAAACACTGCCTCGGTACACCAGAAACAACCGCCGCCAAAATAAATAGTTTCCATTTTATTTTATTAGATTATTAAAAAATAATGTTAATAAAAACATTTTTCGTTGCTTTCAATGTCCATATTACGTCCAATTAGGTTAAAAGATTATGAAAAAACTATTTTTTCTTCACATAAAGTGAGAAAATACGAACAGAGTTTCCTAGAGGTAGAAAGTCAGTCAAGAAATTATACAGAGCGGCGCTCGTCGGCACCAAAACACCGGCAAAAACCAAGGCTAAACCAACCACATTGCTTATCCCCCAAATCAAAAAATCCTGATTGGCAATCTTCATGGTGTACTTGGAAACCCGTATCAGTCTGGCAATCTGAGAGAAATCGTCTTTCATTAAAACGATGTCGGATGATTCAATGGCCACATCCATTCCGATACTCCCCATGGAAATCCCCACGTCCGCGAGTGACAGGGCCGCCGCGTCGTTAACGCCATCCCCCACCATGGCCACCTTATATTTAGAGTTAAGTTCTTTTTTAATATAGGCCAGTTTTTGTTCCGGCAAAAGATTGGGGTAAAAATGCGTGACCCCTAACTTGTCTGCCAGTCTCTTGGCCACCCGCTCGTTGTCCCCAGTGAGCATGATTATTTTTTCCACCCCCAGCATTTTAAGTTCGGCAATATTTTTAGCCAATTGCGGTTTCACCTCATCGGACAAAACAAAGAAACCCTGAATGCGTCCCTCGGCGCCTATCACCGTGACATTGAAGCCTTGTTCTTCCTCAGTCAGAATTTTTTTATGCAAGTCCGGAGCGACGGCAAAGCCAAACTCTTCCGCAAAGGATGGCCGACCCAGCAAGACCTTTTGCTTGCCGATCTCCGCGGTCACCCCTTTGCCCGGAATCTCCCGTGTTGTCTTTACTTCTTCGTCTACCGCCTGATGCTTGCCGTCCAGATATTCCAAAATAGCTTTTGAGATCGGATGGTCAGACTGTTCGGTAATAGTTTTAGCCAAACTGGCCAGATCCGCACAACTATTTCCGGCACACTCAAACTTTTCTACTTTTAGCCGGCCTTTGGTAAGAGTGCCGGTCTTGTCCACAAACATAACCTTGACCTGACCCAAGGCTTCCAAATAACTGGCTCCTTTAATGATAGCGCCGTTTTTGGCACAGTAGCTCACGGCCGTGAGGAAAGCCAAAGGCACGGCCACGGCCACGTCATCCGCACAGACCACCAGCATGATAGCCAGAATCATTTTTAAGTTATAGCCCAGAAAAAGCAAAATAATCGCCCCGGCAAAAACCACAATCAAATAAATGGAAGCAAACTTTTCGGCTGTCGTATGAATGTCCGGCTTTTCCAATTGTGCTCCTTCCACCAGTTTGATGATTTTTTCCAAAGTTGTTTCCGTGCCCACTTTTTCGGCTCGAATAGTCAAGTGACCACTTTCAACCAAAGTGGAGCTCCAGGCTTTGTCCCCCTTCTTTTTGGCCACCGGCAGGGATTCACCGGTCAAAGATGACTCGTTCACATCCGCCTCACCGGACACCACCTCACCGTCCACTGGCACGCGTTCACCCAGATCTACCAACACAAAATCCCCAATCATCACTTCGCTCGGCGAAACTTCTTTCACCGTTCCGCCCCGCTCCACTTTGATCTTGGTGGGTTTCAGCTTGAGCAGGCCGTCAATATTCTTGCGCGCCCGCGCCTCGTTATAAGACATGAAGATGCGGGCGGAAGCGAGCATCAAGTTTATAAACACCGCGGACAGCCACTCATGGGCCAGCAAGGAAAAAATCAACGCCACACTGGCCAAAAGATCCACGGAAATGCGCCGCGTCTGCAAAGATTTGAAAGCGCTGTACAAGACCGGTAAAGTGCCGAGGATAGCGGTTAACAGGAGAAAATAATTACCGCCTTTTCCCGCGAGGGACTGTGGGTCCAGATTTAAAACGGAAATGAAAATAGCACCGAGTAACAAAATCACTAGCCCGACATCAAACTTGCTGACATAATCAAACGCTCGCTTCATATAAAGACTATTTTACCTTATTTATCAGGCAAAACACAATCAAGCGAGCCTTAAACTCTTTCTTATTTCCCGGTAATTTGGAATGGTTTGCCCCACTAAATACCAAAAATTATTGGAATGATTAAACTCTTGCAAATGGCATAATTCATGAACCACAATATAATCCCGGATTTCCTCTGGCAAAAAAACCAGCTTATAATTAAAATTTAAGTTGCCCTGTTTGGAGCAACTTCCCCATCGGCTCCGCTGATTCCGAATGCTTACCCGATTAAATTTGAGACCGTAGTATTGGTTAAAATAGTTCAACTGTTCCAAGACCAGCGCCAAGGCCCGATCCTTATTTTCCCGGTAATCCTTCTTAGAACTTTTTGGCACAAACCGCAAGGGCGAGCTTAAAAATTTCTGCACCCGAGGGATAATCCACTCTTTTTTCTCCTGGACAAACTTATCCAGGATTTTCAAATCAAAAAACCTTGGCACGGTGGCCACCACCCGCCCATCCCGGTGAATAGTTACCCGCAGGCGCCTGGCCCGGGCGCTTCTTTTCACTTCATATTCAATGTCCTCAAACTTCTCCATCCGTGAAATCATTTACTGCTATGCGCCAAAATAAAATTCACCAGATTATCCACCCAGTATTTTTGCGTACAAAGCAAAATAATGCCAACGATTATTAAAACTAAAAGAATGAGCCGAATCACGTTTATTGTTTTCATGGTTATATTTTACCTTATTTTAAAATTATTTGCTCGGATAACTTGTTCATTTACCATTAAAAAAAGGGCCAGCAAGCTGACCCCCCCCTTCGCTTCGAACTCGTCCCCTCCTTATTTCTTCGATCCGAGAATCCTCAAGATCGAAATGAAGAGATTGATGATGTCCAGGTAAAGCGAAACCGAGACGTCCACCGCATTGTCCGCCGTCTGTCCGATGTTATTGGCTCGATACATGTCATAACCAATATAGAGTGAGAAGATCAGCGCCGAAGCATAATCAATCCACCCAAAATCGAACTGTGGCACAAAGCACTGCACCAGCCGAACCGTCACCAAGCCAAGAAGAGCAACGAACAACGCCCCGCCCATTTTCGCGAACACGCTTGGGAACATAGTTCCAGCCGCCCCCATAACACCCGTAACCAGCAGGGTTATCATTGCCGCGTCTCTCACTACATTTGGCGAATAGACATTGGCAATCGGCGCCAAGAGAAAGCCAAACGGGGCCACCACCATGTTGTACCCGATAAAGGAAATGAAAGCGTTGTCTGACTTGGCCGAGATCAGCACTCCGATGACTGGTATCACGAGGCCGATCCCCAAGAGCATCCAGATATTTGTCTTCAAATCCATTTTCGCGAAATGGTTTGCCAGGATGACCGTAAGACCAAGGCCCCAGCAAAGACAAACGCCAATCAGGAAGTAGAACGAACTGGCCGAAATGGTATTCCGCCCCCTTCGCTCAAAGACACCGGTATCCAACATCGAACGGCTATCGTCACTCATGCTATCACCCTTCTTTCTTCCTAGAGTTTGCTAGGCCATTTACCAACTATTAAGGTACACCCGCCAAGTAGTGTACACCTTTTTACTGTTTTGTCAAGAAAAACAGGTAATGTGCATACATACGCACTTGACTATGTTTTACTCTCTGTTACCATAAAAAATAGAGTGTAAATTGAAAGGGGTATGCATGAGAAAAAACCTGTTTGTAAAAGTGTCTGGTGATCTGTACCAAAAACCAAGCTTCATTAAATACCTGAGAACTGTCACACGTAAATACTTCACTGTCGTTTGCGTTGGTGGCGGAACTCAGATCAACGAGGCAATAGCTGAGAAAGGCATCGAACCTGGACCGCACGGACCAATGGGCCGTGAGCTGCCAAGTTTCGAACTTCGGCAAGTAGCGAGAGATGTGTTGGAGAGAAATCAAACTGAACTTCAAAACACCCTCGCCAGCCTTGAGATTAACGCGGTGGTGATCATCCCCGTTCTGGATCTCGGCTCGGTATTGTGCCATGTGAACGGCGACGAAATGGTCAAGACCGCCTACATCGGCTTTGATCGTCTGGTTGTCATCACGACAAAGGACCGGCTGGAAAAGAAGGCTCTGGAATTTCGGGGCTTGGACAAGGTTAAGGTGATAGGTTTGAAATGAAAATCAAGAAGATTCCGCGTTGGGCAAATATTGTGTTTTTCAAAGGACCGAAAGGTTTTGCTTTGGGTGACACGGTCTATTTGTCCGACCACTATCACAACCAGTTCATAGCTAGCAAGCCTTCACTTGAAACGGAGGCCCTGATTGCTCACGAGTCAGAACATTTGGAAAGGCTCCGGAAGTTTGGGCGGTTCAGTCTCGTCAAATACTTTCTGAGTCGAAACTTCCGATTACAGGAGGAAATTGCCGCTACCAAAGCAGAGATGGCTGTACTCAAAAAAGGCGGGCAAGTTTTTGATTATGTTGGACGAGCCAGTAGCTGGTCTTCAATCAACTATCTCTTCATGGTCAGCTATGAAGAGGCGTATCGGATTCTTGTCGGCCTCTAGACCCCACTTCGGTGGGGTTTATTTATTTTTATAATTCATCCTCTATTATTCAATCTTGTCTGACTTCTGAAGATTATGCTTTGCGCATAATAGTTTTACGTTATTTGCAGACAAACTTGTACCACCCTTAGAAAAAGGTAAGTCATGATCAAAATGTAAATTATTTGAGTCGCCGCATAAGACACACTTACCCTGATCTCTTTTCCAAACTTCTCTCTTGACCAATGAAGGAATGAGCCTTGTGTGTTCAACTTGAATATTGGTAGAACGATTTTCTTTTCTATCTGATAGTTTTAGAATATACCTAAATACATTTCTTTTACCGTCATTAACAACCTTGAAATTTACCAGGTCAAAATAACCTTTCAAGGACCACACTCCGGGAAGAACTTTTTCATATACTTTTACCAATTCAGGCACACCACCATTTTTCACAAACTCCGCAGCAGACTTAATAAACAAACCATTTTGGGTTAATCTACCACTTGGCAGTTTATCTGGTTGATCTTCATTCTTAGGATTATGCTCGTACGATTTTTTTAAAACATCATGTCCTTCATACTCAATTGTTATACCGTCATCATAGACTTTATCAGAATATGGCGCATTCGATCTTTGAGACATCAATATGACTGAATAAGCAGGATTCATCCTAAAGTTCATCCCTCTTTGCATCGTTTGAGAGTTTTCGGCATCACACATCTCCCTATAACTTAAAATATCGTCCTGAATTTTTAAAAGATTATTCATCCAATTTTATTCAATAATTCTCTCCACAACCCCCTGCACGATGCCCTGTATTGTGTCTCCTTCGTTCATAATGATATCTTTGTGATCTGAATTAAACGAACGTGGCTTAAGAGTAATTCCTTCTTTTGTCCTTAAATATTCCTTAATTGTCACATTCCCATCAACTAGAGCGACAACTCTATCACCATCATGTGCTGTCTCCTTTTTCCAGCACAAGACTAGGTCACCTTCTTTTATTCCAGCTTTATTCATTGAATCGCCTCTTGCTCTTACAATAAAATAATTCAAATCCCTCCTAATTATTTTCTTTGGTACCAAAATCTCTTCCTCAATATCCTCTTGCACATCAGTCGGCGAACCACACTGAATTGAGCCCAGTAATGGCACACGAATCATAACCCCAGTATATGGTGATATTATTTTTTGTCTTTTACTTATAACTGATTTTGTATCCCGCTGCAAGTTACTTTTAAAATATTTTCTAAGTTTTTCATCTACAACATAAATATATGTACCTCTTATTCCCCTAGTCAATAAAGTCTTATAAATATTAATAATATATCTTTTTAATTCTTCTGGGTCAGTTATACCCCGCCAACCATTCGCGTCCATATAATTATCAGCATTGATAACTAACTTATTTTCTTTTTCATTGTAGGAAAGTTCCGGTCCTATAATCACGCCTACATAGTTTAAGTCGTAACCTTGAACAGTATGAATACAACCCACTTCATTGACTGCATTTTTTGAATTAACCCAGTCCTGATTTGTCTCATTCCAGGTCATTTTTAGACCATCAATTTCTATATCATGGATATTAGGATTTCTCCTGCTTCTCCATTCCCATGCATAACCCGCTACCATTCTGCATAATCCAAACTCTATATCTTTTTTCTTGATATCGGAAACCATTTTATGAATGTCATCATATAAATTCAAATCATAACCAGAAAATATAGTATTTTTTATCTCCTTTAGGTCAAACAAATTATCAACAAAGGAAATGTACTCTTCGCCAGCAATAACCCTTTGTTGGTTGACTAAATCATATCGTATAGCATTTAAATCATTAAATTTTTTGAAATTTATGTCTGCCGGTCTGACACTTTGATTTTTATCATAAAAAAATATCTGGTGCTTTGATGATTTTAATATCCAATCTAATTCAGTCCCTTCATTACCTAATGCGAATTTTCTATTTGTCTTATCGAATGACTGATAGTTAGTAATATTCCGCCTTTGTTTTAGACGGTGAGCTTCATCTACTATTAAAATATCATACCTTTTCTTAGTCACGTCATTTGGGCCAATCACCATTGAGGACTTCAAGTCCTTAACCTTTGAGAGCACTCGACGTATTGTTCGTCGTAACGAAGTCATAGGTACCACTAAACCCACCTCAAGATTTTTAGTCTCATCTTTCTCTTTTAAAAATTTGACCAAATACACAGCAAGGATAGTTTTGCCTGTCCCAGGTTTTCCATTTATGATATAAGACCCTTCTTTATCTTTTAGTATATTCTGAAATATATCATCAGCTACAACCATTTGATCTTCCGTTAAGGATTTATAAGGTGAATATTTAAAAAGATCACTGTTTCTTATCTGTACAAGATCTTTTTTTACCAACTCCTTCTTTTGCAAATCTTTCCAAATAATTTCAAATTTAGCTTTATACTTTTCCTTATCGTAATAATTATGATTCCTAAGACCGTCATTACCATTTTGTAAAACAAAAGATCCTTCAGCTGACATATACTGGATTAACCAAGATTCAATATCTAGCGTCGCAGATTTATTATATTCTTCATCTGTAATTACATGAATATTTTTTAGCCCTTTTCTGTCTGGATTATCCAAATGCTGTTTACTTCTGCTTATAAGGCTCGTGGTCTCACCAATATAGACCTCCCTGCCGTTTTCAAGCACGTAAACAACTGGCCAATTTTTACCAAATTCATACTGTTTAATTTTTTCAAAATCTACTCTATCAAATTTAAATGTTTTGATATCAGCCATTTTTTAAAGTTTATTATATTTCGTATGCTTTCCCTTAGCCTTTTCCACAGAATATTTTTCTTCATTTTTCTTCATTTTTTTCTCAAAAGATTTAATAACATCAATTTTCAAATCGTGACTCATTAATAATATCCAGTACAAAGTATCTGCAAGCTCCTCGCCGATTTCATCCTTATGTTCAATAACATATTTATCCATTTCTTCCTTATTCTTCCACTGAAAATGCTCCATCACCTCCCCAGCTTCCAAGACAAGGGAAATAGCTAAGTCTTTGGGATTATGAAACTGCTGCCAATCGCGAGCGTCTCGAAAAGCCACAATTCTTTTGGTCAATTCTGCCAAAGTTTTCATAGAATAAATGGTAGCACAAAACACCCCTCAAAACCACCGTTATTTGAGCCGTCTGAGCGAGTTGCGACTTATGTGCGGAGAATAAAAATAGGCGGAAGGTGGATTTTGAAATCCATACCTTCCGCCCGCCTGATTACCCCGCTCGCTCGATCACTACCCATCGTTCCTGATTATTCCTTGTACAGGCGATGGTTGTAATATTCCAACCCGAAACGCCCGTCCTTACCCTTGGTGGGATCACCTTTGTAGGCCGTGACGCCGCAGTTGATGGGCTTGTCATGCTCATCAACTCCGATAAAATCATCCGCGTCCCACCGCTCCAGATTGGCCCTGATGCCCAAGATGTTCAGATGATGCGTAACCGCCAGAATCCGTTGCTCGGCAAAATCCCGAACTACGGTGTTCATCCACGAACGATTCCGCTCCCGGACGTCCGGCACGCTTTCACCCTGCGGATACCGATACCAGTACCGGCCTTCAAGCTGGTACAGCTTGCCTTGCTCCGGGTGAATGGCGTGGAAAACGCGCCAATCATTGTAAAGCAAAGCCAGACCATGTTCCTGTTCCCGAATTCGTTCGTCTTCAATCACCCGAACGTGCTCGAGCCCCGGCCAACCCCGAATCAAGCCGGCCAAAGTATTCCGCGTTCGCTCGTACGGCGACACGAAGATGATGTGCGGAAGAGCATCACCATACCGGTCCCAGAGTGCAGCGCCCACTTCCCTGGCTCGCTTAGCTTCCAGATCCCGCAACGGCGTTTTGGCATCACCCACGCCAAGTGCAAACTGAGCCTGGACCGCTTTAGCCAAAGCTTGCGTCGTTTCAGATTCCGGATTCTGTTTGAACTCCGTGAGAAAAGTCTGATAAAGCTTACTTTTGGCTTTCAAGCTTTTCAAAACATTGTAGGCCGACACATCATGTCGGACCAAAAGCATCAATTCCGGCCACTTCATGTTACCCCTCTTTTCTTTTTTGCATTTAAGCTGACGTTAAAGGACACTTGACACCTAAAATTATTATACATAAAAATACCTCTCTGTCAATGTTAGAAGTGTACTCCAACCACCCAATGACATATTCGAGTAATCTTCTATTTCAGCATCTGGGAAATCAAGCTGGAATAAATTTAAGAGAGACAGAATTTACGCAGTGACGAACGTTTTTAGGCGTCAATCTTTCATCTAAAAATACGTGGCCCAGATGGGCGCCACAATTCGCACAAGAAATCTCCGTTCTCAAGCCGTCGGCATCCGGAGTCTTTATTATTGCCCCCGGTATCTCGTCATCAAAACTGGGCCACCCACACTGCGCATCAAACTTATCTTTGGAACGGTAAAGCGGCGTCTCACATTGTCGACAAACATATACGCCCTCTTTATAAAAATCATCGTACTCGCCGGAAAAGGCAGCTTCGGTGCCCTTGTCAATAATTACCTTTTTCTCCACTGGCGTAAGTTTTTTCAACTTGATCTTTTTCATACATGTAATCATACCGCTTTAGATTTAATTTGTCATGAATATTGTAGAAATTTTTAATAAAGCAACCGGTGTCAGACTGAGCGATATGGATGATTTAATTAAAAAAGAAGCCCGCAACCGGTAAGGGTTGCGGGCACACGACTTTGAAATAACTCCTCGTTGAAAACAGATCAGAGAATGAAGTTCAGGCCGCTCTTCCGATCAGTGGACTTCATCCAGGCGTCATAAGCACCAGCGATGCAGATATCCGCCACCATGCCGGCGATCATCCGGTCGTGCCAAGAGTCCACACCGGAAAAGCCTACGGCCAGCCCTTTACGAAAGACTCCGCCCCAATACGCGGTGTCTCCGGGAAACAGAAGATGCGGAAGAATATCCGACCCACCGTCATTGCGTTGGTGCCAAAGCTGTAAGGCTTTGCACCGCGCAATATCACGGAACGGATACTTCCACTTCGCCACGTCACCAACGCTTACTTCCAAAAGCGTAAACGGGCGAATCGCCAGATTCGGATAAATCTTGTCAACATCGGGTTCATCACCAACATCCATCTCTGGAGCAAGAATGACCAGGTGACCATCTGATCCATCGACTTTGATTGCAGAATATTCTCCCTGGAACACGAGCGAGAGAACGGCTGATGCTGCACTATTGGCAAGTGCCTGCGTCAAAAACTTTGGTTTTTCCCATGACATATTACCCATCTCCCTTCAATTTGTTGGAACTTCTTGAGTTGGTCCACCAGCTCTCATTACTCATATGATAACAAATAAAAACCACTGTGTCAAACAAACCAAGGGTGGTGTATCGAATAGAAAAAGTAAGTCAGTTTACAAAATTTAAAAACATGTTACTATCTAACCAGGTTGCACTTTAACTTTTCTAAAGATCGGAGGATTTTATGTTCAGCTATCCCCTTCTGCGGGAAGTCTTTGAGCTATATGCCGAGGCCGACCTGGACAATGTTTTGGTGTTGGCCGTTCAGCATTTACTGAATGATCAGCTCTGTGCTTTTGATCTTTTGCTGAAAGCGGGACTCCGGCCGGAGAACTGCCTCATCGTCGGCAAGAACTATTCGGCAAACGTTGACGTGGTCAAAGCCTTGCGTGAAAAGGGTTGCCTGGTGGCGCCCTTTAGCACGGACTTTGATCCGGAACGAGGCTTTGATGGCTGGTTCGAGGAAAAGCTGACAGCTTTTCTCAGGCAGGAACTGGGCCAACGAAACTTGGGTAAATATCGCAAGATAATTATCCTTGATGACGGAGGCTTCATGCATCTTGCCATAAACGAACTTTGCGGACATCTGCCAAATATTGTAGGGATCGAGCAAACGTCATCCGGATATCACAAAATCCGACAGGCGAATATTCGATTTCCGACACTATCAGTGGCCAGGATATACCACAAACAAGTTTGCGAATCTCCGCTTATTGCCCAAAACGGCTATGAGCGGATTGCCGAGCATTTGCAGTCACGGAGTAAGTCCACCCCGAACATCTTGGTGTTTGGTTTGGGAGCGATTGGCCGGCAGATAGCCGGACGATTATTCCTAACACACGGACATCAGGGAATGGCCACCGACTGTGACCTTGGTGAGAGAGTACTGGTCCATGGAGTATCACAAATGCTGATAAGCCGCGGATTGATTATTCCTCTCTCCGAGGCAATGGGCCGGTTGGGACAGTTTGATGTCATAATTGGTACGACCGGTTCAACCGTTCTGACCGAGTGTGATGTCAATCGGCTTCACCCGCGAGTTTCCTTGATCAGTCTGTCTTCGTCGGATCGTGAATTTCCGGCAACTTTCTTCCGGAAGAAGACAAGTGAAATTCATGATAATTGCTGGAAGGACACAAGATGTCTGGTCAATGGCGGCTTCCCCATCACTTTTGATGGAACGGCGCAAGCGATGCCTCCAAATCAGATCGAGCTCACGGTCGCTATCATGTTTACCTGTCTCTTGAACGAGCTCGGCGAGGTGAAATATCCGCTCTCGATAATCGTTAACCGATTGTTTATGATGTGGAAGCCAGATTGAGAAACTGGTAACATGGATTGAACAGTTACGGGTCGTCTTGCAGAAGATGACCCGTTTTTTATTGCCAAAAATATAACTTTCTAGTCACCTAATCACAGCAGACGTCTGCTTGACAAAACACGTTAGATCAGCTATATTCATTAACAGATTGTGAGTTTTGTTAGTGTTGATAACTGAAGAACAGTTAAAGAAAGGACGGGTGTATGAGTACAGTTACAGCCAAGAGTATTGAACGTCTGGCCGTCGGCCAAGTTCTGAACAAAGGCATTGACGAGGTCAACCCCAATCTTCTCTTAGCTCTGCAGGAATTCCCTTGGGAAACCGATCATGATCCGGCTATCGATTCATTGCCGGAAGCGGAGTTGGATTTGGAACTCAACATCCGCTCCTGTCTGGGACGTATTGCCCACGCCGGAGCGTTTGTTGGCCTTCATTTCCCAATGACCGAGACCTGCTATGCTGAAGTCTTGGTGGATGCGCAAGCTCAGGCAACGCTCGCCAAGGTGCATCATGGCTCCCCGCGTGACTTGGATGATGTTAAAGAATTGCTTCAGGCGGTTCTGATATACGAGATGCCTCATGCGGTGTTGGTCCTGGACAAGGTTCAATTTGATCCGCTCTGGACCATCTCTCCGGTGGAAACCAATCACCCCAAGGTGAAAACCTACCCAATCTGGGAAGCAGTGGCCTCGGCAGTGATGGTCTCCAAGGCTTGGCTGGAGGAAGTTCCGGAAAGGAAGCTCATGCTTCTGGAGGAAGCGGAAAAACTTTGCCCCGGGACGGCGTTGGTAGTTGAGGACAAGATACAGACTCTGGTGGAGCTCGGACGAACCGAAGAGGTCATTCACCTATTGAAAGATCTTTTGGTCAAGAGACCGACGGCCAAGACGTTGTTTGATCTTTACACTCTAACCAGGGACAAGGCGTACCAAGGAAGGCTGGACGAAGAGTACACGCGTCACATGTATTACGTGCTCCTGCAAGATAGGACGGAGCAATACGTAACCAAGTCATTAAGCGCCAAAAGCGGGAAATGAACATGGACGGGTTGGCACAAGCAAGTGCCCACCTGTCCTTTTTTTTATAAAAAAACCACAGGTAGCATTACGCCCACCTGTGGTTCAAGATGTAAAAAGACACATCATACGTCAGATTTCTCCTTTCGGCTCTCTTGGTTTTCGGGAAGCGCAATCAATGTCCGCTCCGCAGTTGGCGCATTGCTCGTAGCCGTCTACGACAACGATACCGCCTTCGAACTCCAACTGTCCAAGAGTTTTCCCACACTTTCCTCCACAGTGCCAGGTGTCATCCGCCCGCTGTTCGGCTGTCCGAAAAACCGGTAATGGCCGCCTGACTAACTCCGTCGCTTTCGCCAGACGTTTGAGCAACTTCCTTAGCTGTTTTCTGTCTGGCAGATTAGCATTGGGCATAATCTGTAGCTTTTCACTTTTATCACCTCCTTTTAATGTTACAAAGACCTCAGGACCTGCGTTCAGCATACCAAATTTATAATATAAAAACCACCGCACAGGAACGGTGGTTTGGTTCGCGAGAAACAATACAGATCAAGCCGACTTTTCTTTTCTCTTTCCTTTCTTCTTGGGAAAGTCCCAAGGGCGAATCTTCCCTTGACCTTCACGGTGCCAGACTTTGAAAGCCGCCGACATTTCCGCCTTGCTCTTAATCAAGCGACTCACAAAAGCATAATCCGTGCAACCCCACAAACGATGGGACTTGCCGTCTGAGCACCAGACGCCGTCAAGAATTTGCTCTTCGGAAAGAAACTGCTGATTTCTGGCCAAGATCTCATTTGTCCTGGCATCCAATGGTTCGATGTACCATTTCTGCAACGCATGCTTTCTCTTCATCTTCTCTTCCTTTCCATTTTCTATTTCTACTTGGATACTAACTCTTAGCAAAGCGGGAGTCAATGAGCTTACTCCAGGACCACTTTAGGGATATAACCTTTTCTCTTGAGAATAATCCAACCAATAATTATAAGAATGATTATAATTATTGTAGGGTGAATTGGCGAATAGATTTTGACCAATTCCCACATACTGACCCAGCTGACGTAAACGGACCCGCTTACTGTTTCTATATTATCGCCGAACAAAGTGTCCTGCTTGTTGGCATTGGCTAGATTATTATTTTCACCGGCAATAAGATTGTCTAAAGTTTTAGCTTGAACGGAATAGTTGTCATTTTCCAGGGATAATTTTTCTCTCTGTGTTTCAGCCTGAGAAGCCAGGAAAGATTCCTCGTTTTTCAAAGTTGCTATTACAGTGGAACTGGTTGCCGTCTCCAGCTTGGCCTGAACCGTGACCAGGGCAGACTGAATATTTTGCAATTCGCCATTAATCTGATTAACAGTCTTAGCATGGGCAACAATCAAGCTGGCTTTCTGCTTGTTCAGATCAGCCAGGCTCGTAGTGGCCTGATTTTGCCATTGCTCAATCCCCTGCTTTTGTCCCAAAAGGTTTGTGGAGGAAATGGTTTCTGAATATAACTTCTCATGCGTCAGCTTCTCCATCTGATCCCTGAAAGCGTCAAACTTGCTCTTGGCTACAATAAAAGTAATCCGCCCACTTTCCTCTGAGGAATACAAGCTATCAACCCGACCATCGGCCCCTTTAATGATATTATTCACATTCGTGATGGTATCCTTTACCGCTCGGGATTTTATACTGGCGGAATAACTTACCTTTTGAAACTCCCGGGTATCCGTCACTGAAGGCTGCTGGTTACCACCATAATTATAATAATCCGGCATCATCTTATTGACCACACCTGACTCGGCGCTACCAGCACTTGGCGGCAATAAATTGGAGACATTTCCTGCTCTTGCACCACTCGAATAAAAAACTTGAGTTTGGAGAAAACAAAATATTCCCCACAAAGCCAGAACAACGACAATAGCTATAATGCTCGTTATAAATTTCCAGCGCTTAATCCTGATAATTTTCCCTGGATTCACGGCTACCTCATTTTCACTCATAAAATTAGATTAATTAGCTGATAAATATTGACATATCTTAACACAAAAAAGTTTAAGAAACACCAAACAGCACCGGTCATCAGTTTTTACTTATGCCTGATTATCTTCCTCAGCGTCACAAAGTCTATTTTTGGCAGGCTGTCATCCGTCTTGCAAATCTCCTCGTACTTATCAAAAAGTTCCAGAAAATCCAGACTTACCAAGACTTGTCTGATAGTTTTAAAACCAAAATTGCGCTGAATGGCTTGGAGTATTTCATAACCGACAACATAAAAGAACCCCATACACTCAAAACCTTCTTGGCCGATCTTTAATAAATCCTCCATTCCTTGAGTATTCAAGAAACGGTTAAACTTATCAAACGCTTCAGGAACATCATAGTCTAAACCCTTCTCCCGATACCACTCTTCCAGACTATCCCCGGACACAGCCACCGCAAAACCTTCATCTAAAGTTCCTGCCAATATTTCTGCCTTATTACTATCGTTGACCTCATAAAGAGACTGCGCTGTTTCTCCCGTCTTTTGATTCCTCAACCAAATATGAAAAACCTCATGGGTAACACCGCCAATCACAACATTAACGGCCAGCGGATCACGGGCCAGACGAGCCAGATCGACTTCAATTTTATTTTTATCCAAACACCGAAAGTCGGATCTTCGGTTAAGGGTAAATAAAACTTCAAAATCCTCCGCGATAAAATCAGGCAGGAGGACGGACAGCCTTCTCTCGACTTCCCTTTTTATCTCCCCATATTTTCCGGCCAGCTCTTGGGCAATTTCCAAAATATCCTCCTTGCTCTGGCCAAGTTTTTGCTCTTTCAACAACTTTCCAATTTCCGTCTCATCAATGAACTTAAAAACCATTTTATCCAGATTAACTTCCGCTCTCTCAATATTCAAGTTGCCCTCTTTAAATTCTCTAAATTTCACCTTGAGGGAATCAAAATCGCCTATTCCAAGATCCCAGGAATCCAAACCTTCACCAAAAACTACCCGGCCATCCGCTTCAATATCTGCTCCAATTATTCCCCTGGTTGGATCGGTAATAACCCACTGACTTCCGTCATATACTCCGGCGTAAACATGGCCACCAGGACTCACTGAGGAGTCCTCGGATTCTAACCAACTCCTTTCGATAGTTTCAATATATTTTGTCGGGATTCCACTCGCTCTGGCCAAAGTGATAAAAACTAAGGCGTCATCCGTGCAACCAGTTACATAGTTATCAGAAATTATTTCTTCGGCGGTCCTTCTTCTAAAAACCCTATCTTTAACTTCCCGATTATTACTTTTATTTTCAAGCTTTCTGACCAGGTTAAAAATCAGCATTATTTTTTCTTCCAATGTACCTTCAAACCTGGAGGTAATTTCTCGGATATTTGGCGTAATCTGAGTTTGCGGCCCAGATTGCAAATACAAAGGCGCCTGTTCTTTTCCAACTAATTGTTCGGTGGTTCCCATGCGTCAAATGGTATCACAAAATCCACGGAAAAAATATGACGAAATAAAAAGGGCCGTCTGCGGGATGATAACACCCGCAGCCGGCCTGATTCAAAACTCAACTTCACTAAACCCAAAAGCCACTCACCAATTCAGATCCGGATCCGTCAGATCCAGATTAGGATCAAGCAGGCGAACGAATGGCAGTTGCTCCGCCACCGATGTTTGATTGAAGTCGCTCCGATCGAAAATCGTTTTCCCCGACAGGAACAGAATATCCTCATCATTCATCAAGGCTAAAAGCAGAGCGGGATTTACGCCAGAGATCTTCTTCTGCACAAACTCATAGACCCTGGCCATGACACCTTCAGCGCCTTCCGCGTTCACTCGCTCATAGAGTTTATACATCTCGGGCTTAACCTGTTGAAAGATCCGCGCCTCCGGTGAATTTTCGAAACAGACCCGGCCAGCCAAGATTGATTCCCGACAAATAGCCATAATCAGCCTGTTCACCCTCTCCCGTTGATAACGGCCCAGTTGGTTGATGAGCTCGGTCACGTTCCGTGTTTCATCTTCCGGCAACAGTCGCCGCTTTACCAAGTCGTTGTAATCGGAAGTAATAAAACCGATTTTATCGGCTATCATGGTCACGCTAGCTTCGGCACTCATCTGCCTAACACTGTTCATTTCACCATTACCACGCGAATGATAAAGAATACCCGAAAGTGTTTGGTGGGTAGCGTTCACCCCTTTGCCCAAGCGCTCAATCCTCTGTAAACGAATGACACCAAACACTTCGTGCCGAAACTCTTTGCCCAGACAAGAGCTCAGAAATTTTTCCCCCACGTGCCCAAACGGTACATGACCACCATCATGCCCCATAGACATGGCCCTGACCAGGTCGACATTCAAACCCAGAATGTCCGCAATCATGGTGGCAATACTAACCACTTCCATCGTGTGACTGGCCCGGTTCCGGATCAAGCCATTCTGTGGTGAAGACACCACTTGAGTCTTGAACTGCAACTGGCGGGAGGCCTTTGACGGACCGATCTTGGTGTCCGCATCTTGCCGATACGGCTGGTGATCACTGATCACCAGATCCTCATCCTCGACGTATCGCCGCCGCGCCTCACCGTCATCGGTTCTCAGGTGGGATAAGTTCCCCAGTTCTTCCAGCTCTATTCTCATTCTGCTTTCCCTTTCTTTTGATTTTACAAGTTTCTTATATCTCAATCCATCCTAGCACAAACCGGTCCAAAAACCAGCCCTATAAAAATAATAAATTCCGGTCCAAATCATCAGTTTGCGTACCTTTTTCCTTATGTTTCAAAGCCTGATGGGTGGAGGCCAGATAGACCAACCGTTTACCAAATTTTTCTTCCAGCGAATCTATTTGTTTATGGACCAATTCAAACTTGTCCGCCTTGGCTTTCCCGCCAAACAAATCACCCTGAACCGCGTAGTTAGAAATGAGCTCCTGCAAAGTCACGCCGGTAGTTCGGTAAAGAATCCCACGCCGGTGCATCTCAGGAAATTTATTTTCCGCCAAAGCGGTGATGATTTCGGGAGCGTTGGTGGGCGAAGAAAGCTTTACGGCGCAAATGTAATATTTGAAATCCTGCGCTTTAAGAAAAAAGGAGACTTTTTTGGGTACCAAATCATAATGTCGAGCTTTAGCACAAGCCTCCTCGATATTTTTTGATAACTGAGACAGGAGAAAAGTCGGGTTATTTGTTAGCGGATGAAAAGTGCGCGTTTTCTGAATAGAAGAGTAGACGGTTTTTGGCACCGGATCTATCTTGAATAAATATTCGCCCCGAAGCTCCCGCCAAAGCTCTTCGTAAGGCTTGGCTAAATTATTTTTGACCCAGGCCAGATCCTTATTTATAAAATCCCCGGCCAGCCGGATATTTCTTCTTTGCAAAAATTCCGCTGTTTTGGGACCAATACCCCAAACTTTTTCCACGGGGATTTTCCGTAAAAAATCCAGGGCTGTTTCTTTTTTAATTACGGTCAGACCGTTAGGTTTCACCCATTTTGAAGCCACTTTGGCTAAAACTTTGGTTGGCGCCAAACCGATCGAAATGGAAAGATGAAGTTCTTCATTTATTTCTTTTTTGATCCTTTCCGCTATCTGTAAATATGAGAGTTTGAGCGGCCGGTCCAAGCCGGTAAGATCGGCAAAACATTCATCGATACTATACTCCTCCACTTCGTCCGCGTATCGGCGCACGATGTCAAACATCAAGGCGGAATAACGGGAGTAGGCAGCATAATCACCAGGTAAGATTATCACTTGTGGAAAATCTTTTTGCACTCGAAAAATGGGCATGCCACGGACAATACCAATAGCTTTGGCTTCATAGGACAAGGCAGAAACTATTCCCCGTTCCTCGCCAGTCACCACGGGCCGGCCTTTGAGCTTGGGATTTTTAGCCGTTTCCACGCCCACAAAAAAAGCATCACCGTCCATGTGTAAAATAACTTTTTCCATGGAACCAGTATAACACAGAGTGAACGAACGTTCACCAACCCGTTATCTCAGATAGTGCTTGATCCAAATTCTTTTAAACTAGAAAATTATAAGGTGGTTTGCGCACTTATTTCATTTGTCGTGGCATCATAATTAATCCTGACACTTTTCCCTACCGACGGGGGTGTGGTCATGGGCTCTCCTACTTTTTGTTCGGCAAAATTATAAACGGCCTGCCCGTCAAGAATCTCGAGTGTCTGCGGCGCGATCCGATCACCCAAAAACACAGTGTTGGTAGCCTTATAACCGGTACCGGTATTTATCAACAATTCCGCGTAATAAAAAGTTCCGCTGCCACCGGGACTTTCTGTCAGCCAAACGGCTTTGTCCAAAAGACCATCGCTGTTCAAATCCCCCGCTACCGGCTCGCCAAACGTTTTGTAATCGGCAAACTGAACTGATTGAGCCATGCTATCAGCCAGATTATCAACATTAAACGTGGTGCGCTCGTTCTTACATTCGGTTTTCTGCGGATCATCATAATTATCACACTGAACCGCTCGGAGGGTAAAATTCAAAGTAATGACTTTATCATTTTTTAAAAAAGCATAAGCATAGGTTGTATAGATACTGCCCGCTGCCCCCTCAGAACTGACCGTCACACAATAGGCCTGTGAATTAATTATTCTTTTCGCGCAGTTAAGTGGACCGTCAGTCACAACCACCTGGGGTGGCCAAGTCACAGCGTGGATATATTTAGTGGCAAGTACGAGTGGGTAAACAAAAGTGACATTGGTCTCCGAGATTGGGTTGGGATTTGGTGTAACCAAGCTTGACACCTTATTCTGACTGTAGATAAAATAACCCGCTGCGCTTATTATGATAAGTAAAATCAAAGAGAAAATTATCTTATGTATTTTTGTCATGAGTATAGTATAACATTTAAATATTAATTCCGTCTTACAAAATAATTTGACAATTACCGATTATGAGAATAACCTTAAAAACAGAAGCTAAATAGCTAAAAAGAGCTGTTGGCAAAAACGGCCGGAAACGGCAAAACAAAAAGGAGAAGACGCGATGAAGAGATACGGAAATGGCTCGGCAGTGGCAATGGCAATGCAGAATTTTATCGAGTTGAGCCGAAACCCCTACCCGGGCCGCGGAATTATCACGGGCGTAAGCAGCGATTCCGCTTACCTGGTCCAGGTCTACTGGATCGAGGGTCGAAGTGATAACAGCCGCAACCGCGTCTTCAGCATTGAAGGCGGCCGGGTGTTTACGGAAGCGGCCGATCCGGCAAAAGTGAAGGATGGCAGTCTGATCTTTTACAACGCCATGGACGAATACGACGGTAACTACGTGGTGAGTAACGGCGATCAGACCGACGACGTCATGAAGATGCTGCGGCGATCAGCGGGTATCCGTTTGCACGATGCCCTGCTCGGACGATTTCATGAGCCGGACAAACCGAACTTTACGCCGCGGATCACCGGTCTGAGTCGGATCAACCCCGGTAAAGACATGAACGAGCTTTCCATTCTCCGGAAATCCGACCTGGCTGACTGCGAGCGAGCCTACATTGTCTATAACAGGACCACGGCGGGTTTCGGCTTCTGCGTTACGACTTACGATGGAGATGATGACCCTCTGCCGTCGTTTGAAGGTGGACCGTACCCACTGCCAATTTTAGGTAGTGTGAACGACGTGGCTGAAACCTACTGGTCCATCCTCGACAAGATGAACCGAGTTGCCATCGCGGTGAAGTTTATCAGCATCTCCACCGGCGAGTCGAAGATTCGGGTAATCAATCAGAACACCAAGAAAGTCCCGCCGAATCCGCCGACCGCCCAAGTGTAAGTACGGGCAAGCGCCAAGCTGCCGCCAGTTTACGAGTGACTGGCGGCTTTTTTTATTCAAGGTTTTATGCTAGATTTATATTTCACGGAGACGTGTCAGAGTGGTCTAATGTGCCTCTTTGCTAAAGAGGTGGGGTTTAATCGCCCCCGCTGGTTCGAATCCAGCCGTCTCCGCAGTTTTAAACCTATCCATGTTTTATTTAATATGTTAAAATTCTCTCGTGAGAAAGATTATTTTAATTTCGACATCATCTTTATTATTACTCCTAGGTGTTATATTTTTATGTTTTCATCTTTATGGAAACAATTCGTTTCCATTTAGTAATATTTTTAAAGCCGAACTGACTCCCCTAGCTCTAAACCAGCAAGATATTTCCAACTTAACAAAACCAGCAGTGGTAAGTATTTATAACCAAACTGTGGGAGACGTGACAATTCCATACTTTGAATTCGATTGGGATAAACTGGATATAGTTTTTCCTCAAGATAAAAAGCCGACAGTAAAATCCATCAATGATTACGTGCGCGGTAGCGGCTTCATTATCAGCGAAGACGGTTATATTTTGACAAACTCCCACGTCGTATCAGATCTAGCTTACCCCAGGACAATTGCCTATCAGCTGTTGGAGACGGCTTTCAAAAAAGCTTTTGACTCACCGGCAGTACTAAAACAGCTGGAAGTAAAATTAAAAGATATGAACGTAAAAAGCACTGACGCCGAACAATTCGGCGTTGATCTAGCGCTTAGGCTGGGAGAAAAGCTAATGTCAAAAATAACCGTTAATGTTTCGCAAAAAATAATTGTCCTTGATAATTCCTCCCCGAGCGACAAGCTCTCCGATGCTCTAGATCAGGGATACCCAGCAGAAATCACCTATGTAAATAATAATTATTTTAGCGACGAAAAAGATGTGGCCATAATCAAAATTCCCGCAACTAACCTGCCGACACTCAATATAAATGCAGATGGGGAGATAAACAACGGCCAAGAAATTTATATTTATGGCTATCCCTCATCTGGGCAATTTAACAAAGATGACATTAGCGAACCGACTTTTACTCCCGGAAGCGTCAGTGGACTCAAAGATAGCCGGGCAAAAAGTTTCAAAGTGATCCAAACCGATGCCAAAGTCTCCCCGGGTTCGAGCGGTGGCCCATTACTGAATACCAACGGTGCGGTAATAGGATTACTGACTTACGCTTCCAGTGCCGGCACATCTGGTGACGCCTTCGGTTTCGCCATTCCAATATCAATTGCCAATGACATATTGAAAGAAAAAAATATCACCCTCAAGGATAGCGCATGGACAGAGCACTTTAAAAGCGGCCTGACTTACCTGCAAAATAATCGCTGTGAAAAAGCCATCAATGATTTTAAGATTAGCCGGGGGGTAGAAATTGATCCTTCAACCCAAGGAAACATTGATTCGTATATCAAAACCTGTACTGAGATAATTTCGTCAGGCAAATCGATAGATACGCCTTTCGACGAGATTAAAGTAAAACTAAACAAAATTGGCGGTTTATACCTATTGCTAGGAGGGTTAATTATCACGATCCTAGGCCTAGCCGTTTATATTATCCGGAAATTATTAAAAAAGATTGCCAGCTATGAACAGGTTGGGGGTCCAAGCCACCCGGTAAACCCCGACTTGTTAAACTATATCCAAACCGCCCGAAATTCTGGCTTATCCGATGAGCAAATAAACCTAAACTTAAAAGCAACTGGTTGGAGCCAGGAAGAAATAACATTAGGATTAAAAAGATAAACCTACTCGTGTAGGCGTTCGGAGTTTTCTTTCTCCACTTTTTCATCACTATAAGAAATCTTCTTGAAACCTTTTTCCACATACCAAAGAATGGTGAAAATCAAAAGGGTCAGCAAAGCGGAAATGATGGCCAAATAATACAAGCCAAAACCAGCGGCCATACCAATACCGGCCGCTACCCACAAACCGGCCGCGGAGGTCAGGCCGGAAGTTCTCATGTCCGTATTGTTATGAAAAACCAACCCGGCACCGATAAAACCAATACCGGAGATAATAGCCGGACCTAATACTATCGGGTTGAAGGCGACTGTACCGATTAATCTTTCACTAACCAATAACGAGACCAGGGCAAATAGGCTTGAGCCCATAGAAACCAGAGCATAAGTTCGCATCCCCGCCGTCTTTCCCGCCAAAGTCCTCTCCACCCCCACCAACCCGCCGAGCAAAAGCGCGATTACCAACCTCATTAAAATATCAATTGTTGTAAGTTCCATTTGTTTTTAAATTAATTAATAAAGTCTCCTTAAAATTTTAAACCCTTAAACTATTCATACATTTTTCAGCCAAAGCAGAATAAAAAGCTGGTCTAGACCTCCAATCATTCTCGGAAGAATTAATTATCATATCTATAATATCAGAATCACTGTACCGGCTCACTAAATCATTCCTCATAGCTAATGTAGCATTCGATATTGGCCCGTTCAATCCATCAATATATGCTTTGATTTCAAATGCTGTAACCATTGCATCGAGTTTCAGTTTTGTTGGTTTTTCTATAGCTTTCTTCCCAAAATCGACTTGAATAGCTTGCGCTGCTTCTAGGTGTTCAGATGTCTTACCTTTAGGAATCCTATCTTTAGGAAATTGTAAAAATTCATTCATGCTTTTGTTTAATTATTAATAATTTCAATTATATCATATATTTGCTAAGATACGGTAATGCAATTCACAGACTTGATAGAAAAACACTTTCGTCTGCAAGATAGCCAAAAAAAGGCCCTGAAAAAGATAGGTTTAAAGACCATTGAAGATTTGCTGTATCATTTCCCGACCCGTTACGGTGACACATCAGAAATGAAAAATATAAGTAGTCTGATTGCTGGCGAAACAGCGGTAATTTTCGGCCGAATAAATGGACTCAAAACCGGCAAGGCTTTTATAAAAAGAACCCCCATTTCCGAAGGCGTGATTGAAGATGAAACGGGAAAAATAAAATGCATCTGGTTTCACCAGCCTTATATTGCCAAGATGGTTCAAGATGGCGCACTTGTTCGAGTGGAAGGAAAAGTTTCTGACCGCAAAGGCGTGTTGGGCATGATGAACCCCAAAATTGAAGTGGTTGGCAAACTACCCACCGGCGTGGGCGACTCTTTATTCGGTGAGGAAGGCGAAGCGCATTCCCTTTACCCCGTTTATCCGGAAAGCCAGGGTATCACCTCCAACTGGTTTTATCACGCCGTCCAAAAAATCCTAGGCAGCGGGATTTTGGATAATTTGTTGGATTCCATTCCTGATTATATTTTAAAAACCTACAACCTCCCCTCTTTAACGACGGCCTTGGTTTGGATTCACGCCCCGCTTAAAAAAGAACATGCCGTCTCCGCCCGCAAGCGGTTTGCCTTCGAGGAAGTTTTTTATATTCAACTGCAAAAAAAGAAAGATCGATTACTTTGGCAGAAAGAACCAGCTTTTGTGATTGAAAAAACACCGGCGGAAATTGAACAGTTTGTAAAAAGATTTCCTTTCACTGCCACTGAAGCCCAGAAAAAAGCGATTGAGGCTATTATGACGGACTTCCGAAGTGGACACGCCATGTCTCGCCTGCTTGAAGGTGATGTGGGTTCGGGTAAAACAGCCGTGGCTGCTTCCACTGCCTATTCTATAATTACTTCTCATCCGAAAGGCCAGGATTTTGGAAACCTGCAGGTGACCTATATGGCGCCGACGGAAATTTTGGCCAAACAACATTTTGAAAGTTTCATCCAGTATTTTACTTATTTAAATATAAATATCGGTTTGATTACCGGTAAAGAATGCCGAAAGTTCCCATCCAAAACCAATCCGAAAGAGTGGACGCATATTTCTAAGCCGCAACTTTTAAAATGGGTGGAAAATGGCGAAATTCCGATTCTTATCGGCACGCATGCCCTCATTCAGAAAAATGTAAAATTCAAACATTTAGCTTATGTGATTATTGACGAACAACACCGCTTCGGAACGGCGCAAAGGCAAAAGCTAGCCCAAAAACCAACCGATCTTAAAAAAACAGATAAACCAAATATTAATCCTCATCTCTTGAGCATGACCGCCACACCCATTCCCCGCACTTTAGCTCTGACAATTTATGGAGACTTAGATTTAACTTTGCTTGACCAGATGCCTACGGGCCGAAAACCGATTATCACGGAAATTGTATTACCAGGTGAGCGAGAAAATACTTACACCAAAATAAAAAAAGAACTTATTGCCGGGCGACAGCTATATGTCATCTGCCCGCGCATAGATGAGCCGGACCCCACCAAGGAAATGGCGGTCATTGCCAAAAGTGTGACCGAGGAAGCCGAGCGTTTGGAACGTGATGTGTTTCCAGAATATAAAGATAAAATTGGCATTCTGCACAGTAAAATGTTACCGGCAGACAAGGAGTATGTCATGCAAGAATTCAAGGATGGAAAAATAAAAATCCTCGTCGCCACCTCGGTAGTGGAAGTGGGTGTGAACGTGCCAAACGCCACCGTGATTATCATTGAAGGCGCCGAACGTTTCGGCCTCGCTCAGCTGCATCAGCTTCGCGGCCGAGTTATCCGTAGTAACGACCAAGCTTACTGTTATATTTTTGCCGATTCCAAAACCCAGAAAACCGTTGACCGCTTGAAAGCTTTCAAAAATTCCTCAAATGGTTTTGAACTGGCTGAATTTGATTTGAAACTTCGAGGCCCGGGTGAACTGTCAGGCAATAGACAGTGGGGCATCTCCGACATCGGTATGGAAGCCCTCCGCAACCTCAAGATGGTGGAAGCGGCTCGCACCGAAGCCGAATATCTCCTCACCCAAGATGAAACTCTCTCTTCCTTCCCTCTTCTCATCACAAAACTCACCCACCGCAAGGAGGATGAGATTCATTTTGAGTAAGATCTAACCAAATCTAAACAAGAGTATCAAAGCGATAATTCCATTTATGATACCGACGGTCTCGATCAGACTTATCTTCTCCTTGAAAAAAAGAACACTTATGAACGACAAAAATAATATGCAACCCACACCATAAAATACCCCAAGGGTAGATAATTTCATATGACGCATGACAAAAAACCAACCGATACCGGTGATTCCATACAAGAGGGAGCCGAGCAGCAACAATCTCCACCCGGAAAATGAACTTGCCAGAGAAGAGGTTTTTATCAAGCTATCACCGATTACGGTAATGATGATCATTACAAAACCGATTACGTAAGGCATTATAGTATTAAGCATTTTTATTATATTTAATTGATTAAATTTACCTGATAAGATACAACGACACCACCGCCAAAACGATACCGATTATTTGCTTTACGGAAAGCGGTTCGTGGAAATAAAAATAAGTAAAAATACTTAAAATAAGAGTATTAAGCAAGATTTGAGTAATACCGGCCACCACAATATTTACATCAAACTTGTAGCTCTCCACCAGAAGCAAGGAGCCGATTAAATAGGCAATGACACCAAATAAATAGAGCAAAGAGTAACCCATCCCTTTAGTGGCCCAGGACTTAAAAATCAAATCACCAACCGTGATAACCATACCGCTGATAAATAATATGACGAAAGGAAAATAATTCATTAATCCGAATATTTTAGCATTTATTATGTGCGCGTGCTAGGACTCGAACCTAGGACCACCGAGGTATAAGCTCGGCGCTCTACCAACTGAGCTACACGCGCATCTGTCTACATGCGTTATCCACCAAAACGGCATACACTCACATATCCAAAACAAATACTAACTTAAAAAACCACTTTCCGCAATCATGAGAAAATGGTTTTTTACGATTAACTTTCTACCCCTGATGTTCGATATCTTGTTTCTTTTTGGGGATGATGCCGTGAGCGATGATTATTTTTTCATATTCTTCGCGCTCGATGGTTTCGATTTCCATCAATCGGGCGGCGATGGCATCCAAAGCTTTGCGGTGAGTTTTAATAATTTCTTCCGCCTTGGTGCGGGAATTGGTCATAATTTCAGACACTTCCGAATCAATCAAGGCGCTGACTTTCTCCGAATATTCTTTGCTGTCACTCACGCCGCGGCTGCCAAACAAAGTGGCTCCGCCAGTACCTTCCAAAGCCAGGGCGCCAATCTTGTCCGACATACCATATTTGGTCACCATTTCTCGGGCCAAAGCCGTTGAGACCTGCAAATCGTTTGACGGACCGGTAGTCACATCATCCATAATCATTTTTTCCGTCACATAACCGGCAAGCGCCACCGTGATGTCATCCAGGAATTCTTTCTTGCTCTGCATTTTGCGGTCCTCCAAAGGCAACTTCAAAGTATAGCCGGCGGCGCGCCCGCGGGAAATAATGGAAATCTTGTGTACCGGATCCGCATAAGGCAAGACCGAAGCCACCACGGCGTGACCGGCCTCATGATAAGCGGTTAGTTCTTTTTCTTTCTTGGACAACAAGTGTGATTTTCTTTCCGGTCCGAGCATTACTTTTTCAATCGAGCGGATCAAATCAAACTGTGCCACTTTGGTTCGATTTTCACGGGCGGCCAAAATAGCAGCTTCATTCATCAAGGAATACAAATCGGCGCCGGAAAAACCGGGAGTTCGCTCCGCAATCACTTTCAAATTCACATCTTCAGCAAACGGTTTTTCTTTGGCATGAACAAAAAGAATAGCTTCGCGGTCAGAGCGGTCTGGTAAATCAATCACCACTCGCCGATCAAAACGGCCTGGCCGAAGCAAAGCCGGATCAAGCACGTCTGGCCGGTTCGTGGCCGCCATCACAATCACTTTTTCATTGGGTTCAAAACCATCCATCTCCACCAAAATCTGGTTCAGGGTTTGCTCACGTTCGTCATTCCCCCCACCCATACCCGCGCCACGCACTCGCCCCACAGCATCGATTTCATCCACAAAAATAATGGCCGGGGCCATATCCTTGGCCATCTTAAATAAATCACGCACACGAGAAGCACCAACACCCACAAACATTTCCACAAATTCCGAACCAGAAATGGAGAAGAAAGCCACCCCCGCTTCCCCAGCCACCGCTCGAGCCAGCAAAGTTTTTCCGGTTCCCGGCGCCCCCATCAGTAATATTCCTTTGGGAATTCGCGCCCCGATTTCCAAAAACTTTTTCGGATTTTTCAAAAAGTCCACCACCTCAGACAGTTCTTCCTTGGCTTCCTTGGCGCCCGCCACATCCTTGAAAGTAATTTTCTGCGTTTTGTCATTGGGCAAGCTCATACGCGCCTTGCTTTGGCCAAAAGTGAAAGCCTGCATACCAGCACCTTTTACCTGCCTGGTCAAAAACCAAATGAAGAAACCGATAAAAATAAGTGGAATCAAGAACGGACCCAGAAGTAAAAACCAGTAAATCAAACCACTCTCACTTTGGATATTTATTTTTACCGTTTCCAACTTTGAAGAGTTCACGCCATAATTAAATAAAGTTTGACTCAAGGCAGTGCCGTCTTCCTTTTGTGATTTCTTGATTACCTCGGCTGTGCTGGAACCAACCTTCTTATAAGTAACGCTTAAATCATTACCTGAAACGTCTATCTGCTGGACCAGACCAGCGGAAACATCAGAAGCCAACTGCGAGACTGGAATAGTTTCAGAACTATTGTTCCCACTGTTAATGATAGAGTATAGGGAAACAACAATCAGTAAAATAAGAATGATATTTATTATATTGGAAAAAAGTGAATTCCGGCCAAAAAATCCTGGTATCATCCCTCCGCCCTTTTTACCGCCTCCAGCCTTTTTTGGAGCCATTCCGGGCCCTTTTTTATTTAATAGTTGCATATGAAGATAATAACACATTTATTAAATAGTTCAACTACTGACTGATATAAATGAGGAACACCACCTCTGCCCTTCTTTTATTATTTTTTTCTGTTATCATACTTCTCATGGCTGAAAGTCTAATCCAAAATAAAAAAGTGTTTTTCAATTATGAAATCACGGAAAAGTTTACCGCCGGGATCGAGCTTTTGGGTTTTGAAGTGAAAAGCGTCCGAGAAAAGAAAGGCCAGCTGGAAAGTGCTTATATCACTATTCGTGGCGGCGAAGCGTATCTTATTGGCTCCAATATTCCCGCCTATCAGCCCAAAAATGCCCCCGTGGATTTTGATCCGCTTCGAAACAGGAAGCTTCTGTTGACCAAAAAAGAGATTAAACATCTGGCGGATATTGAAGGCAAGAAAGGCTTGACAATAGTGGCTATAGCAATGTATAATGGTGGTAGAAAGCTCAAGCTGGAAATAGGTATTGCCAAAGGTAAAAAGAGCTTTGATAAAAGAGAGACCATAAAGAAGAGAGAGACAGATAGAGAAATTCGCAGAACCTTGAAAAACGAATAGTAATGGGGATGATCGGCCTAGACATCTGATCTGTCCTTGATTGCGCAAAGTGGTGCATTATTATACACACCTAAAATGTTAATAAACAAACAACTGCTAATAGCATTGTTTCAAGAGTAAAGTCTGTTGTGTCCCCATATTTTGCGGCCAACTCCTTTGCTTTCGCTTACGTAGCTTAATCTTACGATTAACGCCTAAGCGGCATCCATCTTGTCCATATCTAATAAACAAGCGTGGGTGACATAAAATTAGATTATATTGCCAGAATGTCTCGACTGGTGATGAAATAAGGGGCTAGGTTAATAATCATTTTGTTAATTCTAAAATTATTAACTCAACTCTGCTTCACGGCAGAAATAAATTGACTAAACTTTGTAGAAGCAATTAGGATACTCTTATGCACGCGGGTTCGATTCCCGCCATCTCCACATTTCAAAAATCCGCTCGCCTTCCCAGGTGGGCGATTTTTGTTACCTAAAAATAGTTGATTTTATCTTAAAAATATATAGACTGTATTCAGACAACAAAGGAGGCATCGATATGAGTACATCACGGGGAAACGAAAAGCGTCGACGAACCGGAAAAGGAAATTGGGTATCACGAAATGTAGCCGAAACGGCCAGAAACAAAAAGTCGGCCCTTTCACTTGCCACAAATCAAACGTTCGTCAGACGAGGTTTGAGGAGGTCGTGAATCCAATCCAAAATCAGGCAACCCACCGACCGAAGGCCCCACGTCTTCCATTGGTGGGTTCTTTTTTATATATTAATTCGGTCATCTTCATTCTTAATCTATCCTCTTAACATTCTTCACTTGATTTTAACCCCCAACAAAGTAGAATACAGTGATTATGGCTGAAAAACCTGAAGGACAAAAAGACAATAACCCAAAAAACTCAAGTAAAAATTGAGTTTTTTGCTAATCTAAATGTGCTTGACTTTTAACATAAGGCATGCTATTCTTTGAGGTAGACAAGAAGCTGATAAAGATCAGTAAACAAACGGAAGGATTTTATGGCCAATACGAGCAAAAAAGCGAAAGATTACGTTCATGAAATGTCCGAAGTCGATCGACATGCCTTCAATGGGCGTCGTCACAGTTTTCTCAGCTTGATATTTGCAGGAGTAAATGAGGATTCGGTTCTGAGCGGCCTGCAACAAAACCTGTGCAACAAGCGCATCAGCGGAGTCAATATCGCAACTGGCTCGGAGGAATACCTGGCCGAAGTGGCGATGAGTATCGCCGGCTTCATGAACACCTGTCACGAGACGAGAGAAACGGGGAGACATGTATGACTTACGAACAGCAACTCAAAGTACTTATCGTTGCGGCGCGCAGTTCGGGGCTGTCAGTGAAGGCTATCGCTTTCATTCAGAAAGCCGGGGGAAAAGTTCAAGCTGCCAATAGTCAGACGACCGACGCAACCATGGACGACCTCACAGAGAAAGTCTATCGCGAAATCAACAACGATGATGAGGAGAAAGAATCACTTCATCGTCGGGATCCTGGAGAAAGTAATTGGGGTGATGAGGCCTCGCTATTCATCCAGACTTACTGATCAAAGGTCTCAAAGATAGTCGGAGTGACCACAAGCAACTGCGCTTGTGGTCTTTTATTTCCAAGAACTTGACTTTTAATAACAGTAGGGTCATTATATTTCCAGAAAAGGAATTCAGAAGGAGGTCTTTAATGACACAAGACACGGAAGAACCAAAAACAGATGATCCGATAAAATTCATCG
Source organism: uncultured bacterium (assembly GCA_903822075.1). Classification (GTDB taxonomy): domain Bacteria; phylum Patescibacteriota; class Minisyncoccia; order Phycocordibacterales; family GWA1-40-21; genus CAIJXO01. The sequence goes on from CAIJNK010000021.1 coordinate 77,053, forward strand.
AGGAAGTGTGCGAATTACGAAGTAATGCCCGGTGGCTAGCCACGCTCGTGGCTATCTTCATCCTTCTAGTACCGGCAGTTTGTATGTTTTTTGCCGTAAGAGCTTGCGACTTGGGCTGGATTAGTATCATTGTTTCTGTCACCCCCTTGTTCATCCTAAGCGCAATCATCTTGAGTCAGGTCATAAGAAAGATTAACCGGCTCAGTGATAAAGCATTGGCAGCAGCCGAACGATACGATCGTGAATGGATCTTGAGGAGAATGAAGGAATTGGGTTAGAAACCAAAGCTTAAATGAAAGTTCTGAGCCCCGCGCATCTTGGCGCGGGGCTATTTTGTACATAGTTGACCAGAATAAAGTCTTGTGCTATCATACCAAAAGAAAGTTTGGGTCTTAAACAGAGATGAAGGAGAGAAATGAGTTTTGCAACACTGATGGGAATTGCTCTGGCTTTGATGTTAATCGCCTCGCTTATGTTTATCATCGTGGTCATCAAGCGGGAAAAGCGCTTCTTCAAAGATAGGGCGAACGGAAAAACATTTGAGTATTCCCAACACGTTCCTTTTGGAGAACAGAAGCTGTTTCAGACGGCAGTTCTTCTGATCGGCGTCGCTCTTTTCACCGTTTGCCTAGCCTTTTTGGATAAGATTAGACCAGAATGGCTAGAATGGTTGATGGGTTGGACCTGGTAAGCCTGAAACGCCAACATTATTGACCGTTCCTCGTCAACGGAACATGCCTGCCTATAGCGAACCAACACCCCTTCAAGGAGGAGTTCCGTGCCCAAGTAACACCGCCGTGCTACTTGGGTCTTTTTTTATTTAATAAATTATTAAAATAACCGGACAAAATAAAAAACCATTCAGTGTTTAACAACTCAGAATGGTTTTTTATTTTGTCCGCTTGGGCGGCGGCTCGTCAGAAGGCATATTATAAATCATAGCTTTATTCCGTGACTAAGGACTTATTCCCCAGCTTGGTCAAAGCCTGGTTTACTTTCCGCACCTTCCGAGCCTTTTCCTGATTGGAAACAAAACTAGAAAGCATCGTGCCAACGGCACAGCCCACGGCGTATGATATAACGAGATACCAATTATTGATATTGTCCACAAAAGTCCGCAGAACATAGAACCAAATAAGAACGTTTACAATTGTGACTGCGCCACTCACGTAAACTCTTGATTCCACGACGGTCTTGGTCCAATATGCGACAACAAACATCTCAATCACCCCAATGGTAAAAAGAATCATGGCTTTTCCTTAATTAAAGATTGTTAAAGATCGACCGCGGACCCAGGTTAGATCCTATAAACAAAATATGCCCTTTCGTTGGCATATTTTGTTTATACTAGCATTATATACTATTTGCCTAAAAAGTCAAACGGTGCTATCATTCACGCCAGACCACGAACAAGTACCCTGTAAGGAGAATAATATTTATGACCGAGGAAAATTTTGCGTGTTTTCTGATCTTTTTCGCTTGGCTGGGAGATAGTTTGAGGCTCTGTCGCAGCTTTATTGTCGGTACGGCGATAATGCTTGCTGATTGCACAACTTTATCTTTCTTCCTTTTCTTACTCGTTCCGGTCACTTGGGCCTGGGCGGTTTGGGAAAGTTGGCTGAGCTATACTTCCAACAACCCTCACATCATCATATCAGGAATAGTGTGCTTGGCTTCTTTATTGAGTCCGGCCGCCATCCTTGTCTACCGACGCTACAATCGATGGCGACGCCTGAAAATATTCAGTCGGATGCAGGAACTGGAGAATCAGCAAAAAGAATCGATAACAGCCTAAACACACAACAAGTAGGGGGAAAATGAGTAAGACGAACCAGTATTTCTTCGGTCCATTCGTTTGCTATTGTCTGGACCATATCCCGACAACCGTTGGAGTCATTGTTGTAATAATTGGTTTCATACTCTGTAAGCTGCTTCACTGAGAGAGTAACGTTTTGGGGTGGGTGGTGCTTTGGCGCCACCCTTTTTTCTTACTCAGCCAAAGCTTGCTCCAAAAGGCAAACTATGCTATAAATACGCAGGTAAATAACCTGTAAAATAAGTTGAGTAATATAAAGATTAGAATAAATCATCAGATAAAGTCTCCCGAATTACGGGTAATTGGCCCAGCCGGCGAGAATTTTGGTGTCATTTCCTTGCACGACGCTCTGGTTAAAGCCCAGGAATTAGGCTTGGATTTGCTCGAAATATCACCGAATGTGGTCCCGCCAATTTGTAAGATTACAGACTTTGGCAAGTACCAATATGATGAGAAGAAAAAGCATAAGGTAGCTAAAACCAAGGTAAAGGTTATTGAAACCAAAAGTTTGCAGGTAAAGATTGCCACGGACGAGCATGACTTGCAGTTAAAAGCACAAAAAGCGTCAGATTGGCTAAAAGAAGGACACCGAATAAAGATAGATTTGTTTATCACGGGCCGAGCCAAATATATGGACTTCAAATTTTTGAACGAGAGACTGGACCGAATTTTAAAATTAATCACGGAAAAATATAAAATCGCTGAAGCCCCCAAAAAGGGATTGAAAGGTTTAACAATGGTAATCGAAAAAAGTAATGAAAACAAATAAATCGTTTAGTAAAAGATTAAGAGTGACCAGGACCGGCAAGATCATCGGTCGAAAGGCTGGACAAAACCACTTCAACTCCAAAGAGTCACGGAGGAGTCAGCAGGCCAAGAAAAGGACTTTAAACGTTCATTTCAAGAACAAAGCTAAGGCCAGATTTCTGAATGGAGCCTAATTATTAATTAACCGTTAAACTACAATGACCAGAGTAAAAAGAGGAGTATTAAAGACCAAGACCAGACGCAATCTCTTAAAACAAGTTAAGGGTTATAGATTTGGCCGTTCCACCAAGGAAGCCAACGCCATGGAAGCCATGATGCATGCTGGTGCCTATGCCTTTGCCCACCGGCGCGACAAGAAGGGTGATATGCGTAACCTGTGGAATGTCAAAATCAACGCCGCTGTCCGCCCCGAAGGCCTGTCCTACAGCAAGTTCATCAGCGCCATGAAGAAGAAATTCATTGAAGTTGACCGCAAAATCCTCGCCGACTTGGCCGAGAACAATCCTGATGCTTTCAAGAGAGTCGTAGCCCAGGTGAAATAAATTATAATCAAAAAACCGCCGAGTGGCGGTTTTTTTGTTATAACTCTATTTCTATTTCTTCTTTAAACTCTGGATACACTGCGTCCACACCCAAATCGTCACGTAGTTTCTGGACCAGAAACATTGAGGACTTCGGCTCCCCCATCACGCAAAAGACTTGTTTTAGTTTTTCACTTTCCGTGGCTTTACCTACGAATTCCACCAAGTGATCCGAATCCTTGTGCGAAGAGTAGCCGGCAATGGAATCAATTTTGGCTCGCACTTTCTTTTCCTCGCCATAAATGGTCACCTTTTTGGCCCCGTCCTGAAGCTGACGACCCAAAGTGCCCGCCGCCTGATAACCCACGAACAAAATTTCCGCATCCGGATTATCCAGATAATATTTCTCGTGAGAAATTACCCGCCCGCCGGTGGACATGCCGGAACCAGCCATGATGATTTTAGGATTCGGTGTTTTCTCAATCATTTTTGATTCCCCACCCTGGACGATGAATTTTAGACCGGGAAAGTTAAAAATATCATCACCTGATTTTATATCCGCCCTGGCTTTATCATTAAAATCTTCCGTATATTTTTCATATACGCCGGTAATTTTTATAGCCAAAGGTGAATCCAGAAAAACCGGCACCCGAGTCTTGATCTCCCCGTTTTCAAAGAGCTCGTTCATTTCATACAGAATCATCTGCGTCCGTTCCAGTGAAAAAGCTGGGATAATCAAGGTTCTTTTGTATTTTACCGTGTCCTCAATCACTTCCGTCAGCTTCTTGGTCCTTTCCTCCTTTGGCTCATGATTCCGGTCACCGTAAACGCTTTCCATCAAAATATAGTTGGCATCGGTAATATCCTCTGTATCTTTGAGCAAGATGGATGGTGAATTACCCAAATCCCCGGTGAAAACTATCTTGTTGACTTGCCCGTTTTTATTAGGGTCCCCTCGGGAAACTTCCACCATGGCCGAACCCAAAATATGGCCGGCGTCTTTCAAATAAATACTAACTCCGTCTTTCAGTTCTTTTTTTGTATGGTACGACAAGGTAGTCCACAAAGCTAAGGCGGGGGCAATATCTTTTACTTCATATAGTGGCAGTATCCCCTCGCGTTGCGCATCTGAGACCAGAATCCGAACGGTATCTTCCAGTATAAGTTCGGCCAGTTCCTTGGTTTCCGGCGTGCTTATAATCTGCCCCTTAAAACCATCCTTAACCAACTTAGGAATACGACCGACATGGTCTAGATGAGCATGAGTGACAATTAGATAATCAACTTCTGCTGGGTCATAGGCAAACTCACTTCGGTTCAAATTCTCGGCCTGCTGACTACCTTGAACCAAACCGCAATCCACCAAGATTTTACAATTGTCCGTGGCCAATAAGAAATTAGCCCCGGTTACCGTCCCTACCCCACCGTAGAAAGTCAATTTAGCCATAATGTTTTAAACCTTGATTAGCCCAGTCTGACTATAAAAAGGATGGATAACCTCAACTGACGTATCCAACACTTTTTTTCGTCTAAGAAAATAAATACACGCCAGTATTCCACCCAATCCATCGTTCAGGATATCCAAAGCCGTATTAAAACCATAACCGCTAGCCTTAACAAAGGTGATTTGAGTTATATTCTCCAAAAGTTCCCAAACGACACCAATCAAAACGGCAGAAATAAGAGCCACGAGTAAACTTTTAACCTTATATTCTCTCATCGAATTTATCTGACCACAAACGGAAGCCAGCCAAAGAAAAATCAAACCAACCCACAGACCACTTACGATATGTACGACAATATCAAACCAGAAAAAACGCCAATATAGGGAGTAATAAGAACCGGTTGAATGAAGGCCTATCAGAAGCATCAACACGAGCCAGGAAAATAAAAATGGTTTCTGTTTGAATATATTTACCATGGGGTAATTATACTACAAATAAAAAATCCATACCAGGATGGCATGGGTTCTTTATAGGAGTTATCAGAAGGTATTCCCCAGAAATTATTCTAGGTGGGTGTCCGCAGATAGTGACCAAGGCCACGACCGATGTAAGACTCCCTTAAAAATTATTTAAGCTAGAAAATACCTTAAATAACTCCTATGCTTATTATACACCCTGAAAGATAAAAGCAACATTAAGACTTGCTTAGACCACATTTTTATTTTTACTCAAGGATACTGTCCAGATTCACATCATATAAAATAGCATCCTGAATGAGCCTGTAGTTCAAAAGCTCCTCTGGTCTAAACCATAAATTTATCTCATTATTTGCCTCCTCGACAGAACCTGAAGCGTGAATCAAATTTCGAATAGCTCGCCCGACCGTGTCAGAGATCTGGTAGGAATCCAGCACAAAGTCCCCGCGAATTGTCCCGACATCAGAAGTCAGTGGCTCCGTCCCGCCAACAATTTTTCGAACAATACCCACAGCGTGCGCTCCTTGCCAACACATTATCACCACCGGACCGGAAGTCATATACTTTTTTAAGACGTCCAACACTTTATTGCCGGTCACTAATGGATCCGCGGAAGGTGGTGTCTGACCCTTTGACACATAACCTTGGATACTTTTCTCTCCGACCTTCCTTAGCCATTCTGGATCCAAAGTATAATGTTTTTCTACCATCTCGATGGTTGGGATCTGCATCTTAAGACCAACCAATTTTAAACCAATCCTTTCAAAACGCTTAACCACTTCCCCAATTAGAGAACGCTGAATTCCGTCCGGCTTGATAATGACAAAGGTTTTTTCTTTTTGCATATTATTTGATTAACTATTAAATTTTAAATGGCGAGACTGGTGGCGGGACTTCCTTCTTTTCATACTTTTTCATGATCTCTGCTTCGACCAGAGCCCTATCCTTGCCGTATTTAAGATAAGAAAGCTCCTTGACTTTGTCAATGATGGCCATTTCTCCGCGCGGCGGAAAAGGGATAAAAAGGTTGAACGGCTTTACCGGACGACCTGACGACAACATTTTGACATAACAATTCAAGTTATCAATGTTCATCAAGTCCTTGGCGGAGAAAACCGGTAAGAACTGTTTTTCCAAATATTCAGCGTCTTCAGAACTGACTCGGAAAGATGCAATGGAACCGACGTTACCAAAAACTGAGTCACGAATTTTTTCTTCCAATTGTGCGATGAACTGATGGGCAACCGTGAGTGATAATTTATATTTTCTCGCTTCCGAGAAGATGGTTGATATGGAATCCGTGGTGACATTTTGGAACTCATCAATGTAAAGATAAAATGGAGGCAAATCCTGACCCAAGGAATCCACCCGAGAAAGGGCGGCCATCAGGATTTTACCCACGATTATAAGACCGAGAAGATTGGCGTTAATCTCACCCAAACGTCCCTTAGATAGATTAACCAAAAGGATTTTCTTCTGATCCATAATTTCGCGGAAATTAAAGGATGATTTCTCCTGAGCGATGATTGGGCGCATAATGTCATTTTGCAAAAAGACGTCAAACTTGCTCACGATATAAGGCACAATGTTAGCCAGCGACGCTTCCCCACCAGCCTTCTCAGCAATTTCTTTCCAGAACTGAATGACCAGTGGATTCTTACACTTAGAAATTTTTAAATCTCTAAATTGTTTATTGGATAAAACACGGGAAACATCCAGTAACGTATTACCACTTTCCGGGTCCTCTAAAACCAACATGACCGAGTTTCGAAAATACTGTTCAAACATCGGACCACCAGCCACCTTCATATCAAAGAGTTTATTAAAAATCGAAAGCATCTCGTTTACCACGAATGTCTTCTGTTCCGGGAAACGAATATCATACTCCAGCATATTTAGCCCCATCGGTCTCCCCGTATAGCTTGGGTCAAAATAAACCAAATCTTCCAAACGCTCCTTTGGCACATAAGACAAGACATCAACAATATCCGAGCCGTGCGGGTCGATCATACACACGCCTTCACCATTCAAAATATCCTGACGAATCATCTGTTTAAGCAGAGTAGTTTTACCGGTACCGGTCTGACCAATGATATAAAAATGGCGCAAGCGGTCTTCCGGTGACATATATATATCTGTTTCAATATTGCGGTGAATGTTTTTACCCAAAGATATTCCCTTCTTTTGCAAATCCAAAGGTGCCTGAGCGGTCCCAGCCTTGCTTTGTTTCAGCTGTGAGGTACCGAGGATCTCATTCTCCGGCAAGTGCATCATGGTGGTAATTTCTCTCAAGTTTAGAGGCATCTTTTCTTCATCTTTAAAAACACGGAAGGAGAACTCACGAAAAAACTGCCTAAGACTAGCTCCTTCCGGTCTCTTAAAGGCAAGCTTATTACTACCGGTATTTTCAAATTGGTTAAAGGCGCTCTCCAAATCAAGCAGGATGGACAAGGCTTCCCCTTCTGTCCTAGACGAAGCGACAATTCGAATATTTGTCTCGACGGTCGGCGTGCTGATTTTATTATTGATATTTTCCAAAACATTTTTATCCATCTCTAAGGATTTCTGATCCGCCAAGCCTTTTTCTTTCTCTTTTTCTTTTTTACCGTCAACAAAAGTATCTGCTATTTCTTTAAAAATTTTCTTGGTCTCACCAAAGAAAGATAGGCGGTTCATATCAATAGCCTCCTTTAATTTCATCCCCTTGGAGAAATCCTTTAAAGCTTTCTTATAAAAGCTGACATACTTCTCTCCCACCGGCTTAAAAACTATTTGAATGCCCGCTCCCTCGCCATCACGGTCAATCTTGGAGAAACTATTCAGGATGATATTTAGGGGGTCATAGTCAAACAGTTCGTATGTCTTCAAGGGGTAGATATGGTTGCTCATCTGTCGAGCGTAAGATCCAACAGAGACCCCTTGTTCATTAAACACATTATAGTCATCCTTCTTTTCTAAAATCTTGGCCTCAGGAAAAATTGACAGGATTTGTTTCTCAAATAAGACTTTCTTAGCATCAGGCACGGAAACATAAAAAATAAATTCTTCGCTCTTGTTGGCATTAGCAAGCTCAATGGTAAAATAATCCGGCCCATCTTTTTCCGTGGTAACTGACAGCATGCCGGCATAAAATTGTTCCATTTTAGAAATTAATTCCTTCAGATTTTTCTGTTTACTCTCTTTTTCATCATCAGATTGCGGTAAGGCCACTTCATATAAAGTCATTTTTAAAGCCCGAAAAAATGGATTCTTTTCATTAACATTTTCCACTGGGATTCCCGCCTTCACATACTGCACCAAAAAACGATGAAAATCATCATCCAAATGCGCATCTTTTAACTTTTCCACAACCGATAAGGCGTTCATTAATCCCTTGGCTTGTAAAATAGCCACTAATTCCTCCATTTTGGTGTCATGTTCCTCCGGTGCCAAATCCAGGACTATAGTTTCTACTTCTTTCTGTTTTAACTGATAATCTGGATGCAAAACTTCCTCCGGTTTAGTACTTTTATAGTCAATTATTTTGTCCGTGATAATTTCCTCCCTTGGCACCACCTCGCCTTTCTCGTGTAAAGATTTTTCATGCTTGGCCACCTGACTACGCAAATAATTAAGTTCCTCCTGAGGTGAAGAAAATTTTTGCTCTATTTTTTCAAAACTGGTTTCCATTTAGACACCATTATACTCCAATCAGCTTGAATAGTAAAAGTTACCTCTCCTCCCCCTTCCCAATCTCCGGCCAGATATTTTCGGTAGCCGTGCAAGGATTACCAATGGTTCCCGCGCTGGTGGAAGCAAAAGTGACACTGACACGTTTGTTACCGATAGTGGTGAAGATATTGTCCAAGGT
>CAIJNK010000022.1 GCA_903822075.1 uncultured bacterium
CAATCTGGGCCGTGGAGTGCTCGGAAACGGTTTGAGCTCAACGATTGGTCTGGCTTGGGATCCGCCAACGAACAACGTTGACGGGACCCCGCTAACCGACATTGCTGGCTACAAAGCCTATTGGGGTACGAGCTCCAGAGTTTACCCGCACGTGTTGGATGTTGGCAACGTCACCAGTTGCACAATTACCGGTCTTGATTTTTCGGTCACCAACTACTTTGCCGTCACCTGTTATGATAACTTCGGTGACGAAAGTGACTACAGTGAGGAGCTCTTCGTCAAGCCGGTTGTTCTGATACCGCCTGCCCCACCATAGGCAGAATGTTGAGACGCCTAACCTTGTTCCTTTCCACGGACACAAGGTTAGGCCGCCTCTTTTTCTTTAATTTTAAATTAAAAGTATTTTAGATGAAAAAAAATATCTTCATATTCATGATTTTCTTTTTCTTATTGACCGGAAGTGCTTCCGCCTCTTCCGGTTGGACAGCCATCACTCCTTCAGAGTGCACCTATAGCACGATAAACACCATCTCGGCTTTTGGTGACTATATATATCTTGGAACGGACAACGGTATTTGCGAAAGTGCCAATGCTGGAACCACCTGGCTCCAAGTGAATACGGGCCTATCGGCCAATCTAAACGTCACCTCCATTGCCCCGGCTTGGACCTACGACTCCGATCTTTACCAATACACCATGGCTACAACGTCCCCGGTTTTTGCCGGCACGAGCGACGGCGGAGTTTTCCAAAACACTCTAGCGAGCACCACCTGGACAGCGGTTAATTCCGGCTTAGCCAATCTGCATATAAACAGTTTGGAAATAGACCAACATGAAGCCGTAACCAACGGAAGTGTTCATACAATATATGCCGGCACACCAAGTGGGGTTTCCCGCAGTACAGATTTAGGGACCACTTGGTCCTCCGTCAATAATGGCCTTGCAGGGAAACAAGTGGTCAAGCTGAGCTCCGACTGGCATAACGGCAATATTTACGCTTTAACAAATTCCAATGAACTTTATGTCAGCAGTTTAAAATCGACGTCAGGCGTCGATGAAAGTTGGACAACGGCTTTTTCCGACACGGGTACCACCACCAAAGATGTCTCCGTGCTTACTCCGCTCGGCCGATTCATCTGGCTGGCTACCAATAAGGGAATTCTAAAAAGTGACACCAGTGGAAGCAATTTTACCGATCGTAGTCTAGGCTTGGCTACGAGCTCGACCCATATCAATAATATCGTCAGTGATTATATCAACTCCAATCTTGCTTATATTTCCACTTCGGATAATGGAGTCTACCGAACCACCAACGAGGCAATCCCTGATCAAAGCTCACCGACTTCAACCCCCTTATGGTTACCAATAAACATTGGTTTGCCTGAGCTAAATATCAAACAAGTCGAAACTAATCCGACTTCATCAACAGACATTTATGCTATTTCTAGCGATAAGGTTTATAAGCTCTCTCTAAATGATAGTGATGACTTGACCCCACCAAGCACGATTACCGATCTGACGGTGGCTAGTAATACCGCCCAAATGGTCATGCTCAGCTGGACGACACCGGGCAATAATGGATTTTATACGGACAATGCCGGTACCTATGATTTACGTTTTTCCACCTCATCAACTATTACTGATGATAATTGGGCAAGCTCGACGCCAATGGCCGGCTTACCAACACCTTGGCATGTGGGAGAAACTGAAATATTTAGTTTCGCCAACACCGCCTGCAATTATTACTCTTGTTATTTTGCGATTAAGACGATTGACTGGAGTGGTAATGCAAGTGCTCTATCAAACGTTGTTGCCGTAATTGACGATGTTAAACCAACAATAAATTCCTTTTCGACGCCCACCAGTTACGGCTCACTCATAAACGTCCCTATTACCCTTACCGCTTCGGATAATTACGCTGTCTCAGGCTATCTAATCTCTGAATCCTCCAACACCCCGCTCGCAAATGATCCGAGATGGTCTGAAACCGCCACCACTTCTTACACTTTTACTACACCTGGCGCCAAAACACTTTACGCTTGGGCCATAGACCCGTCAAACAATATCTCGACAAGCAGTGTCGCCACCACCACCGTTTCCATTGATACCACTTTACCGATCGTCAGCTCCTTTACGGTTCCAAGCACTTATTCCACACTCAATCTGCCTATAACCACCTTTACAGCGAACGACAACGCTCAAGTGTCTGAATACCTGATTACCGAAAGCTCCACCACGCCAGCGAGTAACAATCCCGATTGGAGCTCAACCAAACCAACAATCTATATTCTCACTTCCTATTCACCCTCTCTACACACACTATATGCCTGGGCGAAGGACAGCACTGGCAATATTTCTGCTCTCAGCGGGAACACCCATACCACAACTTCATACCTGAACAGTTCAGATGATGGAAGCATTGTTGTCGATAACCTAAACGCTACTCAGAGTCCAGCGAGCTCTTGGGATACCTCTACTTATGCGCCAGGTTTTTATGGAAATAATTATGCACATGACAAAAATGCCAACAAAGGAACAAAATCCATAAAGTTTAACCCAAACATCACCCAAGCGGGCGATTATGCCGTTTACATTTGGTATCCACCGACGCCAAATTATCCGGCAGCCACCAATACTCCGATAGACATAAGACATGATTCTGCCACCACCACCGTAATTTACGATGAACGAGTAAATGGCGGCCAGTGGAATCTGATTGGTAACTATCATTTCGCCGGCACTGGAAACGAATTTGTCTCGGTCCGAACAAATAGTACGACCAACTATGTTTACGCCGACGCCTTCATGTTTGGAAAAGTCGATTTAACCCCTCCAATTATCACTAATTTTACTGTTCCTGCCACCTACACTTCTCTAACCGTACCGGTAACTATAACCGCCAGTGATGACATCGGAGTGACTGGCTATCTCCTGAGTGAATACAACGAAGCACCTGATTCGGCGTTCGGGCAAGATGGACACTCTTACGATTGCGATGGTGAAGAAGATCCGGATGAGTGTTTTTATGCACCTGTTGCCTGGACTGAAAGCGCTCCAACTTCTTATACTTTTTCTTCACTCGGTACAAAAACCCTTTACCTTTGGGCCAAGGATGCAGCTCTAAATATTTCCAACATGGGAACTGCCAATGTTTCAGTCAACATGCCGGCCTGCACCGCTTTTACTTACTCGACCTGGTCCGCCTGTGTTAACAACAGCGAGTCACGGACCGTTCTAACTTCGACTCCGGCTAGCTGTTCTGGCGGTCTAGCACCAGCCCTTACCTCAACTTGTAACTCAGGTGGCGGCGGAGGAGGTGGTGGCGGTGGCGGCGGAGGAAGCCCGGCGCCAATCGTAATCAAGTTATCTACTTCAACTGTTTCCACCACTACCAAGCCCTTAGCAACTTCCACATTACTCACCGTGCCTACTGCACCAGCCTATGTCTTTACTCACATAATTAATCCCTACACTACCAGTGAAGACGTTCGCCAATTGCAAATATTCTTAAATACACATGGTTATATAATTACTTCAACCGGCTCGAGCTCGCCCGGTCACGAAATTACATATTTTAATGACGCCACTAGGCTCGCCCTCATCCGCTTTCAGGAGGCCAATGCCGCAGTAATCTTGAAACCAGCTGGTCTAACCAAAGGCACCGGTGTCTTTGGTTTGGGAACAATAAATTATGTAAACCAGATACTGAGTTCAGAAGTAGTCAGTACAACCGCACCAGCAACCGTCACTATTCCTACCATGTCCATTTGCCAATTTATCAACCTACTCGTGACTATCGGTGTTATTCCGCCCGAAAAGGCAGCTCTAGTTGCAACTATCACGCAGTGCGGGTCAAACCTGGCACCGGTCGCCGCACCAGCGCCAGTGAGTACAAGTACCCCACCGATAACCTTACCACCACCGGTTGTTACCCAAACGACAACACCGCCGGCCGTCTTATTGAAAAACTTGACGGTTGGCATGAAAGACCCGGAGGTAGTCAAATTACAAAATTTCTTAATTAGTCGAGGTTATCTATCTGCCGGTAATAATGGCGGTTTCTATGGCGATTCAACTGTGGCGGCCGTAAAGAAATTCCAAACACAGTACGGCATTATTAGTTCCGGTACTTTGGACCAAGGTTTTGGTATCGTTGGTCCAGGCACCAGAATTAAAATAAACGAACTGATCGCAGCTAAATAAAGACTCCTTGCTAATCGTCATGATTTCGGCTAGAATGCCCCCATGCTTGAATACAGTGAAATCGTGGAGCGTAAATATATTATCTTTAACAACGAGCCTTATGAGGTCCTTTCTTCCCATGTCTTTAGGAAGCAGATGCGGAAACCGGTAAACGCCACCAAACTGCGAAACATGATTACCGGCAAGATTACCGAGCAAAGTTTTCACCAAGCGGAAAAGGTGGAAGAAGCGGACATCACCACCAAAGAAGCTAAGTTTTTGTATAAAAACAAAGGTGAGTTTTGGTTTGCCGACCCAAAGGACCCCGCTAAGAGATACAAAATAGATGAAATTTTGATTGGCACACAAGCCAAGTTCCTCAAGCCAAATTCGATTGCTGAAGTATTGGTTTTCAAAAGTGACGATGATGATGAAGACAGCGATGGCATGATGATTGGTACCAAGCTTCCTATCAAAGTAGAATTAAAAGTAGTAGATGCTCCCCCAGCCATGAAGGGTGACACGGCCACCGGCGGTTCCAAACAAATCACTCTGGAAACTGGCGCCATCATCAATGCCCCTTTGTTTGTGAATGAAAGTGATACCGTAGTGGTCAACACCGAGACTGGCGAGTATGTCGAGAGAGCAAAGAAATAGAACCACCCCAGGTTCAGAAGCCGACCCCTTCTTCTAAGAACGGCCGGATTAAATAAATTCGGACAACATTTTAGGCCGGCAAGAGAAACTCTTGCCGGCCTTTTGTGCAATATGCTATCTGCACTAGCGAGCGCAGAGGAACGAAAAGCCGGAAAACGCTAACGTCACAAATGCCACAACTGCAGCAAGGCTATAATAACCCTGCGAAATATGATAATCGGCCACCGTAACGCCCAACACAATAGCAACAACTCCACCAATAATATAGAGCTTCTTCATACTTTATTCTCCCAATAAGGTTTTTTGATCTCTTTCAAGAGTAACACATATCAATCAAAAAGTAAATCCTAAAACGCATTGTCTTTTTCTAGACAGCAAAATAGCCCTATTTCTAGGGCCATTTTGAAGTGATTATTTGTTTAGATATGGCAGCAAACCCATAAACCTTGCTCTCTTGATAGCCTCGGAAAGTTGGCGCTGGCTACGAGCAGAGGTAGCGGTTTTCTTGCTACCCATGATGCGGGCATGAGGGTTAAGGAACCTTTTGATCAGATCCATGTCCTTGTAGTCCACATACTTGATATTATTCTGTGAAAAGAAACATTGTTTTGTCATCTTATTTCTTTATTGTTTATAATTATGTTTATTATATTCTATTCGACTTAGAACGGAATGTCTTCGGGATTAATTTCCTCGGAAGGATATTCAATGGTATCTATCTTGTCTGCTTTGGAATTGGCGGCTTTTGGTCCCCCTTCGGTCTGGCTTGGCGTATAAGTGCCTCCACCCTGACCAGAGCCTCGCCCGTCTGGACCAAATTGGAAATTCTCCACAATTACCTCAGTTCGGTATTTCTTGGAATTAGTAGCCTTGTCATCCCAGCTTCTGGTCTGTAAGCGCCCATCCACAAAGATTCCACTACCCTTCTTCAAGTATTGAGAGATCAATTCCGCCTGCTTGGCAAAAGCAACAACATTGTGATACTCCGTCGTCTCTTTTTTATTACCGTCCTTATCCTTATAAGTGCGGTTGGTGGCAATGCTGAAATTGGCGACTTTAATACCGGAAGGAAGAGCCTTTAACTCCGGGTCTCTGACCAGATTCCCGTAAAGAAATGCCTTATTGAGATACATACTTTGAGATGAGGAATTTTATTTGTTCTCTCCCCACCGATTAACCCGCCTAAGTTTTTATAAAATAAAAATTTTGGTGGGTAAATAATTTTAATAACTATTCCACCACAAGCTCTTCAATAGACTTGTCTATATCCTCTAAATCTTTTTTGGAAGATATTTTGGTCTCTTCGGTCTTGATAGACTTCTTGACCTTTGGCGCCTCCTCCTTTCCTGGGGATCGGACGTTTAACTTTGGCGTATACAAAGTGTTCTCTCTTACGGTCTTAATGAGTAGATAACGAAGCACGTGAGGATTCTGATCCACGGCTTTCTTTATCGATGGCATTAGCTCTGACTTAGTCTCGAACTTTAACCAGCCAAAATAGGCTGTGTTAAACTTTTTCTTGGTGTCCGCGACAGACTTGGTCATAGAGTAAGCGAGGTTAATAAGCTTTGGTTCGCCTTCACTGACTAGCGATCCTCCATCCTTAAGAACAATTACCTTAAGAGTTTCAACCTCTTTGGGCAAGTTTTCCTCCGCGACGGTGGAAACTATATGGTAGCCAAGTTCGTAAACCTGACCCCCACCCTCTTCTAATTTTTCGACTTTTTCCATGTAGGCAACATTAGCATGAAAGGGGTAAAATATCAAATGGAAACTCCAAACACTCTTTTAGCGTTTTCCAACAGTTGCAGACGGACGATCTCAGGATCCTCACCCCTGATTTCAGCGATCTTTTTGTAAACTTCAATAACATACGAGGGTAGGTTCCGCTCGCCACGGTGAGGCACTGGGGCCACGTAGGGGGCATCTGTTTCAGCTTGGAGACTAGTTAGAGGTACAGCCTTAATTATTTTATCAAAGTCCTGAACATAGGTAATAAGACCCACAAAAGAGATAGTAAAACCCAAATCAATGAATTTTTGCGCCATTTCCAGTTTCCCAGTAAAGAAATGAACATCGCCTCGAAAAGAACTTAAACCCCGTTCTTGTTTGATTTTATTCAATATTTCATATGCATCATTGAAGGCTCCACCCCTTACTTCCCCATCACGGATATGAAGCATGAGCGCTTTGTCATATTTCAGCGCAAATTTTATTTGATTGATAAAATCTTCCTTTTGTTTGGCTTTTATTTTCTCAATATCGCCTTCCAACTTATAATATTCTAACCCGCATTCCCCTATAGCTACCACTTTCGAATTTCTTACCAACTCCTCATAATTTTTCTCAGCAAAAATTTCAGCCAAATTATGATTTGGATGCAGACCAATGCAGGCCCAAATATCTTCATTCTCCGTGGCCACTTTTACGGCCTCTTTGGAGCTCTCCAAGTCCGCCCCAATGGCAATGGTCCCTACCTCGGTCTCTTTCATCCGCTGTATCACTTCCTTTTTATCCGCGCCGTAGTCTTCAAAACCAAGGTGGGAATGGATATCAATGTATTTTAGGTTCATTAACCCATTATAGCAAAAACCCCGGTTTTATGTATAATACGGTCTGTTCTTTAATGTCATAACCGAGAAAGGAGGGTAAAAGTGACAGAACTTATTCTTACATACTTACTTCTCAGTCGATTGTTCGGTTTCCGCTGGCAATTCATGGAAGCAAGGATTGACTGGCTCATAGAAAAGGTCAGGCGTGGATGGACGAGCACGGAGAAGATAAAGTTAGTAGTAACGCTGGCTTTAGCCCTTGAACTTAGAATCCTGATTCACCGGAAAAATAGTATACTGCGGGAATATCTGCGGTGAGATGGCGTTTGTGGAGACAGACGCCTTTTTTAATTCTTTAATCTTTGCGTAGAAAAAGCGGAGCGGCTGGACTTTTATTAGCCTTAACTAAATCTTTAATTTTTTTGGATGTCTCCGGCATAATAGGATTCAACATCCGGCCGATGGTGTAAAGGCGAGTCACCAAGTCTTTGATTATCTCCACCCCTTTTTCCTTGTCGGTCTTAACCAGCTTGAACGGCTGAGTTTCCTGAATCATCTTGTCCGCCTCGGCAATTTTCTGCCAAATCAGATCCGTGGCTTTTTGAATTTCGAACTTCTCCAGCAAATCAAAAAATTCCTGAGGGATAGTTTTCTCCGGTACAGTCACCGGTTCGCTTAAGTTGGTTTCGGCCATTTTCATTACTCTGGAGATCAAGTTCCCTAGACCATTGGCCAGATTAGCGTTATAAGCTTCTTTAAACATTTCGGCGGTCATGGCGGTATCCTCAAAAGAGCTGAGCTCGCGAGTCACATAATAACGCATGGCATCCGTGCCGTAGACCCCAATATGATCAACGGGGTTAATGCCATTGCCCATGGACTTACTCATTTTTATACCCCCCGCCCCGGTCACAAAACCGTCTATAACCACGGTCTTGGAATTAGGCAGACCGGCCGCCAAAAGCATGCTTTGCCACATGGCGGTTTGCTGACGTAAATTATCCTTACCACAGTACTGCACCATACCACCAGTTTCTACCTGCCATTTAGTGAACTTCTCCAGGTCAGCTGGCCAGCCAATGGCCGAGATATAATTTACCAGAGCATCAAACCAAACATACATCACTTGCGTAGAATCATTTGGCACTTCTATTCCCCACGGCATCTTAGCTTTTAACCGAGAAATGCTGAAATCTGAAAGACCAGCTTCCACAAAATTCCTTATTTCCTTGAAGCGAAAATTGGGGGCAACGAAATCAGGATTCTTATCATAAAATGCCAGTAACGGTTTCTGAAATTCGGAAAACTTGAAAAAATAGTTTTCTTCGTCTCGGATTTCTAATTCCCGATTCGGATGATCCGGGCAACAGCCGTTCACCAAATCGGAATCGGTTTTTTCGAGCTCGCAACCGACACAATATTTTATCTGATAATTTTTTTTATAGATAAAACCGTTCTTATCACATAATTGCCAGAAAGCCTGAGCTGATTTAACATGAGAAGCATCCGTGGTTCGGATAAAATTACGAGTGATCCCCTCCGTTTCCACCACGCCAAGTAGTTTTAATAGGTCTTGAAATTTCTCCGCATAAAAAGCGGTATAGGCTTCGGGCGTTTGTTTATTCTCCAAGGCTTTTTGATATATTTTCTGTCCATGCTCGTCCGTACCGGTATTAAAAAAAACTTCAAAGCCGATCAGTTTCTTGTAGCGAGCAATCACGTCAGCTCGGACTATCTCCAAAGCGTGCCCCATGTGCGCTTCCGCATTCACGTACGGAAGAGTGGTAGTAATGTAAAAATTTTTTGGCATAATTTAGGCTATATTTTCTTGAATTTTCTTCTCGGCCATATTCTTATCCTTCTGAATATCCCCAAGAAACTCCATCAAGACAGAAGTAATGGGAACAGACAGAACCACTCCCAAGAAACCGGCGAGCTTACCACCGATAATTAAGGCCAGGATAACAATGATCGGTGATACCCCTACTATCTTTTTCACGACTAACGGATAGATCAGGTGGTTCTCGAACTGTTGAATAATGACGAACAAACCAAATACAAGTAAAGCGGTGGTCAAACCGCCAGCGGTAAATCCGAACAGAATGGCGGGAATAGCGGAAAGGATGGGGCCAAAGACCGGAATGATTTCCAGAAGGCCAGCCAAAACAGCGAGGATCAGCGCATTTTTAATACCTAAAATCATCAGGCCCAAATAGACCAAAACACCAACGACAATTCCTAAAAGGAGCTGGCCTTGCATCCAATAGCCAATCTTTCTCTGTGAACGCTTCCACAAGTCGACAATATAAGCTTCGTTCTTGAGGGGGGTAATTATTTTTAAGAACTTTTCTACCCCTCCTTCCTGAACGGCTAAGTAAAAAGACAAGACGATAATCAAAACGAAAGAAAAAACACCACCGAATATTCCGCTCACAATATTCACGACGCCATCTGTGGCATTGGAGGTAAAGCTTTTAAACTGCGCGATTAAGCCGCTGAAAGCTGAATTTTGCAATGTGCCGGACGATAATCCGCCCAAGATTTGTTTACCACCGTTTAAACCATCGGATAGACCGCCCGCCACCTGGCCAGTTTCCATTAATTTGGTATCGTTCAAAGGGTTCCACAGAGTAACTGAGTCCAGATACTTGGGAGCAGTACTCAAAAGACTTGAAGCCTCTTCCAAGACGGGCGGGATAAAGAAATACAATAGGCCAGAAAAAATTATAACGACACAAACATAGGTGATAATAACAGCAAATAAACGCTTTATTTTATAACGTCCAAACCAGTTAATTAGTGGTTCCACCGCTGAAGCAATCACTACCGCAAGTAAGACCACCAGGACCAGATCCAACATTTTGTAAAGTAAAAAAGTCACCAAAAGAATAATAATCGTTTTTATGATCGTGCCGGCGCTTATACTTATATTCAAGTTCTTATCCAGTTTTTCCATAGGCGCATTATAACATATCCGACCAAAAGTTAGAATTTAAGGACACTCTTAAGCTCGGCACCGTTATCAAACCGCCCGACTAGTGCGAGGTTCAAACCTTCATTTACAAAGATTTCTTGTGCCACTTTTTGGACATCCTGGGCCGTGACTGACTCTATTTCGGTTTTTATTTCTTCTGGCGTCTTCAATGTCTCGTTCATGATTTCCTGACTGCCATAAAATTTAGCCAAGGAATCAGATGACTCCAAACCTAGATACATAGTCCCCACCAAATTTTGTTTCACTTTTTGCAATTCTGCCGGCGACACTAGTTCAGTTTTTAATTTTTTCAGTTCTTCAAGAATAACCGTAATTACTTCTTTTACTCTTTTATTATCGACACCGGCATTGACGGAAAAGAAACCGTGATCCGTCAGTGCATCCTGGCTGGCGCTCACGTAATAACAAACTCCCATATCGCCTCTTAGTTTTTTAAACAGTCTCGAGCTCATACCAGCATTAAGAACACCGGCCAAAACGCTCATTATTTTATCCCGTTTATCATAAAGGTTGAAAGTTCTGACTCCCAAAACCAGATGGGTCTGATCCGTTTCTTTTTTAAACAAAGCAATTTCTGGTGTAACTTGCTTTTCTATGACTTTTAATTTAAGCCCCTTCTCTATTTTAGGCATAACGGAAAAAATTTCACGGATGTTTCCAATAACTTTTTCTTCTTCAAAATTACCCGACACGATCACGGTGGTGGCGCTTGAGGTATAAAATTTATTACGGTAAGTGATAAAATCAGCCTGACTCATATTTTTAATATTTTCTTTTGGACCGGCAATATCCCAGCCCGCGGGTTGGTCTCCATACACCAATTCATTGATTAAATTCTGCACCTTATACTGAGGCAAATCCTCATACATATTTATCTCTTCCAAAATAACACCTTTTTCTTTTTCAATTTCTTTATCATCAAAAAGCGGATTAAGATACATGTCGGAAACAATATCCAAAATCTTATCCAAGTGACCATATTGTGCTTTGGCGTAGTAGCCGGTATATTCCTGGGAAGTAAAAGCATTGTAACGCGAACCAATATTATCGAGCTCGGTGCTAATATCGAAATTATTCGGCCGTTTGACAGTACCCTTAAAACACATATGTTCCAGAAAATGCGAAATGCCGTTTTTATTCTTCGTTTCGTATTTTGAACCCGCTTCCACCAGCACAAAAACCGTGACAGTGGGGTTGTCTTTCATCGGAATGGTGATTACCCTGAGTCCGTTTTCTAAAATGGTCTTGGTATATTTCATATGATTTAGAATAGCATAATTGGCAAAAAACAAAAGAAAAATGGCAGGTCACACACTCAGTGTAACCTGCCAATTGCCAGACGTCTTACCCGCCACGATGAAACATATGGGGGTATTTAGGCGTTTTCAACGTTCGATTAACTCGGGCCAGATGGGCTGCTCCATGCACTTTTGGTGGCCGTTTAGGTATCGGCGAGTATCCGATTATTTCCTCAATCGGTCTCCCGACACCCACCCTTTTTTCCAAGGAGCGGACAAGCCCCGCTAATTCACTCACCGTGATAGATTCAATATACTTCACTGTTTCTTCGGATGGTTTTGCAACCCCCTCGGACTCAATGAAAACTACCACCAGGGGGCTGAATCCGTTAATCATAATTCCCGCAAAGATGCAGCCCGGACCAACACAAATCAAGTGCCTCATCCGTAACCTCCCCCGAAAAGGTTACCTCCCGCAGTTCCGCTAACAGCTTTCGAGGCGGCGCGACTTTCCACCGGTGGAAGTGAATCACCGCTCACAGAAGAGATGTCCGGTAAAACAACTTCCTTCCGCACAAGTGGATCCGAAAGACTTGCTGACGTCGCTCGTAAAGGGCGCCGCCTCAGCGGATTAAGCCAAGGCTTATCACAAAAACTCCCGGATGCTCCCTGAATTGATCCAATTCTCTGAATACACGGACGACACATAACGACTCCTTTCTGATAGAACTTGTTCGCTTTTTCTGCACAGAAAATACCACAAAATAGAGTTTACTGCAACAGATTGACCCAGCTAGGCCAATTTGGATTTTAAGTAGTTTACCAATTCTTTGACAGCCACTCGCTCTTGCTTGCCAGAATCCCGATCCCGCACGGTCACGGTGTCATCTTTTTCGATGGTATCAAAATCCACGGTCACACAAAACGGCGTACCGATTTCATCCTGCCTTCGATATCTCTTCCCCACGTTGCCGTTATCATCGAAGACGATCGGATAGATCTCTTCATTAAGCACTTCAAAAATATGTTTGGCTTTACTAACCAGTTCTGGTTTATTTTTCAGCAACGGAAAGACCGCCACCTTAACCGGTGCAATACTTGGCTTAAATTTTAGATAGACACGAGTTTCCTCGTTCATAACATCTTCAGTATAGGCATCGCACATAACCGCAAGGAACAAACGTCCAACACCAATCGAAGACTCAATAATGTGCGGGATAAATTTCTCGTTGGTTTCCGGATCTTGATAGGTCAGTTCTTGTCCTGAACCCTTGGAATGCTGAGTTAGGTCATAGGTTCCACGAGCGTGAACACCCTCCATTTCATCAAAACCCCAAGGATAGTTATATTCAATATCATAAGCTTCTTTGGCATAAAAAACCAAATTATCATGCTTATGCCATTTTAAATTCTCTTCCTTTAAACCTAGGCTTACTATGGCTTTAAAGCGGTACTCCCGCAGTTTTTCATACTCAATCATTTCTTGATCCGGCTTGGTCAGGTATTGCATTTCCATCTGTTCAAATTCCCTGGTCCTAAATAAAAATTGTCTTGGCGCTATTTCATTCCTGAAGGCTTTTCCAATTTGGGCAATTCCGAACGGTAACTTCATATGACCAGAGTCCAAAACATTTTTAACGTTCACATAAATTCCCTGACAAGTCTCCCCTCTCAAATATGACGGTGCTGTGCCTGCCTCGGTAAAATCACCGAGATTTGATTTCACCAGTAAATTAAATTTACGAGCTTTGGTAAAATTTTGTTTACCGCATTTTGGGCATTTGATTTTATTTTTATTTTCGTCAAATAACCGATTTATTTCCTCTTCGGACATTTTCTCATCCGCCTTCACCCCTATTTCTTCTAAGACCTTGTCTACTCTGATCCGGGTATTGCAATTCTTACACTCGGCTAATGGGTCGGAAAAACCCTTGGTATGACCGGAGGCTTCCCAGATTTTGGGATTCATAAAAATACAAGAGTCCAAACCGACAATATCCTGCCGCTTATGAACCATCCATTTCCACCAATGGGCCTTCAGGTTATTTTCGAGCTCAACGCCCATCGGGCCGAAGTCATAAACACCAGCAAACCCGCCATATATTTCCGAGCTGGGATAGACAAACCCTCTTCTTTTGCAAAGAGATACTATCTTTTCCATCAATTCACTATCCTTGGTTTTTGCTATTTCCATATTTAAACAGTATATATAATTAAAATTATTTCACAACTATTCTGTCACGGACTCAGACCCGGTCTTGAAGTATGGGTCACTTCTCAAGCTGGTGTTTAAAGGCGAGAAAGAGTCCGTCACAGTGGTCAAAGTATAATTATCCTTGGCTGTTAAAACCGAATCACCAACAAGGTCCGGTGTTTCTTTTATCTGATTCACACTTGGCATAAAAGAAATCTGGAACGAGGCTTCACGAGCCGGGACCACCGCTCCGGCACCGGCCGTAACATTACCAACATTCCAAGTCAAAAGACCGGTTCCGCTATCATAATCCATTTTTTCTTTCTCCGGACTGACTATGCCTAACCATTTGACGTAGGGTGGAAGAGTGGCGCTGACTTTAGCGTTAGACAAATTATTCAACTGATTAGTAATCGTCCAGGTTACCGTATAGGTAGTTTCTTTTTCTGCCTTGGGTGGAAGCGGTCCGGTATTATGAAATGGTCCGACATAATAGAGAGCTTTGGCTGCTAATTGCGGCTCGGAAGTAATCTTAATTTTCCGTGAATCCGCAAACAAGACATCCTCTGGTCCATTTTGATAATCGACTCGCCGACCTTCAACAGAAAGATCCAAAGTGATTAGAGGATTGGTCAAACCGGCGCCAGTAACGGAATTAGCACCAAAACTATTAAAAGCAAACTTACTTTCTCCCTCTTGTCCAGGTTCCAATGTGGCTAGATTTTTATCGGTCATTTTACTGAAAGTGATTGTATTATCGATTGACCGGTAAAAACCGTCCTCAACCTGCACGGAGGCTTTGTCCACGGCATTACCATTCATTTTCACAATGATTGAAACGTCAGACACCTCATAAGCCAAATTATTACGCCATTTTATCACGGTCGATATTTTACTCCCGGCCGTTGACACATATTCAACTGTACCTATTCCGTTAAAGGTAACATCGGCACTGACAAATGGCCGCTTAATGGTAACAGAAGAGAAAAAGGACGAAAAAGGGACATCAATTGCAGTGGTGTCAATCTTGGACTGTGAACCAACACTAAAATTAAAACCGCGTTCCTCATCCTCTTGACCGCTTAGAACACCGGAGAATTTGATAGTCCTTTTGGCGCCCGGCTCGAGATCCCCCAGCAACCAAACATTATCTTTGGAAAAAGTTTCCGGAGTGGCACTGGTGAAGGAAAAACCAAAAGGATACTCAGCTTTTAACAAAAGACCTTTTATTACTGTTGAAGAATTTGAGGTCACCTCTACATTAAAATCAACGCTTTGATTGGTATTCACTTCTTTTGGTCCGGTAACCACTATGCTGACTGGCGAAGAACTAATCAAAACAGAGAATGTTTTCGTTTTATTAAATAAAGAGTTTGAACCCGTAATCTTGTATTCTAAAGTTATCACTATATCTTTTTTTTCGTTCTCACCACCAAAGAGAGCGACGGTTAGGTTCTTTTTTATACTTTGACCGGGTAAAATAGTTCCGAGTGATTGATCTATCCGCTTGGCTGGTAGTGAGGTATCTGACACTTCTTTGGCTCCTAAAGGATAAGTGACGGTAAGGTCGGCGCCGGTCAAAGGGACTCCGTTATTATTTTTGATCTCAACTTCAAAAGGCACGCTGTCCCCACCCGAAATAGAAACAGGCGCTTTAACGTTTATGTCTATGTTATTACCGGAAACCAGATTACCACCACCAAAAAAATTATAGGCGACTACGGCCAAGGCAATAATAAAAAAGACAACTGAACCAAGTAAAATTTTAATGGGAAGAGACGTTCCTTTTGGTTTTTCAATATTAAAAGACTGACCCATGACCGGTTCGGATATTTCATCACCGACTCGAAACTCATTGTTGTCCCAATCTTCCTTTATCGTTACCTCTTTGTCGTGAAGCTCATGTCTTTTTATTTGACCGGTGACATGGTCTTCTCGCGCGTCAAGGACCTTCTGCAGTTGACTTATTTTGCTTTTTGGATCTTCATACATAAAATTACTGTGCTTAATTATAGCACTTCCATTCCCGTATTTATAGGGGTAATTACAAGTGTGTTTCTCTGAGTGATTTGTTTATTTCCAGGATGGCGCGCGTTTTGAGAGCGGACATTTTAGCCAGCAGTTCGACGGTGAAATATGGTGAAGAAATAAACTGATCGAAATCCCCCAATTGCCCAATATAACCCAGAACGGACAAGATGCGAAGAGCCATGATGCATTCAAAGCTGGCTAAGTCTTCCTCCGTCAGATCACTTTTTTTTCCTAAAAAGTGCATTCCCTCTTTCACGCTCTCAAACAGGCGATCATTTTTTTCTTCGCCATGAAGCAAGCGTAGCAATAAGGAAAAAATACGGGACAAAATTAAAAATTTTTCTGAATTTCCTCCTTCCTTGAATATCTCCAGAGAAAACTTTTTCTCCGCACTGGTTAGGCGCCAGATTTCCCGGCCACGCACGAGCGATACTTGGGCCAAGGAAAAATCTTCCAAACCGTAACGCAGTTTGGATTTCAAATGCCGCACACTCTGCGCTGCTGCCTTGATCAGGCCGAATTCTTTCGTAAATATGAAAAAATACTTGTTCGCCTCGCCAAAATTGACGCTTTTCAGAA
Organism: uncultured bacterium; assembly: GCA_903822075.1. Taxonomy (GTDB): domain Bacteria; phylum Patescibacteriota; class Minisyncoccia; order Phycocordibacterales; family GWA1-40-21; genus CAIJXO01. The sequence continues at coordinate 16,429 of CAIJNK010000022.1, forward strand.
TGAAACCTTCGGTGGTGTAAATGCCGTGGGACATTTTGATATCATAACATAAAAATGAAATAACCATTTAAATTGTAAAATAATGTAAACATGTTCGGACGGCCGTCCAAACATGTTTACATTATTAAATCAAATAAATCAGACAATTAAAAACAGGCACCTCATTACAAGGTGCCCGTGCACCGGCTAAACCGGGCTTACTTTACTTCAGACTGACGGAGTTCTTCGGCTCGGGCGAAGATCTCATCCATCTCTTTCTTCTTAAATTCAAGACCAAACGCATCCTTCGCTGTTTGTATTGTCTCTTCAAGTTTACGTCTCTGCTCGATAGTTTGCTCGCCCCAACCCACAATATGGGAGATTACTCTGTTCGGCACGAGACGTATGATATCGAAGACTTTCTCGGATTTTAATACCTCTTTTGCCAACGAAACAAGTACTTCACGCACAGTGACTTCGTCATACCGGCTAATGTTTTCTCCTGCAGGATTAAGCCCCCCCACCGAATTCCGGAACTCCATCAGCGTGTTGTTGAGTTTTCTGAGTACCTCTTTATCTTTCATTAGCTTCTTCGTCATCGGCCCAGAAACCCAAATCACCGCCACCACCATCAGTAATAGGGTTGGCACAAGCATAACTAATGGTTCATGGCGCCTAAAAACAAGAGCCAGCAGACCTCCAATCATAACCACAAAAACTGAAGCAAGCGAGGCTATCAGTATACGAGATTCTGGGTTTTTGTCCATCGCCTTGTACTCCTCGTTCACCTGACCGAGAGTTACCCCTTCAGGTAAATTGCGCTTCTCGTAGCTCCTGATAAGTTCTTTGCTCACGGTCGCAAACAGATCATCGATCTCAACACCAGCCTTCTCAACCGTCTTCATGTTAACGTACTCCTTACCTTGTTTTCGGGACCATAGCCTTGCGGGCGATGTCATGAACTTGCGGTCCATAAAATCACGGTTTCCCGTTATGCAATCCGGACGTAGCTAGGCCACTACTCCGTTCAAAATAGTAAGTCTTTTAGGCTTTTTTGTCAAGCCTTTCGTAGTCGCTTGATTTCCACCATTTCCTGCCTCATCTGATCCATTTCCAAAATAGTATTGAGAACGCTTGGGAGTTCTTTAATGTCCGCCTTGAAGTGACCTTTATTATGCTCCACAATAACTCCTGCGCCTACCTTGCTGGCGAAATCCAGAGTATCTTTGTTTGGGATGAGAGGATCGTTATCGGACAAAATAACCATTGCTTCCCTCATATGTTTCTTTACAGTAGAAAAATCCAGCGGTAGGGAGCAGAAGCCAACCAACAAGGGAATTTTGGGTAAGGAGTCGAAACCGGCCACAAAAACACAACCACCCGCAGAGGTCTTTCCCGGCAAGGTCGCCAAAAAACGAGCAATGGTAATGCAACCCAAACTGTGACCAATAAAATATGTATTCTTATTTACTTTAATTTTTTGGGCTTTCAAAAAATCTACCCACTGATGCACTTCCGGATACATAATATCCGGCATGGGCAAAATACTGAAATCAAAACCACATTTAATAAATTCACCTCTTAGCCACTCCGGCCAACCATCACCATCAACACCAGAAAAGCCTGGTACAAAAATCACTTTCTTTTGATTCCTCATTGATTTATTTTTAATTGGAAATCCATATCCTCCACTTTTACTGTTGTGCCGCCATCCGAATCTTCAAATGAGATATTTTTCAAAAGAGTCGTCTTCTTTATCTCAGTCTCAAATTTTTTGACCAGAGCCTGACCCTTTTGCTCGGTTCTTATTTTCAAACTGACGGCGTCGGAAGGATTCAACTTTTCCTGTTTGCGCAATTCCTGGATTGCACGAATGAGTTCGCGTACGTTTCCTTCCTCCTTAAGCTCCGGGGTAATATTCACATCGAGTTCTACCGCTTCGGGAATTGAAGTGTCAAAGGCTGCCTCTTTCACGTTTATTTCAGCCTTAATCAAGTCCTGATATTGTTCCAGATTATCTCCGCTCAACCTGGAATCTTTTATTTTCAATTTCAATAAAGGCTGACGGACTTTAATATTTGAACGGGAACGAGCCTCCAGGCCCAGGGTAACAATTTTTCGAACTTCCGCCATATCGGCGATTATTTTTTCCTCACCAGTCGACAGATGGACAGCTTCCGGCCAAATATCCAAATGGACACTTTCCTTACCCTCAAAAGATTTTACTTTCTGATAAAGATCCTCAGCATAAAAAGGCATGACGGGAGCAATTATTTTGGCCAAACCTTCGAGGACAAAGCGGGTTGTTTCAATAGCCTGAGTTTTGTCTTTCAGATCATCAGCCTTGAAGCGATCGCGAGAGCGGCGTAAATACCAAGTGGATAAATCATCCACAAAATCGGCAATTGGCCGAGTAGCGCGGTCTAACTCGTACTTATCGGTTGCAACAGTCACTTCATAAATAAGTTTTTTAAACTTGGCCAGAACCCATTGGTCTAAAATATTCTCAGTAACGGGCGTAAAATTCTTCACCGGTGCCGAGCTGTTTTTGCTGTACATTTCATAGAACGAATAGACATTTTCCAAACGCATCAGGACTTTTTTCATGACTTCATCTACCCCTACCTCAGAGAAGCAAAAATCCTCTGCCTTGACCACCGGGGAGGATAATAAGTAGTAACGCAAGGCGTCGGCACCGTATTTATCCACCACGAGCATTGGGTCGGGATAATTTTTCAATCGCTTGGACATTTTCTGACCATCACCGGCCAGGACCGTTCCGTTAACAATGACATTTTTATAAGATGATTCTCCAAACAAAGCCACGGACAAAACAAGCATGGAATAAAACCAGCCGCGCGTCTGATCCAAGCCTTCACCAATGAATTCTGCCGGAAAACCGACAGGCTTTCGAAACATCCCGGGGTTAGGATTGAATTTGTCCAGATTCTCAAACGGGTAATGTGACTCGGCAAAAGGCATAGATCCACTTTCAAACCAGCAATCAAAAACCTCCGGCACACGCTTCATTTTTCCGCCACAATCACAATTCAAAACAACATCATCAATATAAGGACGATGCAAATCTAACTCATAGTCGTGATTATGCGGAATCGGCGCAAATGGCATTTCTTTCACTTCGGAATTCTTTATAAAATCATGAGCCTGCTCTCTTAAAGTTATTGTTTCCTTTCGGCCAAACCCCATAATGCCAGCAAACATCAAACAAGCCGGGGTGTTGTGCGTGACAATTAAAATATTCTGACCTTGGTGTTTGGAATTGATATCATACACAAATTCCGTCATGCGATTTTTAATTTGCGTGTAATTCTCTCCCCCTTTTGGGGCTTTATCAAATTTTTGAAGATCACTCTCAAACAATCTCTGGTATTCCGCATCTGGCCGCCCATCTAGCTCACCGCCGTATACTTCATGAATACGGTCGTCGGTAATTACCTTAACTGAATCAAAATTCAAAACACCCGCAATTATCTTGGCGGTCTCCTGTGTCCGGACAAAAGGCGAAACGTAAATATAATCTATTTTCTTCCCTTTTAATTTTTCCGCTGTTTCCTTGACCTGGACTATTCCCTTCTCGGTCAGATGATGGGGTTTTTTCGGATCCGAACTGATGATACCCAGAACATTGTTCTCCGCTTCACCATGACGGACGACGAAGAAATTATTCCGATTACCTGATCGCTTTTTGATATCTTCTACCGAACTTATGAATTCTTTCTTAGCACATTGTTCACAACGCCAGACCGGTAATGGTGCTCCCCAATAACGGGAACGGGAAATCGCCCAATCACGCGCGCCTTCGAGCCATTTACCGAATCTCCCCTCTTTGATATCACCCGGCACCCAATTTATTTTTTCATTAGCTTTCACCAGTTTGTCCCGGAACTTGGTCACCTCCACAAACCAGGAGGAGGCCGCGTAGTTTAGAAGCGGCGTATCACAACGCCAACAGTGCGGATAGGAGTGAATTAATTTTTCCTTAGCGAAGAGAGTGCCGTGACCAGCCAAGTATTTGATAATCAAAATATCAGCACTCTGATGATCTATTCCCTCTGCCTTATCGTCTTTTGGTTTGACATCTAGGCCGGCAAAATCTTTTACTTCGGCCTTAAACTTGCCATTGGTACCCACATGCTGGATAAAAGGCAGTTTCATTTCCTTGCCTAAAGCCATATCATCCTCACCAAAAGCCGGCGCAATGTGCACAATACCGGTACCATCTTCCATCGTCACAAAATTAGCACCATAAACCTTGAAACCATTCTCAATATTCTTGGTCTCCTGATTATTATAATAATCAAATACCGGGCGGTAAGATTTACCGATTATTTTCTCGCCTTTAAATTCCTCGGTGATAGCATAATTATCTTTTATCACTGAAAGACGGGATTTGGCCAAAATATAATTATCCCCAGACGGCATGGCCTTTATTTTGACATAATCCACTTCTGGACCAACGGCTAGCGCCACATTTCCGGGCAGTGTCCAAGGTGTGGTGGTCCAAGCTAGGAAATAAGTATTCTGTTCACCCACCACGGCAAATTTTACCGTGACAGAAATATCCGTGATGTCTTTGTAACCTTGATTCACTTCGAAATTTGACAACGTGGTCTCACAGCGCGGACACAAGTGCATGGATTTGAAACCTTCGTAGACCAAACCCTTCTCATTCAGCTTACTGAAAATCCACCAGACACTTTCTGTGAAAGACGAGTCCATAGTCTTGTAATCATTTTCCATATCGACAAACCGACCCATTCTTGGCACGATCTTTTTCCAGTCATCCACATAAGCCATCACGCTTTTTTTAGCTACGGCGTTAAATTTCTCTATGCCATAGTCTTCAATATCTTTCTTACTTTTCAGATTGAGCTCCTTCTCGACGATGTTTTCCACCGGCAAGCCATGGCAATCCCAACCCCAACGTCGGGGCACATGTTTACCTTGCATAGTCTGATAGCGACCAATATAGTCTTTGATCGTTCCAGCTAAGAGATGCCCGTAGTGGGGAGTACCAGTGGCAAAGGGCGGACCGTCGTAAAAAACGTATTCGCCTTTAGGCGCTTCCTTTTCAAGGCTTTTCTGGAAAATATTATTCTCCTCCCAGAATTTCTGCGTCTTTTCTTCCCGCTCGGCTATTAAACTTTTTTTGTTTTCCTCAGTCATAATATTAATCTACAGTCAGACACCAATATTAGCAAGTTTTTGGTAATTAAAAAAGGGCTGGTCGCAAGACGACCAGCCTCAAAACAAACTCCTCAAAGCGATGATAGTACCAGGACCAAAATGATTGCGCCGGAGATAAGAAACAGGATCCTCAAGTGCTTCTTCCTATTCTCCCCCTCCGGTACTTCCACTTTCTTTTTCTTAATAACCGTACTGCTCATGCGTTACTCCTTCCTCAAGTGGTGAAACTAGTGGTTATCGCCATCCATCTGTGACCGCGGTCGGGTATGGCTGAGCCCGGTAGGCTTGCCGCAATCCACCAAATCATCGGGTTTTATTTTGGATCTTCCCAGACTTTTCTCCAGACTTCTCTTGATTGCCCCCATATCTTCAAAAGCGCTTAGAGACACGAAACGCCGCCCAGATCCAGGCCCACGACTTTTAGCCATCGACAACTCCTTCACGCAAAAGATCATTAGACTCTAATGAGAATCTAACATATAAAAAATAACCTGTCTACATCTTCTCCGGCACTTTGATACCGAGGAGATTCAAACCGTTTTTCATGACGATGGAGAAAGCTTGGGTCAAAGCCACTTTGTAAGGAGACTTGGGGTCATTTTTATCCACCACGATTTCCTGCGCATAGAATGAACTGAAAGCGGAAGCCAGCTCCGTCAGATAAATGGCCAAATAATGCGGTGCATATTCTTTTCCTGCCCGCTCCACGATTTCCGGAAAGCGAATCAGGAGTTTTGGCAATTCACCGACCTCCGCTTTTTGTTCAGAATTCATGTTCGCCTTTATTCCCTCTTTTTCCGCCTTCTCCAAAATCGATTTCGCGCGCACGCAGGCATATTGCAAGTAAGGTCCGGAGTCGCCTTCAAAAGACAGTGATTTGTCAAAATCAAAAATAATATCGCTACCAGCCACTTGCTTCAGGACGGAGTACTTTATCGCCCCCACGGAAATCATCTCCGCCATCAACTCCTTTTCTTCTGACGTAAAATCCCGATCCTTCATCTTTTCCAAAATGATCTCCTTCACCTGATCCAAAAGTGAAATACCGGTAATGATGTTGCCTTTTCTGGAAGACATTTTACCTGTGGCAAACCGAAGCATGCCATGACCAATATGGACAGTCTTATCTTTTACTTTTGGTCGCAAAAGCCCGATGACCGTAAGTAAAACTTTGAAATAATCGTCTTGTTCGTTTCCAGTGATCACAATCGAGGAATCAAAATCATATAATTCCATTTTCTTCACGCCAAGACCAAGTTCCTTAGCTTCATATGTTGGCACCCCTTTAGAGTTAACAAATACTCTGGTGTGCAGGCCGTAATTCTCACCCTTAAAAATAACGGCGCCTTGACTTTTTTCGAGAATATTTTTTTGGAGTCCTTCGTCAACAGCTTTCAGTGCATCAGTAATAACCTCACTCTCCCAAAAATTATGCGCAAAATGTGTTCCTAACCTCTTAAAGACTTCCTGAAAATGTTCAATGCTGATTTCCCTCCCCCACTCATATAGCTTGTTTATGTGTTCATCGCTTTTATCAAAAATAACTTTGTTTAAGGTATCAATTTCGGCTTTAGCCTCGGGATTATTTTCATAAGCAGTTGAACCCTCCACATAAGACTTGGCCCAAAAAGTCAGCTGCTCTTTGGGACTGTTTTTTTTCACTTCAGAAATTCTGCTTTCCTGTTCCAAAACGGCATATATGGACTTGGCCACATGTAAACCTACATCCCCGCCATATGACACTCGAATTATTTTAGAGCCAAAGGCTTCAATAATTCTTGAAACTGCTTCACCAATGGAGTTACTCATCAGATGCCCGATATGAAACTCCTTAAATGGATTTGGATCGGTATATTCAATGATTGTTTTTTGTTTCTTTAAAATATCGTTCTGACCATAGAGTTCTTTTTTATTTAAAATTTTTTTCACCTCCCCCATAAAATACGATGGTGACAGATAAAAATTGATAAATCCCGGCCCGGCCATCTCGATTTTATCTACCTCGCTTATTTTATTTTTATTTAAAATCTCAACGATTTCCTTGGCAATCTGGACCGGGCTTTTCTTCAACGGTTTGGACAGCATCAAAGCCACGTTCGTTGCAAAATCCCCATGACTCATTTCGTCCGGGTGTTCCAAGGTAAAAGCTGGAATATCCACCTCGGAAATTCCTAAATCGATTACCGCCTTCTTTATTAAATCCGTAATTTGCTCCTTAATATTCATAAGCCTTATCATACTGCAAAAAGCTTAAATTATAAAGGGGCGGGTCGCTCGCGCAACTCGCCCCGCCTATCACACTTCGCTCCGCCTATTCTCCAAATGGCGCGACACCTGTTCGATTTCGCTCACCGTCATCCGTTTGGCCATCTCTCGGACATAATAAGTCCGAAGAGTTTCGCAAATAGGGCTATAGAGGATATTTCCCTCGGAGGAGACACATTTAGCTGTATCCCCATACCCCATCTCTCCTGACCAATACCAGGCTTCCTTATCAAGCTCCAACTCATGACTTTGGATTGCCAACAACCACTCATCAGCCGTCGGCAATCTGTATCCAGATGGAGCATTCAAGCCGGCAGCCGTAAAATTCTGGAAAAACGAATCACCTTTCAGCCATTTCTCTCCGTTTGACCGTCGCAAGTCATCCAGATTCTTCTTACCGGTCACTGCTCCCTTCCAAAGCAGATGTACCTTTCGGTGAATCTCGACGAACAACGATTCGGGAGCCTCGGTTGCCAGCCATTCCATCATCTCCCAGTTCACACCGGTATCTCCGGTTGCCTTACGGATCCGGCTGAGAATTACGGCCCTAATCGCATCCGTTTTACCGATTTCACCCCAGTCCCACCGACCATTCACTTTACTCATCCTAGCCCTTCCTTTCCGCAACTCCTCTTCATTCCAAACCATTGGAACTCCGATTCGTTACTTTGTTAGTGTGCTCCCATGTTAAAGAGCATCCGATAAAAACATTACAATAAAGACAGTAGAAACGCAACTTTAGTTTTTACCCGCTATATACCCCGTCGTCCAACACAACTGCAGAGAAAAACCGCCGGAGGGTCGGTCAAAGTCCAAGATGTCACCGGCAAAATAAAGATTGGAATACAGTTTGGAACCCATCGTTTTAAAATCCACCTCATCCAAATTCAAACCGCCGGAAGAAATGATAGCCTTGTCGTAACCCAAAAGCCCGGCTACGGTCATCTCGAATTTCTTAAACTTTTCAATCAAGGCAAAACGTTCTTCCCGCCTGATTTCATTGATCTCCCATTCCAGATCAATCTCGAGTTGTTTCAAAATTAAAGCAAAGATTTTCCCCGGCACTTCCTTAAAACTCAGATTTTTAATTTTCTTGTTGATATGTTCGTCAAAAACTTTTTTCATCATCTCATGCATCTGGTCCAAACCGAAGCCCGCAAAAAAATCCAGGGATAAAAGGGTTTCTCCATATTCTAGCAGTTCGCCGATAGACTTGCTCATATTCAAAATCGTCGGACCGGACAAACCGTCATGGGTGAATAAAATCCGCCCTTTCTTGGTCAAAGCCTTCTGAAATCCCCCGTCTTTATTTTGCCAGACGGAAATCCCCACATTATCCAAGCTGATACCAGCAAGCTCCGACACCCAAGGATTCGAAATCTTGATGGGTACTAAAGACGGATTAGACTCAGCGACCTTATGGCCGATTTCTTTCAACCATTTGAAGCCATCGCCAGTTGAACCGGTTTCCTGGTGTGACATTCCACCAGTGGTCAGGATAAATTTCTGCGCCATGATCTCTTCGCCACTCTTTAAAATTACCGCGGTTATTTTTTTGCCTTTCTTGTCTGCCTTAAGAGAAGCTACTTCCGTACTTAACATGAATTTAACCCCTAGCTCAGTTGCTCTATTTACCAAAACATTCAAAACATCCGCGCTATTATCACTCTCCGGAAAAACCCTAAACCCAGCTTCGGTTTTTGTCTTCAGACCCAAATCATTGAAAAATTTAATCGTGTCCTGCACACCAAAAACAGAAAAAGGGCTGAATAAAAAACTGCCTTTTTTGCCAAACTTGCTGACAAATTCCCGATGATTCGGATTGGCATTAGTCAGGTTGCATCTTCCCCCGCCACTGATCAAAAGCTTCTTGCCGAGTTCATCATTCTTCTCTATCAAAAGCACTTTTTGGCCACCTTCCCCTGCCTGACAAGCCGCCATAAGCCCCGCAGGGCCCCCACCAATAATCACCACGTCATGCATGTCTTTTTTTACGGCTTTTTTGGCTGTTTTAACTATTTTCTTTACCATAGCAAAACATTAGCATGAATTATCATAAATTAGAATGCCGAGCAATTTTAAACCCCCGGACACTTGCGCATCCGGGGGCTGATCATATCTGGAATCAAACAGGTAACTCCGTATCGCAACAGAGGAAAAGAGAACAGTGATCAAAGTAGCGCCCGCCAGAATGATCAGATCGAGAGAAATGTCCCCTACCATCATAGGAATAGACAGCCTCGGTCATCATTTGGCCGTTGAACACCGAAACAACACAATGGCAAGCCACCATAGCTTCTAGATCACTGGCTTGAATCCTCTCAACGAAAAAGCGTTCGAGCTCTTTTCTAGTAGGTAACCTCCAACCACCACCGTATTCAGTTCTGTAGTCTTGCATAAGTTGCGAGAAGTGGTTGATGTTCCTTACAGGACCAATATTTTCACTCCATTTAAGTTTGGGGTGGGCGACCCCATTCCGCCAACAAACTTCGCCACGGCTGAACTTATTCAGTTCAGCCAACCAAATTTGTCCATCTTCACCAGACAACTTCTCCACCAGACTACTGAGCGGTCCGGAAAAATCGCGGAGCGCTACGCCGAGCATGTTTTTCATGGTCAGCACCTTACCTTTCTTCCTTCTGTTTCTACACATGTTAGAGGGCGGCAATTACCGTCATAACAAAACCAATCTGAAACCAACACTACTCTCAAAATACTTTTTGTCAACAAAATAAACTTTCGCCATGGCGAAAGTTTATTTTGTTGTCTATTGCTATTTCCCCGTGCTGCCAAAACCACCTCGACTTTTACTATTCATTACATCTACTTCTTCCCACTCGGCAGTTTCTATCTTTACAAAAACACCCTGGCCAAGCCTCTCCCCTTTTTCAACACAGACCTCTTTGTCCGTTAGGTTATAAACCTGTAATAATATTTCGTCGGTATCACCGCAATAGTCATTATCTATAAACCCGGTACTGACTAAAAGTCCTTTCTTTTTTAACGTACTGGAACGATCCTTAATTTCCAACATATACCCTTTCGGGGTTTCCAAGATAATATTGGTTGGCAGTCGTTCCAAAGCTTTTGGCAAAATAACGGTATCAATGCGTGAATATAAGTCAAACGCCACCGCCCCGGCTGTATGATATTCCGGTAATGGTAATGTTTTATCAATTCTTTTAATTCTGATCCTCATTTTATTTCTTGAGCACTTTATCAATCCTCTGCGCTAACTTGATCATATCTTTCTCTTTAGCTCCACGAGTAGTCTCTCCGGCGGTACCCAGTCGAATGCCGGACGGATCCATGGGTGAGCGAGTTTCGTTCGGAATAGTATTTTTATTCACAATGATTCCTTCCTTCTCAAGTTTATTGCTGGCCTCATCCCCGCTAATTCCTTGTCCATTCATAAAAGTATCGACGAGAATCAAATGACTGTCTGTCCCACCGGAAATTATTTTCCAGCCCAGTTTTTTTAATTCGTCGGAAAGTACTTTGGCATTCTTCATCACCTGCTTGGCATACTTTTTAAAAGCTGGTGTCGCTGCTTCTTTCAAAGCCACCGCCACGGCAGCAATCTGATTCATATGCGGACCACCCTGAAGCCCTGGGAAAACCGCTTTATCAATCAAAACGTCAAAACCAATCGGATTGCCTTTAACACTCATCTGAGTTTTATCTTTTCGGGAAAAAATTAAAGCGCTTCTTGGTCCCCGTAAAGTTTTATGGACCGTAGTCGTCACCACATCGGCATAGTCAAATGGCGATGGATAAGCTTCACCCGCCACTAGCCCTGCAAAGTGCGACATATCTACCATCAAAATGGCTCCGCAAGCATCGGCAATTTCTCGAAACTTTTTGAAATCCACAATTCTTGGATACGCAGTGTAACCGGCAATTATCATATTTGGTTTCTCGGCAATAGCCAGTTTTTTTATCTCCTCATAGTCCAAAACTTCAGTATCTTTATTTACACCGTAAGGCACTTGAGTCCAGATTTTTCCGGTGGCCGACACTTTATGTCCGTGCGTAAGATGACCACCGTGGTCCAAGGACATTCCCATCACTTTTCCACCCTTAGGCACAAGTGCCAAATACACCGCCAAGTTGGCCGGCGAGCCGGACAGAGCTTGAACATTCACACCCCATTTTACTGAATCCAGTTTAAAAAGTTTCAACGCTCTTTCCCGGCAGAGTTCTTCCACCTTATCCGTGTAGGCCTGGCCTTTGTAATAACGATGCCCAGGATAACCTTCCGAATATTTATTTGTGAATTTTGATCCCAAGGCCTTTAACACATCGGCGGACACATAGTTTTCCGAGGCAATCAAAGAAATGGTTTTTTTCTGTCTCACCTCCTCCGCTTTTATCAATGCCTCAATTTGTTTGTCTTGCATGTCCTTTATTTTGTTAATATTAATAGCTATAGAATATCACCAATATGTAAAGACTGCACTATTGCATAATAAGTGATATAATTCTGATATATTATTAGTATTAATCAACAACCCATGTTTGAAAACACCGTTAAAATGAGACCATATTCCGAGAGAACGCCAGATACCCAATACCAGGATTTATTGCGAAAAATCATGAAAGAAGGTGTTCGAACCGCCACCCAATTGGACACTGACGCCATTACATTGATGGGACCCGGCTCTATGCACTTTAAACTAGAAAATGGTTTCCCGATGATTACCGAAAGAAATATGGCGCCAAAAGAAAATGAAAATTTAAAAGTGACCATCTGGAAACAAGCTATCGCGGAGATATTAGCTTTCATAAACGGTGCCCGGACTCTGAAACAGCTCGAGGAGTTTGGTTGTTCTTGGTGGGCACCCTGGGGCACGGAAGAAAAATGTCAGAAAAGAGGCTTGGAGACCGGTGATTTGGGACCCGGCTCATACGGTGCCGCCTTTCACGATTTTCCGATGATTGATGGTGATACTTACAACCAATTCAAAAATATCGTAGAACAAATAAAAGAGAAACCGCATTTACGGACACATTTTATCACGCCGTGGATTCCACAGTATACCATCCGCGGCACTGGCAAACAGCAAAAAGTGGTCGTGGCGCCTTGTCACGGCTGGATTCATATTCGTATTATAGATAATAAACTCACCTTACATATGTTCCAACGATCCGGTGACGTACCGATTGGCGTACCATCAAATATGGTTCAGTATGCCGCCTTAACCATGGCTATGGCTCAGGCAACTGACACTATTCCTTATGAGTACATTCACACCATTTCCGATGCGCATATTTATGTGGATCAGGTGCCTGCGGTAGAGATCATGTTACAACGAGAACCAAGGCCTTTCCCGACGATTAAAATAAACACCGATAAAAAAGACCTTTTTGCTTTTCGTTTTGGCGATTTTGAATTATCCGATTACAATCCCCATCCCGGCATCAAGGGAATTCCGGTCGCTATTTAATAATAATTAATAAATAAATCTATGTTATCTATCATCGCCGCCGTTGCTAAAAATAATGTCATTGGACTAAACAATGATTTACCTTGGAAACTGTCTGCTGACTTGAAATACTTTGCCAAGACCACCGCTGGCAAATCTGTCCTGATGGGCCGAAAGACTTTCCAATCAATCTTCAACCGACTGGGACAGCCGCTGCCAAACCGCAAGAATTACGTTCTTAGTCGAACGGATGATTTTATTGCCGGAGTGGAAATGGTCAGAGATTTACCGGGATTCCTAGCGGAACATAAGGAAGAAGAGATGTTCGTCATTGGTGGCGCAAGCGTTTATGAGCTAATCTTACCAATTGCTGATCGGCTTTATATCACCGAAGTAGACTGCAAACCGGCCGGTGACGTTTTTTTTCCAGAAATTAAAACTGGTGTCTGGCAACTGATTAGCGAAGAAAAACATGCCCGAGATGAGAAAAATCAGTATAATTACACTTTCAAGATATATGACCGCAAAAAATAAATTCATTTTAAAAGAGAGCGTCAGACTAGACGACCAAAGAAAAATCTATAACAAGATAGACGAGGAGGGCCACTGCCCTTTTTGTCGCGAAAATTTTTTAAAATATCACAAGCTACCAATTATCAAAGAAGGTAAATTTTGGATACTGACGGATAACCAATGGCCTTATGAAAAAATAAAAAACCAATTATTGGCGGTTTACAAGACCCACATTGAACACATAAACGAGATGGACCCGCTCGCCGCCAAAGAACTGATTGAAATGTTTCAAGAAGAAAGTAAGAAGAGAAATATCCCTGGTGGCGGGATAGCCATCCGTTTCGGCTCAAATCGGGAACACGGCGGTTATGGAAATTCCGTTCTGCATCTTCATGCCCATTTGATTGAACCGGACCTGGATAAACTTGGTCCGAATGAAGCTTGGCGATTTAAGTTTGGTCAACCAAAAAACTACAAATCAAAACCCGTTTGACTTTTCTCCAAAAAGTGCTAGTTTAGATTCCGGAACAGTGTCGGAAATAATAAGCAAAACAGAAAGAGGTTGGCTTCAATGAGTAACGAACTAATAATTCCCGGCATCACAAATGGGAACATGCTGGTCTGTCTTAGCCGAGCCAAGACATATGGGCAGTACTGTAAGGCAGTGACTGACGCCTTGGCTGGTCGGTGTCCTTTTTGCGAGCTCGACCGCGTACACAACGTTGTGGTTATAGAGACCAGTGGTCTGCTTGTCTGGCATTGTAACCCGCCCGAAAAGCACACTCGGCTTCATTTCATTATCGCTCCCAGAAAGCACATCCTTAGCACTGACGAGTTTACGTCCGATGAAATGGTTGCTGTCTGGGATTGCCTCACGGCGCTGAAGGATACCTTCAAGTTTACAAGCTGTGGTATCTTGATCCGCGACGGAGATGCGACGCTCTCTGGTGGCACCATTCCACACCTACACATCCATGTCATGGTGCCGGATGGAACGGGCCGAGTTGAATCCCCTTTCTATAAAGGCGCTGTGTCTGAAAGAGAAAGTCTGGCGCGGGCGATCATCTTTGAGAAGATGCGGCAAGGTGCCACTTTTGGGGATCTGACACCAGATGAACAAGTCCAAGTTCAAGGTCGATTGACCTGATTCAGTCAGTACAATAGGCGAGACGCATATACCACGTGCGGCTCGCCTATGTTTTTGCCTGAATTTTAAATTCCCATACTACTGGACAAAATAAATCTTTACCCCTTTGTTTTTCAAGACGCTCTCCCCATCTAACACGCCATAACCTTCCTTGTAATATATCTTCTTGATTCCAGAGTAAGCAATCATCTTGGCGCACGGCGGACAAGGAAAGGTGGTTACGTACATTTCTGCGCCTTCCAAGGAAATACCTTTTTGAGCCGCCTCGGCCACTAACCGCGCCTCGATATGAATAGCCGTGGAAAGTTCCAAATTCTCCCCTTTGTGGAAACAATTCCGTGGGTCACCATTGGCATATGGCGTATGTTCTGATGGCAAATGCTGATTATGACCGGAGGAAATCATCTTCCCGTCTTTAATAATCAGCGCTCCAACGTGCCGCCACCAATCACTGCTTTTCTCTGCCTCTTTCTCCGCCACGCCAATCATTTTTTGGGAAAATTCAGCAGTCATTATTTCCTGATCATTGGCAATCTTATTTTCTCTGACCGAGTTCCGCCGGTCCCAACGCAAAAAAATACTGTCAAAAGAAACTTTTTTATCTTTTAGATACTTTTCGGCAAAGCTACGTGATATATCATCGTTCGGCATTATTATTTCCCCGTCAAAATCGGTAACCTCTGCCAGATTATCCTTACCAAGAATTTTTATATTCAAACCAAAATTCAAAGCGGTCAAACTTTTTTTCATCAAAGCCGGATCTAAAGCTCTGATTTCCTTGCTCAAATAATCACTTTCGGCAATCAGATCGCTCCCCCATAAAAATAAGGCTTCGGCTCCATTTTGCGCCGCAATAAACTTCCGATAGCCTTCGTGTAAAACCGGTATATAGGCAAAAATAATTTTAGACATTTTATTTTATTTTCCCCCGGACTTCCTTTATATCGCCCAGAACTTCCTCGATAATATTCATAATCTTCGGCGTCAGGGCCTGTCCCAGACTCTTGGCGGTGCTGATTTGTAATTTGCGAATCTTGGCGCTGGTGGAAGTGGTGGCCATAGGCTCGAGAACAATCACTTCACCGCAATACTTTTTTAAGTCTTTCAGTTGTTCTTGGGTATAAGTTTCTTTGGTGGCTATCAACACATCCGGCTTGACCGTTTTAATCAAGTGCCACTTTGGGTGCTTCAATTCTTTTAAAACCACCACATCCACCGGCCGTAAGTGAGCGACCATTTCCAACCGCTCTTGTTGCGGCACAACAGGCCTTTCTGGTCCCTTTCGCGCCCGAACTTTTTCATCACTATCCACACCAATCACCAGGATATCACCATGTTTTTTTGCTTCTTCAAAATACCGAGCGTGCCCAATGTGGACCATATCGTAAGTCCCTTGAGTCAAGACGATTCTCAGACCAAGACCTTTGCAATGACTAATGACTTCTGCCAAGTTCTTGTAATCGGAAATATACCGCTTATTAAAATTTGAGGCTTGTCCAAAAATAGACTTATCCAAGACGATGTTACTTTTTTCGGTCATAGGTCAATTTTACACCCGACTCAACAAAAAACAACCCTTGATAACGGGTTGTTTTTTGTTTGTAATTTTATATTTTATGGTGAAAATTATCCCTTTACTTCTACCCACACATACTTTTCTGCTGAAAAGTTGCGCCGGGCCCGCCTCGCATCGTCATGCTCCGGCCGATAGAAGTTTATCCCTTCACTTCTATCCCCATAGAACGGCAAGATCCCTCGATAATCTTCATGGCGGCATTAATATCGTTGGCATTTAAGTCCGGCATCTTCTTTTCGGCAATAGCCCTGACCTGTGCTTTAGTGATTGTTCCTGCCTTCTTAACCAGCTGCTTACCAGAACCACCCTCAACTCCAGCCGCCTTCAGGATCAAACCGGTTGCTGGCGGCGTCTTTAGCTTAAAATCATAGGTTCGGTCCTCGTAAACGGTAATTTCCACTGGAACAATATCCCCCATCATTTTCACGGTGGCGGCATTGAATTTCTGCACAAAATCACCAATATTGATACCAGCCTGTCCCAGAGCCGGACCCACTGGCGGAGCCGGATTAGCTTTACCAGCGGGAATCTGCAACTTTAATTTTTTTGTTATTTTTTTTGCCATTGTTTTATTTTACCTGATTTAGAAGCGAATCAGATTTACTAATAAGCTACCTTAAATTGGGCGAATCTGCAACATATCGAGTTCCACGGAAGTCTCCCGGCCAAACATCAGAACCAATACCTTGACCTTACCGCGATCATTGTCTATTTCACTTACTTTACCCTCCAAATCCTTAAATGGACCGTCCGTAATAATAACAGCGTCATCAACGGACAAACCGCTGTTATGTTTGACCGTACCGGCGTTCATGCGACTGAAAATATTATCAATTTCTCCCTTACCTAGCGGCACGGGAAAAACACCGGAACCCACAAACCCGGTCACACGCGGAGTGTTCCGCACCACATACCAAGAATCATCAGTCACAATCATGTCCACTAAGACATAACCAGGATATATTTTTTCCTCTTCTTCCACCCGCTTGCCGCCCTTCACTTTTATCTTCTTCTCAATTGGTACAATCACATCAAATATCTTTTCACTCATGTTAAGCGATTCTATTCTTTGTTTCAAGTTCCTGGCCACCGCGTTTTCATAACCGGCATAAGTGTGGATGGCATACCAATTTCTTCCCTCTTGTATGTTTTGTTTAGCCATATTATTTTATAATGAAAAAAGTAAGAATTTTGGCAAAAATGTAATCGAATGCTCCCAGAAAGGCGGCGACAATAATGGAAAAAACCACCACAATCACGGTAAATAAAATTGCTTGGTTTTTGGTGGGCCAACTCACGTGTTTCAACTCTCCTTTAGTTTCCGTCAAATATTCGCCTAGTTTTGACATTTTTTTATGGTTAAACTAATAAATAATGATTATTCTATCAAAAAACCCCTCCCGGGGCACCTTTCTATATTACTACATCCTTAAAATAAAAGCAACCCCCTGGTCTACATAGACGTTGGGGGTTGCTAACCTTCCTTCTTTTCAGCTTCTTGAGCATCCCGCTCCAACGCCAAGAGTTGGTCAGGGTCATTCAAATCATAAACCCCAATTACTTCTCCCGGCAAATGATAGACATAGAACAGGCGGTGACGTCCAGTGGCCATTTCGATCTGGGTTCCAATCTGGTACTCACCACGCCAATTTGGCGCCTTTGGATCGTCACTGTCATTCCATTTTGTCTGCCACCATTTACTTTTGTCTAGGTCGACTTCGATATCATCTGGTCGGCCGTAAACTACCGTAGTGGAATAGGCGTCGAGCTGAATAAGGAAAGCTAACACCACTTCTTTGCTCATATTAAGATCCTCCTTTCCAGAGACAAGGATATAACTTCCTACAAAATATGCAAGATAGAGAAAACTAGAAAATATTACCTAATTTCGTAAGTAATACTGACATTGGAAGTGACTTTGTTCTCTCCGACCGGAATCTGCGGAGCCACAGCCGAAGGTAGAGCGGCGCCCATAACTGTTTTGTCCAAAGCATACATTACCGGGTTATTTCCGTTTTCGGAATAACTGGTGATTTTAACCAACTTAACCCCCAAACTTTTGGCTAAAGTGCTGGCCTGAGTCTTGGCATCTTGAATGGCCAAATCCCGAGCCTGATTCTGAACTTCATCTATCTTATCAATAGTAAAGGTAAGCCCGCTCACGTCCGTTACACCAAGACCACCCACACCCGATAATATTTCACTGGACTTGGAAATATCTCGGATTTTTACTTCCACAGTTTGTGATACGACATAAGCCGCCAGAACTTGCTTACCACCAGGATAAGTTTGGTTGGCCTGAACATAATCATAACGTGGATAAATATTGTAATTGGTTGTCTTAATATCCTTGGGATCCACACCCTTAGCCTTTAGCAAATCAATGATACTATTCATCTTAGTGGCGGAATCATTTGTTGCCTTAGCCACATCCAGATTCTCCGCACTGACGCCAAAAGAAACCGTGGCGATGTCCGGCTTGATCACTACTTCGCCCTTACCGGAAAAAGTGATCGTATTTACGATTTTATTGCCTTCTCTGTATCCCCCGCGATCACCGACAAAGATACTAAGGATAAAAGCAATGATAATCACCCACAAAACTATTTTGAGCACCTTGCGGCCCTTGCCGGCCATACAAGCGCCGGGGCACCAACCCCACTTCTGGCACATTTTACAATCACACTTATTACAGTCCCCGCCCTGACACGTATTGGTGTTTTGATTATTTTCGTTCATATTTTTATAAAAAATATATTAAAATTAATAAACCAACTTACCTAGCTATTATAGCACATTCTATAGCCGTAGGAGATGACGGTATATTACCGGATTTAGTGACGGGAAGAGGTTGTGGCCGCGACTAGGTTTTGAAAAAGAGACGCTACCGTCATGGGCCCCACCCCACCAGGGACCGGTGAAATTGCAGAAACTAAGTCCTTAACCGACTCAAAGTCCACGTCTCCATATATTTTTCTGGTACCGTCACTATTTAATACCGCACTAATTCCAACATCGATTATTACCTGCCCTTCCTTCACATAATCTGCCCCCACTAATTCAGGCTTACCAATAGCTACAATCAGAATATCCGCTTCGCGGGTTATTTTCTCTGGTTCCGGCGTTTGGCTGTGCACGACGGTTACTTTTGCATCGTTATTATTCATTAAAACGGCAATCGGCTTCCCCACCAAAGCGGAGCGCCCCATCACCACCACCTTTTTATCTTTCAGGGGAATTTTATAATAATTTAAAAGAGTAAGTATCCCGCGAGCCGTGGCCGGCACTATCCCCGTCTTATCATTCGTTAAAAGTTTCCGCACATTTTCCGAACACAAACCGTCCACGTCTTTTTCCGGTGCCACTTTTTCCACCGCTTCCGCCCAGTTCAACGGTTCTGGCAATGGTGACTGAATAATTATCCCATTAACCGTCTGATCCTTATTCAACTTCTCAATGCCGGCCAAAAGAGCCGGCTGTGTAATTTCTTTTTTTTGCCCATCAAGAGTGATCGCCAAATCGACGATAAAAGCATTTATGCCAATCTTCTTGGCAAAAGCCAGCTTCCGCTGCACGTAAATATCCGAATCCGGATCATTCCCGATCTTCACAATAGCCAAACATGGTACGGTTTTAAATTCACCGATTTTATTTTTTAAATCAGCCATTATTTCATCTCGCACTACTCTTCCGTCTAATATTTTTGGCATCTGACAATACTAATATAGTTTATAAATAAAACCAAGCTCACTGTGTTATTTTTTTAAACAAGAGAAAGGGCGAAGAAGGTTCGTTCGCCCTTCTCCGCCCGTATTTTCCTTCCCATTCAATTACCATCACCATTTCAACAAACCCAGTTGCCCGAACTTAATGATGATGTGGTATATCAGCCCCTCCGCCAGTAAACTCAGAAAAACCCATCGAAACTTGAGTTTAAAGCCAAAGGAATAGAAAAAACCAAAAAAAGCGACAGCTGCCAAGGATATACCGATCGCCATAACTTTAGCGCCAGTGCCAGCCGTGCCGAAGTTGTAGCCTGACACCACAGCAACAGTAATGCCGGTACAGACTGCTGAACCGGCTATCTCTCCACCCTTCCCCGCTGGGCAAGACAAGGTGGAGAAGAACGCAACAACAACGATAACTGCCACCGTGGCGATTACAATCTGTATTGCAGTTTGAAGTGTGCACCCCAAACTAAGGCACAAAACCAAAACCACCGCACTCGCACTTACCATAAGACCCTCGGAATCGACGAGCAACTTCATCTCTTTTTTCATCTCAATTTCCCTTTCAGACTCGGTTTACTATTCCAAACGCTTGCCTGGATTTCTGCCACCTATTATACACCCATTAATCTTTTTTGTCAACTTGAGGCAAAAGAAAAGGCGCCCTTAGTCAGAGCGCCCCATTAGCTAGATTCGTTTTGATTTCACTTTACTTGTTGGCTCTTAGGACAGAAGCGTCCTTCATGGCCACGGTAGTCGTCAGAGATTGAGCGATAATCTGTACGACGTAAACCTCCTCGTATCCTTTTGCCCGATTCTCCCGCAAGTATTTGCACATCGCTGCCATTGAGTTTAGGTCGGCATACACCCGTACCAACGACTCTCCTCCCCCGAGCGACACGATATAGTATGAAAGTCCGGATATTGGATCGGTTCCTTGACCCAAAACTTCCCTCCAACCTACATCCACCTCAACGTAATCATTTGTCATTGCCCCGATAGCTATCTGAACTGGGCTATTGTCCTTTGGTACGTTTGGCTGTATTCCATGATTCGGTGCGGTCCAAACCATAATCACCAGCATGACCATACAGAAGGAACCAAACACCAGAATAACCATTTGTCGACCCGATATTCTCACTGAAACCTCCTTGGTTTTAACGGAACGCCTAGATTCCAAACTTTCTAGCACCATTAAACACCTAATTACCTTTTTTGTCAAATGCAAAACGGAATACCTCTTTATTCATAGCGCAGTGCTTCCATTGGACTTTTTTTGGCGGCCTGGCGGGCGGGATAAATACCAAAGATAAGACCAACGAGACTGGAGACAACTAGACCAAGGATAGCGGCGCTAACGGGGAAAGAGTACTGCCAATCCAAACCGGCAAATTTACTGATTAGGAGGGAAATTAAAAATGCGAGGATAGACCCTAAAATAATTCCAATGACACCGCCCAGAGCCGTAAGTATCACCGCTTCCAACAAAAATTGAGTCTGGATATCACCATTGGTGGCGCCCAAGGCTTTGCGCAATCCTATTTCCTTGGTGCGTTCAGTCACGGACACCAACATAATATTCATTATCCCTACCCCACCCACAATTAAGGAAATGGCAGCTACTGCGGCGAGGAAGGCTGTCAAAGCACTGGTGATAGTGCCGAGCGTTTTAGCAATGTCAGCCGATGTCGTAACGGTAAAATCATCCTTGAGCGGATCGGTAATATTATGAGAGTCTCTCAAGGTATTTGTAATATCTTGAACGGTCGACTGAAGGTCGGCATCCGAATCCGCCTCCACCACGATTCGACTGTAATATTTGGTACCGGTAATATCTTGTTGGGTGGTAGTATACGGCATAAAGACGGCATCATCAAAATTGGAAGAGGAACCTTTTTCCGGCAAGACACCGATGACCTTAAAGGTAGTGTTCTTGATCCTGATTTTCTGTCCAACCGCTTCATCGTTTTCAAAAAGACGTTGTTTGACTTTATAACCAATAACCACCACTGCCGACCGACTAGTCACATCATCATCAGTAAAGAAATATCCCTTGTCTGGAGTAATATTAAAAATATCCGGCACTAACCCTCCAGCGCCAAAAACGGCCACTTGGTAGACATTGCTGCCATAGACGGATTGACCAGCACCCACCACCATTGGCATAACATATTTAGCATAAGGCACATTAGCTTTTGACTTGATAAGGTTAAGATCTTTCTCTTTGAGAGAATCGTTCATGGTCTCCGCCGCGGTTGATGGACCAAAGGAAATCTTACCAGGAAGAACGATAATCGTTGTGGCCCCCAGACCTTTGATCTGTCCTAGAATTAAATTTTGAGCACCTTGCCCCAAGGAGACTACTAAAATAATAGAGGTAATACCAATCACGATTCCCAAAATCGTCAGAGCGGAGCGACTTTTATGTGTTTTTAATCCATTTACCGCTGTTTTAATACTGTATTTAAAAATCATTTTCTTGGGTTTATTATTTTGTGAATGCCGCACCGTCCAGGCGCCTATTTTCTACCTTCTTATCACTCTCAATCTCGCCGTCATAAAGACGGATGATGCGTTCCGCGTATTCCGCCGTGTAGGTTTCATGGGTGATTAGAATGACCGTGTGACCAAGCTCCCGGTTTAATTTCTGAATTATTTCAATCACCACCTCGCCGCTTTTGGAGTCCAAGTTACCGGTGGGCTCGTCGGCAAAGATCACTTCCGGATTATTTACCAAAGCCCGGGCAATGGCCACCCGCTGTTTTTCCCCGCCAGACAGAAGCTTGGCGTCTTGCTCCATCCGGTGTTCCAGACCAACAGCGATTACCGCTTCCCTAGCCTTTCTCTCCCATTCTTTTTCCGGCACATTGGAATAAAGCAGTGGTAGTTTTACATTTTCCAGAACACTGGCATTGGGTAATAAATTGAAGGACTGAAAAACAAAGCCCATCTTTTCATTTCGGATCCTGGCCACTTCTTTGGGGTTGTAATCCTTAATATTTTTATCATCAAAATAATACGACCCACCGGTATAATCATCAAGCAGGCCCAAGATCTGAAGCAGGGTGGACTTGCCGGAACCGGACGGCCCCATAATTGCCACAAACTCCCCTTTTTTGATATCAAAAGACACACCATGAAGGGCATCGGTCTTTACACCTTCATTATCATATACTTTCCCCAGTTTTTTTACCTCAATGATATTCATCCGGTTTTATTGAGTTACCACTTCGTCCCCCTCGTTCAAACCAGAGACAATTTCCACATTACCATCTGAACCACGCAGACCGGTTACAATTTTTTTCGACAAGACTTCACTTGGGTCGTTCGGATTAATGATTGAGACATATTTACCATCATCTTTGGTCACAATCAGACGATTTGGCAGGATTAATATATTATTTTTTTGATCAGTGAGTATATCTAGGTTAGCTGTCATACCAGATAATATCCGATCATCTTGACCGGTAAATCTCAAGGTCACCTTATAGGTAGGCACCCCGTCTATCACAGTGGCAGCTGGATCAATCTTTATTACCTCCGTCTCAAAATTAACTCCGCTACCATAAGCGTCCAGGGTGGTCGAAGCCAGATTACCTATTTTCACTTTGGCAATGTCGGCTTCGGGAACAAAAGATTCTACTTCGTAGTCACCATAAGAAATGATCGAGATTACGTTTTTGCCGACTGGCGCTATTTCACCCAATTTGGCGTCAATATTAGTAACTACGCCATTTATCGGTGACTCGAGAACAGATTTTGCTAGCGCGGCCTCAGCACTAGCAACACTCGCCTGAGCTTGCTCAATACCCGCTTCTTCCGCTAAAGTACTATTTTTAGAGGTCTTTACGGACAACATTGCCGTCTTGTACTGGTCAAAAGAACCAGTCAAGGTGTCAATGGCGGCATTAATATTTGTTCTGGCAGTGGAAATATTTAATTTCCAAGTGTCTATTTGAGTCTGAGAAATAAAAGTAGAATCGGGGCTCAGGCCATTAACCGCTTCAGCACATTTGTCCAACAAAGATTTTATTTGCATCAAGTTTGTCAGAGCGGTATTGTAATAAGTCTCGAGGTCAGAGGTGTTGGTTAGGTTTTGCAAAGTCTTATACCAAGAATCCAAAATATCACCCTCGGCGTCTTTTCCTTTTTCAATATCATCGGCCAAGGAAACATTCGTTGTAAAAGCTAGTTTAGCCTGATATCTGCCCGGATTAGTAAATAGTGAAAACATTTTGTTCCTGACGGCATCATCAGCTTTGGTATATGAATCTTTAACAGCGTTAACGAGTGACTCTTCCGCCTGGGCCAAGTCTAAAATGGTTTTATCAGCGGTATCACCCACACCCGCCTGGGCTTTTTTCAAATTAGCTCTGGCTTGATCCAAGTTAGCGGTCAAATCGGCGTTAGACAAAGAAGCAAGCGTCTGCCCAGCCGAGACTTTGTCCCCAACCGCCACATTTATATCTGCCACCCGCCCACTCAGCTCGAAGGCCAGGTCCACCGCCGATAACGGTTTAACATTACCAGTTACACTCACAATCTCCGAGATAGAACCCCTGACTACCGGTACTTCGATACGGCTAGTATTCTCCGAATTGTTTTTAAAGACATACCAAGCGATCAAAATTACGATTATTAGAACAACCGTTACGATGATTTTGTGAGACTTCACAAAATTTCCAAATGTTTTGAGTATATTTTTCATACTGATATTTTAGCACAAAAATGCATTTACTTGAACCAACGAGCAAAAATTCCGGCTGGTAAAAGTCGTCCGGACTTTGACTCTTCAATCGTCAGTTCCCCACTTTCAATATTGCCGCCAAACTTTTTTACTAAAGGCAAAAGACTGTTTTCGTAGGCTGTCGCCGAATAACCTGCAGCGTAACCGTTGATCAAAACGAAAAGTGGATTTTCTGACAAGATTTGTTCACAGGCGTCCAAAAGCTTTGTAAGATCTTCTTCTATCTTCCAAACTTCATTATTGGCACCATGACCAAAGGCCGGCGGATCCATGATAATGGCGTCATATTTATTTCCACGTTTTATTTCCCGCGCTACAAATTTTCTGGCATCTTCCTCAATCCAGCGTACTTTCTCGTCAATTAATTTTGACGCTTCGGCGTTCTGCTTGGCCCAGGTGATGGCGCTTTTTGAACCGTCAATGTGCGTTACTTCGGCCCCGGCTGATAAGGCCGCCAAAGTGGCCCCGCCGGTATAGCCAAATAGATTTAATACTTTAATCGGCCTTTTGGCATCTTTTATCTTTTCTTTAATCCAATTCCAATTGGGTTCATTTTCCGGAAAAAGCCCCGTATGTTTGAAAGCGGTCGGTTTGATCAGGAATTTCAAATTGCCCATCTCAACAAACCATTCATTTGTCATATTTTCTTTTTTCTTCCATTTCCCGCTCTCACCGGTCCGTAAAAAAAAGGCGCTGGCCTCCTTCCAGATTTTTTCATCAAAGCCTTTTTTCCATAGAGCTTGGGGATCAGGCCGTCTCAGTATATACTCACCGAAACGCTCCAACTTTTCCCCGTCTCCGCTATCAACCAACTCATAATCATGACTGGCTTTAGTTATCAGTATTTTTAAATTTTCCATAGGATCAAATATAGCAGAAACGTCTTAAAAAAGCATTAAATTTTCACCGCTCCTTCTCGCAAAACTTGGATGTGATTATCCTCACCAATCTTAATCAAGGTCGAAGGGAGCGAATCAAGTGCACCGCCATCTTCATAAAAATCCACTTTGTCGCCAAAATATTTCTTGGCTTCTTCAACGTTTTTCGCTGGCGGTTGGCCTTCCGGATTAGCACTGGCCGCAACCAAAAAACCGACTTTCTGCAAAAGATCCCTCAAATCCTTTTTCTCCGGTAGACGGAAAGCGATAGTTCCTCCAACCTTTTTCAGATAATCAAACTGGGATGATGAAGAGTAGAATTCAACACTGACCTTTCCGGGCCAGAATTTGTTTAAGGGTTCTATGACACTACGATCAGATAACTTAACGCCAAAAATAGCCAAATCTTCAATTGAATTTATCAAAACAATAAAACCTTTGCCGTCAGTTCGGTTTTTTATCTGAGAAATTCGTTCGACGGCTTTTGCCGAGAAAGCCTTACAAACTAAACCATAGACAGTATCGGTTGGTATAACACCCACTCCATCCTTTCTTAGAATATCAATATTCTTGACGTCCATTTTATTTCCCAAAACCAGTTCCTTTGACGACTTGGCTGGCACGTCCTTCGGCATAAGACTTTATCACCTTCCAAGCATTATTAAAGATAAGCCCATCAATATTATCAATACCGACCGTTTCCGCAATCAAGTTGTAAGCGTCTTCCAATTTGACTGATCCAAAAGTACGCAAGTGATTACCGATAATCAACTTATAGAAGGAATCTTTAAAAGCCCTTGACCCTGGATCAGAAGCGGCATCTTCCCTCCTTTGTCTGTACTCATCTAACTTCTTATCCAGAATTAAGTTAAAATTTCTTTTCGCGGCCTCATCTCCAACCGCCTCAATCGACTGACTTAAGGCGGCTTCAAAAGCGGCCAGTTCGGGGTTTAAGTCAATCGCTGGTGGACTGTCCGGATCATTATTTTGAGTGGAAGATTCGCGCTTTTTCCCAAAAACCGCTTCTTCCATTTTAAGCATTTTAATGACTCTGGTCATCGTCAGCGGAACTTCCGTACCTTCGGTAATATTTTTCATATTTTAATAATT
Organism: uncultured bacterium; assembly: GCA_903822075.1. GTDB lineage: Bacteria > Patescibacteriota > Minisyncoccia > Phycocordibacterales > GWA1-40-21 > CAIJXO01. The sequence continues at coordinate 43,006 of CAIJNK010000022.1, forward strand.
TAGATTATAAGTGGTCAGTGGTATCTGCCTCGGCCGCCATTTTGGTCTGATGCACAGTACCATTCACATGATGTGGGGGCATATAAATAGTGTAAAGTTTGAGTGGTTTTTCAGCGGAAGTATTTATCACATTATGCTCTGTCCCCGCTGGCACTACCACGGCAAACCCGTCAGAAATAAGCGACTCTTCACCGTCCATTATCACTTTCCCTTCTCCGCTGTCCACGCGAAAAAATTGATCCGTATATTCATGCACTTCCATCCCAATGTCTTCATTCGGAAGCAAACTCATAACCACCACCTGACCGTGTTGTGAGGTATATAAGACCTTCCTAAAATTATCATTTTCCAATGTCTCTTTTTCGATGTTTTTTACAAATCCTTTCATAAGTTTATATTTTGTTAGCTAATAAACTACCTCATTACAGTATACACGCTTGGCAGCTCCAAACCAAGTGCCCAGGCGGAAAAACCACGGAGCTTATATTTCTTGATTAGGGAAATTTTTTGGCCGATACTTTTGGCATTTTCATACCAAATTGTATAGCCTTTACCATCTTTCTTGTTCCAATAATGAAAATATGGCGCCTGCTCTTCTACACTGTAGTGATACGCCACCGAATATTTCTTGATGATGTTGTTTATCCCTTCCAAACCCCCAATCCCCGTCCGCTTACTATCCAAGTCACGCCACTGCCAATAGTAAAAAGCTAAGCCGAGTGATATTTTTTCCTTGGGAATCTTGGTTAGGCTGAAATCAATCACTTTTTGGAGCCAGGCATACCCCGTCACCGGTCCGGCGGAATTCGGGTCATCATAAGACATAATACTGATGAAATCTGCGCTCTTAGCTAAACGGGCGTAATCATAGACGCCGATTATTCTCGTCCACAAATCTTTTGGGTAATCGGCCGGGTTTTCCGACACTTGAGCAATGACGGCCACGGATAATTTTAAATTATTTTTCTGGAATATGACATAGGTCTTTTCAATAAACTCGGAGAATTGGTCCCGATAAGAAAGATTCATCTGTTCAAAATCAACCTGCCAACCGATATAACCAAAATCCTGAGCCTCTTGGACTAAATTATTGATCAAGACGTTCTGACGAACAGAATCCGTCAAAAAACTCTCACAAGTAGTGGTACTAAAAGCCCCGTTAGTGATGAGCGGCATCACTTTAATCTTGTTTTTTTTAGCAAAAGCGAGCAAATCGGGTTTAATTACTCCGATTAAATGTCCGTTCTTATCTACCTGATAACTTTGCGGCGCAAAAACATCAATAGAACCAGACTGGGCAAGAAAAGACTCTCGGGCATTCTTCCCTTCCACATAATAAAACAGGCGTTCATAACTGGCGGCCTCAGCTTTTTGTACTCCAAAAAAACTAAAGATACCAAAGATGATCAGGGCCAAAAAAAATGTCGGAAATAATTTCTTCACCAGAATAGTGTAACACAAAATTTAAATTTCTATCTTTGAAAACTGCCAAGCGCCGATAATAGTAATGACGATAACAAAAGACAGGAGAACGATCAAGTCCAGGCCAATACCGAGATTTGAGGCGTTAGATAAGAGCCCACGCAGGGCGTCAACACCGTAAGACAGAGGATCGATACGGACGATATATTCAATAATTTTAGGTAAGCCAGTGAGCGGAAAAAGCGCGCCAGATAGGAAAAAAATCGGCATCACCAGAAAGTTCGAGATAAGCTGGAAACCCTGCATATCTTCCAAACGTGAGGCAATCGCCGTGCCGAGTGCGGTAAAAAGCATCGCAATCAGGAACATTACGATAAAAGAGAAAATCGCTCCCATTATGGAGACTGGCCGGAAACCGATAAATAAAGTAATGATAAAAACGATCAAGCCTTGAATAGTGGCCACGGTGGCCCCGCCAAGCGTCCGACCAATCATTATTTTGGTCCGACTAACCGGTGCCACCAAAGTTTCCTTGAGGAAACCGAACTGCTTATCCCAAATCACCTCAATCCCGGCAAAAATGGCGGAAAAAAGAATACTCATAGCAATGATGCCGGGCGCCAAGAATTGCACATAATTACCTCCCCCGGCCTTGGCGTAGATCGGACCAAAACCGAAACCTAAGGCTACCAAAAATAAAATCGGCTGACCAAGCGAACCCACAATCCGGGATTTGGATCGCAAGTATCTTTTTATCTGCCTGAGCCATAAAATATAAAGTATCATATTTTTTAAAATTATCGCCTGCCCCGCCACATTTTCATCATATCGGCGCCGTGATTACCTTCAGATTCTCGAATATCCTTGCCGGTTAACGCCAAGAAAGCCTCTTCTAAAGTTGTCTTGTTTGTTTGCTTTTTCAAATCCTCGGACTTACCCTGAGCCACAATCACACCGTGATCAATGACGGCAATCGTATCCGCATTCTTATCCGCCTCTTCCATATAATGTGTGGTAAAGAAAACAGTCAAACCCTCCTTCTCCCGCAAATCCTTGATATAGTTCCACATCAGATTTCGAGTTTGTGGATCCAAACCTAAAGTTGGTTCGTCTAAAAATAAAACCTTTGGGTGATGCAAAAGTCCGCGCGCAATCTCGAGCCGGCGTTTCATTCCGCCGGAAAAGTTTTTTACTAGATCATCCTTTCTCCCCCACAGCTCCACCATCGTCATCAATTCCTCAATCCTTTTTAAATAAACTTCGCGTTTCAAACCGTAAAGCACAGCATGAATATACATGTTTTCATAAGCGGTCAGTTCCGTATCCAAGCTGGGATCCTGAAAGACGATACCGAAAGAGCGTCTGGTGTCCGAGGGGTTTTTATGGGCATCAAAACCGTTCAGGCTGACTGTGCCGGATGTTGGTTCGAGGAGAGTGGTCAGCATCCGGATGGTGGTAGTCTTTCCGGCTCCGTTTGGGCCGAGAAAGGCAAAACTCTCGCCCTTCTTCACAAAAAAAGAAATATCCTTGACGGCTTCCACCTTTTTGAAGTTTCGGACTAAATTTTTCACTTCTATTATTTTATTACTTATATCTTCGGACATGGTTGGTATTATAACATAACATCTAATCTTTGCTCGCACTTCTTAGCTGATTGTACTCATACCAAGTTAAAATAATGATTAATACGTCAAGCAAGGTCAGTCCGAGTAACCAAAGGGAATGAGTGTTGGTAAAGCGGACCATTTGGTAAAGACCGAAGAGAAAAAAAACGACGATAGATAGTGGATACGCCCAAAGCTTTTTTTTAAAAAGGCCGAGAATCAGAAGGCACTTGATTAGCCCATAACTTAACAAATAAAAAGCAACAAAATGTCTGGTACTAACAGAAAGATTCTTGGCAGAACTTAAAAGATAGTTCGAAATAAAATCCTTTGGATCCTCAGAGAGCTCATTCCGAGTGAGAAAAATAACAAATCGTATAACGGTAGCCTGACTAATAAAAAGAGCAACGAATCCAATAATTATTTCCAACAGAGAATATACCCCCTTAACAAAAAGACTCGCATCGAAAATCTGACGGACTATTTTTTCGTTTTTAGAAGCCGAGTTTTTCATTGACAATAATGACTGATATTTTACGTCCCATATATGCCGTCTCTCGTTCCATAATTAAGATTTTAGCCAGGACGGTACCGGGCGCACCGGTACTTTTCATACGTTTATCTTCGAGCGGAACCACGTACTCGCGGAGTCTTTTCAAAGCTTCTTCTAAAGTTGGCACTATTTTTTGCGCTCCGACGACTAAGATTATATTCTTGGCGGTATTGGCCAAAGATGGCAGCTGACTGCCGGTGGCAGAAGCAATGACCATCTCCCCTGTTTCCGCCAGAGCATGAACACTACCCAGATAATAATCCGCAAAGTTGGAAAGCTTCCGAAGTTCTGCCTGTTTGGCCGGATCTTTTTCCGCCAAGACCGCTTCATGCAAATTATTCCAACCATGCTCGCTCGATTTCAGATAATCGACAAAACCGATTTCTTTCAAGGTGATGGACGAGCCATTATTGACTGAGGCACCAACGGGAATCAGACTTTTTATTTTTTCCAAAGCTTCTTTCTTGCTATTTACTAATTCGGCTAACAAGCCCCGATCCTTAAGTGCCTCTATCGTTTTTAAAATAACCTCCCGTGGTACAAGTGTTTCATAATTCATAATACTGACAGTATACAGGTTTTAACCTGAAGATGGAATGAAAGTGACAAATTTTACCCCCCCCCGCTAACCTCATAAATAGTCTACTTATTTTGAAGACCACTAAGGGCGCTGACATCTTCCCGCATGCCTTTTATGACCGGTTCAAGTTGAGAGCAAAGCTTTTCTGACAAAGCGAACATCGCATCAAGTTCAGATCTCTTACCAATATACTTTGGCATATAAATATAGAGTCGATTTTGATAAAATTCAAAACCAAGGGTCTTTGCTGTTTCAACCAATTCTTCCATAAAATCGGGAGTAAATATTTCATAGGCTTCCATTTCAAAACCCTTCTCCACCAGAAGCGAGAAATACTTGTTAAAATCACCCTCGAGCGTTACAGCCGCGCCACCGGAAAATACCGGGACATCTGAGGAATAAATAAATTCTTTCTTATGAAGCAGAATGTGCGGCATATCACCATTGAAAGTATTCTCGAAAACTGTGTAGTGATAAGTTTGGGAATTTTTTCCAGAACCAACCGTGCAGGTATACAGAAATACTCGGACCGGACGGTCTCCGTCCTTACCGCTAATAATGTCACAAATATTTTGACTATGACCAATACTAAACAATGATCCTTGGACACTGAACATATCACCATCCTTAACATAAGAATATCCCAGTGATTTGGCAAACTGCTCCAACATATAACCCCTCATCTTATTTGAGATAAAAGCATATACCATAATTAGACAGAACAAAGAGAATATGAGGAACTGCGGAACACCGGTCTTGACGGTTAAAAACACGCCAACACCGCCGATGACAAAGATGACAAGATAAAGTATCGGGTGCTTGTTAAAATAGTGGAGTGTTGCACCTCGCACGTCGGTAACCGCATCAGTTTTTATATTATCCATTATTTTACTTTCGTCGAATCCCCTTTCAAGGTGGCAAAGGCTTCCTGAACCGTAGTCATAAACTGAGCGGGGAAAATAATAGTGGAGTTTTTCTCGGTAGCAATCTCGGCCATGGTCTGCAAAGTTCGGAGTTGTAAGGCCACCGGATGCATGGAAATAAGATCCGCGGCCTGACCAAGCTTTTCCGCCGCCTGGAACTCACCTTCGGCGGCCACTATCTTGGCTCGGCGCTCACGCTCCGCCTCGGCCTCCTTGGCCATCGCTCTCTGCATATTATCCGGCAAAACGATATCTTTGATTTCCACCGCGGTCACCTGTGCACCCCAAGGTTCGGTATGTGAATCAATCACGTCCTTGATTTGAATATTTATATCGCCGGTTTGGGACAAAAGCTGATCGAGAGAAAAACGGCCGACGACATTCCGAACCGTGGTCTGACTGATCTGATTCACCGCGTCATGCACGTTTTCGATGGCGATGACCGACTTCTGCGGGTCCACGATATGGTAATAGGCCACAGCGGCGATATCGATAGACACGTTATCTTTGGTAATGATTTTCTGTGAGGGAATATTCATCGTGATGGTGCGCAAAGTCACCTTGGTCATCTGCTCAAAAATAGGAATTAAAATAATCAAACCAGGGCCACGGACACCAGTGCACTTCCCCAAAAAGAAGATGATCCCCCGATCATATTCCTTGACCACCCGAAGCGAAAGAAAAATCAGGACAAGTACGATCACGATGATGTAATACATAAAATAATGTTATTAATTGATAATAAGGTTATGATAGCATATTTTTGTTAAAAACCTATGAAAAATTTGGTAATAAAAAGGCGCCTCGTTTCCAAGACGCCCGTGTTGCCAGTAAACCGAACTTTCTATCCCCGGCAATGAAGGTCCGCGCAGGCCTCACGATAAAACTCCGCCCCACAGACTGCCCCCCGAAGATCTTTCGAGATAGCAAGCCGGAGATTATACATCTTCCGCCGATTTCCGTCATACAGGTCAAATTCGATACTGACGGAATCTTCGATGCCAGAAGTTACATGTGTTTCAACTCTTTGGCAAGTTCTCAAACACAGGCAGAAATCATGCGCACTTGTTCGCTTCTCCAAAACACGCACGATGGGTTCACTAAACGACCTAGGCCAGGAAAACTGCCCCTCAGGAAGCAGGACTCTCTTGATGACCGCAGTAGGAATATCCCATACTACCCTCCAGAGACCCGGGTTTAAGTTCATTTCCCTTCTCATCCGTCCACGAACATATGGGTCAAATATGACCGTATGTTTTTTCATGATTTAACCTTTCTATGAGCTGTGGCGAAACAAAAAATATCGACGAACACTCTACTTTGGAGTCTACATCTTTTGAGTATCAACGTCAAGAGTTAAAATTAGTAATATTATATTAATGGCAACGGCTTATTATATATGTAACATATGAAGATATTTAGTCGAGAGTGTCTTATCATCAAACTTTTATCAACTTATCAAATAAAAAAATGTTAACAACAATTGCCATCGTTTTGATCGTTCTTTGGGCCTTGGGCGTGGTCACTTCTTTTACGATTGGCGGTTTTATCCATATCCTCCTAGTAATTGCTATCATTATGATTTTAGTTAGATTGATCAGGGGTGAGAAAATTTTATAAAAGTCGCACTATCTTACTTTATTAAAATAAGGAACAAACAACATGACAACAATTATTAATAATCCCAGGGAAAGCGGTAGAGACAACAACGGAAATGCAGAGAGTGGCGGTGCAGGAGTGTTGATGGGAGCAGTGGTGGTGGTTTTAGTATTAGCAGTTGCGATTATCCTAGCCTTACCTTATCTGCGTGAACGCATAAATAACGTAACTCAATCCAAAACCCCAGTCATTAACAACCCCACAATAAATGTGCAGCTGCCAAGCATTCCCGGACCAGCCACAACAACGGTTAAATAGTTTTACGAGGAAGAAGCATGAGCATGGCCGCCTTATATTTTGGTTTTATTATCCCTTTTCCCCTTGGAGAAAGTTTTTTGTATGACCGCTCCAGCTTCTCTTTGACAAAATCAATGGCTTTGTCCGTATCAAGTTTTCTAGCCACCAATGCCAAGTAAAATAAACCGCCTAATTCATTAAAGTGGGACATGGCGTCCGCATCCGCCAAACACTTCTGTTCATTTGTCTTTTTAGGAACTTTGACACTTCCCCGGTGAGCCAAAATGGCACCCTGGACTTGCTTGATTTTATTTTCCGGATATTTTAATTCTTTTAAAAATTTCCCGGCATAGTCTGCACCGGAAACATGATGATTCTTGTAGTCCCCCAAGATGCTCCCCACGTCATGAAGCCAGGCGGCAGTTTCCATTATTTCCTCATCGGCTCCGTACTTTTTTGCCAACAATTTCGCATAGTAAACCACACTCACGAAATGATGGTCATAGGCGTTCATGCCAAAAATATTATTGTCTTTTAAGCAAAGTTCCCTGATATGATCTCTGGCCTTCTCGGCGATCTTCATGTAAAAAGTATAGCAGAAAGGCAAATCTAACTCAACTTAAACCCAACCCAAATACCCAAGAATCCCCCAAGGGTAGAAAAAATGAGTGAAGAAAAAGAAAGCTCTCCGGCGCCCCACAACATCGGCACAAAACTGCCGAGAAACAAACCGACCGTCATCACCATCCAAATAAGTTTTTTTGATTCCATAGTTTTAACTAGAAACCCATCAATCTTACCTTTATATACAAAGTTAGCATACCAATTACGAAACCCGCAACAAAAATGAGAGTACTGTTAAATTTAACACCACCCTTAATAAAATAGGTAACGACCAACACGATTGCTAAAGCAACAGCGACGCCAATAAAAAATATAGTGAGTGATTTCATACGGCAATTGTATCAGATATTAAATTAAATAGATATTAAGGGGTGGCTACCGGGCAGTTTCCCTCGGCTAAAATTTTTTCGCCAAAAAATTTTCCCTGGGCACCGGCTCACCTATTTTTTCTGCTGAAAAAATTTGGCTCCGCCGTTCACCTCCCGGACGCAAGCAAAATCATTTGCTTGCTTAGCCACCCAAACAAAAAGACGCTCAGATGAGCGCTTTTTATTTGGGTGGCTACCGGGAGTTGAACCCGGACAGAGAGCTCCACAAGCTCGCGTGCTACCGCTACACCATAGCCACCATTTCGCTCCTATTTATAGCTAGGAGACTGCTCATTTATACCACTTTTATAGGCAGAAAGTCTAGCGAGAGCAAAAAGTAAACTGGATAGACGATTGAGATACGCAAAAGAATTGGCCGAAATTTTAGGAAAGCCCTTGTCCCGCGAAGCTTCTGCGGAGTGGGATTCTTCCGAAACCGCCACCACTCGCCTCTCCGCTTGACGCACCAAAGTCCGGGCAAAGTCCAGTTCAGCCGATTCGATGGAAGCGCCGGGGATGGTAAAAGTGGTAATTGGTGGAATTTCTTTTTCAATGCCGGCAATCAAGTCCTCCACTTCCCGTATTTTTTCTTCACCGACTACTTTCTTTGCTCCGGCCACCTCGGCCTGGATGATAAAAATATTTTCCTGCATTTCCTGAATTATATCCGCCGCCCTTTCCGGACCGACTGAAAACAAAGTAAAATTTCTTTCCGCCAATTTAGCTTTGACGATACCTAAAAAGGAGTTTGTTTCGTCCAAAGAACCCAAAGCTTCCGCAATGGCTGAGCTTTTGGAAAAACGCTGATCACAATCATAAGCGCCGGTTTTTCCATCATCTCCTTTTCTGGTGTATAGCATTCTTACATCATAACATTTTCTTTTTACATATAAAATTATGCCAAATAAAAAAGCACCCTCAGCCGAAGCATTGGGTGCCCATAGTACTATAGATTCTCCAGTTCCGCCCTTACTCGATGATGAAACCGCGACTAGCCAAGATATTGTGCAGAGCTGACGGATCCGTCTTCGGAACAACGTGGGTCATCGTTGCCCAAGTTGCTGGCAGATTGTATTTTCCACCAAACGCGACGTCATCGGCCTTCAACTCTGCCGCCAATTCATCCGTTGCCCGACCAGTGCCGGTAATGAGAACGGTCACCCAACCCTGCTTGATGGACATAATGATCTCGTCCTTCGTCACAACGCCACCATTCCAGGAAATCAAGCCGAGTGACTTGAACCCTCCACAGTCGCGCCACTGATTCATGAGGGCGGCATACGTTTTGACATCGCCATCCCAGTCTAGACTACCGTCCGCCCCGTTTTGAACGACGAGGATCCCCAACATGCTGGGATTTGGAAAGGTTCCGTACTGATCCAGGACCAGACGAGACTCTTGCTGCAGAGTCATCATTTCCACCCGTGGCACCGTGCCAAGAGCGACGCAACCCTGATTCTCCGCCGCGATAATCCCGGGCACATCGGTCACCATGGGATCAATTGCTCCAGCTTTGGTGGTCTGCCGCGTGGCTCCTGACCAGACAAGCCCCACATATCCCCGAAATGCTTCCTTGAAAAAGGCCATCATCTGCGCCTTGTCGTCAGGACCCATTCCTTTGCATCCGCCCGCCAGGCGAATTGCAACCTTTTCATGGGCTGTCGTTCCCAACAGCGCAAAGGCTGAAGGCAACCCCTCTTTTGCATCCATAACCAACAACCTGACTTTACCGCCGGGGGCGGTCACGCTATACGGACTGTTCATCTCATGCTCCTTGTGCAAGGGCAAACTTAAAAGTATTTCGGTGCCCTTCCGCCGAAACACCCCACACCCCAAGCTTTGCGAGCACACCCCGCAAAGACTCGGATGTTTTTTCTGCAACAAGCACATTTGGGTGCTCGTTTAAGAAATCATTATCTTCAGCCAGCTCTCCCGTAACCCTCCCGCTTCCGCTAACCAAGACGACCGGCCAACCACGCTCGGCGGTTTCCAGAATTTCTTTCTTGGTAACCGAACCACCGTTGTAAGAAATGAGCACGGATTGCCAATTGGCATAATCGCGCAAATTCTTGACGATATCCAAACAAACACGGTACTCTGCTTCCCACTCAACTCCGGTATCAACGGACTGCTGAACAAGCAAACAGGCTTCTTGGTTGGGATGGATAATAGAGTCATAGGCGGCCCCGGACTCACCGGAAACCACCATACCCAAACCAGGAACCAATTTGAGCTCCGAAGTTCTGGGAACAACTCCCAAAATCACCGCGTCCGGCGCTCTAATTTTGATTCTTGTCGGTATCTCGGTTACAGATGGGAGTATCTTACCCCCTTCTTTAGAAATCATTCTGGTTCCGCCAAAAAGTATTCCGCCGTCAAAGCCTTTCAAGGCCTCGGCAAAAAGATCATACATACCGTCGGCGTCAGCCGCAGACATATTTCCACATCCACCGGTTATCCTTACAACAACCCGTGATGGTGCGCTCGTTAAACGCAGAGCGAACCTGATTGAACTTTCCCCCTTATTTTGCATATATAAGGAGGGTATCACACGACCGTCATGATTCTGGTCATTCATACTTCCTCCCTTCTATCTTGCAAAAGATAAAGATGGTGAATAGACAAAATTAACTTCAAAGAACCCACTGTCTAAAACAGTATCACATTAAACAAATAAAGTCAAATACTATTTCTTATGTGCCTGGGAGAGGACTTGAACCTCCATGCCCGTAAGGGCGCTACCACCTCAAGGTAGTACGTCTACCAATTTCGCCACCCAGGCGTTTGAGAATCAAATATAGCCTAAAATCAGGAAAAACTCAATCAAAAGCCCCGGCGTCAGACGCCGGGGCTTTTGTAATTTGTTTTATCTAATTTATTTTGTCTCAACCGGAGCTTCTACTGTTTCCACTACTTCCTTGGCGTTGATGATATTCTTCATCTTACGGCGGATTTCCTTGGCGGCCTTATCACGAATATTATAAAGCTTGGCGCGACGAGTCTTTGAACTTCTGACTATTTCTATCTTATCAATATTAGGCGAGTAAAAAGGAAAAATTCTCTCCACTCCTACCCCGTCAATCACCTTACGAACAGTAAAAGTACCGCCAGCCTCGTTACCGTGCTTGCGACCAATTATCATCCCTTCGAAAATCTGAATTCGGCTTTTGTCTCCTTCGGTAATCTTCTGGTGAACACGGACAGTATCACCGGCTTTGATAGCCAGTTTCTTTCGCTCTTCAATGTTTACTGATGAAATTTTCATTCCCGTAATCTAGCACAGTTAAGCGTTTTCCGCAAATTATTTAAAGAAATCCACCGCCGCCTGGAAATCCACCGGATAAGGGGCAATTATCTTTATTAACTTACCTTCCGGTAATTCAAATTCGATAGAGTAAGCGTGCAGGGCCAGACGGGAAATATTCACCGGAGACTTCTTGGCTACGCCATATAACCTGTCCCCAATAATCCCATGTCCTAAATCCGCAAAATGCACCCGAAGCTGATGTGTTCGTCCGGTCCGCGGGTTAGCCTCGATCAAAGAAATTTTTCCCTTCCGAGCCAAAGTTTTATAATGAGTCACGGCTTCTTTTTCTTCACCACGCACTGCCTTACCGGTGGCCTTTTTTCGAAAATCACTTTTATTGCGACCGATGGCCAGATTAATAATCCCTTCATCGTACCGCACGTCACCATACACCACCGCATGATAAGTTTTTTCTATCTCCCGATCCAAAAACTGCTTTTTTAAAAAGTCATAAGCTTTCTGATTCTTAGCCACCAAAACCACGCCGGAAGTTTCCCGGTCAATCCGATGCACTATTCCCCACCTTTTGATAATTTCCCCGGTGCCTATTTCCAAAGGTTCACCCACCTTCTCCGTGTCGGGATATTTTTCCTTAAGCCAATCCGTCAAAGCCGGCTCTTGGGTCCGCCCATCGGTATGTATCACAAGACCGCTCGGTTTATTCACCGCCAATAGATTACTGTCTTCATATAGAATCGGGATATCCATAATTTTATTCGTGGGCGATACAGGACTCGAACCTGTGACATCTTCAGTGTAAATGAAGCGCTCTACCAACTGAGCTAATCGCCCATTGTGCCCTCGGTAGGAATCGAACCTACATCAAAACCTTAGAAGAGTTCTGTTCTATCCATTGAACTACGAGGGCATAGGTCTAGGCTAAGAGAATATAACAGTTTTAAAGCGAAGGGTCAATCAGTTTGATACGATTAGCTTTTAGTTTGAGATAGTCCGCCTGTTTTGTCTGCAAGGCTTGGAGATCGGCCTCTAATCTTTTTATGTTGACCGTTTTTACGGAAACGTCCGCCGGTTCCTCCGTCGGTGGAAGATAACCACCGGCTAACTGATCACTCAGGTATATTTGCCAGGCGAAAAGAGACAGAGAAATGAGTCCAAGGGCAAAAAGAGAAACAATGATTTTCCAATCTCGCGCAAAACGTGTTGGGTAAGCGGCTGGACCAATCCCCTCTGGTTTCTTGGTTCCGTGCTTAATAATATTCTTTAAACTTATGTTTTTCATGTTTGAAATTTATTTTAGAAAAAATTATTTTTTCAGTTTAGCCACCGAAAAATCCAAATCGGCTGACCATACTTTATCTGAACTAACGCTAAAAGTAACGCTGTTTATGGTTGATATAACCGGTAAATTCTCGATGGCCTGCAGAAAATTAGAGATATTATTCCACGAGCCGGAAATACTGAATCGATACCTGATGGCGGAGACCACATCGGATGAACCAAGCTCACTTATGGCTTCATAAGCCAGAGTCTTTTTCTGGGTCACTTTATTTTGTAAGGCCAGATCTTCCAAGTATTTGGTAAAATTCAAAGTTTCAACATCACCGGCCGCCACAAAATAACCAATAAGCTTTTCCCGATCGTCCTTTGAACTCGCAATGGAGGACTTTAAACTTACTTCTCTGGCTCTCTCTTGGGTGGAGATATCCCACTGCTTGACTTTGTCATTGATACTCATAATTCTGCCTAAAAGCAGATCTGTAAAAATAACGTCCAAAACTAAGACACCGATCAAAACAACGGTAGAAAAGATAAGTACTTTTTTCGAATAATTTATTTTCATAACGTGGTTTTAATATTTAAAGTGAAAGGGATATCACGATCATTGGCATAGTCTGAAACCGGATAATCCACGCTCGCAAATCCCGCCTTGGACCGCAGATCTTCGATAAAGGTCACCAATCCTTCACGGTTCTTGGAAACACCGCCAACGACGATCAGTGCCACTCCGGCTTTTTGAAGACTGAAAGAATAATTGGTCAGACGGATACTGCTGTTTTTATTTTCAATCACCTTCGAAAAATATGTCGACGGGGTGACTTGGCTGCCGTTATACAACTCTTCCACCTTTAATTCGTCCAGTGTCTCCGCCACTACTTGGGTAGCACTCTCACCAACATTTTCTTTATTCTCCACGTTAATAGCATTTTTAAATGATTCGGCGGCCTGGTTATCTTTTTCGCTCACGGAAAAATAATAAGGTACAACATATGCCAAAAGAAAACTGCCTAGTAAGGAAAGAACGAGGAGAGAAAGAGCACAGAGTCGGATAAAATAATCCAGTCTTATCCCCTTTTTTTGTTTTGTGGTAATTAAATTTGCCATTGTTTAAAACAAGCTTAGACCATTTACCGCCGCCAGATCGAGTGAATCCAACTTGTTGATCTCCGGAACATAATCACGCAAATCAAAATTGTTTACCCAGATATTGCCAACTTCCACGTTCATATTCAAATTTAAGGATAGATATTTGTCAAAACCGACGATCATTGCATCTCGTCCGCACAAGATAATCCTGTCTACCTGAGTATCCACATCTTCGCGCTCATTACAGTAAGAAATAAACTTATAAATTTCATCTTTAATGGCGGAAATAGTATTGATCAAATAGGAAAATATTTCCATGTTGTCAGGATTCTCGCTATAAAGTTTTTCTCTCTTTATTTTTAAAGCCTCTTCCGGTGAAACCTTAAAATATTTGGCCAACAAATCAGTGAATGTTGAACTACCAAAATTCAAAGAGGAGGTCTGGCACACCACACCATATACCGCCAAAGACAAAATAATGTTTGACTCCCTAATACTAACCAGCACAACCACCTGTTCATTACCTTCACGTACCACCGCTTTTGCCACATTGTTTGACTCTGGACTGAAAAAAATCGGAGTTAAGCCGGCTGATTCAAAAAGATTCTGTAATTCTTCCACGAGCTTGAGAGAGGTCACGGAGACCACTACCTCTAACCCATTTTTATGACTTGGACTAGGCACAACATCATAATCAAAAACTGCTTCTTTGGCTGACAGAGGAACGTTTTCTTCAATTTTAAAGTCCAAAATATCTCGGACTTCTTTAGCGCTGAGATCCGGCAAATGAGTCTTAAAAATATAAGTTTTTTCTTCCGGAATCGAAAAACGGACAAAGCTGACATTGGTTTTTTTTCGGATTTCGTAAAGAGCCTTCAGCACTGGCTCCTTCCTAATGATTTCCCCTTGTGCCATCGTACCGGCCGGTAATGGCAACCAACCATGAACGTTGGGCAATAAGCCTTTTTCTGTGCTTTTATTTAGTAAAAAATAGACACCCTCGGGTAATATTTCCAAGGAAACAGACGGCATTTCTAAAAATTTGGGTGGCGTAAATAATTTTGAATATTGTGCTTTATGAGACATGGCTTTATCTCCGAACATTATAGCACACCGTTTAATCCATTAACAAAGTAAAATAATCACCGGCACCCCAACGCCCCCTTGGCCGCCCCCACCTTGCTCTGGGGGATCACATCAATGGTAATCAAAAGATCGATGAATTGGCAGACGGACGGGGCTGGAGCAGTTGAGGCTTCCTGCTTCAGGATACTATTCACATACTTGATGGAACCCAGACCAAAGACACCGGTGCCTTTGGTGACACCGGCCGGTTTCAGGATGTTCGTGTAGTGAGCATTCTGGAAGCGGATGAGAGCGAGTCTGGTGGCATCATTGAAGTAAGCGGTTTCGTGAGAGGGAGAACTGGTGCCGGTCTTGGCAATGATGAAGCCGTGGGTGTTCAGGAAGATTTGGAGATATTTCACGTCTGGGT
The DNA here is from genome assembly GCA_903822075.1 of uncultured bacterium. Lineage (GTDB taxonomy): Bacteria > Patescibacteriota > Minisyncoccia > Phycocordibacterales > GWA1-40-21 > CAIJXO01. The sequence continues at coordinate 58,103 of CAIJNK010000022.1, forward strand.
CCGTAGTGTAAGGGTTTAGGATATGGGTGAAGAGGAAGAGGGGGGTGCTGGCACCTGGGGTGGAAGTGGCAGTGATGAGAGGTGAAGTTGAGGTGGCCAGAGTGCAGGCTTGAGTGGTGGTGGCCACGGTGGAGCAGTTGGTGGGGGTTTTGGTGAGGACTAAACGGGTTTGAAGGGTGGAGGTGGCGGTGCAGGGAGACCAGGGGGAATAGGTGATGGCAGAGCAGACAGGGGGTGGCGGAGTACCGCCACCTCCTCCACCTCCGATGTAAGGAGGAACATATGTGCAGGATTGGGATAAAACAGGAGTGCCTCCGGTGCAACCGGAGGGAGAGGAAGTGACTACGGTGTGGGTTTGAGTTCCCGAAACAGGACAAACGGCCGGTGACCAAGCGGTGTAGGTGAAGGAGGTGCAGGTGGGAGGACCTGGTGGCGGAGTGGTTGTGTATTCGTAGGCGCCGATGTCCCAAGGAACATTCCGAGTAATCCCATCTTTATCTTTTGTAAAAGAGACTGATAAATTTAATCCGACGTCTTTCAAGGGGCTTATGGATTGAAGATGATAATCTTGCGATAAAACATTCACAAACTTCGGGTCACCTCCATTTATCGAGGGAGAACCTTCGGTAAAATAGGCCGTGCTTTTTGTGGTATATGAGGGACCCCCGCAATAATTATTCGAAGCGGTTAACCCCGAAGCATTATTAGTTGCGTAACATCCCTTATCAGTATGTGTTGGCTCGTCCCCGCAATTGAGGAAAACATTATTTTTCACCTCGACCCCAGTTGAATGAGAACCGAACGAAATAGCGTTAGAACTGAATGTTCTCGTAGTGCCAAACAAATAATACATATACCCGACTGTATCAAAAACGTTGTTATAAATTTTAAGATTACTAAAGGCTTGTCCGTTATCTTGTGACATTAATCCAACTCTATAAAAAATATTATTTCTAAAAACAATATTATCTACGACCGTGCCCTGCGGCTGGCAAATATTATTTCCATACCACACCTGCACCTTGGCGTCGTGAACATAATTGCCTTCTATGAGAATATTCCTAACGTCGTACGAGGTAGCGCAAGCGTTATCATTGGTAAACCATTGCACAAAATCGCCATGATTACGATCCACATTGGCATCTTTATCCATATTCTTCACTTCATTAAAAGAAATTATGTGATTGGTGCCATGAACTCTAAACGCATCAGTATCTTTGCAATCTTTAATTATACTATGTGTGACCGTTACACTATCTGTCCCCAATCCGTCCCGTCTGTCGGCCTCGCCCACAGACACAGCATAAGTATCGTCAATATTTTGCACGGTTGAACCAGTCATTAAATCATGGTCTCCAAACAGGCTGATTCCTTCCAAATCAGTAATATTATGCCCGTCTATAGTGCTCCCATTAATAATCAGGTGATCGCTGCACCTATTCGCGTAAAGAATACTATATGAAGAATTTGAAGCGCTGCCAATGATAAGATTATTGAGAATTACATATGACGCACAGTTTGTATGATTGTCGGATGAGCCAATAAATATCTGCTTTACATAAACGTCCCCACTTCCTGTAAATGTTATCGGATTTCCGGCTGTCCCCGAATGAGTCACAGTAACAGTCTCATCATAAGTCCCGGCATAAATCAAACAAGTCTGGCCGGAGGTTACGGCATTTGCGCAAGCCTGAACTGTTGTATATGTATTTAGAACAGAATTAGAGACAGATATAAGCTCAACTTTTTTAGCAGTAAAATTCGCGGTGATGGTTTTGTTTCCGTTCATAGTGACGGTTATGGGATTGGTGGTGCCGGTTGCGTCACCGGTCCAGTTGAGGAAGGTGTAACCTGTGCTTGGATTGGCGGTAATAGTGACGGAGGTGCCTGAGTCGTAAGTGGCTTGGTCGGGAGACTTGGTGACGGTGCCGTTTGTTGCCGGGGTGGAGAGGGTGTAAGAGACAACATTCATACACGTGGCTGAACAAGTGTCACCCGGGGTGCCGTTATGGGCGGTGCCGTGGTCGCATTGTTCTTGGATTTGGGTGGCGGGTTCGAATTTGAAGGCGTCGGCGAAGACGTAGCCGTCGGTGGCGCTTGTGGTTTGGACTAGGGAATATTCGTCGCCTAAACCATTAAAGTCGTAGGTGCCGATTTGGTTCCATTGTCCGCCGTTGGTGGATTCGTTGAAGGTGACCGGTGTGGTGGTTCCGCTGTGTTTGATGACAATCGGGACTTGGGTGGCTCCGGGGTAAGTGCTGTCTCCTTGAGGATACCAAATGGAAACCTTGTAGCTTCCGGCGGCTGTGAGATTGGGATTAAACTTTACAGTCTTTGTTCCTTTGCCCGTGTTACCGTCATGAAGGTAGTTGGTACTGTACATTGTTGTGGAGAAATATGTTGAGGGTGTCCAGCCTGTGGAGATATCGCCAGATGGGATGTTGGTGTTGTCTACAATGGTGGGAGCAACTGTGTCTTGGTTAACAACTCCATCTCCACAATATGATGGTTGAGGGTCAATGAGGGAAAGAGGATGAGGGTAGACGTAGGGGGTGTAATAGGCGGTCCAGGTGTCGGGAGCGGTGCATTTGTATAATGTGCCTTTTATTGGAGTGGTTGGATTAGCTCCAACATTGGCGTCGTCAACGCCGGCACAGTTTTGATCGGTGGCCCAATAGCCGACACCAGTGGTGCAAGTGGGAGGCATGTCGGCTTGGTGACCACAACCGATGCCAGTGGTGCCGTCGAAAGAAGGCTTCTGGTTGTAAAATTGGCTATTTTCCGATAAAACCTTACAACAATCTGATATAATTTTATATTTAGACGTGTTATCTGGGTCAGTGCTCCAATTGTTATTTACCGTCACTCTTGTATCAGTAACTGATGAAATTTGTTCAGTTTGTCCAGCGCCAGTACCATCATAAATATTTAATCCGTACGTAGTTGGGAATGAATTAGAAAAAGAACCAGAAAAGTTTTGTGTGCTATCATCTAAATAATTATCACCTCCACCGGTTGCAGAACCGCTTAATGGAACAAATAATGCGCCCAAAATGGGTGTAGTAGTGTTTTTTCTGTTATTCCAATAATAAGTGTCATGAATATGCTGAGGTTCTAAACTTGTCGTAGGGTTATCAGAATCTGTCCATTCTTCTCTTACTTGCATAGAAGTATTTCCAGTCGTGACAATATTATTACCGAATACTAATGTTTTTCCGCCTCTTTGATCTAATAAATCAACCTTATTCGAACCAGATTGAACTAAATTACCATAAATTTCTCCTCCGAAGCATGACCACATGCTCGCACCAGGATTTGAGCTATAATGATTGCCGTGCATATCAAATAAAGGACTGGCATTAACCGGCATCACAATAGTATTGTATCTATAAGCATATCTTCCTGAATATTGGCAATCTTCAACCACACCGGATGAAACGCCGGAAAAATTATTATCCTCGTAGTAAAGATTGTCGTTGGCGCCAAATGTAAAAGTAAAATTATCCCAAAAAGAAGAGTTTCCGATTCCTGCATCGCTACGCGCCGGATACGCAATATTTTCGAAATTACAGTTATCAACGACGCCAAACATTCTGGCATGACTAAAAATTGCGTTATGAGATTGAGTTGGGGCATTTAAAAAATGTATATGATCAATTCTTATTCCGGTTTGAATTGTAAATGGGGCATCCCTACCTCCAACCCCCAATGATATTCCCGAAGACTCATCACCAAAATCCATAGTTAAGCCCGTAACTCTAAAGGGTTTATTTGCGGAATAATTTAAAGGTTCATAGGTAATAAAATAAAATCCACCCGCGCCGGCAGTTAAAATAGTATTACCAATTCCTAATCCTTTTAATAGAATTCCTTTATTAATTGTAACACCGCTGTTCCACGTGCAATTCCCCGCCGGGACCACCACGATGTCGCCGTCGGAGGCGGAGTCGATGGCGGTTTGGACGGCGGGTTGCTCGCAGGAGGTGGCGACAATGGTGTGGCCGGTGACGCACTGGGTGGTGTTGTAGCTTTTGCAGTCGGAGTTGCAGGTGAGGGTGCCCGAGACAAAGCCGGCAGCGACGGTGGAGCAAGTGTAGTTGTTGACGCCTTCGGAAGCGTTGGTGTCGCTTCCATCACAAGCTTCACCGGGGTCCACCTTGCCGTTACCACAGGAAGGCAAGGGGTCGTTATTGGTGAAAGGAGTGCTGGTGACCGTGTCGGCAAAGGAAAGCTCTGGTCTGGGGAGAGTGAAGTTCTCATGTTTGGCG